>NZ_JBIVIR010000011.1:0-307203 GCF_044749825.1 Streptomyces sp. NPDC088915
GAACTTCGTCGCCCGGTCCGGTGACGAGATCGTGCAGGCGCGGAACGACTGGGAGAAGGGCCTGCGATTCGGCGAGGTGCACGGCTACGACGGCGTCCGCCTGCCCGCCCCGGCCCTGCCCACCACTCCGCTGAAGCCGCGCGGACGAGTGCGCTGACCTGGGGAAAACTAGAGGCGGCCGGGCCGTGCTCCCACTGACGGCCGCCATGCCGAGGCCCCAAGCAGGTCGGAGCCCGCGTCGAGCACGTCTTCGCCCGTATGGAGACGCGGAGGATCCTGCGTGACCGCGGACTGGAGGGCGATGGCGTTCACGAGGCCGTACTCGGCACCGCTCGTCTGCGCAACCTCGCACTCGCCGGGCAGCGCCGTTGCCGTCGCGAGGGGAGCGCTCGATCCGACCCCTGTACGTGGCTCACCCGCTCGTAGATCCTCTGTAGTTGTGACAGACACAGTCGGCACCTCCTCATGGCCCACAGGCATCAGCGCGATCACCCTCTTCGTCGAGGACCTGGACGCCACAAAGCGGTTCTACCGGGAGGTCTTCAGACTGCCGGTGGCCTTCGAGAACGACAACTCGGCCGTCTTCGAATTCGGCAACACCGTCATCAACCTGCTGAAGACCACCGCGGCACCCGAGCTCGTCGCACCCGCTCGCGTTGCCCCGGCCGACGCCGGATCCCGCCTCCAACTCACCCTGCCGGTGGACGATGTGGACGCGATGTGCAAGGAGCTGGCCGCCCGCGGTGTCACCCTGCTCAACGGCCCCGTGGACCGGCCCTGGGGCATACGGACCGCCAGCTTCCGTGATCCCGGCGGCCACATCTGGGAAATCGCCGAGTGACCGCGTCGCCGGGCCCCGAGGTCCGGACCCTCCTGTCGTTCCTGCACGGACAGCGCCGCCACGTTCTCGGCGTACTCGACGGCCTCGACCCGGATGCCCTGCGCCGGCCCGTGCTGCCGAGGTCCTCGACCGGTACCGCACGGAGGCCGGCCTCGCGGACGCCGTCATCAGCGCCACCGCTGCGGACGCTCCACCGGCCTGGTGGCCGCACCACCTCTTCGGCGAGCCGCACCTGCACACCCTTCGGGACGTCTTGCTGCACGTCATCACCGAGACCGCCTGCCATGCCGGCCACCTCGACGCGGCGCGAGAACTCCTCGACGGCCGACGGTGGATGGTCCTGACCTGACGCGGCCGGCAGGTGTGCCGTCAGGGCCGGGCGGAGATCGTGAAGGGCCGGGCCAGTCCTTGGGGGCTTTGAACGGCCCGGCAGTGTTTCCGCGCGTCTGCGGGGGGCCGTCAGGTGCCGCAGGACGCTGCTCACAGCCGCCCGAGTGCGTCGAAAGCGTGTCGACGGTCGGTGGCCGCCGGTCTGCGAACGGCCGGCGCCGATGATTGTCAGTGGGCGCGGTTAGGGTGACGATCATGAATCTGACAGCAGTGATGGTCACGGTGGATTGTGCGGAACCACGGGAGCTGGCCCAGTGGTGGGCCACCGCGTTGGGAGGCGAGATCGCCCAGGACCACGGCGACTTCGTCATCGTCAGTGCGCAGCCTCTGGCGCTGGGTTTCCAGCGCGTGGCCGAAGAGCGGCGGGGCAAGAACCGCGTACACGTCGACTTCGCCGCCGCACCCGGCACGGCCCCGGCGGGCGAGGTGGAGCGATTGGTCGCTCTGGGGGCGAGCGTCGTCGGCGAGCACAGCATTCCGGGTCTCACCTGGACCGTGCTGCAGGACCCGGCCGGCAACGAGTTCTGCGTCCACTGAGGAGTGTGGCCACCGTGCTGGTCACAGCCACGCGTGGACGGCTGCGACCAGCACGGTCGCCTCGTGGCGGGCCGCGAGTCCGTCGTAACGAGTAGTGAGTAGTGACAGCCCGGTGGCGCTCGCGGCGGTCGATCCCGCACCCGACCGCACGCCGCTGCTTGTGGTCGTCCTTGTCGGACTCCGGTGGGCGGTCGCCGCGCGAGCCGCGGTTCACCCACTGGTGCCCCGCGGGCACCGCCACCTGCACGGTCGAGGAGACGCGCACCGGCTGAGGCCGTTGCCGGGGGAGACCGCACCGCTCGGTTCCGGCGGGCTGCCGCACTTCCGCGTCCGGCGGCCGAGCACCGACCCGGGCGGGCCGCGCCTCCCCCTGTAGTTCTCCCTCGCCGTCCACGGCACGCGCGCCTGCACAGAGGCCGTGGAGAAGGCCCTCGCCCTGGCGCGCGACACCGCCGCACTCATCCGGAACACCCCGTGCCTCGAACTCGTCCGCGAACCCGAGCTCTCCGCCGTGCTCTTCCGCCGCGTCGGCTGGACCGCCGAGGACTACGCGGAATGGTCGGCCCGCCTCCTCGCCGACCGGACCGCGTTCATCGCCCCGACCGGCTGGCAGGGCGAGACCGTCGCCCGATTCGCCTTGCTGCACCCCGACACCGCTCCGGAGGTGGTCGAGGAGATCCTGGACACCATGACCTGACCTTCTCTCCGCCCACGGGAGCGGCAGCGACCGGGGGTCGATACGGGTGGGCTCGCGTATCCGACTGCCGTGAACGGGCGGCCCTACGAAGCTTGACGGTGACTGTTCGTGGTGCTGGACGGATGCGGCTGAAGGACGGGGAGCTTCTGTCGGATCAGGAGACCGGCGGGCCCGTGTCGACGACGATCACCTTCTCCAGTGTGTATCCGTCCAGGTCCGGATGGTGCTCTCGCCGGCCGGCCGGCGCGGATGCGATGAAAGCGGAAGGTCCCCTGGGTGGTACCCGTACTGACGGTGCATCGGATCCGGAGTGGAGGTTCGACCGAACGGCCGAGACGGCAGACGTGCAAGGCCGGCGCGAGCACCTGGGCCAGCAACAGCCTTTGATCGGCCTCGGCGATGACGGGCTCGCCATCATCCAGGATCTCGACTGTCACGGGCACGAAATCCTCCAGGTGGAAGCTGTTCACGCTGCACTCCCACGCGGTGAGGTCGATGAAGGCTCCGGGGCCGGTGTCGCGCAGGCGACGGGCGGTATCGGTCAGTACCACGGCGTCTCCGTGGAGAGCGATGCCGTTGGCCGTGAGGTCGCGGAGGCCGGCTGTCAGTCCCTGCGGTGGCTGTGCCGGTGCGAGTCCTGTTCCATGCGCCGAGGAGGGCCGCCGCCGCATCGTTCATCTGCACTGTAAGCACGGGGGCAAGGATCCCCCAGAGGCTCCGGAGGATGGGAAGCAGGGCCGCTTCCACGGTCTTGGTACGGGTCGGCCCGCCGATTCGGCCACCGCCGGTTCGCCGCGCCGTCCAGCCGGATGGTGACCATAGGCGATCGCCTGCGGCGTATCGGGTCCACGTCCCGCCGGTCTCGCCCAGGAGAGCCGACAGGTGGTCGGGCGGGGAACGCCGTGCTGTCCGGCGTGGGATCGATGGCCACGGTGGTGGGGCCGCCGCCGGCCACACTCCTCATCGTCTTCGGGGGACCGGCGACAGTGCCGGCCGTGGACGCGACGACCTTCCTCGTCCTCGCGGTCACCTTCCTCCTCGGCGTCCCCCAGGACGGCGTCCCCGAGCCGGACGAGGACCAGGCTTCCCGCACGGACGGCTTCGCGGTGATCCGGCGCATGCCCGCGCTGTCCGGGCTGCTCGCCCTGAGTTTCGTCTTCTTCCTCTTCGGTCCCGGGTACGTGGCGCTTCCCGAGCGGCGGGACGGAGGCGGCGGAGGAGGAGCCGAAGGACGCGGAGGCGCGCCCGTAGTCACGGGGACGGCGGGCCCGGGGCGTCGAACCGACGATCACCCGGCACGGCGCTCCCACGGCTCCGCCTCGGCGCCCATCGGCGGGTTGCCGAACGGACCGTCGCCCGGCTCCGCTGCTGCGGGATCGACCGCCCTTCAAAGCGCCCCTCAGCGCCCCTCAACATCCCCTCGGCACCCCCAGCACGCCCCCACCCCCTCCACACGCTCGTCCAAAGCCCTGCCCGGCACTTCCGGGCGCGCGAAACCTTCCCGATTCAGGCCACAGCCCCGCATCCGGCGGCGCCCCCGTGCGACCGGTTCCCCGCTGTACGGAGCATTCCGCTTGTGAGGGACGTATGCGGCATAGGGATGTTCGGGGCGGAGGGCGGTGCCGGAGATCCTGGTGCCCCCGGAGGGGACGGGGAGGGTTTCAGCCGACCTAGGTGGCGCGTCCCGTGCGCCCGGCACGGATCGCGGGCAGGGCTGACCAGGGGTTCCGGCGACCCGGGGGAGAGGGGTTCCCGCTGGCATATTCGGCGTGAACTGGCCCGTTAGCGAAAGCAGTTACAGGCCACAGGGGGACCGTCCGGAAGAGGCTTGTGGCAGTGTTCCGATCCGGTCGGCGGGAGGGACGCACAGCCTCCACCCCGCCGCCCGGGAGTGAACGACGCTCGCGCCGAGGACCGGCCGGGCGCCCCCGCCCCGGATGCGGCAGACGCGTCGCGCGCTCTGTCGGACCCGACGAACCGGTCGCCGCGATGTGCCTTCGCGGCAAGCGCCGTGCGGGACACGGCGCCGTACGACATCCACCCGCGGCACGGCAGCCGCCGCGGCAGACATCCGTCCGCCGAGTGACCAGCACTCGCACGTCCACGGAGGAGTACGTGGCTCATTCCCCCGTCAGCATCCTGTCCCAGCTCGACTTCAACCGGCAGCCGCTCCAGGAGGAGCTGCTGATGAGAACCTTCCACCAGCTCATGGAGGAACACGGTTACGTGCTGCTGTGCAACGTGACCGAGGAGTTCGACCCGGTGCGCCTGTGCCGGAGCCTGGGCGACTTCGTGCCCAACTACACGGGCGCCGTGGTGGGCGACGTACGCCCCGAGCCGGGCATGGACGACGTCTACCACGCGGGCAACACCCGTCCCCTCACACCGCACTCCGAGGGGTACGACTTCGCCGTCACCCCGCCCCGCTACATCGCCCTGTGGTGCGTCTCCCCGGCCGAGGGACCCGGCGGCGAGACCACCCTCATGGACACGCGCCCCCTGGTGGAATCGCTGTCGCAGCAGGAGAGGCAGCGGCTGCTGGACACGGACTACGAGTGGAAGACCACCGAGGGCGTGCAGCGGCTCGGCCTCGACCTGCACACCCGCCACCCCGTTCTGGAGGAGCACCCCGAGGGGCTGATCGTCCGGTTCAGCTGCAACAACCTCGTCCGGGACGACGACGACCCGGTCGCGGAGCTGCAGGACCGCTGGCACAAGAGCTTCGAGCGCGACCACGTCGCCGTGGACTACCGCGAACGGGACATGTTGGTGTGGGACAACTGGCGGCTCCTGCACGCGCGCAACGCCTTCAGCGACCGCAACCGCCACCTGCGCCGCATCCAGATAGCCGGCTGACACCCCGGAAGGGCACCCATGTACCGGACCATGCTGCACAGCAAGATCCACCGCGCCACGGTCACCCAGGCGGACCTGCACTACGTCGGCTCGGTGACCATCGACCGCACGCTGATGGAGGCGGCCGACCTGCTGCCCGGCGAGCAGGTCGACATCGTCGACATCGACAACGGCAACCGGCTCACCACCTACGTCATCGAGGGCGAGGCCGACAGCGGGGTCATCGGGATCAACGGCGCGGCCGCCCGGCTGATCTCCCCGGGCGACCTGGTCATCATCATCGGATACCGCACGGTGGCCGAGCAGGAGGCCAGGGACAACAAGCCCCACGTCGTCTTCGTGGACCGGAGCAACCGGCCCGTGACCGTCGGCCACGACCCCGCCGAGACCCCCGTCGCGGAACTCACCCGCGGCGACGTGCTCCAGGGGGCCGCCCGATGACGACCACGACACCCGGACCGGTCACCCGCGACACGGCGCCCCCCGCCGCGCCCGCCGCCTCCGACCGCCCCGCCGCCTCCCCGGAGAGCGTCGTGTGCCCCGCCGCCCTGACCCACTACGACCGGGAGCTGCGGCAGATCCTGGCCGCGGCCGGGGAAGCGGCCGAGGCCCCCGCGGGATTCTCGCCCCGCTGGGAACTGCCCGAGCCGAGCCCGTCGCTGGAGAAGTTCTTCGCGCCCTCCACCATGAGCGCGCACCACCTCGGGGAGCGGGCCGGCACCCGCCTGGGTCTGCTCAACCTGATGCACAACCCGCGGACCCGCACCACCAAGACGTTCGCCTCCCTGGTGATCGTGGCCCGGGCCGTCGCCCACATCCGCCGCACCGGCGAACCGATCGTGATCGTCACGCCGTCCAGCGCGAACAAGGCCACGGCACTGCGCGACGCCGTGCTGCGCGCCCACGAGACGGGCCTGGCGACCGAGCGGGAGCTGCGCATCGTCTGCGTGCTGCCGTCCGTCTCCGCCGCCAAGCTGTGGGACTCACCGCTCACGCGGGACGCGGCACGGCGCCGCGCCCATCCGGTGGCCGTCTCGCACGGCGGAGGCTCCGCGCAGGTCAAGGAGCTCGCGCGGGCCGTGGTGGACGCGGAGGCCGACGCCGTCTTCGCCGCCCACGGGGTCCGGCTGTGGCACACCATGGACCTGGGCAACTACATGGTCGCCGACGCCGTACGCGCCCTCTTCGAGCGCGACAACCTCCCGCGGGGACCGCGCGTCCACGCCCACGCGGTGTCCAGCGCCTTCGGGCTGCTCGGCCACTTCCACGGCCAGCAGTGGCACACCGGCCGCCAGTGGCCCGCCGAAGGCGCCGGCTACTTCCTGGTCCAGCACCTCGGCACGCCCGACATGGTGGCCAGCCTCCACCACGGCAGCTTCGACCACCGGCCCGAGTGGGAGGCCCGCGACGGTCTCCTCGTCCAGGACGAGGACCCCCGCTTCCCGTTCGCCGCCCACGCGGCCGACGAACAGCTCGACCCCACCTTCTACACCCACACCCCGGCCACTTCCCCGCGGATGAACGAGATCATCCGCCGGCAGGGCGGCGGCGGCATCGTCGTGTCGCTCGTCGAGTGCACCGAGCGCTATCCCGCGATCCGCGAACTGCTCGCCCCGCACGGCGTCGTCCTGCCGAGCGACCCGCGCCGACTGCGGGAGTGGTCGCTCGTCATGGCGCTCACCGGCGTGCTCAACGCCATCGACCGGGGGCTGCTCACCGACCCCGAGGTCCTGGTGCACGCCTCGGGCTCCTACCACAGCGGCGACTTCCGGCCCGTGCGCGACGAACACCTCCGGCCCGTCGACTCCCTCGACGACCTGCGCGCACTGGTGCGGGCGGCGGCCGCCTGACCTCCGGCAGCCCGCGCCGGAGTCCGTCTTCTTCCGTCAGGGGACCCCCTTGCCTGCTCTCTTCCCACCCGCCCGGACCGTCGTCCCGGCCGCCCCGGCCCCGCCCGACGGCCCCGCCCGCCGCACCTCACCGCTGCGCTCCCGGGCGGCGTACGCCTGGAACAACAGCCCGGACGCCGGCTGGCGGGCGGCCCGCCGGCTGGCCGACACCGCGCCCCGCAGCGTCCGGGCCACCGTCTCGTACGGCCCGCCCGGCGAACCCGTCATCGCCTACGTCGGCCTCCCCCAGGGGGAGGCCAACATCCTGCAACTCCTCGAACACCAACGCGCCCGGCTGGGAGCGCCCGTGACGCGACGTCAGACGGCCCGCGTCGGCTGGCGGCACCTCGCCGAGGGCCGGTGGCCGCCGGCCGACCTCGTGGTCGTGGGGGCCGACGCCGCGCGGATGGACCGGCTGCCCGACACCACCGCGCTCACCGCGCCCTTCCGGGTGCACCTGGTGGTCGACGTCCCCCCGTCCCAGGAGGAGCTCCAACGGCAGATCTCCCGGCGCGAGCGGTGGGAGTTCAACCGCAACCAGCGCCGGCACGGCTGGGAACTCCAGGAGGACCCCTCCCCGGCGGCCCTCGACTTCTTCTACCGGCGCATGCACCGGCCGACCATGCGGCGCCGCCACGGCGACCGCAGCCGCACCGAGAGCCTGTCCGTGGCGCGGCACGCCATCCTGCCGCGGGGCACGCTGCTGTTCGTGACCTGCGGCGGACGGCGGGTGGCCGGTGTGCTGTGCCACTGGTCGCCGGACCGCCGCACGCTCACCACCCGGCTCCTCGGCGTCCTGGACGGCGACGAACAGCACTACGCGGACGGCGCGTTCAAAGCGGTGTACCACCTGCTGCTGCGGTGGGCCTGCGAACGGCACGTACCGCACGTGGACTTCTTCGGCACCGAGGCGTTCCTCAGCAAGGGCATCTTCCAGTGGAAGCGCAAGTTCGCCCCCCGCGTCCAGCTGCCGCCCAACCACTTCTCCCGCAAGCGGATACGCCTGTACGTACGCAACGACACCCCCCGGGTCCGCGACCTGCTGGTGGCCAACCCGCTGCTGAGCTGGACCACGGGACCGGACGGCCCGCGCATGACGCCCACCTACTTCACCGACGCCCTGCGTCCGCCGCGGCTGGACCTCAGCGCCCGCTGCCCCGGGCTGCCCGAGCCGCGCCTCCTCGACCTCGACGCCTTCCTCGGAGGCGGCCGATGAGCCCGCCGCGCATCGCGATCGCCGGGACCGGCGCCTTCGCCGGAACCCTGCTGCGCGCCCTGGCCCGGCACCGGGAACCCCTCGACCTGTTCGTCCTCGGCTCCGACGCGGGCCGGGCGGGCGAACTGGCCGAGCTGGCCCGCGACCACGCGGCGCTGAGCGGCGCTCCCCCCACCTGCCGGGGACACGGGGCCGACCCCGGCGATCCGGACGGGCCGGAGCGCCTGCTGGCCTCCGTCCGCCCCGACGTCCTGGTGGTCTGCACCTCCGAACACAGCCCCGCGGAGAGCCGCACCGCCCCCTCGGCCTGGACGGACCTGGTGTCCCGGACCGGGTTCGCCCTGACGCTGCCCCTGCAGACCGGACACGTCCTGCGCTACGCCCGGGCGGCCGAACGGGCCGCGCCGGACGCCCTGCTCGTCAACGCCTGCTTCCCCGACGCCGTCAACCCGCTCCTCACCGCCCTCGGCGCACCGGTGGTCTGCGGGCTGGGCAACGTCGCCACCCTGGCCGCCGCGCTGGCCGCCCGGACCGGCGTCACCGACCCCCGGCGTCTGCACCTGCTGGCCCACCACGCCCACCTGCACACCCCCGACGCGCCCGGCCTCGACGCGCGGGCCTGGCTGGACGGGACCCCCGCCGACCTGACCGGCGAACTGACCGCGGTCCGCCGGCGTACCCGGAGCCACCTCAACGAGGTGGGGGCGCTGGCCGCCGCCGCCCCCCTCGTCGCCCTCGCGGGCGCGGGTCCCGACCACACCGGGCACCTGCCCGGCCCCGCCGGACTGCCCGGCGGCTACCCCGTGACCGTCACGCACCGGCGCGTCGCCCTGCGGCTGCCGCCCGGCCTGTCCCGCGACGAAGCGGTGCGGTGGAACACCGAAGCCGGTCGGCTCGACGGGGCGGCCGCCGGGGCCGGCGGCGCCGTCCGGCTCACCCCGACCGCGCTGTCCGCGCTGCGCCCGCACTGGCCGGACGTACCCGAGGAGTGGGCCCCGGACCGGCTGGCGCCGCTGCGCGAGGCGGTGCTCCGGCTGCGGACCCGGCTGCGCGCCCTGCCCCCGTCCCCGCCGAGCGACCCCCGCACGACGCCTTCACTCCAAGGAGTTGCCCCATGACCGTGGCCGACCAGTACCTGATGGGCGCCGCCGCCTCCGAACTGGACCGGATGCTCTTCCAGGGCGAGCTGTTCCGCCCGGAGGCCGAACGGCTCCTCGAGCGGTGCGGCCCCGGGCCGGGCGAGCGCGCCCTCGACGTCGGCTGCGGACCGCTGGGCATCATGGACCTGCTCGCCGACCGGGTCGGCCCCGGGGGCGAGGTCGTCGGACTGGACGTCCAGGCCTCGATGGTGGAGAGGGCCCGGGAGGAGGTCGCCGCCCGGGGCCTGGACAACGTCCGCCTGGTCCACGGGGACGCGGCCGTGAGCGGCGAGGAGCCCGGCAGCTTCGACTTCGTCCACACCCGCCTGGTGCTGATGAACGTCCCCCACAGCGACGCCGTGCTCGCCGAGATGACCGCCCTGACCCGGCCCGGCGGCACGCTCGCCGTGCAGGACGTGGACTGGGTCACCCGGGTCTGCGACCCGCCCCACCCCGCCTGGGACCGGCTGGTCGGCGTCGTCGCGGAGCTGTGGCGGCGCAACGGCATGGACGTACGGCTCGGCCGCAGGCTGCCCCGCCTGCTGCGCGACGCCGGCCTCCTCGACGTGCGCGTCGACGTCTTCGCCCGGGCCTTCCAGCCGGACCACCCCTACCAGACCCTCCTGGCCGACCGGGCCGAACTGTGCCGGGACGCCCTGGTCGACCGGGGCCTGATCACCGCCGGCGAGCTGGACGACTGCATCGGCCGGGTGCGCGCCCACGTCCTCGAACCGGACACCGTCGTCGTCCACCCCCTGCTCTTCCAGGCCTGGGGACGGCGACCGCCCCAGGACGCCACCGCCTGATCACCCCGCGCGCGAGAACAAGGAGAACCATGTCAGCGACGTCCTGCGAGCTCCCCGGAACCGGACTGGCGGCCCCGTCCGCCCAGCAGGTGCGCGAACGCCTGCTGTACGGCATGCGCGACGTGCCCTTCCCACCCGGGGCGGTCCCCCTCCACCCGGTGCTGCTGCCCCGCCCCGTCTACGAGGAGCTGCACACCGCCGCCGCCCAGGTGCTCCAGGTGCTGGTGAAGGTGGCCCACGGGCTCGGCGGGGACCGCGCCGAACGGCTCGCCGCGCTGGGCGTCGATCCCGCCGAATGCCCCCTGTTCACCTCCGACGAGGCCTGGGAGTGGCGCTACGCCGCCGCCATCGCCCGGCCGGACGCCTTCGTCACCCCCGACGGGATCCAGCTCATCGAGTACAACGCCGGGGGCGGCGTCGGCGCGGTGGTGCAGACGCAGCTCCTCGCGGACGCCTGGATCGACGACGTCTACGCCGACCGGTCGCTCTTCGCCCACCGTCCCTTCCAGGCCCGCGCCGACATGTTCGAGGCGATGTGCGCCCGCGAGAACACCGCCCGCGCGGTCGTCCTCCAGGGAAGCGTCGCCGACCTCGTGCGCGGCGTCAGCAGCACCCGCTACTTCGACGTCGAGGTGGACTACCTGCGCTCGCGCGGATTCGACGCCGCCTTCTTCGAACCCGAGGACCTGGTGAAGGGCGTGCTGAGCCCCACCGGAGAACTGCGCTACCCGGTGGGACTGCGCCACTTCACCGTCCAGGAGTGGACCGAGCTGGGCGTGGACTGGACGCCGGTGGGCGAAGTCATCGAGGCCGGCTGCCAGTTGGTCTCCTCGGAGACCTCCTCGCTGCTCTTCAACAAGAAGCTCCTCGGCATCGCGTCCGAGGGACACCCCTCTATGACCCCCGGGGAACAGCGGCTGGTGAACCGCTACGTGCCGTGGACCCGCGTGACCGGCGACCGCGAAGTCGTGTACCGGGGCCGCCGGTGGCCGCTGGAGGACCTGCTGCTGGAGCGGCAGGAGGAGTTCCTCCTCAAGGGCGCCACCGGCATGAAGGGCGAGCAGGTCACCATGGGCCGGGACACCGACCGGGCGACCTGGCGCGCCGAGGTGCGCCGGGCCGTCGAGCGCCAGGACTGCGTCGCGCAGCAACGGGTGGAATCCGTGCGCCGGCCGATGACCACGCAGGGCGCGGACGGCGAGGTGTACACCACGCAGGTGGCGCCCGTGCTGGGACCGGTCGTCATCGGAGGCGCGCCGGCGGGCTGCCTGGCGCGCTACTTCGCCGACGGCCAGGACGGCGTGATCAGCGTGGAACGGCACGGGGCCGCGCAGAACGTCGCCGTGGCCGCATGACCGCCGGCCCCGATGGTACGAAGAAGGAACGCGCCCGGATGAACAAGCGCGCCACCGTACCCCTCTTACTCGGCGGTCAGGCGGTCAACGGCTTCGGCGACGGCCTGTGGTTCAGCATCTGGGCCATCTACTTCACCCGCATCCAGCACATCCCCGCCGAGAGCATGGGCCTGGCCATCGGCATCGGGGGAGTGGCGGGCTTCCTCGCGGCGATACCCGTCGGCACCGCGGCCGACCGCCGCGGGCCGCGCGAAGTCCTCTTCCTGATCGTCCTGCTGCGCGGCGCGGCCTCCGCCGCCTACATCTTCGTGGACGACTTCTGGTCGCTGCTCATCGTCTCCTGCTGCTACTCCGCCGTGCAGAGTTCGGGCGTCGGCGTCCGGGTCAGCCTCGTCTACCAGCTCATGGACAAGGAGAACAGCCTCCGCGTCCTGGCACAGGGCAGGGTCGTGCAGCACATCGCCTACGCCGCGGGCGCCGGCGCCGCCATGCTGGTCCTGGCCAACGGCGGACGCTCCGTCTTCGTGGCGTCCATCCTGGTCAACGCCGTCACCTTCGCCGTCACCGCGGTGCTGACCCTGGCCCTGCCGCACGTCCCGGCGACCCCGGCCGAACGGCAGCACAAGAGCACGGCGGTCCTGCGCGACCTGCCGTACGTGGGGCTGATGAGCACCACCGCACTCCTGTCGCTCTGCTGGCCGCTGCTCTCCAGCGGTCTGCCGCTGTGGATCGCGGAGGGCACCGAGGCGCCGCTGTGGACGGCCGGCCTGGCGGTCGCGGTCAGCTCCCTGGCCATCGCCCTGTTCCAGGTGCGCGTCACCCGGCAGGCGGTGGACGTCCCCCGCTCCGTGCGCTCCAACCGCGTCTCCGCCCTCGCCCTCGGCTGCTGCTGTCTGATCTTCGCCGCGGCGGCCTGGGCGGGCAACCCGCTGCTGGCCACCCTGGTCATCGTCCTCGGGATGGGCGCGCACGTCGTCGGCGAGCTGTTCTACGTCTCCTCCCGCTGGGGCCTGTCCCTCGGCTTCATGGTCAAGGAGGCCGAGGGCCAGTACCAGGGCCTCACCGCCAGCACCGAGTCGGGCGCGACGGCGCTGGGCCCCGCGTTGGTCACCGCCCTGGTCAGCGGAGCGCGGGAGGCCGGCTGGCTGGTGCTCGGGGCGCTGTTCCTGCTGAGCACCGCCCCGGTGGGAGCCCTGTCCCGGCGCGCCGAGCGCGACCCCCGGCGGGTGGCGTGGACGGACGAGCGGACCAAGGAACGAAAGGCGGCGTGCTGACCTCCGGTTCCCCCTTCCACCAGCGGCTCCGAGGAGCGCCATGACCGCACTGTCCCCCGATCCCGTCGCCACCCCGTCGCCCCACCGGCCCGCCCTGCCCTGGCAGCCGGCGTCCGCGGCCGTCCTGCGCATGGCCGGCTACCCCTTCGCCCGGCTCCACGCGCTGAGCGACCCGGAGTGCCTGCGCCTGGCCCGCCTGCGGCTGGCCGCCCAGGAAGACCTGGACGCCTTCGCCCGGCAGGCCGAGGCCGTGCGCGGGGAAGCGACGAACAACGCCGACCGCTCACTGCTGCGAGCCCTGCGCCGGGGCCGCCCCTACCCGCCGCGCGACGAGCCGCTGTCCGAGCCGTTCGCCCGTACGGCGCGACGCTACGAGGAAGCCCTGCGCCGCCGTGACGACGCCGATCACGACTACCGCCAGGCGTACGCCGCCGCTTGTCTCGGCGGCGCCGAGCGGGTCGTGGACCTCTTCCGCACCACCCCCTCGCTCCAGGACATGCTCCTGGTGTCCAACGACTCCGCCCACGCCCGGCTGGTCCGCTGGCTGCACCGGGCCGACCCCCGGGGCGCGTGGAGCAAACAGGACCGCAACAACACGGCCACGCTGGTGCGCTACCTCCAGCGGGTGTGCGCCAAGAACGACACGACCAGCCACTTCGGCCCGCTCGCCCCGGCCCGGCTGGACGGCTCGCTCACCGGCGTGCACTGGCGGCCCACGCCGCTGCGCCGCCACACCGTGCTCTCCCGGTGGGCGGTGGAGGCGGTCGCCGAGGCCCTGCGCGAGGCGCACGAGGACGTGAGGCTGCTCGACCGGCCCCGCCGCGCCCCCGGCGCCCGCACGGAAGGCGGCCGGCTGCACCTCGTCCGCCTCGACCAGCGCCGTATGAGCACCGAGGTGCGCGAGACCGTCCACCCCGCGCCGCCCCAGGACCTGACCCCGGCCCTGCTGGAGCTGTTCGACCGGTGCGACGGGCGGACCACCGTCGCTCGGCTCGCCGCCGACGCCGGCCGCGCGCCCCGCGAGGTCGCAGGGGACGTCGAGACCCTGCGGGACCTGGGCGCCGTGGCCGGAGAACCGGACCTGGCCTACGGAGTCGAGGACGCCCTGGAGTCCCTGCGCGGCCGGCTGGCCGCCCTGGGAAGCCCGCACCCCGCGCCGCGGGCCTGCGCGCGCCTCGCGCAGGCCGTCACCGCCCTGCAGAGCGCGCCCCCCGACCGGCGGCCCCAGGCCCTGAGCGACCTGAAGTCGCTGTTCACCGACATCACCGGCCTGCCGCCGCACCGACCGCAGCGCGGCTTCTACAGCGACCACAGCCTGTTCCACGAACACTGCACCGGGGTCGCCGGGGACCTCGTGCTCGGCGAGCCGCTCGTCAGCCGCATGAGCGGTGAACTCTCCCTGCTGTACGACCTGTTCCTGCTGCGCCCGCGCTGGCGGCTGCGGCTGGAGCGAGAGCTCCTTGCCGACTGGTTCCGGCACCGCTTCGGCCCGACGGCCCGCGTCCCCGCCGGCGACTACCTGACCGCGTTCGTCACCGACCTCGACCGGCTCGCCGACCGCTACCGGGACTGCGAGGCACGGGTGAGCGCCATCGCCGGGGAACTGGAGGACGCGCTGCTGCCGCCCGCCGACACCACCGCGCACCGCCACCAGGTGGACCGCGCACGCGTCACGGCCCTCGTCGACCGGTACGGACTGGACGAACCCGCCGTGTGCAACCCCGACCTGATGGTCGCCGCCGCCGACCGCGAGCACCTGGAACGCGGCGAACTGACCCTGGTGGTGGGCGACCTGCACGCCATGGACGACCACCTCAGCCACGGCTCCATCGCCCCCTTCGTCGAGCAGGCCTTTCCTTCGTTCCCGTCGGAGGAGGCCGGGCTCTACGCGCGACTGCTCGCACCGGACGAGACCCTGGCCGACGTCACCCAGTGCCACCTGAACAAGACGTTCCCGAGGATCGCCCCCACGGGACCGGACGTCGAGGCGCACGACCGCTCCGACGCCCCGGGGCCCGACCGGCTGCGGCTGGCCGAGCTGACCGTGGAACTGGCCGACGGACGGCTGCGGCTGCTCGCCCCCGACGGCCGGCGGCTGCGGCTGACCGTCCCGCCGCTGGCCTGGCCGATGCTGCGGCACAATCCGTTCGCGCCGTTCGGATTCCCGACCACCACCGAGACCAAGGCGGTCAGCGGCGCCGGCCGGACGCACCTGCCGCGGATCAGCGTCGGGGACGTCGTGCTCCAGCGCGAACTGTGGCGCGTCGACCCCGCCGAGATCGCCGCGGCCGGTGTCGACGAGGAAGCCGACGCCTTCGCCCGCCTCCAGCAGCTCCGCGACCGGCTCGAACTGCCCCGCCACGTGTACGTGCGCTGCCCCGGCGAACCCAAGCCCGTGTACTGCGACCTGGACAGCCCGCTCCTGGCGGGCTGCCTCACCCGCATGGCCGCCAAAGCACCGAAGGACGGCCCACTGGAGATCAGCGAAATGCTCCCCGGCCCCGGACAGCTCTGGTTCGGCGACCAGGACGGCGGCCGTACCTGCGAGGTGCGCTACGCCGTGTTCACCGCCCGAGCGGACGACAGCACCCCCGCCGCGTGACCGCCCCCACGTCGAAGAGGACGCCATGACCCGACACCCCAGCCCCGCCCCGCCCACCTCCTCCCCCTCCTCCTTGCAGGACCGCCACGCGGACGTCCTGCGCGAACTGCTCGACCACCTCGCCCCGCAGGACCGGCAGGCCGTCCGGCTGGCCGCCGACCGGCTCGGCGCCGCCCTGCGCCCGCACGGCGGCGTGCGGGACAGCACCGTCCTGGTGGGATACGGCGGCGGCAAGGACAGCAGCTACACCGTCGCGTTCGTCCGCGCCGTCCAGCTCTTCGCGGCCCGGCGCGACGGAACCCTGTTCACCCTCCGCAGCGCGACCAACCGCCACGCGGGCATGCCGCGGGCGGTGATGGAGAACATCGACCGGACCTACCGCGCCCTGGGCATGTACGACGACCCGTCCTGCGAACTGCTGCTGCTGGACGGCGGCCGGATACGCCCGTTCCGCCACGACCTGCCCGCGGACCCCGCGGTGACCGCCCGCAACCGTGCCGACATCCTGATGACGGGACACCGCACGGCCGCCCAGGCCCGCCCCACCTTCTGCAACGCGTGCAACCTCTCCATGGCCAACTCCTTCGGCCTGGCCGCCGCCCACGGCCGGGGCGCCGACCTCATCGTCACCGGGGACTCGCGGGAGGAGCAGCGCGACTACGCCGTGTGGATCAACCGTCTGGGCCGCCAGGTGGGCCACGACCCGCGGGCACGGCGGCGCACCGGTTTCCCCCGCGTCCTGGGCGCGCTGGACACGGTGAGCCGCGCCTACGCGCGGACCATCCACGGCGAGGCGACCCCCGAAGACCCGGGGGTGCACGCCGACGTGCCGGCCGACCTGTCCTTCTTCTCCATCTTCGAAGACACCCCCTACGACTCCGGCAGCCACTGGGAACTGCTGACCGAATTCCTCGGCTTCCGCTTCGACGACCTCGCCTTCAGCTTCACCGAGTCCGACTGCGCCAATCCCGCCCTCATGGCCCATCTGCGCGGCCTGACCTGCGAGCACGTCTACGGACGCTCCTACGACGACGGCATGGACGAGTACGTGTCCTTCGCGCTGCGGCTGATGCGGCGCAAGGACTTCCCGCAGCGGCTCATCGACCGGATGGCGGAGCGCTACGCGGGCACCCCGGCACGGGCCGCCGTACGGGACGCGGTCGAGCGGTTCGCCGCGGAGGCGTACGACCTCACCCCTCAGCACCTGGTGTGCCTGGTGCACGCCCCGTTCACCGCCCGCGGACAGCGGCTGTCCGCCTTCCTGCGCGCGGAGCACCCGGAGCTGGCGGCCGCCGAACCGGCCCTGCGCGCGCTGCTGGCGGCGCCGGCGGACGAACCCGTCACCGGCCCCGACCTCGAACTGGCCGCCTCCCTGGAGGAGATCAGCGGCCTGACGCTGCCTCAGGCGCGCCGGCTGTACGCCGACGACCGGCCCGGCAGCGGAGCGCTGGTCAACCGCATCCTGGAGGACGATCCCCACAAGGAGCTGATCAGCACCAGGCACAGCGCGGACGGGCCGACCGTCCACGAACTGCTGTCCGGACGGTGATCCCGTGACCGCCTCCGCCCCGGCCCTCGTCCAGCTCGGCGCCACCCGGGACGGACTGGACCCCTACCGGGACGCCGCCGCGGCCCGCGGGCTGCCCGCCGTGCTGATCGAGACCCCCGCCTACCTCGCCTGGCGCGGACGGCTGGGCCGGGCGCCCTTCGACGAGGAACTCGCCGTCCGGGAGCCGCACGACTCCGCTCAGGTGCTCGCCGCCCTGCGGGACGCGGCCGTGCGGCCCGCGGCGCTCCTCGCGGGCTTCGAACGGTACGCGGCGGCCGCCTTCGACGCGGCCGCCACCCTGTCCGTGCCGCCCGCCCTCCCCGGCCGCCCACCGTTCCGCGCCCCTGACAAGGCACGCCAGCGGGCACTGCTGACCGCGCTCGCCCCACAGGTCCGCCAGCCCCGCCACAGTACGGACGGCCGAGGCGCCGGCGTCCCGTACCCGCGCGTGGTCAAGCCCGTGGACGGAGGGGGCGGACTGGGCGTGCACCTCGTCGAGAACGAGGGGGAGGACCGCCGCGCCCGCCGGCTCCTGGCACACACCGCCAACTACGGCGGCGGCGCCTTCACCGGCGTCCTGACCGAGGAGTACGTCAGCGGTACGGAGTACTCCGTGCAGGGCGTCGCCCACGACGGACGGGCACACGTGCTGAGCGTGTGCGAGAAGATCGTGCTGCTGGAACCGGAAACGGGACCTGCACCAGCACCTGCGTCAGGACCAGGACCGGAATCGGAACCGGGCCGGGGACCGCGCGGCTTCCGCGAGGCCGGCCACCTGATGCTGCCGCCGTCCGCCGCAGACCCCCGGCTGTGCGCCCTCGCCCGGACGGGCCTGACGGCGACCGGATACCGCGACGGCCCCTTCCACCTCGACGCCGTCGCCGCCCACGACGGAGGCCTGTACTTCCTCGAAATGGGCTACCGGCTGTCCGGCGGCGGCCTGGTGGCGCTGGTCGAGCGGGCCGTCGGAGCCCGCTGGGCCGACCTGGCGCTCGCCGCCCACCTCGGCGAGGACCCCGTCCCGCGCGCGCCCCGGGAACGAGGGGGCCCTTTCTACGGACAGCTCGCCTGCACCCACCCCGGACAGCTGCTCCGCGCCGGAGAACTGGCGCGGGCCGGGGCCCGGGTGACGGTGCTGCCCGCCGCCCCCGTCCCCCCGGAGGCCTCCCTCGACCCCGCGCACGCCGCCGTACTGGCCTCGGACCGCAAGCGCCACGCGGCGGTCCTGGGACGGGTCGTCGTCCAGGGCGAGGACCCGGACACCGCCCGGCGCCTGCTCGCCGACTGCGCCGCCCTCCCCACCCGCGTGAGCGCCCCGTGAAGAGGCCGGCGCGAGGGCCCGTGAGAGAACCCGCGAAAGGAGAGATGCCATGTGCCGGCTCATCATCGCCCGTGGCCGCTTCGACCCGGCGGCCGTCCTGGACGCCGCCCTTGGCATGAGCACCGGCGTGACGGCCCTCCAGGACGTGCCGACCCGTGTGCACCCCAACGGCTGGGGAGCGGTGTGGCGCAGGGACGACGGCACGCTCGGCGCCCTGCGCGACCACCGCGCCCTCGCCGAGAGCCCGCGCAGCGCCGAACTCCTGGACGTGCGCACCGACATGCTCGCCGTCCACGTCCGCCACGCCACCCTGCCGGAGAAGACCGGCCCGCGCTTCACCCACCCGCTGGAGCGGCTCGACGACACGGGCCCCTGGTACTTCATGCACAACGGCTTCCTGCCGACCGTCCACCGGCGTCTGGGCCTGAGCGCGTCGGCCTTCGACTCCGCCGAGTACTTCGACTACCTCCTGCCGCACGGCCGGTTCGAACTGGACACCGAACTCGCCCTGACCCGGCTGGCCGACATCCCGCCCGGCGGCACCAGCGGCAACTCCCTGCTCATCAACCCCCGGCGCGCCTACGTCGTCCACTGGACACCCCCGACGGCCCCCTACCAGGACTACTTCACCATGCGCCGGCTGCAACTGCCCGAAGCCGACGTCATCGCCTCCGAGGTCGTCCCCGCCCTCGCCCCCGCACACCGGTGGGAGGCACTCACCCCGAACACGATCACCGACCTGCCCTTCACCACCCGGCACGCAAGGAGCGCTCACCGTGCAGCATGAGACGCAAGCGACGACGCAGCGGGCGATCACCTGGGACCGCACCACCTACGACGTCGCACACGGCCCCGACCTGGGCACCGAACCACTGCGCCGTCTCGGCGCGGGGGAGACCGCCGTGATCCGGCTCCGCGGTCTGCTGGAGCCGCCCGACTTCGACCGGGCGCGCCGACGCGCCCTCGACCTGCTGGGATCGGCGTCGACCGTGAACTACAGCAACGGCTCCCTCACCACCGTCGGCCCCTACCTCGCCGCGCACCTCGGCGACCTGGACCCGTACTTCGAGCAGTCCGCACAAGCCAACCGGCGGATGGCCGACGCCGGTTTCGACCTGCCGGCGCGGGTGCGCGCGGCGCTGCGGCGCACCTTCGGCCTGGAGTCCCTGCAGCCGGCCCGGGAGCCGGACGGCAGGGCCTACGGCGAGGCCGTGATCCGGCTGCACGCCGACGGCGTGCGCAACCCCCTGCACAACGACCACATAGCACGCGACGCGCAGGGCACCGGCCTGTCCCTGGCCGGGGTGGTCCGGCAGCTCAGCTGCGTGGTGTGCCTCCAGGAATGCGACGGCGGCGGGGAGCTGATCACGTACGCCAAACCGTGGGAGCCGCAGGACGAGCGGTGGAAGGTGCCCACCGAACTGGGTTACCGCGGCGAGGTGGTCGAGGGCGTCCCGCGGCACGTCTTCCGGCCGCAGACCTACGATGTGTACCTGATCAATCCCACCTACTACCACGAGATAGAAGAGGTCCGCGGCGCCACGCGCACCACCCTGGGCTTCTTCCTCGGCTTCACCGACGACACCCTGACCCGCGCGGTGGCGTGGGGCTGACCGGCCGGCCCCGCGCCACGGCTCAAGGAGCCTCCTGTGGAATCCAGCACCACCCGACCCGCCCCCTACGAACAGATCATCGATCTGCTCGACACCACCGGCGCTCGATACTCCGTCCTCGAACACGTCGAGGAAGGGAACACCGAGAAGATCAGCGCCTTGCGCGGCAACCGCATCGAACAGGCGGCCAAGTGCATCGTCGTGCGGGTCGGGGTGACGAAGAAGAAGGGCCGCTACGTCATCGCCGTGGTGCCCGGCCACCTGCGGGTGGACATCGAGGCGATCCGGGAGCACTACCGGGGCGTCAAGGCGATGTTCGCGCCGCAGGACATGGCCGAGTCGCTCACCGGCGCCGTCAGCGGCTCCATCCCGCCCTTCTCGTTCGACCCCGACGTCGCGCTGATCGTCGACCCGGAACTCCTGCGGGAGGAGGAGATGTACTTCAACGCCGCCCGACTGGACCGGTCCCTGCGCCTGTCCACCGCCGACTACCTGACGGCGGCCCGGCCGGACGTGCTGCCCATCACCGAGGCCGCCACCGCGCCCCTGGCCTGACCGCCGGCCCGGTCGCCGAGCCCACCGCGGCTCGGCGGCCGGACGCCCGGTCAGCTCCGCCAGGCGGGCACGTCCGGCAGCGGACCGGGCGGGTCGAGGGTGAGGTCGTGTCCGTCCGCGCGGCCGGTCAGCCAGCCCAGGAGAGCCGCCGCCGGCCCCGACACCCGCGGCCCGCGCCCGTCGCCGACCGGACGCAGCACCCGGTCCTCGTCGGCGATCAGCACCATGCCGGGCACGTCGTCACGCTCCCGAAGCCCGGCGATCGTGGTCGCGAGTTCGCGGGCGACGAAGAACGGGGGCCAGTCCGCGGGCCGGTGGCCCCACCCCAGGTCGGTGTGGTGCACCTCCACCTCGCGCAGCAGGCTGCCGACGGCTCCCCGGACGGGGCGCACCCTCCCGCCCAGCCAGCGCACGGGCACCTCCCACGCCGCGTCCGGGTGCTCGGCGGCGGCCGTCAGGAACCCGCCCAGCGCACCGCGCAGGTCCGCTGCCAGCTCGGCGGCCGGCCGCCCGGCGCCCTCCTCGATCTCCCGCTCGCGCTGTGCCTCGTCGTCGTACTGCGCGAGGTCCGCGCCCGTACGGGCGGCGGTCAGCAACCGGGTGCGCGAGTCGGCGCTGCGGGCGATGTGCGTGAGGACGTGCGCGCGGGTCCAGCCGGGCAGCAGCGAGGGGGCCCGCACGTCGTCGTCCGTCAGGGCCGCCGCCGAGTCGTGCAACCGCTCCACGGACGTGCGCAGCAGGGGCAGCAGAGCGGCGGGCGCCGCGCTTCCGTCGTACGTCATGGCATGTCTCCATCCGGTGTCCGTGCGTACCTGCACCGGTTCCCCCGGGAGCGGCCCGTATCCGTCCGCATCCGGGTGACCGACGGACACGGCCGAACTCGGGACGGACCAGGACCGGATCGCCACCGTGAAGCCGGCGCCCGGGGAGAACGTCACCGGGACCGTCACCGGGAAGGGCGACTTCACACCGAAGTACGTGACGGACGTGCATCGGAGTCACGTCCCTGAGCACCGCTTTGACGGGAGAAGACCTGAACTGCCACGGTGCTGGTCCTGGCGGAACGAGCGGGCATCGAGGTGAAACGGCAGCCAATGGGCCTCGCCGAGGCCGTCGGCCTCAAGGATGTTCAAGTCCCGGCGGCCCCGAATTCCTCTGACGGGGCTCGGGCGGCCGCCCTTCGGCGGAAGTCACGCGAGCTGGGCCGCTTCATGGCGACGTAAGCCCGGTCTGCCGACACCGCGAAGGGCTCAGAAGCCATCAGGAGGCGAAGTCCTACGAGTGGGGCAGGACGCGCTTGCGGGGGAGACCGAAGCCGGCCGTGACGGCATCGCGGTCGTGGAGTTCTGACGGCGCTTCGTGTCAGCGGTCCTGGTCCGCGGTCCGTGCGGAGCAGTCGTGTCCGTCGCCGGGCAGGCCCACGACGTTCAGTATGGGTTCCTCGCCCTCGGGGATCTCGAAGGTGAAGTTCGCCCCTGACGCGATCGCCGTGAGCGAGCACTGGTTGCCGAAGGTCAGCGGAGCGTACGGCTCCCAGGGGCACCCGGCCCTGTCCAACGCGGAAACGACGTCCGCGTGTTTGAGCCCTGCCTGGAAGGTGCCCGTCCCCCCGGCGATCGACGCAGGGAGTTCGACGACGTCACGCCAGGTCTGGACGCAGACGAGGGAAACCCTGCGGCAGCGGCAGACACTCACTTCAAGGTCTCCGTAGGCGAAGAGCCGCGGCCAGTTCTCGTTCCGGCCCATCGTTCCGATGTCCCACGGATCGCCGAGTGCTGCGGTCACGTCGCTCCAGTCGGCTCCGCTGAACACCGGGCCCAGGCGGCCTGTCTTCGCCAGGTTGGTCAGGACATCGAGAATCTCCACAAGGTGGAGCCTGGCAGGTACCGCGAGCAGCAGTCCAGCGGTTTCAGGGGGCCTGCCCGAGCCGGTGCGACATCCGTGCACGGTAGCCGCGTTCCCGCGGCGCCGACCAGCCGTCTCCACCACTGCCACGGCCCTGGGCCGGTCACATGCGACGACGCCTCGACGGCAAGGACCGGGGCCGAGCGATTCGATCCAGGACGCGAAGTCCGCAGACACGGCGACCCCGAACCCGGTGAGGAGACCGGCCCTCACGCCCCGCAGCGCCGCCGGAAGGTCCACCTCGATCCCGGCCCGTGCCCGCACCATGTCCGCCGCCGTCGGTCCCGGTACCGACACCGTCACCCCTGGGCGCCTGCGAGCAGCAGGCCGCCCGTCGCCAGCATGGTCGCCGCGACCAGCCCGTCCAGCACCCGCCAGGCCTTCGGGCGGGAGAGGACGCCGCTCAGCAGCCGGGCGCCGAAGCCGAGTGCGGAGAACCAGCTCAGGCTGGCCAGGGCCGCGCCCGTGCCGAAGGCCCAGCGCAGGTCGCCGCGGTCGGAGGCGAGCGAGCCGAGCAGCAGGACGGTGTCCAGATACACGTGCGGGTTCAGCCACGTCATGGCCAGGCAGGTCAGGACCGCGCGGCGGGCCGAGCCGGCCTCCGGTCCGCCCGCGGTCAGGGCGGCGTCCGGGTCGGGGCGCCAGGCACGCCTGGCCGCGAGGAAGCCGTAACCGAGCAGGAACGCCCCGCCCGCCAGGCCCACGGCGGTCAGCGCCGCCGGCCACGCGGTGACCACCGCGCCCACTCCCGCCACGCCGAGCGCGATCAGCACCGCGTCCGAGACGGCGCAGATCGCGACCACCGACAGGACGGCGTGGCGGCGTGCGCCCTGGCGCAGGACGAAGGCGTTCTGGGCGCCGATGGCGACGATGAGGGAGAGTCCCGTTCCGAACCCGGCGAGGAGGGCGGTGATGATGCTGCTGGTCATGGCTTCGACCCTAGGGAGGGCGCGGGGATGAGTACAGCTAAAGGTTCTAAAGTATCCTTAGCTCCGCTTATGGACGATCTCCCCTTGGACCAGGTCCGGACCCTGCTCGCCGTGGTCGACGAAGGCACCTTCGAGGCCGCGGCCGCCGCCCTGCACGTGACCCCCTCCGCCGTCAGCCAGCGCGTCAAGGCGCTGGAGCAGCGCACCGGCCGGGTCCTGCTGATGCGCGTCAAACCGGTGCGCCCCACCGAGTCCGGCGAGGTGGTGGTGCGGTTCGCCCGCCAGCTGGCGCGGCTGGAACGGGACGCCCGCGCGGAACTGGGCCTGGCGGCCGAGCAGGGGCCCGTCCGGATCCCGGTCGCGGTCAACGCCGACTCCCTGGCCACCTGGTTCCTGCCCGCGCTCACCCGGGTCCCGCAGGACCCGCCGATCTGCTTCGAGCTGTACCGGGAGGACGAGGCCCACACCACCGCCCTGCTGCGCGAGGGGCAGGTGATGGCGGCCGTGACCTCGTCGCCCGACCCGGTGGCCGGCTGCACGGTGCGGCGGCTCGGACTGGCCCGCTACCGGGCCGTCGCCGCACCCGGGTTCGTCGCCGACCACCTCACCGGGGCCCTGGCGGAGGACCTCCGCGAGGCCCCGACCGTGACCTTCGACCGGCGCGACGGCCTCCAGGACGCCTTCGTCCGGTCCCTCACGCGGGGCCGTTCGGGCGCCGGGCGGATCCGCCACCTGGTGCCCACGTCCGACGGGTTCCGGGACGCGGTGGCCTTCGGCCTCGGCTGGGGCATGGTGCCCGAACCGCAGGCGGAACCGCTCCTGCGCTCCGGCCGGCTCGTGGAGCTGGCACCCTCGCGGCCCCTGGACGTCCCGCTGTACTGGCAGCAGTGGAAGCTGGACTCGCCCGCCCTGTCCGCGCTCGCGGAGGTGGTGGCGACGGCCGCCGCCGAAGCCCTCTTGGCTGACGGGGCCACCGGACCCGCCCGGTAGCCCGCGGGGGCCGCCGGTCCTCCGGTGCTCAGTGCTCGCAGAGCGAGAACTCCCGCTCGTAGAGCTGTTCGTTGTGCTCGGCGACGAAGAACTTGCGCTCCCGCATGAGCTGTTCGCGGTACTCCTCGGCCTGCTCGCGCGTCATCGTCGAGGTGTCGGACCAGGGCTGCTGCGGCGGCACGTCGGACGTCGAGACGATCCTCTCCGACGGGTCGACCAGGAAGAACGCGAGGATCTTGCGGTGTCCCGGGTGGGTGGGGTCCGCGAGGCGGAACGGGCTGACACGGTGCTGCAGGACGTTCGGGAACGCCAGGCAGCGGCCCGCCGGGGTCGACGCCGATCCCAGCACCTGGTTCAGCGCGTCCTCGTCCTCCAGGCCGTAGACCTCGCGCAGACCGTCGTCGTCGTTCTGCTCGTAGTCCGGATCGTCGAGCGCCGCCCGGAAACCCAGCCGGCTCTCGGTGACGTTCTCGCTGTCCCAGTAGAAGATGCCGGTCGAGACGATCCGCTCGTTCAGCATCCCCTCGACGTGCCAGGAACCGCCGGCGTACTCGGGCTTCTCCGGGGTGAGGTGGAGGGTGGCGAGCTTGACGATCACCTGGAGGCCGCGGCCGCGCAGGTCGACCCGGGCGGACGTGCCGGGCGCCTCGGGCGGGGTGAAGATCGGGGCGTCCGGGACGACCGGGCTGCGGTTCTCCCACCAGTCGTCCGCGGCCTCCTCCCACGCGCTGCGGGCCTCCTGGTAGGCCGCGTCGTCGCCGTAGGCGGACTTGTCCGGATACTCGGGCTTCGAGTCGTACCAGCCGTAGGGGTCGGCCTCGATCCGCAGGGGCCGCGGACGGCGCAGATCGGTGAGCACGTTCTCGAAGAGCGGGCGCATGCGCGCGAACAGGTCCGGCAGGACGGCGGCCAGTTCGCGATGGGTCTCGGGGTGGACGTTGTTGACGTACGAGCGGAAGGAGACGGCGCCGTCGTCGCTGACGTCGACGTCCGTGGGCAGCCACTGGAACCGCTCCGAGAACTCGTGCTTCGAGTAAGCGGTCGTCGGGTTCAGCCAAGCCCGCTCAGGAGCGCCGCTCACCTCCCTCACCAGGCAGAAGAGCGAGGGGTGCACCAGGTCCAGCACCTGCCCGTCGGATCCGGGGTGCCAGTCCCTCTCCGCTTCGGGGACCTCCTCCAGGACCCGGACCGCCTCGCGCAGCCGGGACCGGAGCTCCTCGTCGACCAGCGTGTCCGACTGCCACACACCGTCGACGCCGGACACCTCCACGCCGGTGCGTTCGTCCCGCAGCGCGGCGTAGTGCGCGAGTTCGGCGAGCACGTACCGTACCTGCGCTTCGGTGAGCCCCTGGGCGACGGCTTCACGCGTCCACCGGGCGACGACCTCGGCGTCGTTCCTCTTGTCGAACCATCCCGGCTTCGCCCGAAGGTGCGCGCTGCACCGCATCATCTGGAGTTCCCGGAGCGTCCGGGGCGTCGCGAACGCCGTGGAACGGGACGCCTGGAACGGCAGCGGGAAAGGGGACAGGCCGGTCAATTCTCTGGATCCTCCCGGTCGGCTTACGGTGGCGGGAACACTACTGTGGCACCCGGTGCGGCCCGTGCTCGGGGTGGGACGTCGACAGCCACACGTACCGCTCGGCGGCGAGCCGCTCCAGGGTGTCGCGCACGCGCTCCGACGTCCGGCGGCGGACGGTCTCCGTGATCTCCATGGAGGTCGACCCCAGCCGGACGGGTACGGCGCGCGCCTGGGGCGCGGGACCTGCTCCCCGCGACCGAGGGAGCTCCGGGCCAGGAATAGCCCCGGGCCCGCCCCGGGTTGCCACGAGCATGACGATCGACACGCCGCAGCCCGAGGTGCTGCGCTACACCGCGTTCTCCGAAACCCCCGATGGCGGCAACCCCGCCGGTGTCGTCCTGGACGCCACCGGCCTCGACGACGAGGCCATGCTGGCGATCGCGGCCGGTCTCGGATACTCGGAGTCCGCGTTCCTGACCGCGCCCCCGGAGGGCCTCGGCGGCGAGGGGGAACGGGCGTACACCATCCGTTACTTCAGTCCCAAGGCCGAGGTGCCGTTCTGCGGACACGCCACCGTCGCCACCGCCCTCGCGCTCGCCGAGCGGACGGGCCCCGGGAAGCTGGTGTTCGCGACGCCCGCCGGCACCGTGCCGGTGGAGGTGACCGAGGAGGACGGGACGCTCCGGGCCACCCTCACCAGCGTCGAGCCGCACGTCGGGGGGATCGCCGACGCCGACCTCGCGGAGGCGCTCGCCGCGCTCGACTGGCCGGCCGCCGACCTCGACCCCGCCTTCCCGCCCCGCATCGCCTTCGCCGGCGCCCGCCACCTCGTCCTCGCGGCGGCGACCCGCGCCCGTCTCGCCGACCTCGCGTACGACTTCGCGCGCCTCGAAGCCCTGATGCACCGCCTGGACCTGACCACGGTCCAGCTGGTGTGGCGGGAGTCGGCCACCGTCTTCCACGTCCGCGACCCGTTCCCCGTCGGCGGCGTCGTCGAGGACCCGGCGACCGGCGCCGCGGCCGCCGCGTTCGGCGCCTACGCGCGCGACCTCGGCCTGGTCCCCGAGGACGCCGTCCTCACCCTGCACCAGGGCGAGGACCTGGGCCGGCCCGGCGAACTCACGGTGACGCTGCGCGCGGGCGACCCGCGCGTCCGGGTCAGCGGCGCGGGAGCCCGGATCGGCTGAGGCTGAGGCTGAGGCCCCGGTTCCGGCTCCGGGCCGTACGGGCGTACGCCGTCGCGTGGAGTACGGCCCCCGGGCCCGTCAAGTGTTGCGTGTGCCTCACCGGCGGGTGCTGTTCAAGAAGAGGTCTCGGCGTCAAGCTGAGCGGCGTGCTCCGGACCATCGCGGGCGCACTTCTGATCGAGTCGGAACACGCCGTTGACGGCCAGAGCAGCGAACGGAGAACACTCGTGATTGTCGGAGTCCTCAAGGAAGCGCGGGCAGGTGAGAGTCGCGTTTCGGCCACGCCGGCCACGGTCGAACAGATCCGCAAACTGGGGTACGGCGTGGTCGTCGAGCCCGGCGCGGGCGTCGCGGCCGGCTTCACCGACGGCGCCTACGAGGCCGCCGGTGCGACCGTCGGCGACGCGGTGGCGGCGGACGTGGTGCTGGGGGTCAACGCCCCGGCCCCGTCCCAGCTCGACCGGGTCCGGCCGGAGGCGACGGTGATCGCCCTGTTCTCCCCGGCCTTCGACCCGGCGATGGTCGAGGACCTGGGCCGGCGCCCCTTCACCGCGCTCTCGATGGACGCCGTGCCGCGCATCAGCCGGGCGCAGTCGATGGACGTGCTGTCGTCGATGGCGAACATCGCCGGCTACCGGGCCGTCATCGAGGCGGCGCACGAGTTCGGCCGGTTCTTCACCGGTCAGGTGACGGCGGCCGGCAAGGTGCCGCCCGCCAAGGTGCTCGTCGCGGGCGCCGGCGTCGCCGGCCTGGCGGCGATCGGCGCCGCGGGCTCGCTCGGCGCGATCGTGCGCGCCACCGACCCCCGGCCGGAGGTGGCCGACCAGGTGCGCTCGCTCGGCGGCGAGTACCTGTCGATCGAGTCCCCCGAGACCGAGGTCTCCAAGACCGGCTACGCCAAGGAGATGGGCGACGACTACAAGGCGCGCGAGGCCGAGCTCTACGCAGCCCAGTGCCGCGAGGTCGACATCGTCGTCACCACCGCGCTGATCCCCGGCCGTCCCGCGCCGACGCTCATCACCGCCGAGATGGTGGCGGGCATGAAGCCGGGCTCGGTGATCGTCGACATGGCGGCCGCCAACGGCGGCAACGTCGAGGGCACGGTGAAGGGCGAGAAGACCGTCACGGAGAACGGCGTGACGATCATCGGCTACACCGACCTCGCGGGCCGACTGCCCGCGCAGGCCTCGCAGTTGTACGGCACCAACCTGGTGAACCTGCTGAAGCTGATGACGCCCGACAAGGACGCCCGCCTCGTCCTCGACTGGGACGACCCGGTCCAGCGCTCGATCACCGTCGTGCGCAAGGGCGAGACGGCCTGGCCGCCCCCGCCGGTCCAGGTCTCGGCGGCCCCGGCCCCCGCGCCCGCGGCGGCCGCGGTGGAGCCCGCGCCCGGGAAGGCGCCGATGACGGTGCGGCAGAGGTTCGGCGGCGTGGCCCTCGGCGCCCTGGCCCTCTTCCTCCTCGCCGCGTTCGCGCCGGCGGCGCTGCTGCCCCACGTGACGGTCTTCGTGCTCGCGATCGTGATCGGCTACTACGTCATCGGCCACGTCCACCACGCGCTGCACACGCCGCTGATGTCGGTGACGAACGCGATCTCCGGGATCATCGTCGTCGGCGCGCTCCTGCAGATCGGCCACACCAGCACGGCGGTCACGGTGCTGTCGTCCGTGGCGATCCTCCTGGCCAGTATCAACGTCTTCGGCGGCTTCGCGGTGACGCGTCGCATGCTCGCCATGTTCAACCGGAGCTGACATGTCTGCGACCATTGCCGCCCAGGCGGCCTACCTCGTCGCCGCGCTGCTGTTCATCCTGGCGCTGGCGGGACTCTCCAAGCACGAAACGGCCCGGCTCGGCAACGCGTTCGGGATGCTCGGCATGGGCGTCGCGCTCGTCGCGACGGTCGTGCTCGCGGTGGACGGCGACGTCAGCACCGCCGGCCTCGGCCTGATGGGCGTCGCGATGCTGATCGGCGCGCTGATCGGCCTCCAGCGGGCCCGCGGCGTCGAGATGACCGGCATGCCCGAACTGATCGCGCTGCTGCACTCCTTCGTCGGCCTGGCCGCCGTCCTGGTCAGCTGGAACGGCTTCCTGAACGTCGAGCACGACCCGGACGGCCACGAGGCGAAGGCCCTGGACGCGCTCGGCACCCTCGGCATCCACCACGCAGAGGTGTTCATCGGCCTGTTCATCGGCGCGGTGACCTTCACCGGCTCCGTCGTGGCGTACCTGAAGCTCGCCGCGAAGATCGACTCCAAGCCCCTTGTGCTGCCGGGCAAGAACGCCCTGAACCTCGGCTCGCTCGGCCTGTTCGTCGCCCTGACGGTGTGGTTCGTGATCACGCCGGAGCTGTGGCTGCTCATCGCCGTGACGGTCCTGGCGCTCGCCCTCGGCTGGCACCTGGTGGCCTCGATCGGCGGCGGCGACATGCCGGTCGTGGTCTCGATGCTCAACAGCTACTCCGGCTGGGCCGCGGCGGCCTCGGGCTTCCTGCTCGGCAACGACCTGCTGATCGTCACCGGCGCCCTCGTCGGCTCGTCCGGCGCCTACCTCAGCTACATCATGTGCAAGGCGATGAACCGCTCCTTCTTCGCGGTCATCGCGGGCGGCTTCGGCATCGAGGCGGCGTCCGGCTCGGACGTCGACTACGGCGAGCACACCGAGATCACCGCCGCGAGCGCCGCCGAACTGCTCGGCTCGGCCCGGTCCGTGGTCATCACGCCCGGGTACGGCATGGCCGTCGCCCAGGCGCAGTACCCGGTCGCGGAGCTCACCTCGAAGCTCCGGGCCAGGGGCGTCGACGTACGGTTCGGCATCCACCCGGTCGCCGGGCGCCTGCCCGGCCACATGAACGTGCTCCTCGCCGAGGCCAAGGTGCCGTACGACATCGTCCTGGAGATGGACGAGATCAACGACGACTTCGCCAAGACCGACGTCGTCCTCGTGATCGGCGCCAACGACACGGTCAACCCGGCCGGGGCCGAGGACCCCGGCAGCCCGATCGCGGGCATGCCGGTCCTCACCGTCTGGGAGGCCGGCAAGGTCATCGTGTTCAAGCGCTCGATGGCCTCCGGATACGCGGGCGTGCAGAACCCGCTCTTCTTCAAGGAGAACACCTCGATGCTCTTCGGCGACGCGAAGGCCCGGGTCGAGGACATCGTCGGCGCCCTCTGAGGCACGACGGGGGCAGGGGCCTCCCGGCCCGGCGCGGAGCAGGACGTCCACGCCGCGACCGGAAGGCCCCCGTGCTCCACCCGATCGCCCCCTGGCTACTGTCACGGGCATGGTCGAACACGATGTTCACGCCTCCACCCGCGAGGCCTACGACGCCGTCGCCCCCACCTACGAGGAGATGTTCCGCGACTCGCTGCGGTACAGCCCCCTGGACCGCGCGATGCTCGGCGTCTTCGCCGAGGTCGTACGCGCGGACGGGGAGGGCCGGGTCGCGGACCTGGGCTGCGGGCCCGGCCACGTCACCGCCCACCTGGACGGCCTCGGCCTGTCGGCGTTCGGCGTCGACGCCTCTCCCGCGATGATCGAGCTGGCCCGCCGGGCCCACCCGGACCTGCGGTTCGACGTGGGCTCCATGGCCGCCCTCGACATCGCCGACGGCGCGCTGGACGGCGTGCTCTCGCGCTGGTCCGTCATCCACGTCCCACCGGGCGAACTCCCCGCTGTCCTGGCGGAGTTCCACCGCGTCCTGGCGCCCGGCGGCCACCTCCTGATCGCCTTCTCGGGGAGCGAGGGCCCGTCGCACCCGACGCAGGTCTTCGACCACGCGGTCGCGCCCGCCTACCGGTGGTGGCCCGACCACCTCGCCGCGACGCTGCGCGGATCCGGCCTCGCGGAGGTGGCCCGGACGGTCCGCGAGCCGCAGCCCACCGACCGGCGGCAGTTCCAGGAGATCCACCTGCTGGCCCGCAAGGCCTGAGCGCCCGAGCGGGAGGCGCGGTGCCGGCGCGGTCGCCCGTTCGTTCAGGTTGAGCGGATGGGCCTCCTCGACGGACTGACCGGCACCGAACACCCCGACCGCGGTACGGCTCCGCGTTCCGCGGAGGAGGTCCGGGCGGCGCTGCTCGCGCTCAACGGGCCGGACGTGCCGTTCGTCGTGCGCGGCGGTGGCCCCGAAGGTGCCGACCTCGTGGCGGAATGGCGGATCTCGGATCCCGCCTGGCACACCTTCTTCGCCCGTACCCGGGTGAGCCGGGTCACCCGGTTCGGGACGCGTCTGGTCCCGGCGTCCCACGAAGTCCGCGCCCTCGGTCGCCGGTTCGAGGTCTCGTGGGTCGGCGGCACGCCCGGACCGGTCGTGTCGGCGGAAGGGTCGCGAGGGCAGGTGAGGACGGTGTCGTGGCGCCGGTCGGCCGAGCGGGGAGCCGAGGGCGCCCCCCCGGGCGGCGGAGTTCCACCGCTTCGACACCTCGGACATGAGGGACCCGCTGCGGGCCGCGGTCCTCGGCGCGGGATGGACCTGGCGCGGAGCGGTCTTCGAGCTCTGACCTCCGTCTGCCGGGCCCCGCCCGGGAGGCGCGGGGCGCGGGGTGGCGGAGTGCGCCCCCCGTCCGCCCCGCGTGGTCCCGCTCTTCCCCGGGCCCGGGGAACCGCCTGCGCTCGGACCTCTCCCGCGTCGCGTCGTACCCGGTCCCGCCGAGGCTCTGCCTCCTCGCGGCCTCCGGCCCCGCTCCTGGCCCGTGGAGCACCGGGAACAGACCTGGTCCTCCGGTTCGGCCGTCGGGGTGTCCCGTCCCGGGCGGTCCGGTCGATCGGCGCGATCCGGGGCAGACGACGGTCGTACCGGGCCCCGCCCGCACCGCCCTCGGCATCAGGAACGGACAGCCCCATGGACCTCCTCGACCGCATCGCCTTCCGTACGGCACGGACCGCCGCCCGCCGGCGCGGGGACCGGCCGGCCCTGCACCCCCGTGGCACGGCCCTCGCGGGACGCCTCGCCGTGCCCGGCCGCCGGGACCACTGGGACGTGCCGTGGCTCGACGTCCCCGGCTCCCACGCGGTGACGGCCCGCTGGTCCCGGGGCGCCGGGCTGCCGCACCCGCTGCCGGACGGCCTCGGCCTCGCGCTGCGGGTGGAGGAGGCCGGCGGGCCGGACCGTCCCCTGGACCTGCTGCTCACGACCGGCGGCCGCGGCCGGTGGACCCGCCACGTACCGCTTCCCCGTACGTCCGCCACGGCCGGCCCGTACTCCAGCCTCCTGTCGTACGTCGTCGGCGGGCGGCGGGGAGTGGTGGCCGCGTTCCCGGTGCCCGGGTCCCCGCGGATCCCCGCCGATCCCGCGACGGTGGGGACCGCCGTCGCCGGGCGGCCCGTGGTGTTCCAGCTCTGCTTCGGGGCGGGGGGAGCGGGCGCGGCCTGGCGGCCCCTGGCCCGGCTCACCCTGCACGGGGAGACGCCCCCGGCCCTCCCGGACGGCGGCGCGTTCGACCCCTACCTCAACTTCCTGCCCGGCTTCCACCCCGTCGACCGCCTCCGGTCGCTGCGCCTCGCCGCGTACGCGGGATCACGGGCCGGACGGCACGCGCCGCCGCCTTCCTGAGCGGGCGCGCGGGCAGTCCGCCTCACTCGCCGTCCTCCCGCGGCAGACGGTCGTACCCGAGCTGCAGGGCGTCGGCGAGCGCCGGGGCGGTGGGGCCGCCCGCCACGGCCCGCGTGGCGCGGGGCCACAGCAGGCGGGCGCCGGTGAAGGAGGCCGTCAGCCAGACGCTCAGGCAGAGAACGGGCAGGTGATCAGCTCGCCCACGGTCGACCTGGCGGCGCCTCCACGGGGACTCCCGCCCACCTCCGCGGGGCCCGTGGCCGACTCGTACCGCGTGAACGGCGCCCGGAGGGGGCCGGTGACGGGCTACTTGGCGAGGAGCCGGCTCAGCCGGAACACGGCCGCCGCCGTCAGCGGGACGTCCCAGGGGTCGTGGCGGTCGGGCGCTTCCACCCCGCGTCTGCGGACCGCCGCGCCCCGGGCGGCCGTGTAGGCGCCGAACGCGACGACGGCCCCGAGGTGCCCCCGAGCCGGCGTTCCTCCTGCGGCGAGCAGGCCTCGCCCGAGCGCCGGAACGCTTCCTTGAGCTGATGCACGAGGGGGCCCTTTCCCGCGTACGTCGTGATCCATGAGGACGGTCTCCACCGGACGGCGTCGACGGCCGCGTCCGTTCCGCCCCGCGGGGCGGTGGCCGTCGAGGCCCGGGGCAGAAGTCATGGACCTCCTGTGGCCGGCCCGTGGCCAGCGAAACGGAGCACGGTCCTCCTGCGGTACGACGGGCGGCGAGGCCCCGGCCCGGAGCCGGCCGTCGCTACGCGCCCTCGTCGTCGTCCGGCTCCCGCTCCCCCTCGGCCTGCGACGGCGTGGTCCGCTCCGGCTCGGCGTCCCGGTGCCCGGTCCCTTCCGGACGGCTCTCCTCGGGCCGTTCTCCCTCGGCCTGCGACGGGGTGCTCTGCTGCATGGCTCCGTTCCTTCCCTCGGCACGGTTCGTACGGCTTCGCGGCAACCGCGTACGGGTGCCCCGAGGGCGATTACCCACTGCGGCACGGTTCACCGCCCGCAGGGGTCCTCGCGGGGCGGTGGAGGGCCGGCGCCGGTGCGCCGACCGGGGCGGAGGGGCGCGTGGCGCTGCCCGGGGCCGGGCCCGCCGCCGCTCCGCATGGCCGGTACCGCCCCGGGTAGGGGCCGGGCATGGCGGACGGGAAGCGCCACGCGGTGGCCGCCTCGGGCAGCCGGACGGACGAGGAGGACGGCCGCCGACTGCCCGCCGGTGAGGTCCACGCCTGGGAACAGGGCATGAACCAGACCGTGTGCGGGCTCTCCCTGCACCGTTCCCGGCCGACGCGGCTGTCGCACGTCGTCCGGACCGACGTGTTCCCCGAGTCCGGCGGCGCCGCCGACCGGGTGCGGCGGGTGTGCCCGCGCTGCGCGTCCGTCGCCGGACGCCGTGGTCCCGACGCCCGCCCGCGGTGGCAGCGCGTGAACCCGCGTCCCTGACCGGGGCGCGAGCGTGCCGGATGACGAAAAGTTCGGCATTGGCTCGACATTCGGGCGTATGAGCGGACCGGACGGGGGCAGATGCGGGATTCAGCAAGCAGACAGAACCCCTTCCAGCACCCAGGAGGAGCCTTGAGTGACTTCCAGGACTCGAACCGGCAGAACGAGAGCAGGGCGGCGGAAGTAGCGCGAACCGCTCAGGACAAGGCGGGAGAGAGTGCTTCGCTGGTGGGCGGAAAGGCCGCGGAAGTGGGCGGCACGGCGAAGGAGCAGGCCGGCAACGTCGTCGGCGAAGCCGCGGCCCAGGCCAAGGACTTGGCGGGCGAACTGCGCACCCAGTTGCAGGGCCAGGCCGAGACCCAGACCCAGCGCCTCGCGGAGAACGTACGGCGCCTGTCGCAGGAGCTGCGCGAACTGGGCGAGAACGGCAAGCCGGACTCCACGGTGGCCGGTCTGGCCCGCCGGGCCGCCGACGGCGGCCACCAGGTGGCCTCCCACATGGAGAAGCGCGGCCCCGACGGCCTGGTGAGCGACCTGCAGGGCTTCGCCCGCCGACGCCCGGGCGTCTTCCTCGCCGGCGCGGCGCTGGCCGGCTTCGTGGTGGCCCGCGCGGGCAAGAGCATCGGCGCGGCGTCCTCCGGCGGCGCGGGTGACAGGAGCGGGGAGACCCGTTCTCCGGAACCGCGCACCGGGACGTACGGCACGGAGCGCCCCCTCACGGCCCCCGAACCCCTGCCGCGCACCACGCCGGGCACGTACGAGGACCCGCTGGACACCTACGGCCAGTCCCAGCCCCCGCACGTCACGCCGGCCCCGCCGAACCATCCGCCCGCGGGCGGCGGACAGACGTACGGCGGCCCCTCGCGTCCGGCGGGGGGGATCTGACCATGGCCCTCTCCTTCCAGGAGCGCCCCACCTCGGCGGCCGTGCCGCCGGGCGAGGCGCCCGAACCGTCGATCGGCGATCTGGTCAGCGAGATCGGTCAGGACCTGTCCCGCCTCGTCCGGGACGAGATCGAGCTGGCGAAGGCCGAGATCAAGCAGGAGTCCGTCAAGGCGGGCAAGGCGGCCGGCATGCTCGGCGGAGCGGGCTACGCGGCCCACCTGGTGGCGCTGCTCGGCAGTCTGACCGTCGTCTTCGCCCTGGCCAACGTGATGAACCTGGCCTGGGCGGCACTGATCGTCACCGCTCTCTGGGCGGTCGTGGGCGGTGTGCTCTACTCCGCCGGGCGCAAGCGCCTGCGCACCGTCAACCTCAAGCCGGAACAGACCGTGGAGACCCTGAAGGAGGACGCCAAGTGGGCACGACACCCGACGAGCTGAGGAACGACGTGGAAGAACGGCGGGCCCATCTGGCCCGCAACGTCGACCGCTTGGCCGACCGGATCACCCCGGGCAGGGTCGCACGTCGCAAGGCCGATTCGATACGGCACCAGGTGAGCGGAGTGAAGGAGCGCGTCATGGGCAGCGCACACGACTCGGCGCACGGGGCGTCCGAGGGTCTGAACCGGGCGGCGGGCAGCGTCGCGGACACGGCGCGGGAGGCGGGCGACAGCGTGAGCGAAGCGGTCCAGCAGGCTCCGGCGCGGGTGCGCCGGCAGACGCAGGGCAGCCCGCTGGCCGCCGGCCTGATCGCCTTCGGCGCGGGCATGCTGGCCTCGGCCCTCCTGCCGACCACCGAGGCGGAGGAGCGCTTGGGGCAGCAGCTCAAGGAGCACTCCGACGAACTGCTGGAACCGGTGAAGCGGACGGCCGTGGACGCGGCGCAGGAGGTCCGGGAGGAACTGCGCGGCCCTGCCGCGGACGCCGTCGAGTCGGTGAAGAACACGGCCCAGGAGGCCGTCGGGACGACCAAGGAGCACGCGCAGGGCGCGGGCCGGGAGACCGCCCAGGAACTGCGCCAGGTCGGCCGTGACGCCGCCGACGACGTGAAGCACACCTCCGGTGGCGGGGGACAGGCGGGGTACTGAGAACCGCGTCACCGCACGGCACAGGGGCGGCTGCCGGCTCATGAGCCGGCAGCCGCCCCTGTGCCGTGCGGTGCCCGCGGCGCGGTGCGGCCGTCGTGGTCAGCCGACGAGCGCGAAGTCGATCTCGGAACGCGCACGGGCCAGTTGGCGGCGGGAGGCGATCAGGGCGGCGTCGACGTCACGGGTGCCGGTGGACACGCACAGGGTGTAGGTGACGTCCTCGAGCTGGCGGCGCACTTCGGCCGAACCGTTCTCGGCGTACAGGGTCCGCAGCGTCCCGTACTGCTCGACGAGGTTTTCCAGCACCAAGGGGTGGGCCATCAGCATCAGCCGTCTCCTTACTCCGAACGGGGGACATCCCGTTTCGCGCGTGTGCCCCGGACCGCGCGGCGGAAACCGTGCGGCCCGGGGCGCCCCGGAGCCGTGGGACGGTCGCGTCCGGGCCGGTGGGTCCGGCGCCGTGATCACGGCCGTCCGTCGGCGGCCTCAGCGGTCGTCGGGCATCCCGCGGCGTCCGCGCGCGCCGGAGCCGCCGCGCGTGTCGCCGGCGCGGTCCCGGGCCGCGGAGGCGGCGGCGAGGGCGAGGAGGGTGGCGACGGCGCCGGTGATGAGGTTGCTGGTGATGGAGCGGGTGTGGGCGACGTCCCCGGCGACGACCCAGGGGGCGACACAGGTCCAGACGCCGATGGCGGCGGCGGCCCAGGCCATGGAGTGGGTGCGTTCGTAGGAGTTGCCGAGGCCGCCGAGGAGCAGCATGTAGGCGATGCCGGCGATGAGGTTGGTGACGGCGAGGGTGGTGAAGCCGTTGAAACCGGCTATCCACGGGGACGCGGCGAGGTAGAGACCGGTGACGAGGGCCAGGGCCTCGATCATCTGGGCCCGCGGGGTGGCGGCGGCACGGTCGTGCCGGGCCCGCAGCTCCATCAGGTCGGGGTGCTCGTCGATGGGCGCGCGATGGGTCGACGCCATGATGACCTCCAGTGGGACGGTGCTTGTCCACTGCTTACCCATAAGAACGACATAAAAGCCTCATTCAGAGCATTCTTCTCATGACGTCGGTGCATGTCGTCCGGCGGCCGGAAGGCGCAGGTCGCGACCCGTGAAGGGAAGCGTTTCGCGACGAGTGCCCGTATTTGTTCGTTTCGCCGGGAAAATTGGTCTACGGTCGCCCTGCCGCGTGCTTCCCTCCGAGCCCTCCGCAGGAGTTCCCATGACCCTCGCCACGGAGCCGCCCGCCCTCGTGCCCGTGAAAGGAAGGGGCCCGGGGCGGGTCGTCGTGGACTGGCTGACGACGACCGACCACAAGAAGATCGGGCACCTCTACCTGATCACGTCGTTCGTGTTCTTCCTGCTGGGAGGCCTGCTGGCGCTCGTGCTCCGGGCGGAGCTGGCGCGGCCGGGCCTGCAGATCGTCTCGCCCGAGCAGTACAACCAGGTGTTCACCCTGCACGGGACGGTGATGCTGCTGCTGTTCGCCACCCCCACGTTCGCCGGTTTCGCCAACGCGATCATGCCTCTCCAGATCGGCTCGCCCGACGTCGCCTTCCCCCGGCTGAACATGCTGTCGTACTGGCTGTTCCTCTTCGGCGGCCTGATCGCCTTCGCGGGGATCTTCACCCCCCAGGGCACGGCGGACTTCGGCTGGACCGCCTACACGCCCCTGAGCGGCGGGGAGCACTCGCCGTACGTCGGCGGCGACATGTGGATCATGGGCCTCGCGCTCGCCGGCTTCGGCACGATCCTCGGCGCGGTCAACTTCATCACCACCATCATCTGCATGCGCGCACCGGGCATGACGATGTTCCGGATGCCGATCTTCACCTGGAACGTGCTGCTGACGTCGGTACTGGTGCTGTTCGCGTTCCCCGTCCTCGCCGCCGCCCTGCTCGCCCTGGAGGCGGACCGGAAGTTCGGGGCGCACGTCTACGACCCGGCCAACGGCGGGGCGCTGCTGTGGCAGCACCTCTTCTGGTTCTTCGGGCATCCGGAGGTCTACATCATCGCGCTGCCGTTCTTCGGCATCGTCACCGAGATCCTGCCGGTCTTCTCCCGGAAGCCGATCTTCGGCTACGTGGGTCTGATCGGCGCCACGATCGCGATCGCCGGCCTGTCGGTGACGGTGTGGGCGCACCACATGTTCGCCACCGGAGCGGTCCTGCTGCCGTTCTTCTCCTTCATGACCTTCCTGATCGCCGTCCCGACCGGGGTGAAGTTCTTCAACTGGATCGGCACGATGTGGAAGGGTGCGCTCTCCTTCGAGACGCCCATGCTGTGGTCGATCGGCTTCCTCGTCACCTTCCTGTTCGGCGGCCTGACCGGCATCATCCTGGCCTCGCCGCCGATGGACTTCCACGTCACGGACAGCTACTTCGTCGTCGCGCACTTCCACTACGTCGTCTTCGGCACGGTCGTCTTCGCGACGTTCGCCGGGTTCTACTTCTGGTGGCCCAAGATGACCGGCAGGATGCTCGACGAGCGCCTGGGCAAGGTCCACTTCTGGACCCTCTTCACCGGTTTCCACGGCACCTTCCTCGTCCAGCACTGGCTGGGCGCCGAAGGCATGCCGCGCCGTTACGCGGACTACCTGAACGCCGACGGCTTCACCGCCCTGAACACGGTGTCCTCCATCGGCGCGTTCCTGCTGGGGGCGTCCACCCTGCCGTTCTTCTACAACGTCTGGAAGACGGCCAGGACCGCCCCCCGCGTCACCGTCGACGACCCGTGGGGCTTCGGCCGCTCCCTGGAGTGGGCCACCTCCTGCCCGCCGCCCCGGCACAACTTCGTCACCATCCCGCGCATCCGCTCCGAGTCGCCCGCCTTCGACCTCAACTACCCCGAGGTCGCCGCCCTCGACCAGGGCAAGGGGGACAAGCGGGACGTGTTCGACGACTCCGGCGCCGCCACCCACGACGGCCCCGACGCCGGCCGGAACGCATGACCGCGTACGGCGGGGAGCCGCGGGCCTCCGTGAGCCGGGCCGGCGAGGGCGTTCGCGGGGCGGCCACGGGCGAGCGCGGGAGACCGCGGACCCCGGCGGCGGAGGCGGCCGCGGGCATCGACCGGCTGGAGGGCTACCTGCTGGCGCACCGGGTCAGGGCCGAGGCCACGGAGGCCGGCGCCGTCTTCGCCGACCGGTTTCAGTGGCTCGGACCCCAGGAGCGGTCGGAGATCGCCCGCGCGTTCGCACGGGAGCACCTCGCCGTGCGCCGCCGCATGCTCCGGGACGCCGTCGCGCGCGCGGACGAACTCCGCCGCGAGTACGGCGACCGCTACGACCGCCTCCGCCGCCGGCTGCTCGCCGTCGCGCTGGGCGCGACCGGTGCGACGACGGTCGTGGTGTCACTCGTGGTGAGAAGCGCCGGCTGACTCCTCCCGGGCCGCGGACTGCGGCCACCGGAGCGCCGCGGACACCGGGCCCGGGACGACCCGGACGCCGCCGGCTGAACACCCTGCACGGCTTCCGCCGGGCCCGTGGCCTGGAGACCTGGGAGGACCAGGTCCTGCGTGCGGGGGACACCCGGGTCCGGATCACCGCCCTGCCGGCCCGGCACGCCGGCCACCCCGTCCCGCGGCGGCTCCTCCCGATGTCCATGGCGTCCCCGCCGGAGTGCAGGATCGAGGCCGCCCGCACCCGGCGCTGCACCATGCCGGGCTCCACGCCCTCGGCGAGGTGGGTGTCCACCCGAACGGGCCACGGCTCGTGGCGCCCGTGCGGCACGCGGCCGCCCCAGGGATCGGCGATCCTGTCCACCGAAGACTCCATCGCGACCTCCACCGGCGACCTGCGGACCGGTCACGGGTACCCCCCCGCCCCCCGTCCCCTCACACGACCGCCCCGGAAGCCACCCGGGTGCCGCCCGGAAGGCCACCGGCGTCTCTCAGCGGTTCGCCGACGGGTCCTCCCGGCCCGTGGCGCGGGCCGTGGCGAGGCCGGCGAGGACGCGGTCCACGGACGCCCGTCGCCCGTCAGGCGTCCACCGTGTCGCCCCGGCGCCGGCGGCAGTGCAGGAAGACGTGCGCTTCCGGACCGGCGTCCGGATGGGCCGGGGTGAACAGCGTCTCCTCGCGCTCCAGCACGTCGAGGCCCGCCCCCTCGGCCACGGCGACGAGGTCCGGCGCGCCGAAGCTGGTCACGCGCACCGGCTGCCCCATGAAGACGGCCTCCACGCCCTCCACGTCCAGCGGCACGGTGGCCAGGACCAGGTGACCGTCCGGCGTCAGCGCCCGCGCCAGCCGCCGGACGACGTCCGTCTGCTCGCGCCGGTCGAGCTGGAGCAGGGAGAAGTACACGCAGACCGCGTCGAACGAGGCCTCGTCGAGCGGCAGCTCACGGACGTCGGCGCACCGGAAGGAGGCGGACGGCACCTGACGGGAGGCCAGCTCCACCATGACGGGGGAGACGTCGACGCCGAGCACCTCGTGACCGGCGCCCGCGAGCGTCTCGGCGGTGGGCCGGCCCGTGCCGCTGCCCACGTCGAGGACCCGGCTGCCCGGCGCGAGCCGTCCGAGCAGCCACTCCAGCGAGCGCCGGTGCGCCTCGGAGCCGGCGAACGCCTTCTCGTACGCTCCTCCCAGCGCGTCGAACACGACCGCCGCGGGGGGCCGTTGCTGCTCGTCGGTCACGAGGGTCCTTCCGGTCGGGTGTGGAGGATCGGTCGGGGCTGGAGGATTGATCGGGTCGGGTCGGGTGAGGCGGATCGGTCGGGTCGGGCGGCTGCCGTCGCATCGTTCCACCGGCGGGAAGCCGCCCACAAGAGTGCTTACGGGCGACCCCGGACCGTGAGCACCAGGGTGCAGGCGGCGAGGGCCGCGCCCAGGTACATCACCGCCCCGACGCCGAGGCCGTCCGCGACGAGGCCCCCGGCGAACGCCCCCAGCGCGATCGAGCCGTTGAACACCCCGACGAAGAGCGCGGACGCCCCCTCGCGCGCCTCGGGGGCCGCCGCGAGCAGCCAGCTCTGGGTGGCGACCGAGACTCCGCCGTACGACAGTCCCCAGACCGCGAGCAGCACCGCCGCCGTGCGCACCGAGCCGCCGACCGGCGGCACCAGGCAGACCGTCCCGGCCAGGACGGGGCCGATCACCAGGAGCGTGCCGCGCGGGGACCGCGCGGCACCGGCGCCCGAGACGAAGGTGCCGAGCACGCCCGCGAGGCCGTACACCAGCAGCAGCGTGCCGATCGCGGAGGGGCCCGCCCCCGAGACCTCCTCCAGGACGGGCCGCACGTACGTGTAGGCGGCGAAGTGTCCGGTGACCAGGAGCGCCACCACGCCGAGCCCGGTCGCCACCCGGGGGTTCCCCGCCAGCCGCAGTACGCCGCCGAGCCGGATCTCCCGCTCGGCGGGCAGCGCCGGCAGCAGGACCGCCAGGGCCACGAGGACCGCGAGCGCAAGCCCCGCGGCGGCGGTGAACGCCGTCCGCCAGTCGGCGAGTTCGCCGAGGTACGTGCCGGCCGGGACGCCGAGGACCGAGGCCACCGCGATGCCGCTGAAGACCAGCGAGGTGGCCGGTCCCACGGACCGCTCCGGGACCAGCCGCACCGCGAGGCCGGCCGCGACGGCCCACACCCCGCCCATGCCGACGCCGACCAGGACCCGGGCCGCCACCATCACCGCGAAGTGCGGCGACCAGGCGGCGAGCAGATTCCCGGCGGCCAGCACCGCCATCAGGCCGCACAGCACCGGACGGCGGTCGAAGCGTCCCAGCAGCGGGGTGAGCAGCGGCGCGGACACCGCGCCCACCAGGCCCGTGACGGTCAGCGTCAGACCGGCCGTGCCCTCCGTCACCCCCAGCGCCCCGCCGATGGGGGTCAGCAGACCCACCGGCAGCATCTCGGACGTGACCACCGTGAACGTCGCACCGGCGACGGCGGCCACGGCGGGCCAACCGCCGCCCCGGGCGCGCGAAGCCCCCCGGGCCCCGCCTGCGATTCTCTCTGTCTGTGCCATGGGCCCAGCCAATCCGCCGCGACCTGCGGGAACAACGGCCGATCCCTCATGCTTCGATGAGCCGGGCTCATCGATCGATGGGGAGGGGGACCATGGCCGGTCTGGAGATCCGCGAGCTGGAGGCCTTCCTCGTGCTCGCCGAGGAACTGCACTTCGGCCGGGCGGGCGAGCGGCTGTACGTGTCCCAGAGCAGGATCAGCCAGCTGCTCCGGTCGCTGGAGGGCCGGATCGGGGCCCCGCTGGTGGAGCGGACGAGCCGCCGGGTGGCCCTGACACCGCTCGGCGCGTCCTTCCTGGCGTCGCTGCGCCCGGCGTACGAGGCGCTGCGCGCGGCCGTCGACGAGACCCGGGCCGCCGCCCGGAGCGCCGACGGGGTGCTGCGGATCGGTTTCCAGGGGGCGCTGGACGACCGGTCGGCGCGGGCCGTCGCCCTGTTCGAGGAGCGCCGTCCGGCGTGCGCGATCGAGATGGCGGAGATCGCGCTGTCCGATCCGTTCGGGCCGGTGCGCCGCAAGGAGGTGGACTGCGCGGTGGTGCTGCTCCCGGTGGAGGAGGAGGACCTGGTGCTCGGGCCGGTCTTCTCCCGGCAGCCGCAGACCCTGGTGCTCTCCGTCCGGCACCCCCTGGCGGGGCGGGAGTCGGTCTCGGCGGAGGAGCTGGCGGACTGCCGCCTGATCGGCGTCCGGGACTCCGCGCCCGGGTACTGGCGCCGGGCACAGGCTCCCCGGGAGACACCGGGCGGTCTGCCGATCCCCGCGGGGCCCTTGGTCGACACCCTTCAGGAGGGCCTCTCGCTCGCCGCGGCGGACCGGGGCGCGCTGCTCCTGTGCCGCTCGACGGCCGAGCACCACGACCGCCGCAGGTCCCTCGCGTTCGTCCCGGTCAGGGGCCTTCCGGACTCCTTCCTCGGCCTCGTCCGCCGCCGCGGGGACGCCTCTCCCCAGGCCCGGGCCTTCGCGCGGGCGGTCGAAGAGGTACTGGCGGGAGAGGTGCCGGCCGGAGAGACGGAGTGAGGACCGGAAGGGAAATGCCCGGGCCGGACGGTGCCGTGGCTGCGACCACCGTCCGGCCCGGAGTCCTCAGGCCACCGCCCCCGACACGGGCCCGTGCCCGTGTTCGTGCGTCGGCCCGTGCGCGTGCCCGTGCGCGTGCCCGTGCCCGTGCGTCTGCCCGTGCCCGTGCTCGTGCGCGTCGCACGCGTCGTCGGTTCCGTACGTCTCCCAGACGGGGAACTCGTCCACGGCCGCCACGGTCTCGCCGGGGGCGAGCAGGCAGGCGTCCAGCGCCGAGAGGAGCGCCTCCCCGTCCAGGCCGGTGCCGATGAAGACCAGCTCCTGGCCCCGGGCGGTGCCGGGGCCGTCCGTGCCGGAGGGCTCGAAGCGGGCGACGGCGCCGGCCTGGGACCACAGTCCGGTCACGCGGGGGCGGGAGGCGAGCCGGAAGAAGCCCTTGGAGCGCAGGACGTTCCCGAAGGCGCCGCTGTCGAGGTCCCGCGTGACGAACGTCCACAGTCTGCCGGGGTGGAAGGCGGTGGCGGACCGGAACACGACGGAGGAGATGCCGTACTCCTCCGTCTCGGGGACGTGGTCGCCGTTCAGCTCCCTGACCCAGCCCGGCGCCTGCTGGGCCTTCTCCACGTCGAAGAGGCCGGTGCCCAGGACGTGGGCGAGGGCGACGTGGCTGCGTACGGCGGGCACGACGCGGGCGCCGGGATTGAGCCGGGCCAGCGTGGCCCGCAGCCGCCGGGCGTCCTCCGGACCCACCAGGTCGAGCTTGTTGAGGACGATGACGTCGGCGAACTCGACCTGGTCGACGAGCAGGTCGCTGATCGTGCGCTCGTCGTCCTCGTGGGCGGCGAGACCGCGCGCCGCCAGCTCGTCGCCGTCCGCGAGTTCGGGCAGGAAGTTCGCGGCGTCGACGACGGTGACCATGGTGTCGAGGCGGGCGAGGTCGCCGAGGGTGGCGCCGTCGTCGCGGGGGAAGGAGAAGGTGGCGGCGACCGGCATGGGTTCGGAGATGCCGCTGGACTCGATGAGCAGGTAGTCGAAGCGTCCCTCGCGGGCGAGCCGGTCGACCTCCTCCAGGAGGTCGTCGCGCAGGGTGCAGCAGATGCACCCGTTGGTCATCTCGACCAGCCGCTCCTCGGTCCGCGACAGGGCGGCCTCGCCGCCGCGCACCAGCGCCGCGTCGATGTTGACCTCGCTCATGTCGTTGACGATCACGGCGACCCGCAGACCGTCGCGGTTGGTGAGGACGTGGTTGAGCAGGGTGGTCTTCCCCGCGCCGAGGAAGCCGGACAGGACCGTGACCGGCAGGCGGTCGTACGGGGTCACGCGCTCAGCCCTCGGGGCGGACGAGACCGCGCTCGTACGCCTTCACGAGCCGCTGGGGCACGTGGTGGACGGTGCCGTCGACCGTGACCGGCACGAGCTGCGGCGTGACCGCCTTCCACCGGGCGCGGCGGTGGCGGGTGTTGCTGCGGGACGTCTTGCGCTTGGGGACGGCCATCGTGGACTCCTGGGACGGGGGTGACGGATGCGGGGGAGAGGGGTGCGGAGAGGAGGGGGCGAGGAAGAGGCTAGATGAAAATGGATGCCATTTTCAATTCAAGGACTCGGCCTCGTGCCCGACCGCGCCGGTCCGGCCGCGCGGATCGGCGCGGCCGGACCGACTCCGGCGCCTACCAGGACGACTTGGTCACCCCGGGCAGGAAACCCGCGTGCGCCTGCTGCCGGACGCGCACCCGGGAGAGGCCGAACTTGCGCAGGTGGCCGCGGGGGCGCCCGTCCACGGCGTCGCGGTTGCGCACCCGGGTGGCGCTGGCGTCGCGCGGCTGCCGGCCCAGCTCGGCCCGCGCGGCCTCCCGCTCGGTGGCGGTGGTGGAGGGGCGGCGGATGGTCTCCTTGAGTGCGGCCCGCCGGGCGGCGTACCGCGCGACGACCTCCTTGCGGTGCTCGTTGCGCGCGATCTTGCTCTTCTTTGCCATCAGACCTTTCCTCCCCGTGCCCGGATCCGGGCCACGGCGGCCTCGACGCCGATCGCGTCCACCGTCTTGATCGCCCGGGCGCTCAGGGTGAGGCGGACGTGGCGTCCCTCGCTGGGCAGCCAGTAGCGCTTGTGCTGGATGTTCGGGTCGAAGCGGCGCGGGGTGCGCCGGTGGGAGTGGGAGATCGTGTTGCCGAATCCCGTCTTGGCGCCGGTCAGTTGGCAGTGGGCGGACATGGGTGGTTCACCTCTCGGGGGCGGGGTCGTGGACGAGTGGTTTTCGATAATGAAAACCGTTGTCATATACTAGCCGCATGGCACGCAACGAACTCCGCCCGGTCGTCAAGCTCCGCTCCACCGCCGGCACCGGCTTCACCTACGTCACCCGCAAGAACCGCCGCAACGACCCCGACCGCATGGTGCTGCGCAAGTACGACCCCGTCGCCCGCCGGCACGTCGACTTCCGCGAAGAGCGCTGACCCCGACCCGCCACCCCCGCCGCCCCACCGTCCGAAAGGTCCCCGCCATGAAGCCCGGCATCCACCCCGCCTACGGCCCCGTCGTCTTCCGCGACTCGGCCTCCGGCACCGCCTTCCTCACGCGGTCCACGATCACCAGCGACAAGACGATCGACTGGGAGGACGGCCACACCTACCCGCTCGTGGACGTCGAGATCTCCTCGGCGAGCCACCCCTTCTACACCGGCACCGCCCGCGTCCTGGACACCGCCGGCCGCGTCGAACGCTTCGAGCGCCGCTACGGAGCCCGCTGATGGAGCACGTGCGCGAACTCCCCGTCGTGATCGTCGCCGGGCTCCACGCCGAGGCCCGCAAGGAGGTCGTCGACCGCCTCCTGCGGGCCGTCCCGGGGAGCGTGGCGCTCCACCACGACCTCGCCTCGGCCCCCGACGGCACCGTGCTCCGCCTCGTACGGGACGCCTCCGGGCCCGTCTCCCGGGGCGAGACGCCGCTGGTGAACGACTGCGCCTGCTGCGTGCTGCGCGAGGACCTCGTCCCCGAGCTGGAACGCCTCGCGGACGACGGCCTCACCCGGCTCGCGGTGGTCGAACTGTGGGACTCGGTCGAGCCCAGGGCCATGGCCGAGGTCATCGCCGGGCACGGCGGGGACCGCCTGTCCGTGACGGGCGTGATCACCGCCGTGGACCCCGCGCTCGTCCTGCCCTACCTCGCCAACGGCGACGACCTCGCGGAGGCGGGGCTCGCCGCCGCCCCCACCGATCGGCGGACCGTCGGCGACACCTGGGCCCGCCAGCTGGAGTACGCCCCCGTCCTCGCCCTGGTCGACAGCGCGGAGGCGGACGACGAGGACCACGCCCTCCTCGCCCAGCTGCACCCCACCGCCCGCCGCGTGCCGGCCGCCTCGGCCGAGCTCGCCCGGGCCGCGTTCGCGGGCTTCGACGTCGAGGCCGCCGCGGCCGCCCAGCACCCCGCGTGCGCGCTGCTGCCCCAGGAGGCGGACGAGGCCGGCGTGACCACCTTCGTCTGGCACCGCCGCCGCCCGTTCCACCCCGAGCGCCTCTACGAGGCCCTGGAGGACCTGTGCTGCGCGGCGGCCCGCAGCCGCGGCCGGTTCTGGCTCGCCGACCGCCCGGACACGCTGCTCGCCTGGGACGCGGCCGGCGGCGCGCTGTGCGTGGAGAGCGCGGGCCCCTGGCTCGCCTCGCTGCCGGACGCGGCCTGGGAGATGGTCCCGCCCGTACGCCGGGCCGCCGCCGCGCTCGACTGGCACGCCGACCACGGCGACTGCTGCCAGCACCTCGTCTTCACCTCGCCCGGCCTCGACCGGGACGGCCTCGAACGGCTCCTCGACTCCTGCCTGCTGACCGACGCGGAGTACGCGTCCGGGCCGGAGGAGTGGAGACGCCTGCCCGCGGCCTTCGCCCCCCTCCTCGACGCCGCCTGACCCCGCCGCACGACGCGCACCGCAGAACAACGCGTGCGACACGCACGACACGTCCACCCAAGGAGAAGCCCCGTGGCCCGACGCCCCGAGCCCCGCAAGCCCGCCAAGTCCCGCCCCAACCCGCTGGACGCGGCCGGGATCACGTACATCGACTACAAGGACACCGACCTGCTGCGCAGGTTCCTCTCCGACCGGGGCAAGATCCGCAGCCGGCGCGTCACCCGCGTGACCGCCCGGCAGCAGCGGGCCCTCGCCGCCGCGATCAAGAACGCCCGCGAGATGGCCCTGCTGCCGTACGCGAGCCGCTGACGCCGGTCGCGACCGGGCCCCTTCACCCCCCGGCGGGGAAGCGGTCCGGCGCGAGCGTGGTGAGGAGGGAGTTCAGGGCGAGTTCCGTCGACACGGCCATGTCGACCGCGTCGGGCGCGAGGAGCCACTGGACCTGGAGGCCGTCCATGACGGCGATGACCGCGCTCGCGGCCGGCTCGACGCGGGCGTCGTCGTCGGCGAGGCCGCCCGCCTCGCGCAGCGCGTCGGCCACGAAGGCGCGCAGCCCGGTGTAGCGGTCGCGGAAGTACGTCTGCGCCGGGTGGTCGACGGTGACGGACTCGGCCGAGAGCACCGCGTACAGGCGCACGATGCCCTCGCGCTCGGCGTTGCGGCGGGCGGTGTCGACGAGGTGGCGCAGGAACTCCGTCCCGCGCGGCCGGTCGGGCCCGAGCTGCTCGATGTCGGACTGGTCGCGGAGTTCCAGGACGCTGGTGAGCAGCTGGGCCTTGGTCCGGAAGTAGTGCAGGACCCCGGCCTGGGTGAGTCCGGCGCGGTCGGCGATCTCCTGGACCGGCGCGTTGTGGTAACCGCGGGCGGCGAAGGTGTCCATGGCGATGTGCAGGATGTCCTGCCGTCGCTGCTTGGCCTCGGCACTGCGGGGCGTACGGGGCGGGCGCTTCGTCTTACCTACCGGGTTGTCGCTCACGCGCGCCAGCATAGGTGCCTCCGGAAGCCGGGAGATCGACTCGGGGGACGCTTGAGGAGAGTGTGAGCCAGACCACTTACTAAGCACTTAGCGGGTGTGTTTTCATGGGGCCGTCACCACGACGACACGCCGTCGTCACGGCTGGAGGGGATCCCCATGTCTGCCCTGTCGCCCGCGCGTACCGCCCCTCCGGCCCGGCCGGAGGCGGCGGACGAGAGCCGCTGGGCCGCGCTGATCGAGGCCCTGGACCTGACGGCGAAGGTGCGGCTGCTGACCGGCGCGACCCTGTGGACGCTGCACGGGGAGCCGAGGCTCGGACTCCACCCCGTGGTCACCTCCGACGGACCGCAGGGCGTACGGGGGACCGGCGAGGTGCCCGGCGAGACGGGCCTCCTCGCCCCGGCCCCGAGCGCCACCGGCGCCACCTGGGACACGGAGCTCGCCGAGCGCCTCGGACGCGTCTTCGCCGCCGAGGCCCGCCGGAAGAAGGTGGACGTCGTCCTGGCCCCGCTGGTCAACCTCCAGCGCACCCCGGTCGCCGGCCGCCACTTCGAGTGCCTCTCGGAGGACCCCCTGCTCTCCGGCGCGCTCGGCGCGGCGCTCGTGCGGGGCCTCCAGGACGAGGGCGTGGCCGCCTGCCTGAAGCACTTCGTCGCGAACGACTCCGAGACGGACCGGACCCGGTACCGCGCCAGGATCGACCCCCGTACGCTCCGCGAGGTCTACCTCGCCCCGTTCGAGCGCATCCTCGCCGAGACCGGGCCGTGGAGCGTGATGGGCGCGTACTCGGGCCTCGACGACGGCACCGAGTCGGCCCCGCTCCTCGAACACCGGCGCGTCCTGCGGGGCGTCCTGAAGGACGAGTGGGGCTACGACGGAGCGGTGATCAGCGACTGGGCCGCCGCCCGGACGACCGCGGCCACCGCCGTCGCCGGCCTCGACCTGGTGATGCCCGGCCCCGACGGACCGTGGGGCGACGCCCTCGTCGAGGCGGTCCGCCGCGGCGAGGTGGACGAGGCGGCCGTCGACGACAAGGTCCTGCGGCTGATGCGGCTCGCCGCCCGCGTCGGCAAGCTCACCGAGCCCTGGACGCCCGGCGAGCAGCCCCCGCCCCTGCCGGCTGCGCCCGCCCCCGCACCGGTCGGCGAGGCGGACTTCGCCGCGCTGCGCGAGGTCCTCACCCGGGGCACCGTCCTGCTGCGCAATGAACAGGCCCTCCTCCCCCTGGCCCCGGGCCGGTTGGGCAGCGTGGCGCTGATCGGGCCGAACGCCGTCGAGCCGTACCTCCAGGGCGGCGGCAGCGCCCACGTCCCCGCCGTCCGCACGGTGGGATACGCCGAGGGGCTGCGGGCCGCCCTGCCGGACGGGGTCGGACTGACCGTGCACCGCGGCGGCTCGTCCCGGCGGCACGCCCCCTTCGTCGACCCCGCGCTCCTCACCGGGATGCGCGCCGCGTACTTCTCCGAGGACGGCACGCCACGGGGCGAGGAGGTCCGCCGCACCGGCGACTGGGGGGCCTTCGGCGTGCCGGACGGCGTCACCGACGTGGTCCTGACCGGCCGGATCACCCTCGCCGAACCGGGCGAGCACCTCCTGGAGTTCGGCTGCGCCGGACGCTTCGCGGTCGCCCTCGACGGCACACCGGTCCACACCGGCGAGGACGACCGGGGCGTCGAACTGATCCTGGAGTCCAGCCACAACCACCCCGGGACCCACCGCCGCACCGTGCGGGTGGACGCCGAACCGGTCCACCTGGACCTGAGGATCGACCTCCGGGTCGTCGACGCCGACTCCTACGGCCGCTTCGTCACCGCCCACGTGCGCCACCTGCCGCCCGGCCCCGGCGTCGAGGACGAGATCGCCGAAGCCGTCGGGGCGGCCCGCGCGGCCGACGTCGCCGTGGTGGTCGTCGGGACGAACGAGGAGGTCGAGTCCGAGGGCTGGGACCGCCCCGACCTGGAACTGACCCCGCAGCAGCACCGCCTCGTACGCGCGGTGGCCGAAGCCAACCCCCGTACCGTGGTGGTGGTCAACGCCGGCGCCCCGGTCCTGCTGCCCTGGGCCGGCGAGGTCCCCGCCCTGCTCTGGGCGTGGCTGCCCGGCCAGGAGGCCGGACACGCCCTCGCCGACGTCCTGTTCGGCCGCGCCGAACCCTCCGGCCGGCTGCCTTGGACCCTGCCCGCCCGCGCCGAGGACGTCCCGGTCCCCGACGCCGTCCCCGCCGACGGCGTCCTCGACTACCACGAGGGGCTCCACATCGGCCACCGCGGCTACGACCGCGCCGGCACCGAGCCCGCCTTCCCCTTCGGCCACGGGCTCGGCTGGACCACCTGGTCCTACGACCGGGCCGAGGCCCTCGGACCGTCCGTCCCCGGCACTGCCCCGGCTGACGGACCCCGGATCGAGGTGACCCTCACCAACACCGGCCCCCGGACCGGGCGGGAGGTCGTCCAGGCGTACCTGGAGGCCCCCGACGGGGCGCCCGGCGAACCCGTCCGCGTCCTGGCGGGGTTCGCCGTCGCCGAGGTCCCCGCGGGCGGCACCGCGACGGTCACCCTCACCCTGCCCCCGCGGGTCTTCCAGTCCTGGGACGAGGAGCACCGCACCTGGCGCCCGGCCGGCGGACGCCGCCGCCTGCGCGTCGGCCGCTCCAGCCGCGACCTGCGCCTGACGCTCGACCTCGACCTCGGCTGACGCCCGCACCCCACGCGCCACGTTCCGCACGGACGCACCACCCCTCGTGTCAGGTCACCCCCACCGAAGGAGAGCCGCACCGTGTCCCACCGAACGACCGCACGGGCCCGCGCCGCGGGCGCCGCACTCGTCCTCGCCGTCGCGTGCCTCGGCGCCACCGGCGCCGGTACCGCCCAGGCCGCCGACCCCACCGCCCAGGTCTGGGTCACCACCCCCGACGGGACCCGGAAGCTCGCCGTCGAGACCGTCCCCTTCACCGGTACGGTCCAGCCCGTCGACATCCGCGTCGACGCCGGCAGCAGGGGGCAGAGGTTCACCGGCGCCGGTGCCTCGGTCACCGAGGCCTCCGCCCACCTCGTCCAGGGCCTGCCCGCCGACAAGCGGGCCGACCTGATGAAGTCGCTCTTCTCCCCGAGCGAGGGCATCGGACTGAACTACCTGCGCCAGCCGCTGGGCGGCACCGACTTCAACTCCGGCGGTTCCTACACGTACGAGGACACCAAGGGCTCGTTCTCCCTCGCCCGCGACCAGCGGGAGATCATCCCGGTCGTCAAGCAGGCGACCGCCCTCAACCCGGCGATCCGGTTCATGGGCTCCCCCTGGTCGCCGCCCGCCTGGATGAAGACCGGCAACTCGCTCAACGGCGGGAGCCTGAAGGCCGACCAGTACCAGGCGTACGCCGACTACCTGGTCAAGGCGATCAAGGCGTACGGGCAGCAGGGCATCACCCTCACCGACCTCACGGTCCAGAACGAGCCCGAGTTCGCCACCAGTTACCCCTCGACGGCGATGACGGCGGCCGAACAGGCCGCGTTCCTGAAGGTCCTCGACCGGACCCTCACCGCCAACGGTCTGCCGACCAACGTCCTGGCCTACGACCACAACTGGGACCACCCGAACTACCCACTGGAGGTCTTCGACTCCACGCAGGGGATCCAGCGCGTCATCGGGGCGGCCTTCCACTGCTACGGCGGACAGCCCTCCGCCCAGCAGCAGGTCGTCGACGCCGGGAAGCGCGTCTTCTTCACCGAGTGCTCCGGCACCGACAGCGCGAACACGGCCACCACCTTCGCCGACACCCTCCGGTGGCACGCGGAGAACCTCGTCGTGCAGAACATGCGCAACGGCGGCGAGACCGTCGTCAACTGGAACCTCGCCCTCGATCAGAACGGCGGCCCGCACCAGGGCCACTGCGCCGACCGCTGCAACGGCGTCGTCGAGATCGCGAACGGCGACGTCATCCGCAACGCCGAGTACTACGTCCTCGGCCACATCGCCAAGTTCGTCAAGCCCGGCGCCACCCGGATCGGCTCCACCAGCCAGGGCGCCGGGGGCGTGCAGAACGTCGCCTTCCAGAACCCGGACGGCTCCTTCGCCGCCTACGTCGTCAACACCGCGAGCAGCGACCGGCGCTTCTCCCTGACCGAGGGCGGGAGGTCCCTCGCCCACACCCTCCCGGCCGGCGCCGTGGCGACCGTCGTCTGGACCGGCGGCGGCAGCGCCCCCGGCGGTCCGATCGACCCGGCCGCCTGGTACCGCGTCGCAGGCGCCCACAGCGGCGCCTGCCTGGACGCCGCCGACTGGGGCACGGCCGACGGGACCGCCCTCCAGCAGTGGAGCTGCGGCACGGGCGCCAACCAGAAGTGGCAGTTCCGTCCCACGAGCGACGGCCACTACCAGGTCGTCAACCAGTCCAACTCCCGCGTCTGGGACGTCGACGGCGGCTCCGCCGCCACCGCCGCCGGCGTCAGGGTCCACCTGTGGAGCTACGTGGGCGGCACCAACCAGCAGTGGCGGCCCGAGGCCGTCGGCACCGGCGGCCGGTACCGCTTCGTCGCCCGCCACAGCGCCAAGTGCCTCGCCGTCGACAACGCCTCGACCGCCGACGGGGCCCGGCTGTCCCAGCAGCCCTGCGACGGTTCGACCGCCCAGACGTTCACCCTGACGGGCTGAGCGCCGGCCCCGCCGGAACCGGCCGTGGCGAGAATCTGTCCCTGTGGGGGGAGGGCCGCGGTGGCGCCGGGGAGGGGGACGGGAATGAGCGCGTGGGTGGTCCCGGGGTACACGGAGACCCGGGAACTGGGGGCGGGCGCCGGCGGGCGCGTGGTGCTCGCCGTGCACGACGCGACCGGCACGCCGGTGGCCGTGAAGTACCTGGGGGAGCGGCTGCGTTCGGACGGGGCGTTCGTCCACGGCTTCCGGTCCGAGGCCCGGGTGCTCGGCTCGCTGGACAGCCCGTACGTCGTCGGGTTCCACGAGTACGTCGAGGCGCCGACGGGCGCGGCCATCGTGATGGAGCTGGTGGACGGCGTCGCGCTGCGCGCCCTCCTGTCCCGGGAGGGCGCGACCGGCCCCGAGGCCGCGCTCGTGGTGCTCAAGGGCTCGCTCCTGGGCCTCGCCGCCGCCCACCGGGCGGGCGTCGTGCACCGCGACTACAAGCCCGAGAACGTCCTGGTCGCCGCCGACGGGTCGTCCAAGCTGGTCGACTTCGGGATCGCGACCGGACGCGACAGCAGGCCCGGCGTCGCCGGGACGCCCGCCTACATGGCGCCCGAGCAGTGGAACGGCGCCCCCGCCTCCCCGGCTGCCGACGTCTACGCGGCGACCGCGACCTTCTTCGAGTGCCTGACCGGACGCAAGCCCTTCGCGGGCGACAACTTCGCCGAGCTCGCCCTCCAGCACCTGGAGGCCCCCGTCCCCGACGGGGAGGCGCCGGAGCCGCTGCGCCCGCTCATCCGGCGGGGCCTCGCCAAGGTGCCGCACGAACGCCCGGAGAACGCCGCCGCGTTCGTCGGCGAGCTGGAGTCGGTCGCCACGGCCGCGTACGGCCCGGACTGGGAGGAGCGGGGCCGGGGCCGCCTGGCGGCCCTCGCCGCGCTCCTGCCGCTGCTCTTCCCCTCCTCCGGCGGTACGGCCCGGGGCGCGACCGCGCTCGCCACGACCACGTTCACCCGGCCGAAGGCGCCGCGCCTCCGGCGCCGGTTCCCCCGCGGCCTGCCCGCCGGGGCGGCCGCGCTCGTCCTGGCGCTGCTGCTCGCCCTCGCAGCACGGGCCGGGGGAGGGGAGCCGGACGGGGACCGGGCCGCGCAGGCCTTCGCGACGACGGACACCGCGCCGGTCGCGCCCTCCCCTTCCCCCTCGGCATCCGTGCCCACGCCCACACCGACTGCGACTGCGACTCCGACACCGACTCCGACGGCTCCGGAGTCCTCCGCCCCGCCGGACACCCCTTCCCCGACGGACGGCACCCCGACCGCCCCGTCCGCCCCGTCCGATCCGGGCACCCCGCCCACCCCGACCACGGAACCTCCGTCGGCACCGCCGACCACGCCGCCCACCACCCCGCCCACCACGGCTCCGACCACCCCGCCCGTCTCCGTGACGGCCGTCTCCGTCACGGGTCTGCGGCAGACCGGGTCCACCACCGGCGAGGCCACCGTCGAGATCACGACGGACGGCACGGGACCGGTGACGCTCCTCGTCGAGTGGTTCACCGGCGACGAGAAGGGATCGCCGGGCGCGCCGGACGGCTCCGAGACCGTCCGGCGCGAAGGGGACACCCGGTACACCCTGACGCTCCCGCACGCCTTCCGGGGCTCGGGCTGCTCCTGGGGAGCGCGCGCGACCACCGACCCGGCCGCCGCGAACGGCGGTTCCCTCCAGCAGGTCTTCGTCCGACGGTGCGTGATCTCGTGAACGACGACGACTACAGCGCCACCGAACTCGGCAGCCACTGGTTCGAGGGTCCGGTGCCGGACCCGGTGCCCGACCGGCGGGAGGGCGAGGTCCTGCGCTTCGGGCCGGGGGTGACCGCGGCCGCCGCCCGCCGCGCCGGGAACACCCCCACCGCGGTCCAGATCTGGCACGGCACCCTGCCGGGCACCCCGCTGCCCCGCCCGGCCCGCCCCCGGAGGCTCCGCCGCTACGTCCCCGCCGCGCTGGTCCTGGCCGCCGTCCTGCTCTTCCTCGCCTGGCGGGAGTACGGCCCCCGGGCGGCGGTGCGGGACGTCGCCGTCACCGCCCCCGGGAGCCCGCTGGGCTGCGACGGCACGGCCGACGTCGTGGGCGTCGTGCGCACCGACGGCCGGCCCGGCACCCTGACGTACCACTGGGAACGCAGCGACGGGACCCGGTCCGCGCCCCTGCGCGAGACCCTGGCCCGGGGGCAGGAGGAGGCCCGGCTCCACCTCCTGTGGACCTTCCGCGGACCCGGCACCCACCGGGCCGTGGCGCGCCTGGTGATCACGTCGCCCGCCGCCCGCGCGGCCGAGGGGACCTTCACGTACCGCTGTGGGTGAGCGAACTCCCGCGGGCGAGCGGACCCTTGCGGGCGGAGGCTCCTCCCCGGCCCGGGGCGAGGGCGGCGAACCGCTTCTCGGTGGCGTCGAGCAGCCGCCGGCGCTGCTCCGGGGTCTTCCCGGCGACGCGGTCGAAGTTGACCCACCGCAGGTTCCCGACGCCGATCTTGCCGAAGGTGCCCCTGAAGAGGATCTTGGTCAGCGGGTCGCGGTACCACCAGCGGTAGGCCTTGTCCGGGGTGGTCATGACGGACAGGACGGTGACCCCGCCGAGGCGCGGCATCAGGTTGCGGAACGGATTGCCCTTGGCGCCGGGCCGTTCGGCGAACACCACGCCCTTGGTGAGCACCCGGTCGAGGAAGCCCTTGGTGCCCGCCGGCATCGCCTCCCACCACACCGGGAAGGCGAACACCAGGTGGTCGGCGGCCAGCAGCCGCCGCTGGTAGTCGCCCACCAGCGGATCGACCACGGCGCCCCGGCGCCAGGCGACGAGGTCCTCCCGGGTCATGACGGGCGAGAACCCGTCGGCGGCCAGGTCGATGACGTCCACCTCGTGTCCGGCCGCGGTGGCTCCGCGCACGGCGGCGGCCGCGACGGCGGCGGTGAAGCTGCGCCGGTGCGGCACGTTCTCGGCCGAGGCGAGGGTGTAGGGGTGGTCGAGGACCAGCAGGACGCGCACGGGGACTCCCGGAGGACGAAGGACCGTTTCGACGGCAACGGTTGCAGTTGAAACGGTTGTCTGTCAAACACCTGGGATACCCTGCCCGCATGGACAACCAGCCGCCGCTGCCCGACGACCTGGCCACGCTCTGGTACCTCACCCGCCGGGTCGCGGGTCTGATGGACCGCAACGGAGAGGCGCTGTTCCAGCGGGAGTTGGGCATCTCCCTGGCGCAGTTCCTGGTCCTCTCCGTCATCGACGCCCACCCCGGGACGCTCAACCAGCAGCAGGTCGCCGACCGGCTCGGCCTGACCAAGGGCACCGTCAGCCGCCAGATCGACCAGGCGGTCTCCGCCGGCCTCGTGGAGGTCCGGCCGGCCCCGCACAGCCGCCGCGAGAACGCCGTCCGCCTCACTCCGGCCGGCACCGGCCTGGTGCGGCGCGGTGACGCGGCGTTCGACCGGGAGCGCGAGGAGGTGCTGCCGCTCCTCGACCCCGACGACCTGCGCGCCGCCCTCCGCGTCCTCACCCACATGAACGACGCCCTCGGCGCGTACCGCTGACGCCCGACCGCCCCCGCTCTTCCCTCCCCGCCATCCGAAAGGCACCCCCATGACCCAGCAGGCCTCCGCCCCCGACGTACGCCGCGTGGACGCCCGGCACCGCTACGAGATCCTCGTCGACGGCGAGCGCGCCGGTCTGACGGCCTACCGCGACCGCGACGACCGGCGGGTCTTCTTCCACACCGAGGTCGACGACGCCCACGCGGGCCGGGGCCTGGCCGGAATCCTCGTCGAGCGTGCCCTCGCCGACGTGCGCGCCTCCGGACTGCGCATCGTCCCCGTCTGCCCGTACGTGGCGAAGTTCCTGAAGAAGCACGAGGAGTTCGCCGACATCACCGACCCGGTGACCCCCGAGGTCCTCCAGTGGCTGGACGCCCGGCTGGGGCGCTGACCCCGGCCGCTGGCCGACACGCGAGCGGATGGCTCGAAAACCTACGTTCGGGCAGGTAAACCCTGTTCGGACCAAGATCACTGCATGGAGGTAAAGGCCCCGTTCCCATGGGGTGGGCCGGGTGCGTCGGCCGTTACTGTTCCCCGGGATCAGGGCGAACCGCCGGATCCCCGCACCCCGTTTCTCCTTGCGGCGGTGTGACGCGCCCGGGCGCCGATCACCGCCTTCGTGGAAGAGAGCCCGCCCGATGACCGTTGACGACCGCCCGGAAGCGCGGCTCGCGCCGCCCAGGCAGTCCAGTCTGAGCACCGCGGCCGCCCGCAGGCTCGCCCACACCGCCAAGTCCGCCCCGCAGACACAGGAGATCACCTCCCGCTGGCTGCTGCGGATGCTTCCCTGGGTGGAGACCAGGGGCGGCGCCTACCGGGTGAACCGCCGGCTCAGCCACACCGTCGGCGACGGGCGCGTCGAGTTCGTCCAGGACGGCGCCCGGGTCCGGGTCATCCCGCGCGAACTCGGCGAACTGGCCCTCCTGCGCGGCTTCGACGACGAGCAGGTGCTGACCGCGCTCGCCGCCCGGTGCGTCCAGCGCGACTTCCGCGCCGGCGAGGTGCTGGCCCGGCACGGCGACCCCGCCGAGGGACTCCACCTGATCGCCCACGGCCGGATCGGCCAGACCTGCCCGGGCAAGTACGGCGGCGAGGACACCGTCGCCGTCCTCGCCGACGGCGACCACTTCGGCGAGAGCGCCCTCCTCGACGCCGACGCCGGCTGGGGCCGCACCGCCACCGCCGAGACCGCCGGCACCCTGCTCACCCTCTCCCGCACCGACTTCGCCGCCGTCCTGGCCTCGGCACCCGGCCTCCGGGCCCATGTCCGGGAGCTCGGCTCCCGGGCCCACCTGCCGAAGAACAAGTACGGCGAGGCCGCGATCCCGATGTCGTCCGGCCACACCGGCGAGGTCGCGCTGCCGGGCGCCTTCGTCGACTACGAACTCGCGCCGCGCGAGTACGAACTCTCCGTCGCCCAGACCGTCCTCAAGGTCCACACCCGCGTCGCCGACCTCTACAACGGTCCGATGAACCAGACCGAGGAACAGCTCAGGCTCACCGTCGAGGCGCTGCGCGAGCGCCAGGAGCACGAGCTGATCAACAACCGGGAGTTCGGCCTCCTCCACAACGCCGACTTCAAGCAGCGGATCCAGCCGCACTCCGGCCCGCCCACCCCGGACGACCTCGACGAACTGCTCACCCGCCGCCGGGGCACCAGGTTCTTCCTCGCCCACCCCCGCACGATCGCGGCGATCGGGCGCGAGCTCAACGCCCGCGGCATCTATCCCGACCACGTCGACCTCGACGGCCGGCGCGTCCGGTCCTGGCGCGGGGTCCCGATCCTGCCCTGCGACAAGATCCCCATCAGCGCGGAGAACACCAGCTCGATCCTCGCCCTGCGCACCGGCGAGGACGCCCAGGGCGTCATCGGCCTGTGGCAGACCGGCCTGGCGGAGGAGTACGAACCGGGCCTCTCGGTCCGCTTCATGGGCATCGACGAGAAGTCGATCATCTCCTACCTGGTCACCGCCTACTACTCCGCCGCCGTCCTGGCGCCCAACGCGCTCGGTGTCCTGGAGAACGTGGAGATCGCCCGCAGGCGCTGAGGCCCCGGCGCCCCGCGCACCCGCCCGTCCAGCACGGCCCGGAGCCCCGGGCCGGGCGAGCACGCCCGGAACCGGGCGGCCCGCCCACCCCTCCAAGGAGTCACGGATGCCCGAGCCCGGGCCCTCCCCCCTGCGGTCGAGCCTGCCCACGGCCGCGTCCCACGCGCTCACCCTGCCCACCGCCCCCACCGTCCCCGCCGCCCCCGCAGTCCCCACGGCATCCGCAGTTCCCACCGCACCCGCCGCTTCCGCTGCCTCCGCCGTCCCCGAACCCCCGCCCCGGCCCGTCCTCGAACGGATCCTGCGCGGTCCCAGTGGTCTGGGCACGGCGGGTCTCTCCCTGGTCCCGCGCGCGGAACCCCCCGCACCGCGGAAGCCGGCGGATCCGGCGGAGGGGCGGCCGATCCCCGGCCTCTACTTCCACCCGGTGCCGGAGCCCGATCCCGCGCGCGTGGCGGAGGTCAGCCGCCGCATCAAGGAGTGGGCGGTCGACGAGGTCGACCTGTTCCCCGAGGACTGGGAGGGGGAGTTCGACGGCTTCCTGGTCGGCCGCTACATGGTCGCCTGCCACCCCGACGCACCGACCGTCGACCACCTGATGGTCGCCACCCGCCTCATGGTCGCCGAGAACGCGGTCGACGACTGCTACTGCGAGGACCACGGCGGTTCCCCCGTCGGACTCGGCGGCCGCCTCCTCCTCGCCCACACCGCCCTCGACCCGCTGCACACCACGTCGGCCTACCAGGCGCAGTGGGCGGACTCGCTCCACGCGGACGCCCCCCGGCGCGCGTACCGCTCCGCCATGGAGTACTTCGTCCGGCAGGCCACCCCCTCCCAGGCCGACCGGTACCGGCACGACATGGCCCGGCTGCACCTGGGCTACCTCGCCGAGGCCGCCTGGGCCGAGACCGACCACCTGCCGGAGGTGTGGGAGTACCTCGCGATGCGGCAGTTCAACAACTTCCGCCCCTGCCCCACCATCACCGACACCGTCGGCGGCTACGAACTCCCCGCCGACCTGCACGCCCAGCCGGCCATGCAGCGGGTCCTCGCCCTCGCCGGCAACGCCAGCACCATCGTCAACGACCTGTACTCGTACACCAAGGAACTCGACAGTCCGGGCCGCCACCTGAACCTGCCCGTGGTGCTCGCCGAGCGCGAGTCGCTCTCCGAGAAGGACGCCTACCTGAAGGCGATCGAGGTCCACAACGACCTCATGCGCGACTTCGAGGCCGAGGCCGCCGCCCTGGCCGCCGCCTGCCCCGTCCCGAGCGTGCTGCGCTTCCTGCGGGGCGTGGCCGTGTGGGTCGACGGCAACCACCACTGGCACCGGACCAACACCTACCGCTACAGCCTGCCCGACTTCTGGTAAGAAACGGAAACCTCAGTGACCAGCACCGACACGACCACCGCCGCCGCGTTCGTCCCCGGCCCCGCGACCCCCTACCAGGGCGACATCGCGCGCTACTGGAACGCCGAGGCCCGGCCCGTGAACCTGCGCCTCGGCGACGTCGACGGGCTCTACCACCACCACTACGGCGTCGGCGACGTCGACCGTGACGCCCTCGGGGACCCGGAGGACGCCGCGTACGAGAAGAGGCTCGTCGCCGAACTGCACCGCCTGGAGTCGGCGCAGACCGACGTCCTCCTCGACCACCTCGGGGACATCGGGCACGAGGACACCCTCGTCGACGCCGGCTGCGGCCGGGGCGGTTCGAGCGTCATGGCCCACCAGCGCTTCGGCTGCAGGGTCGAGGGCGTCACCCTCTCCTCCGCGCAGGCCGAGTTCGGCAACCGGCGCGCGAAGGAGCTGGGCATCGAGGACCACGTCCGCGCCCGCGTCTGCAACATGCTCGACACCCCGTTCGAGAAGGGCAGCGTCGCCGCCTCCTGGAACAACGAGTCGAGCATGTACGTCGACCTGGACGACCTCTTCGCCGAGCACGCCCGGTTCCTGAAGGTCGGCGGCCGGTACGTCACCGTCACCGGCTGCTGGAACCCGAAGTACGGCCAGCCGTCGAAGTGGGTCTCGCAGATCAACGCGCACTTCGAGTGCAACATCCACTCCCGCCGGGAGTACCTGCGGGCGATGGCCGACAACCGGCTCGTCCCGCAGGCCGTCGTCGACCTGACCCCGGCGACCCTGCCCTACTGGGAGCTGCGGGCCACGTCGTCCCTGGTCACCGGCATCGAGGAGGCGTTCATCGAGTCGTACAAGGACGGCTCCTTCCAGTACGTCCTGATCGCGGCCGACCGGGTCTGACCGGGGCCGCGCCACCGGAACGCGCCGGGGGCGACCGGACCGACCTCCTACGGTCCCGTCACCCCCGGCGTCGGTCGTTCCCGCCGGGCAGGCCCTGGGCGGAGTCCCCGAACGCCTTCAGGACGCGCTCGGCGGCCAGCGTCGCCGTCAGTTCGCCGTCCCTGACCTGTCGCTCCAGGAGCGGTGCGAGCTCCTGGACCGCCGGGTTCGTGCGCAGCCGGTCGAGGAGCTCCTCGCGGACCATGGTCCAGGTCCAGTCGACCTGCTGGTCCTGGCGCTTGGCGGTGAGGCGGCCGGTCGAGTCGAGCAGGGCGCGGTGCTGCTCCAGGCGCCCCCACACCTCGTCGAGGCCCGAGGACTCCCGGGCGCTGCAACTGAGCACCGGCGGCGTCCAGAACGCGTCGGCGCCGTGCATCAGCCGCAGCGCGCCCGCCAGTTCGCGCGCGGCGGCCCGCGCGTCGCGCTCGTGCGGGCCGTCCGCCTTGTTGACGGCGACCACGTCGGCCAGCTCCAGGACGCCCTTCTTGATGCCCTGGAGCTGGTCGCCGGTGCGGGCCAGGGTGAGCAGCAGGAAGGAGTCGACCATGTTGGCGACGGCCGTCTCCGACTGCCCGACGCCCACCGTCTCCACCAGGACCACGTCGTACCCCGCCGCCTCCATGACGACGATCGACTCCCGGGTCGCCTTCGCGACCCCGCCGAGCGTGCCGGCGGTGGGGGAGGGGCGGACGAAGGCCGCCGGGTCGACGGCGAGCCGCTCCATCCGCGTCTTGTCGCCGAGGATGGAGCCGCCCGTACGGCTCGACGACGGGTCGACGGCGAGGACCGCCACCCGGTGGCCGAGCCCGGTCAGCATCGTGCCGAACGCGTCGATGAAGGTCGACTTGCCGACCCCGGGCACCCCGCTGATCCCGATCCGCACCGCCCGGCCGCTGTGCGGCAGCAGCTCGGTGAGCAGCTCCTGGGCGAGGGCCCGGTGCTGGGGCCGGGTGGACTCGACGAGGGTGATCGCCCGGGCGATCAGCGCGCGCTTCCCGTCGAGCACCCCCTTCACGTACGTGTCGAGTCCGATCACAGGTCGTGCCCGAGTCCGGCGGCGAGGCGCGTCACCAGGTCGTGGGCCGCGTCCGGGATGACGGTGCCGGGCGGGAAGACCGCCGCCGCGCCCATCTCCAGGAGCGTCGCCACGTCCTGCGGGGGAATCACCCCGCCGACCACGATCATGATGTCCTCGCGGCCCTCCGCCGCCAGCTCCTCCCGGAGCGCCGGCACGAGGGTCAGGTGACCCGCGGCCAGCGAGGAGACCCCGACGATGTGCACGTCCGCCTCGACGGCCTGGCGGGCGACCTCGGCCGGGGTCTGGAACAGCGGGCCGACGTCCACGTCGAAGCCCAGGTCGGCGAAGGCCGTGGCGATCACCTTCTGGCCGCGGTCGTGGCCGTCCTGGCCCATCTTGGCGACCAGGATGCGCGGACGCCGTCCCTCGGCCTCGCCGAAGGCGTCGACCAGGGTCCGGGTGCGCTCCACGGAGGGGGACTCGCCGGCTTCGTTGCGGTACACACCGGAAATGGTACGGATCTGACCCGCGTGGCGCCCGTACACCTTCTCCAGGGCGTCCGAGATCTCGCCGACGGTGGCCTTCGCGCGGGCCGCGTCCACGGCCAGTTCGAGGAGGTTGCCGTCGCCGCCCGCCGCGCGGGTGAGCGCGTCGAGCGCGTCCCGGCAGGCGGTCTCGTCCCGCTCCTCGCGCAGCCGCCGCAGCTTGGCGATCTGCTGGGCGCGCACGGAGGAGTTGTCGACCTTGAGCACGTCGATCTGCTCGTCGGTCTCCACCCGGTACTTGTTGACGCCGATCACCGGCTGCCGGCCGGAGTCGATCCGGGCCTGGGTGCGGGCCGCGGCCTCCTCCACGCGCAGCTTGGGGATGCCCGCGTCGATGGCCTTCGCCATGCCGCCGGCGCCCTCGACCTCCTGGATGTGCTGCCAGGCGCGGCGCGCGAGGTCGTAGGTCAGCCGCTCGACGTACGCGCTGCCGCCCCACGGGTCGATGGTCCGGCAGGTGCCCGACTCCTGCTGGAGGAGGAGCTGGGTGTTGCGGGCGATGCGCGCCGAGAAGTCGGTCGGCAGGGCGAGGGCCTCGTCGAGCGCGTTGGTGTGCAGCGACTGGGTGTGGCCCTGGGTCGCCGCCATCGCCTCCACGCAGGTGCGGGTGACGTTGTTGAACACGTCCTGCGCGGTCAGCGACCAGCCGGAGGTCTGCGAATGGGTCCGCAGGGAGAGCGACTTGGTGTTCTTCGGGTCGAACTGCTTCACCAGCTTGGCCCACAGGAGGCGGGCCGCGCGCAGCTTGGCGACCTCCATGAAGAAGTTCATGCCGATCGCCCAGAAGAACGACAGGCGCGGGGCGAACGCGTCCACGTCGAGCCCGGCCTCGCGGCCCGCGCGGATGTACTCGACGCCGTCCGCGAGCGTGTACGCCAGCTCCAGGTCGGCCGTCGCGCCCGCCTCCTGGATGTGGTAGCCCGAGATGGAGATCGAGTTGTAGCGCGGCATCCGCTGCGAGGTGTACGCGAAGATGTCGGAGATGATCCGCATCGAAGGGCCGGGCGGATAGATGTACGTGTTGCGGACCATGAACTCCTTGAGGATGTCGTTCTGGATGGTCCCGGCCAGCTTCTCGGGCGGTACGCCCTGCTCCTCGGCGGCCACGATGTAGAGCGCGAGGACCGGCAGGACGGCGCCGTTCATCGTCATCGACACCGTCATCCTGTCCAGCGGGATGCCGTCGAACAGCTGGCGCATGTCGTAGATCGAGTCGATGGCGACGCCCGCCATGCCGACGTCGCCGGTGACGCGCGGGTGGTCGCTGTCGTAGCCGCGGTGGGTCGGCAGGTCGAAGGCGACCGACAGGCCCTTCTGCCCGGCCGCCAGATTGCGCCGGTAGAAGGCGTTGGACTCCTCGGCGGTGGAGAAGCCCGCGTACTGGCGGATCGTCCAGGGCTGGTTGACGTACATCGTCGGGTACGGGCCGCGCAGGTACGGCGCCATGCCCGGGCGGGTGTCCAGGAAGTCGAGGCCCTCCAGGTCCTGCCCGGTGTAGAGCGGCTTGACGCCGATGCCCTCCGGGGTCTCCCAGAGCAGGTCGTCGCCGCCGGCCGCCTTCTTGACGGCCGTGCGCCACTCGTCGGGGCCGCCGGCGGCGCTGGGGGCTCCGAGTTCGATCCCGGAGAAGTCGGGGACGGTCATCGGGACACTCCCATGCGGTCGAGGGCGGTGGAGAGGAGGGCGACGGCGTCGCAGCCCGCGAAGAGGTACGTGTCGACACCGGCGTACCGCGCGGGGCGGCCGGCGAGGAGGACGTGCTCCGCCCCCGCCGCGCGCAGCCCGGCCGCGGTCTCCTCCGCCCGCTCCTCGTACAGCGCGTCGCTGGAGCAGAGGCAGGCCTCGCGGGCGCCGCTCTCCTCGAACGTGCCCCCGGTGACCGGCTCGATGCCGCCCGCCTGGAAGAGGTTGGCGGCGAACGTCAGCCGGGCCGAGTGCGCGGCCGCCGGGCCGAGCGCGGCCAGGTAGACCCGGGGCCGGGCGCCGGTCGCGGCGAGGTGGGCGTCGGAGCGGGCGCGCAGCGCCTCGTACGCCTCGTCGCGCCGGACGCGGGGCAGTCCGCCGGAGGGCGGCTCGGGCGCGGGGGCGCGCTCGACGGGCTTCTCGGCGAGGTGCGGGAACTCGCTGACGCCGGTGATCGGTTCGCGGCGGGTGGCGAGCTTCTTGCTCCGGGCGGCCCAGGTCGCGGCCAGGCGCTCACCGGTGAAGCCGGAGCGCAGGGCGGCCTCCTGGCCGCCCTCCCGCTCGATCGTGCGGAAGAACTCCCAGGCGGCGTGGGCCAGTTCGTCGGTGAGCCGCTCCACGTACCAGGAGCCGCCGGCCGGGTCGACGACCCGGGCGAGGTGGGACTCCTCGATGAGGACGGTGGAGGTGTTGCGGGCGATGCGGCGGGCGAAGGCGTCCGGCAGGCCGAGCGCGTCGTCGAAGGGCAGCACGGTGACGCTCTCCGCGCCGCCGACCCCGGCGGCGAGCGTGGCGATCGTGGTGCGCAGCATGTTCACCCACGGGTCGCGGCGGGTCATCATCACCGGCGAGGTCACCGCGTGCTGGCGCTGCGCGCCCGCCTCCGGGGCGCCGGAGGCCTCGGCCACCCGGGCCCAGAGCCGGCGCGCCGCGCGGAGCTTGGCGATCGTCAGGAACTGGTCGGCGGTGGCCGCGTAACGGAACTCGACCTGCCCGAGGGCCTCCGCGACGCTCAGCCCGGCCTCGGTGAGCCCGCGCAGGTAGGCCACGCCCGTCGCGAGGGAGCAGCCCAGCTCCTGCGCGGCCGAGCCGCCCGCCTCGTGGTACGGCAGGGCGTCCACGGTCAGGGCCCGCAGACCCGGGTACCCGTCGGCGCAGCGGCGCGCGAGGCCGGCGACGGACGCGAGGTCGTACGCCTGCCGGCCCGTGCGGGCCTCGTGGCCCAGCGGGTCCGCGCCCAGGTTGCCCCGGGCCGCGTCCGGGGCGACGCCCCGCTCCTCGTACAGGCGCAGGAGGCGCTCGGCGGCGGCCGCGGTCTCGTCGCCCGCGTCGAGGACGACGGGCGCGAGGTCGAGGTAGACGCCGTCGAGGGTCCGGTCCAGGGCGTCGACCGGGATGCCCGTGCCGCCGACGCCCAGCCAGAGGGAGGTGACGCCGTTCTCCAGGTCGGAGAGGACCGCGTCGTTGTCGGCGGTCAGGTGGCGCTGGCGCACGTCCCAGCCGCCGGTGGTGTTGCCCTCGGCCCGGCCGCCGCGCACGAAGGGCGCGAAGCCGGGGAGGCCGGGGTCGGGCGCGGCGTCGCGCGCGGTGTACAGCGGGCGCGTGTCGAGGCCGTCCTCCAGCAGGGTGGACAGGGCGTCCTCGGCTTCGGCGCCGGAGACCTCCTTGCCCGATTTGCGCAGGACGCCCGCCACGAGGTTTTGCCACTGCTCATGTGGCGCGTCTGGGAATTCGGACGCCAGGGAGAGCCCGTCGTCAGGCAGGACCGTCATGTTTCGGATGCTAGGGGAGATCGACAAGCGAGCAGGAGAGCGCACGACTGTGACCTTCTTCTCTTCACCCCTTGCGAGTTAGGTTAGGCTTGCCTAAGTTTGGACTCCGGTCTTTCCGTCCCCTGCTCCGGGAGAACTCGCATGCGCCCCTCCAGCACCCGCGCCGCCCGCCCCACCCCCGCCGAACGCGTGCGCTCGATCCTGACCGCGGCCCACTCCATGACCGTCGTCACCGACGGCGGCGAGCAGGAGGTGCACCGCCTCGACGGCACGGGACCGATGGGCCACATCCACCTGCACGACCCCTCCGAGGACTGCCCCACCGGAAGGGCCGCCCGCCTCCCCGTACGCCTCGAACTCACCGACATCGCCCCCACCCCGGTCCGCGACCGCCTCCGCGCCCGCGTCACCCTCACCGGACTCCTCGACGCCCCCTACGAGTCCGAGGCCACCCGGAGCACCTGCATGGAGTTCGGCCAGGCCCTCCTGGAGGACGCCGACGGACGCACCTTCGTCGCGCTCGACGAACTCCAGGCGACCGCACCCGACCCGATGGCCACCTGCGAGGCGGCCATGCTCACCCACCTGGTCGACGACCACGCCGAACTCGTCCCCCTGCTGCTCCGCCTCGTCCGGCCGCGCCCCGACCGGGACATGGTCCGCGCCCTCCCCGTCGCCCTGGACCGCTACGGCATCACCCTGCGCCTCGAACACCCCACCGGCCACCAGGACGCCCGGCTGCCCTTCCCCACCCCCGTCACCGACATCGACGAGGCGGGCCCCCGCATCCACGCCCTCCTCGCCGCCGCCCGCCGCTCCTCCCACACCAACCGCCTGCTGACCTGACCGGACCGTCCCCGCCTCCGCCCCGCCGAGATGCCGAAGCGCGGTCGCGGACCAGGAATGGACGAGTCGGCCCGCACGCCGTCGGCGCCGGAACCGCTCGGGGACCCCCTACCGGGACACGGCCACGCCATGAACGCAGGAAGCCCGGCCGAGGGCCGGCCGTCACCGCGGAGAGGCGCCCTGTACCGCACGGGTCACTGGTGCGCCCGCCACTTCGTCGTCGTCATCGCCCTGTGGCTGGCCGCCATGGTCGGCCTCCAGCTCCTCGACCGGGCCGTCGGCGGCCAGTGCTCCGACGACTTCGACCTCCCCGGAGTCCAGTCCGCCCAAGGCCTCGACGTCCTCAAGGCCCACGATCCCGCGGCCGGCGGCTACGGCGCCCAGATCGTCCTGAACCGGCCCTCCGGCCCCCTCACCGACGAGGCGTCCGCCGTCGACTCCACCGTCACCGCCCTGGAGAAGCTGCCCGACGTCCTCGGCGCCCAGAACCCGCTGCCACCACCGGGCACCACCCCGCCCGCCACCCCCGCCGGGACCCCCGGCACCGGGCCGCTCTCCAAGGACGGCAAGACCGCCTACATCACCGTCCGCTTCGACGTGCAGCCCTCCACCCTCGGCGCCGGCCACCTGAACGGCGTCGACACGGCCGTCCAGCCGCTCCGCGACGCCGGCGTCACCGTCGAGTACGGCGGCACCCTCGGCGAACCGGCCCGCCCCGAGGCCGACGACCGCACCAGGAGATCACCGCCCGGGTCATCACCTGCGCCGCGCTCATCATGGTCAGCGTCTTCGCGGCCTTCGTCGTCTCCGACGACATCGTCGTCAAGATGCTCGGCCTCGGCCTCGCCGCCAGCGTCCTCATCGACGCCACCGCGGTCCGCCTGCTGCTCGTCCCCGCCGTGATGACCCTCCTCGGCCGGCACGCCTGGTGGACACCGCACCGGCCGGCCCGGATCCTGCCGCACCTGGACACCGAGGGAGAGGGCGGGGCCGCACCGGAACGGGCCCCGGCGGACAGGCGCTAGGGGTCGTTCGTCCGGACGGGCGCCAGACCCTGCTCGTTTCGTCCGGACGGGCGCCAGACCCTGCTCGTCCGGACGGGCGTCAGGCCCGGTTCAGCTCCCCGAGCAGCCTCCAGGTGCGGCGCCGGTCCTCCTCGCCGTTCAGCTCCGTCGCGGTGAGCACCACCTCCGTCGCCCCCGCCTCGCGGTAGCTCCGTATCCCCGCGGCGACGGTCTCCTCGTCGCCGATCAGGGCCAGGTCGGCGGCCCGTTCGGCCCCCGACAGCTCGATCACCCGCTGGTAGGAGGGGATCCGCTCGTAGAGCGCGAGGGCCTCGGCCGCGGTCTCCCGCACGGCGTCCGCGTCGGACGTGACCACGCCCGGCACGAGGGCCACGACCCGGGGCGCGGGACGGCCCGCCGCCTCGGCGGCGGCACGGAGCGCCGGGACGACGTGCTCGGCGAGCGCCCGGGGTCCGGCCAGGAACGGCAGGATGCCGTCGGCGAGTTCACCGCTGACCCGCAGCGCCTGCGGCCCCATCGCGGCGACCAGGACCGGCACCGGCGGCTCGGCGCCCGGCACCGACGCCGAGTAGGGGGTCGTGGCGGTCAGGAACTCCCCGTGGAAGTCGGCGCTGCCCGTTTCGAGCAGCGGCCGCAGAGCGGTCAGGAACTCCCTGAGCAGCCCGATCGGCCGCTCGTACGGGAGGCCGAAGCCGGTCTCGGTCAGATGGCGGGTGCCGAGGGCGAGCCCGAGCTGGTAGCGGCCGCCGGTGGCGGCCTGCGCCGTCTGCGCCTGGGACGAGACGAGCAGCGGGTGCCGGCCGAAGACCGGGATCGCCGCCGTCCCGACCTGGAGGCCCGGCACCTCGCGCCCGACGATCGCGGCGAGCGAGGGCGAGTCGTACGCGAAGGACTGGCCGAACCACGCGGAGTGCAGGCCGGCGTCGCGCGCCTCCCGCGCGAGCCGCACCGTGTCGTCGATCGGAAGCTGTCGTGAGGTCGAGCCGAGCGTTGCTCCGAGAGTCATGCACCCGGCAACGGGCCCTTCCCGGACCGGCATTCCCGTTCCCGTGTGACGAACATGTGTCGAGGGGCCGGGGCCCGCCGCGCCGCCGTCCGCCGCGCCCCGCGATGATGGGGGCATGAAGACTCTCGCCGAGGTGGACGCACTGGCCGACCGCGCGCACGCCGGACAGGTCGACAAGACCGGCGTCCCGTACGTCGAACACGTCCGCGCGGTCGCGGCCGGCCTGGCGCCCCTCGGCCCGGACCTGGCCATGGCCGGTCTGCTGCACGACGTCGTCGAGGACACCGACTGGACGGCGGAGCGGCTCCTTGCCGCCGGGATCCCGGACCGGGTCGTCGCCCTGGTCGAAGCCGTCACCAACCGGCCCGACCTCACGTACGAGGAGAAGATCCGGCGGATCACCGCCGACCCCGACGCCACCCTCGTGAAGATCGCCGACAACGCGCACAACAGTCGCACCGACCGGTCCGCCGGACTCCCGCCCGAGCAGCGGGAACGGCTCGCCGCCAAGTACCGCGCGGCCCGCGCCGTCCTCTGGCCCGCCGCCGACCCCGACCGGATCGCGACGATCCTGCGCGTGGTCAACCCGGACCTCCTGGCCGAGCTCGACGACCCCTCCTTGGGCGCCCGCACGTCCTCCTGACGTGATGTGACCCGGTGTGACCCGGCTCACGGGAACCCGCCCCGGGGGCCGGACAGACCACAGACGTGAACACCGACACGCGCGCACGCATCCGGGACGGGGACCCGTCGGCCTTCGCCGAACTCTTCGACACCCACGCCCGGAGCGTCTACAACCACGCCTTCCGGCTGACCGGCGACTGGTCGGTCGCCGAGGACGTCATGGCGGCGACCTTCCTGGAGGCGTGGCGGCTCCGGAACAAGGTCGACCCCGACGGCGGATCGCTCCGCCCCTGGCTGCTCGGCGTCGCCACCAACGTGGCCCGCAACCACTGCCGGGGCAACCGCCGCTACCGGGCGGCCGCCGCCGCGTACGCCGCGGCCGTCCCCGAGGCCTCCGTGCCCGACCACGCCCCCGAGGTCGCCGGGCGGCTCGACGACCGCCGCCGCATCGCCGCCACCCTGCGGGCGCTCGGCACGCTGCGCCGCACCGAACGCGAGGTCCTCGTCCTCTGCCTCTGGGAGGGCCTCGCCTACACCGAGGTGGCCCGCGCCCTGCGCGTCCCCGTCGGCACCGTCCGCTCCCGGCTCTCGCGCGCCCGCGCCAGGCTCCGCGACGGCGCCGAGACCGAACTCGCCCGGGAGGGAAAACAACTCGACCCGCGAGAACGGGAACCCGCCCCCCGCTCCCGACAGACAACAGGTGATCGCGTGAACGCGGTCCGGCCCGCGCAGGAAGGAACCCGGTGAACCCCGAACCGACCGAACCCCGTACGGCGAACCGGCACGAGACCGGGGACCCCTCGGCCGTCCTCCCGGCGATCGGGGAACGAGACCTTCCCCCGGGCCGCCACCAGTTCCACAAGGAGCGCCTGATGAACCGGATCCACGAAGACCGCCGCGCCGCCGCCCCCCGCGCACCCCGCAACCCCCTCCTGCGGAAGGCCGTCCTCCTGCCGGCCGCGACCGCGCTGGCCGGGGCGCTCGTCGTCGGCGTCCTCGTCCTCGCACCGGGCGGAACCCCGGCCACCGGCGACGACCGTGCCACCGGACCCGCCCTCACCACCCGCGTCGGCGCCGTCGACGCCCACGGCGCGCCCCGCCTCCTCGACCGCATCTCGCTCGCCGCCGCCGGTGCCGAGGCCCCGCGCCCCCGCGCGGGGCAGTACGTCTACATCGAGACGCGGAGCGCCTCCACGTACGTGAAGACCGTCGACGACGTCAGCACCCTCGTCGGCGAGCCCCTGCACACCCGGCAGTCCTGGCGGTCCCCCGACGGCCGCAAGGGCTGGCTGATCGAGCCCGGCAACACCGGCCCCGAGGGCATCACCCTGGAGGGCACCGACGAGCAGGGGAACGTGCCGGAGCCGCACCTCGGCGGGCCCTCGCACGACTACCTCGCCACCCTGCCCACCGACCCGGACGAGCTGCTGCGGAAGATCTACGAGGAGACCGAGGGCCAGGGCAACGGCAAGGACCAGCAGGCCTTCACCACCATCGGCGACCTGCTCACCGAGAGCTGGCCGACCCCCGAACTCACGGCGGCGCTCTACCGGGCCGCCGCGAGGATCCCCGGCGTGGTCACGGTCGACAGCGCCACCGACGCCGCCGGCCGCAAGGGCGTCGCGGTCGCGCGGCTCGACGAGTTCAGCGGACAGCGCACCGAGTGGATCTTCGACAGCAGGACCCTGACCTTCCTCGGCGAGCGCACGGTCCAGGTCGTGGGCGACGGCGGCGAGGGCGGCCTGATCAAGCCCGGGACCGTCGTCTTCACCCACGCGATCATGGTCCGGGCCTTCGTCGACGACATCAGGGTCACGCCCTCCGCCTCCTCCTAGGCCTGGCCCGCGCTCCGTCCTGCCGTCCAACCCCCCAGCTCCGTCGGGCGGTTGGTGATGATCCCGTCCACCCCGAGGTCGTCCATGGCCTTCCAGCGGGCGGGGGCGTCGACCGTCCAGACGTTCACCGCCACGCCCGCCGCGTGCAGCGCGCCGACCACCTCCGGCCGCTGGGCCAGGGCGACGTGGGAGACGTTGTACGCGGCGAGGTCCAGCTCCTGCGCGAGCGCGACCGGATCGGCGTCCAGGGTGTCGCGCAGGAGGCCGAGCGGGAGTTCGGGCGCCAGCTCGTGCGCGTACCGCAGGGAGGGGACGTCGAAGCTCTGGACGAAGACCCGGCGCGTCATGGCCTGCTCCCGGACCTCCCGCACGATCCGGTCCACCTCGGCGCGGCTGTGCCCGCCCTTGATCTCCAGGAGCAGGTTGCCGCCGCGCTCCCGGAGGTCCGCCAGCTGGGCGGCCAGGGTCGGGACGCGGGCGCCGGCGTAGGCCGGGGCGAACCAGGAGCCCGCGTCCAGGGCGTCCAGTTGGGCGGAGGTCAGGGACCGGACCGGGCCCGTGCCGTCGGTCGTCCGGTCGACGGTCGCGTCGTGCAGGACGTACGGCACGCCGTCCTTGCTCGGCTGGACGTCGTTCTCGATCCACCCCGCCCCGCCCCGGCGGGCGACCTCGTCGGAGACCAGCGTGTTCTCGGGCGCGGCGGAGGAGGCCCCCCGGTGGGCGAACACGGTCAACGGAGCCCCGGCGGGGCGGATCCAGGGATTCCCCGGCGCCTTGGCGTCCCGCTCCGGGGGGCGGGACGCGGACGGCGAGGACGCGGGAGAGGGCGGGGACGGGGGAGAGGGCCGGGACGGAGCGGTCGCGAACACGGTCGCGACCGCCGCCACGGCGAAGGCCCCGGCGGTGAAGCCGGTGGTCCGCCGACGGCGCGACCGGGAAACGGGCGGAAGAGCGTCGTTCATGAGCGCACACCCTAGAGGGGATGTGTCGGACAACCGCCCGTTCGCGCCACGACGCGCGGTCCGAGCCCCTTCGCCGGAACGTCCGGTCTACGGCATGGTGGAAGGCGTGCCCGGAGCCGTGCCGTCGGGGGACCGCGGCCGGGCGTACGAAGTGAGGGGGACTCATGGACACGGGCAAGGGAACGGGGACGACCGGCACCGGGACGGCCGCGACACGGGACGCGCAGGAGGGGGCTCCGCGCGGCCGGGGCGTGCTCGAAGGGGCGTTCGCCCTGCTCGACGCCCTCCGCCGCAGCGGCGACGAGGCCGGGGTGACCGAACTGGCGCTCGCCTGCGGAGTGCCCAAGGGCACCGTCCACCGGCTGCTCGACCAGCTGATCGGCGTCGGCGCCGTCGAACGGGCCGGAAACCGCTACCGGGTCGGCCCGCAGCTCTACCGCCTCGGCCAGGCCTGGGAACCGCACCCCGGCCTCCGCCCCGCCGCCCGACTGCCGCTCCAGCGCCTGCGGGCCGCCACCGGCGCGAGCGTCGTCCTGGTCGTCCTGCGCGAGGAGACGGCGCTCACGGTCGGCTCGGTCCCGGGCGACCTGGAACCCCTCCTCCCCGTACGGAACGGACTCGCGTTCCGGCTCGACACCGCCGCCGGCCGGGCCCTGCGGGGACCCCTGAGGGGCGGCGCCTTCCTCGACCGGGAGGACGTGATGGAAGGGGTGTGCTGCGCCTCGCTGCCGGTCCGCGCCCCGGACGGGCGCACGGTCGCCGCGCTCGCCGCCATGGTCCCGGCGGGCCGCCGGCTCGACGCGCTGGCCCACGCCGCCGCCGGGGCCGGGGCCGCGATCACCCGCGCGCTCGCCGGCGGCGGCCGGCGGAGACCGGCCCCGTCGGCCGCCCTCGTCCCCTGAGAAGGCCTTGAGGCGGCTCCGTTCCGGCCAGCGGAACGCGCGTAGAACCCGGCCGGGGGAGCCGGGCACAGTGGAGTCGTGCCGGGGGGAACGGCACACCGGGACCGCCACCACGGCGGACCGGACTCCACGTCACACCAGTGACCCGATGTGTGGGGGGACAACCACATGCGCAAGAACCGAGCCGTCCGACTGGCCGCCACCGCCCTGCTCGGACTCGGCAGCCTCGGCGCCTTCGCCGGCACCGCGCACGCCGAGCCGATCGACTACGTGAAGATCGAGCTCGTCGAGCTGCACTGCCAGAAGAACAGCGAGGGCGACCACGACGAGGCCTACCTCAAGATCACCGACGCCAACGGCAACGCCGTCAAGGTCTGGCCCGGCGGCAGCCTCAAGTACCAGACCATGGGCACCGGTTACGTCCGCTCCATGGCCGACGGCAACAGCAGCGCGGCTCTCGTGCTGGGCAAGCAGCAGGCCCGCACCCTGACCCTGTGGGACTACGACTCGACCAGCGGCGACGACAAGCTCGGCGCCACCCTGGTCACCGGCTCCGAGGCCGGCGCCGAGACCCAGTGGCGCACCGTCGAGGGCTCCGGCGGCGTCTACGTCATCGGCTACCGGGTGATCGACATCTGACGTCACGTCAGGAAAGCCCGAGGGTCGTGCCGGTCATCGGCACGGCCCTCGGGGCGTCTCCGCGTCAGTCCGCGTCCGGAGCCGTCAGCTCGCCCGACCGCGCCACCCGCGCGTACCAGCGGGCGCTCGACTTCGGCGTCCGCTCCAGGGTGTCGTAGTCGACCCGGACCGCCCCGAACCGCTTTGCGTAGCCGTACGCCCACTCGAAGTTGTCCAGCAGCGACCAGAGGAAGTACCCGCGCACGTCCACGCCGTCCGTGAGCGCCCGGTGCACCGCCTCCAGGTGCGCGTGCACGTACGCGGCGCGCTCCGGGTCGTGCACCGAGCCGTCCGGGCCGACCACGTCCTCGTACGCCGCCCCGTTCTCGCTGATCACCAGCGGAAGACCGGGGTACGCGGCGGACACCCGCTTCAGCAGGTCGTACAGCGCGCCCGCGTCGACCGGCCAGCCCATCGCCGTCCGCTCGCCCGGCGCCCGGTGGAAGGCGACCCGGTCCGCCCCCGGCCACGGGGAGTGCTCGCTGTCGCCGTGGCCGTCGTCCTGCGGCTTCTCGGCGCCCTCCGCGACCTCCGACACCAGGGTCGGCGCGTAGTAGTTGATCGCGAGCAGGTCCAGCGGCTGCTTCGCCGTGGCCGTGTCCCCGTCCCGCACGAAGGACCAGTCGGTGAGGTGCGCGGTGTCGGCGAGCAGGTCCGCCGGGTAGGCGCCCTCCAGCATCGGCCCCAGCCAGACCCGGTTGCCGACGGCGTCGATGCGGCGGGCCGCGTCCAGGTCCCCGGCGGAGCCGGTCAGCGGCCGCACCTCGTGCAGGTTCAGCGAGACGGAGAGCTGCTGCGGACGGCCCGCCGGCAGCGCGGCCCGCAGCGCCTGGACCGCGAGCCCGTGCCCCAGGTTGAGGTGGTGGGCCGCGCGCAGGGCGGCCACCGGGTCGGTGCGGCCCGGCGCGTGCACCCCGGAGCCGTATCCCAGAAAGGCGCTGCACCAGGGCTCGTTGAGCGTGGTCCACCGGGAGACCCGGTCGCCGACGGCGTCCGCGACGATCCCCGCGTACTCGGCGAACCGCTCGGCGGTCGCCCGCTCCGGCCAGCCCCCCGCGTCCTCCAGCTCCTGCGGCAGGTCCCAGTGGTAGAGCGTCAGGGCCGGCTCGATCCCGGCGGCCAGCAGCTCGTCCACGAGCGCCCGGTAGAAGTCCAGGCCCTTCTGGACGGCGGGACCGCGCCCGGTGGGCTGCACCCGGGACCAGGAGACGGAGAACCGGTAGGCTTTCAGGCCGAGTTCGGACATCAGGGCGACGTCCTCGCGGAACCGGTGGTAGTGGTCCACGGCCACGTCACCGGTGTGGCCCTCGAAGACCCTGCCGGGGGTGTGCGAGAAGGTGTCCCAGATGGACGGGGTGCGGCCGTCCTCCGCCGCCGCCCCCTCGATCTGGTACGCGGCGGTGGCCGCGCCCCACAGGAAGCCGGGCGGGAACGAGCGGACGGCGGTGAGCGGCCGGGTGTCGGACGCGGTCATAGGAGGGAGCTCCCAACGCTGGTGCGAAATCGATACGTGGTGGTGGGGGAGGGGCCGGTCAGCTCTTGACGGCGCCGGCCGTGATGCCGCCCACGATGTGCTTGCCGAGGAAGGCGAAGACGAGCAGCAGCGGCACGGTGGAGATCAGGGCGCCGGTCAGCACGATGGCGTGGTCCACGCTGTGGTTGCCCGCGCCGAGCCCGGCGAGCGCCACCTGGAGGGTGGGGTTGCCGTCCGGGGTGAGCGCGATGAAGGGCCAGAAGAAGTCGTTCCACGACTGGACGAAGACCAGCATGCCGAGCACCGCCATCGCGGGCCGGGCCACCGGGAAGACCACGTGCCAGATCACCCGGAGGCTGTGCGCGCCGTCCATCCGGGCCGCCTCCACCAGCTCCACGGGCAGCGCCTCGACGAGGAACTGGCGCATGAAGAACACGCCGAAGGCGGCGACGAGCGAGGGCAGCACGACGGACTGGAGCTGGTCGACCCAGCCGAGGTCCGTGACGATCTGGTAGAGCGGGATGACGCTGAGCTGCGGCGGGATCGTCATCGTGGCGACCACGAGCGAGAGCAGCATCGTCCGTCCCCGGAAGGGGAGTTTGGCGAAGGCGAAGCCGGCGAGCGTGGAGAAGAGGACGGTGGACACGGCCACCAGGCTCGCCACGATCGTGGTGTTGACCAGGGCCTCGCCCATGTCGACCTGGTTCCAGGCGAAGGTGAGGTTGTCGAACAGGCGGGAGCCGGGCAGCAGCGGCGCCGGGGCCGCCACGACCCGCTCGCCGGTGTGCGAGGCGGCGACCACGTTCCAGTACAGCGGGAAGAGCGAGACCGCCGCGGCGAGGACGAGCAGGACGTACGTCAGCGGTCCGGCGTGGTGCTGCCGGCCGGCCGTCTGCCGGAAGCGCCGGCCGGACACGGGGCGTTCGGCCGCCGGGCTCGCCGGGCGGGGCGTGTCGAGTGTGCGGGCCATGAGGTCAGCCCCCCAGCTTCTTGCGGTTGTGGCGGGAGACGAGCGCCTGGACGCCGCCGACGATCAGCAGGAGCAGCAGCATCACCCAGGCGATGGCCGAGGCCTGGCCGAGGGCGCCGGTGACCCACCCCTTCTCGTACATCAGCAGGCTCAGCGTCTGGAACTGGTTGCCGCTGCCGCCGCTGATGCCGACGCTGCCGCCGTAGAGCATCGGCTCGCCGAAGAGCTGGGTGGCGCCGATGGTGGAGACCACGATCGTGAAGAGGATGGTGGGCCGGATGGAGGGGATCGTGACGCTGAGGAACTGGCGCCAGCGCGAGGCCCCGTCCAGGGACGCCGCCTCGTAGAGGTCCTGCGGCACGGCCTGCATGGCGGCCAGGTAGATCAGCGCGTTGTAGCCGGTCCAGCGCCAGGTCACGATCGTCGAGATGGCGATCTGCGCGGGCCACTTGGACGACTCCCAGTCGACCGGGCCGACGCCGGCCCATTCCAGGAGGCTGTTGATCATCCCGTAGTCGGTGTTGAAGAGCTGGGCGAAGACCAGGGTCGCCGCCGCGATCGAGGTGGCGTACGGGGCGAGGATCGCGACCCGGAAGAAGCCGCGGCCCCGCAGCTTGTAGTTCAGCAGGTGCGCCAGGCCCAGGGCCATGAGGAGCTGCGGGACGGTCGAGAGGACCCCGATGGTGAAGGTGTTGAAGAGCGCGTTCCAGAAGAACTCGCTGGTCGCGAGGTCGGTGTAGTTCTCCAGGCCCTTCCACTCGGCCCCGCCGCCGAGCTCCACCCGGTGGAGGGAGAGCCAGCCGGTGTAGATCAGCGGGAAGAGGCCGAAGGCGGCGAAGGTGAGGAAGAAGGGGGCGACGAAGACGTACGGAACCGCCTTCAGGTCCCAGCGGTAGAGGGTGCTGCGCCAGCCGCCGGGGGCGGGGCGCCGGCCGCGCGGGCCGGGGGAGGAGGGCGGGGCGGCGGGCGGCGGGGAGCCGTCGGACCGCGCCCGGACGGAGGTGGCCACGGGGGCGTCCTTCCAGGTCGATGCGTGCGCTGGTGCGGACGGTGCCGGTCCGCCGCCCGGCAGGCGGCGGCGGACCGGCACGCGGCCCCCGCTACTGGTCGATCTTGTCGTCGACCAGCTTCTTGACGTTCTCCCAGGCCTTGGCCGGGTCGGTGCCGCGCTGCTCGATGTCGAGGATGCCGTTGTCGGTGAGGAAGGTCTTCACCTGGCCGTCGTAGCGGCTGATGCTGGCGGGCGTGATCCCGGCCGCGGCGCTGGAGAAGATCTTGCCGACCGGGGTGTCGCCGAAGTACGGCAGCTTCGCCTCCTGGACGGCGACCGAGGTGAGCGTGTCCTTGGAGGAGGGGATGTTGCCGTTGACCGCGAACACCTTGGCGTGCTGCGCCGGGGCGGTCAGCCAGGCGGCGAGCTCGGCCGCCTCCTTGACGTGCTTCCCGGACTTCGGCACGGCGAGGAAGGCCCCGCCCCAGTTGCCGGCCACCGGCGGCGCGGCGATGTCCCACTTGCCCTGGTTGGCCGGTCCGGCCTGGTCCTTGATGATGCCGGTCATCCAGCTCGGGCAGGCGACGGTGGCGAACTTCGAGTTCTTGAAGGCCGCGTTCCAGGTGCCCTTCTCGTCGAACTGGCGCAGCTTGGCGGTGAGTTTGCCCTGCGCCGCCGCGACGGCGGTGTCCCAGGCCTTCTTCACGCCGGGGCTGTTCTCCCAGTCGAGCTTGCCGCTCGCGTCGGCGTACTGCACCGGGTCGCTGGAGACGACCGCGTTGAAGAGGCCGCTCGCCGAGTCGTGGAACGCGGTGCCCGCGGGCGCGTTCTTCTGGTAGGTCTTCCCGACCTCCAGGAACCTGGACCAGTCGCCGGCCCACAGCTTCCCGACGGCGTCGCGGTCGGTGGGCAGCTTGGCCTTGGCGAAGAGGTCCTTGTTGTAGCAGACGGCCATGGGGCCGATGTCGGTGCCGAGGCCGATCACCCTGCCGTCGGCGGTGGTCGCCTGCTTGACCTTCCAGTCGAGGAAGGCGTCGAGCTTCGCGCCGCCCTCCTTGCCCAGGTCCACCCACTTGTTCGCCATGGTGGAGCCGGTCGCCTCGGCGATGTAGCCGACCTCGATCGCCTGGACGTCCGCGAGACCGCTGTTGCGGGAGAGGCGCAGCTTCAGCGTGTCCCAGTACTTCTGCCCGTCGGCGACGTTCGATTCCTCGATCTTGATGCCGGGGTGGGTCTTCTCGTACTCGGCGTAGAGCTTGGCGCCGGTCTTGTCGTCGTAGCCGAAGGAACCGAAGGTCCCGACCCGCAGCGTGATCGTGCCGCCGCTCTTGGCGCCGTCGTCACCGTCGCTGCCGCAGCCGGTGAGCAGGGTCGTGCCGGCCACGGCGACGGCGACCGCCGCGATCGCCGTGCGGCGCCCGCGTCTGCTGCTGGAAGTGCGCATTCCACTCTCCTCGTCCAAGGTGGTGCTCGTTGTGCGCCAAGGGGTCCGGCCGGCTGATCGCGGCTCGGCGGCGGCCGGCCCGGACCCGTCGCGGGGTGTGCGCCTCGTCTATGGGAGCGCTCCCACGTCGTTGCCGGAAGGTTGCTGCCTGCCGGGTGCGGGTGTCAAGAGATGAACGCGGATTCGTTACGGGAAGGTTTTCCGGGGGTTTCGCGCCCTCTTCACGCCCCGGCGTGACCGCCCGTCACGTCATCTCCTGAACGCACCTCCATGGTGCGGAGGGCTCCGGATGATCTAATGTGGGAGCGCTCCCACCCGGCTGGGGGCCGAACGAACAGCCCGTACGTCCTCCGAGGGGAGCCACCGAAGTCGTGAACGGACGGCAGAACGGCAGACCCACCCTGGAACAGGTCGCGGCCAGGGCCGGGGTCGGCCGGGGCACGGTCTCCCGGGTGATCAACGGCTCCCCCCGGGTCAGCGAGCGGACCAGGACGGCCGTCGCCAGAGCCGTCGCGGAACTCGGCTACGTGCCCAACCAGGCCGCCCGCGCCCTGGCCGGCAGCCGCACCGACGCGATCGCGCTCGTCATCCCCGAGGCCGAGGCCCGGCTCTTCGCGGAGCCGTACTTCCTCGACCTCATCCGGGGCGTCAGCGCCGAACTCGCCGAATCCGACAAGCAGTTGCTCCTCACCCTGGTCCGCACCGAGCAGGAGCGGCAGCGCTTCGAGCAGTACCTCGCGGCCCAGCGCGTCGACGGCGTGCTGCTCGCCTCCGTCCACGGCGACGACCCCCTGCCCGACCGGATCGGGGAACTGGGCCTGCCGGTCGTCATGAACGGACGCCGCACGGAGGCCGAACCCGTGCCGTACGTCGACTCCGACAACATCGGGGCGGGGCGGGTGGCCGTCGCCCACCTGGTGGCGCGCGGCCGGAGCCGGATCGCGACCGTCACCGGGCCGCTCGACATGTACGTGGCGCGCGCCCGGCTCGGCGGCTACCGGGCCGGCCTCACGGAGGCCGGACTCGCGCCCGACGAGGAGCTGGTCTCGGCGGGCGACTTCACCGAGGAGGGCGGCCGACGGGCCATGCGGCTGCTGCTCGACCGCAGACCGGACCTGGACGCGGTCTTCGCCGCCTCCGACGTGATGGCGGCCGGCGCGCGCGGGGCCCTGCGGGAGGCGGGCCGCCGGGTGCCCGAGGACGTCGCCCTCGTCGGGGTCGACGACTCGCCGGTGGCACGGCTCATGGACCCGCCGCTGACCAGCGTGCGCCAGCCGATCGAGGAGATGGGCCGGACGATGGCGCGGATGCTGATACGGGAGATCGCGGAAGGCCCGGAGGACCCGGAGGGTCCGGAGGGGGGCCGCGCGGGGAACCGCCGCCGTGTGCTGCCGACGGAACTGGTCGTGCGCGAGTCTTCTTGAGGGGCGGGGCCCCGTGGCTCGACCGGATCGGGCCGGGGCGCGGGGCGGTGTCGCGGTCATGGCCGACCGGCACCGGCTCGGCGCGCACGGCCCGGACGTACGGCACCTCGCCGGCGCACCGGTTCCGGCCGACCCGCCTCGATCGCGAGGCGGGAAGCGCCATCCGCACGCCGAGCCCTCCTGGGCCACGGGGCGGATGCGCCCCGACCCGCCTGGACGGCCCGTCGTACGGCTGCCCGGGGCCGGGAGCCGATCGCCGGGCGGCCGTCCGTACCGCCGGGACCGCACGTCTTCGCGGCCCGGTACGACCACGCCGAAGAGGTACGGGACGCCTCCTCCGACACGTACCGCATCGCCCTGACCGCGCTCCGGGGCGGCTTCGGCCCGGCGCCGTCGACGTGACGGAGGGGCGGGCCCCGGGCGCCCCGCGTGGAGAGTTTGAGAGGACCGTCGGGTCGGCCACCATGGAGCCATGAGCCACGGATTCGAAACCCGCACCCTGGACGTCACCACCGGATCGTCGGAGACGGTCCACGACCTGACCCGGGAGTGCGCGTCCTTCCTGGCGGAGGTGGCACAGGGCCGCAGCGGCCTCCTCAACGTCTTCGCGCCCCACGCGACCACGGGGATCGCCCTGATCGAAACGGGGGCGGGCAGCGACGACGACCTCCTCTCGGCCTTCCACCGCCTCCTCCCCGCCGACGAACGCTGGCAGCACCGCCACGGAAGCCCGGGCCACGGCCGCGACCACGTCCTGCCGGCCCTCGTCCCCCCGCACGCGACCCTCCCGGTCATCGACGGCGAACTGGCCCTGGGGACTTGGCAGTCGGTCTGCCTGGTGGACACGAACGTCGATAATTCGGAGCGTCAGGTCCGGCTGTCGTTTCTCGGTGCTGCGGCACTGTAGGCCGGATCTGCGGCCGCCCAACCGACCGTGCGGGCGTGCTCGGGTGCGTCACGGCGCGGTGAACCGCGCCGCAGTCCGGCGTCGCGGGGTCGTCCGTCATGGCGAAGAGGAACGGCAGGCTGGCCTTCGTGCTCGGGTGCACGCTCCCCTGAGGAGCACCGCACCGTAGAAGTTGCCGAACGCCCCCTTCCGTACCTCGGGGTCGGGCGAGACGATGGCGCGCAGCCATCCCGGCACGCGTCGGTCGGCCCGTACGCGTGTGCCAGAGACGCCCAGTTGATGCTGTCCAAGTCGTCGATCATGTCCGGAACTGTGCGGGGCGGCACTGAGACTCCCGCCTTGGCCGACCACGACGCCCGTCCCCCGGCAGGGCCTGGGCGCCCGGGATGGGGCCGCGTGACCCGTGAAAGCGATAGCACAAGAAGCTTGTTGGACCGACCGAAGCGTCATAGACCAGTCATTGAGCATTGGTTCGTGTGTAACCGAGCCGAAACCCCCTTACTGATCGTTTCAGAATGGGATTCGTAGGCGCCGCGAGCAGATGATGCTGCAGGCGAGTTGGAGCAGGCCGAGGTGGAGGTCGGCGCGTATCTCGTAGCGAATGCGCAGGCGTTTGAACTGGTGGAGCCAGGCGAAGGTCCGCTCGACGACCCAGCGCGTCTTGCCCAGCCCCGAGCCGTGCGGGACGCCTCGGCGGGCGATCTTGGGTGTGATGCCGCGGGCGCGGAGGAGGCGCCGGTACTTGTCGTAGTCGTAGCCGCGGTCGGCAAAGAGCCGGCCCGGCCGGGCCTCGGCCGCCCGCGAAGTCCGCGGATACGGGGGATCAAGTCCAGCAGCGGCGCCAGCTGGGTGACGTCGTGCCTGTTCCCACCGGTCAGGGTGACTCGGCCCACGCCGCACGGGGGGTCGACTGTGCCGCCTACCGACCGCCGACAGCATTTCCCGTCTTTCACTTTGGAGTCAGTGTCATGAACCCTTCAGTCTTTGCTTCGCTCTGCGATGTGCTGCGCAAGCGCAGTGAAGAGCTTGCGGGACGTGACATTCAGGCGTGCGACAGCCTGATCGACCTCGGCATCGACTCCCTGGAGCGGTTGTCACTCGCCGTGGACGTCGAGAACCTCTTCGAGCTGCAGATCGATGACGCGGACCTCAACGGCGTCAAGACCGTCGAGGACCTCACGCTCCTGGTCGAGCGACTGCAGGCGGAAATCGGACGTGAGCGTGCCTGAGATCGTCGTCACTGGCCTCGGCTGCGTATCGCCTTTCGGGGAGGGCGTCGCCGCCTTCACCGCAGGGCTTCGCACCGGCCGGCCCAGTGAGTCGCCCCGGACCTTCGATCCCGCCGGTTACCGGAACTCGGGGGTGTACCACGCCGCAGCTGCCGGGCTCTCGCCTCAGAGCCGCAACCGGCCCGCCGAGCTGGCCGAGAAAGCCCTCGCCGAAGCCTTCGCCCAGGCCGGACTGGCTTCGGGCACCGTGCGTGCCGCCGGCCTGGCCATGGCCTCGACCAGTGCCGGCTGGCACCTGCCCGACGAGACACTGGACCCCGCCGGCCCGGCGCTCGATGCGGGCGCCGACACCCTCGCCCTGCGCAAGGAAGGGCCGGCGTATTGGCTGGCCGAGCGGTGGCGGCTCGACGGGCCGCACGTCACGATCTCCTCGGCCTGCGCTTCCGCGACAGGTGCGCTCGCCTGGGCCGCCGAGCGGATTCGCAATGGCGAAGCCCCGGTCATGGCGGCGGGCGCTGTTGACGTACTGACCGAGGTCGTCTTCGCCGGCTTCCATTCCATGCGGCTGCTCAGCACCACCACACGCCCGTTCGCCCGGGACCGGTCCGGCTTCGTGCTGGCCGAAGGTGCCGCGTTCCTGGTTCTGGAGGACGCGGACCACGCGCGGGCCCGGGGCGCCGAAGTCCTCGCGGTGCTCGCCGGGTGGGGCGCGAGCAGCGATGCCGCTCACATCACCACCCCCAGCGCGGAAGGCATCGCCCGCTCGTTGCGCGGTGCCCTCGCCGACGCCGGCCGGGGCCCGGAAGAGATCGCGGTCTACCACGCCCATGGAACGGCGTCCGTAGCCAGCGACGCAGCCGAGGCTTCAGCCGTCGCCGAGGTGCTCCGTCCGTCCGGCGGCCGGATGGCGGTGACGGCCACCAAGAGCGGCTGTGGCCACACCGAGGGCGCGGCCGGTCTGTTCTCCGCGATCGCGGCGGTCGACGCCATCCGGACCTCCCAGCTGCCGCCGGTCCTGGGAGTCGACGAGCCGGACCCGGCCTTCGAGGTGCTCGACCTCGCCCGGGGCACCGCACCGGCCGATTCTGTGGCCCCGGCAGTTGTCCACGCCTCCGGATTCGGGGGCGTCAACTGCACCGTAGTGCTCGACCGTCCGGGCCGGCAGCGTGTCGACGCCCTTCCGCCCCGGCGGAAGGTCCTGGTGCACCTGGCGGCACAGTCGTCCGCCGAACAGCCCGTGAGGCTCGCCGCGTTCGGCGACCCCATCGCTGACGAGACGCGGAACCTCGGGGAACCCCAGGACCCGGCCTTCGCTCGGTCGCCCGCGCCGGACCGGGTCACGGAACTGCTCGGTGCCACCGTAGGCGCGCTGCTGGGTGCCGTAGGGCCCGACACCGCGCAACGTGTCCGGAGCGGTGGTCTGTTGACCGGCACCGCCTTCGGGGGCCAGGCGAACCACGGCCGGATGCAGTCCGCGATCCGGGGCCGCGGGGGCCGGACCGTGGACCCGCTGGACTTCGCCAGGTCGACCTTCAACGTACCCGCCTCCCAGTGCTCGTCCGCCTTCGGCATCACCGGCCGGCTGGAGGCGTTCCTCGGGGCGACCGGGGGAGTGGAGGCGCTGCTCTCGGCGGCCGAGGCGGTGGCCACCGGCCGCGAACAGGCCGTGCTCGCCGCGGGCTACGACGCACCGGAGAACCGCCTGTGGCGGTACGAGAAGGACCCGGACGTTCCCGCCGCGGCCACGGCCCTCCTCCTTGGCACGCCGCAGGCCGCGTCGGCCGGCAGCATCGTCGAACTCGCGGCCTTCCGCCGCGTCGCGCCGACGTCGCGGGCGAGGTCCGCCGCCGCGTTGCTCGCCGCGATCGCCGAGGTGGACCGGCAAGGCGCCGCCGACGAGGTATGGCTGGACCCGGCCGGCCTGGAGGAGGACACCGTGTCGCAGCTCCTGGCGGGACTGGCGTCGCCCCACGTCGTGGCGACGTCGGAGCCCGGGGCGGCCTCTCCCCTCGACGGGCATCTGCGGGCGCTGACACGCCTTGTGTCCGGCGACCTCACGTCACTGACCGTCGTCACGACTGCCGAGTGCGCTCCCTCGGCCGTTGTGCGCTACCAGCGGACTGATCGTGTCTGACGCCTTCATCTCCCTGCTGACGGAGCACGCACTGCGGCGCCCCGACCGGCTCGCGATCGCCGACCCGAACGTCGAACTGACCTGGAGTCAGCTCGCGGCGGCCGTGCGGAAGCGGGCACTGGAACTCCCGGAAGCGAACGGTTCCGAGCCCGCCGTTGCGGCCCTGCACCGTCCCAGCGACACGGCCTGGCTCATCGACGCCCTGGCGCTCCGCTCCCGGGGACTGACCGTCGTCTGCTTCCCGCCCGCGATGCCCCGGCTCGCGGTCGCCCGGCAGGCCGACGCCTTTTCGGCCACGGCGCTGATCGGCGAGGTGAGCGAACCGCTCGCGGGTGAGATTCGTTCGCCGCATGCCTGGTGGCGCGGGGCCTCGCTGGTGCATCTGACCTCCGGCACGACCGGCACCGCCATGGGAGTACCGCGAAGCGAGGAGAACCTCCTCGACGAAGCGGAGTCCGTCGCTGCCGGCCTGGAACTCAGCGCCGACAGACCGTTGTTGTGCGGCACTCCGGTCGCCCACAGCTTCGCTTCCGGGCTCTTCCTGGCCGCGCTCACGGTGGGCGCACCCACCGTGGTGGTGCCGTCGTTCGATCCCGCGACGACGACGGATCTCGCCGAGCGGTATGCCCCGGCCCTGCTGTGCGGGACGCCGTACGTCTTCAGGTCGCTGCTGCGCTCGCCCCGGGTGCGGGCGGGTGCGTTGAACGGCGTGCGGATGCCTATGACCGGCGGTGCCCCGCTGCACGCGGACCTCGCCGCCGACTGGCTGGAGACGACCGGAACGCCGCTGGTCCAGGAGTACGGCCTCTCCGAGGGCGGGATCACGACCGTCAACCACACCCACGCCCGTGAGACACCGGCCGCGGTCGGCCGTCCCCTGCCCGGCGTACGGATCACCGTCGTGGACGAGCACGGGCAGGAACAGGGTCCGGGGCAGATGGGGCGGATCCTCGTCACCCGGAAGGGCAACCCGTCCTTCTACGTGGGCTCGGCCGGGCAGCTCGTGCCGGTCCCTGGAGGGACCGACGCCCGGCCCGGGGCGGTGGACACGGGAGACCTCGGCCACCTCGACGGCGCGGGGCTCCTCCACCTCACCGGTCGAGCCAAGACGCTGATCAACGTCGCGGGCTCCAAGGTCGCCCCGCAGACCGTGGAAGCCGCCCTGCTGGAGCACCCGGACGTCCAGGACGCCGCCGTCATCGGTCTCGCCGACGCGACGCGTGGCGAGATCGTCGCCGCCCTGGTCGAGGGAGATCCTGGCGAGCTGCGACCCGGGGACCTTGCCGACCATCTGCGGCGCCGACTGAGCTCCTTCATGGTCCCGCGGCGCTGGCACATCGTGCCCGCCGCACCACGCACGGCCTCGGGCAAGCCCGATCTTCATGCCATCCGACAGTACTTCGAGAAGGGCGGCCCCACATGCTGAGAGATGTGTATCTCGGGGCAGATGTTCTGGACACCGGCTCCTACCTGACCACGGTCAACGAACTGTGCGACCAGCTCCCGGCCCTGCGGCCCGAGCTGCTCTGGTACGTGACCTCGCATCTGAGGACCCGGGTCGACCTGGACGGTGTCACCAAGGTCCTGGTGGAAGAAGAAAAGGGAGCCCCGATCGGTACCGCGTTCTCCCTCATGACCGGGCTTCCTCTGGCCATGGCCAGGCACTACCCGTACGAGTTCCCGAGCCGGCAGGTCGCCTTCTCCAGCGAGTACGACCGCAGCACGCTGAACGTCAACGGGATCGACCCCGGAGACCGGGTCTGCATCATCGACGACACCCTCTCCACCGGTGGCACGGTCGCGGCGCTGATCGAGGCCGTACGGGACCTCGGCGCGGAGATCACGTCCGTGGCAGTGGTCGTCGAGAAGGCCGACAACGGCGGCCGTGAACTGCTCGAACGCGACCTCGGCGTGCCCGTCCACTCCCTCATGACGATCAAGGTGTCGCCCGACGAGGTGCATGTCGTCGAGGGGATCGCCTGAGCCATGACGACCTCCACCGCGGCGGCCGTTCAGGCCGCCGACCGCCCGGTCCTCCCGACCCTGACACCGCTGACCGCACCCGGTCTCCTCCTCGTCGTGGAGGGCACGGACGGTGCCGGCAAGACCACCCTGATCGGGCAGATCGGGGAGCGGCTGCGGGCCGCCGGTCACGATGTGCTCGACACCTTCCAGCCCACCCGGAGCGCCCGCGCGCACGAGGTCTTCCGAGGCTTCTCGGAGATCGGCGGCGCACAACTGGAGCTCTATCGTGCGCTCTACCTGCTGACGCTCGGCGACCGCCTCTACCACGCGCACGCCGTGATGCTCCCCCACCTGATGAACGGCGGCGTAGTGATCTGCGACCGCTACCTCTACACCACGATGGCCAATATGCTGGCCCGTGGGCAGGAGTTCGAGCCCTGGTTCGTCGAGGCTGCCGGCCATCTTCCCCAGCCCGATCTGTCGGTCCTCGTCCACTGCCCGGTGGAGACGGCCGTCGAACGGATCCGTTCCCGCCCCGAGGAGGCGGAACGCCCCATCGACCTGGACCACATGGGCCGGGTGTACGAGAGCTTCCGACGGCTCGAGGCGGCTGGCTACCTGAGGGGCATCGACACTTCGGTGACCGGGATCGAGGCGACGAGCGACAGGGTCCGGCAGTGGGCGGACGAAGCGTTCGCCGCGAAGGCCCAGCGGTGAGCCGACCGGCCGGCACCCTCGCCCAGACGCTGCGCGACGTCAACCCCTTCATCCAGGCCCGCCGCGGTGACGGAACCCTGCTCCTCGACTACCTCGACGGTCATCGGATCCTGGGAGACCCGACCGCCCTCGCCATGGCCGCCGACGCGATGGCCTTCCAGATCCCAACCGAGGCCGACCACGTCGGTGGTGAGGCCGTGGCCGGCAGCGGTCTGGCGTTGGCCGTCTCGCTCGCGGCCCTCAACCGAGGACGTCTGCTGCCTGCACGAACGCTGCGGCAGCACCCGAAGGAGCACGGTGTGGTCGGGTTCCTGAGCACCGCCGTCCCCCCGGCCAGCACTTTCGCCCTGGTGGACGACGTGGCCGGCACCGGCGCCGCTCTGGAACGGAGCACCCTTCGCCTGCGGGCCCTGGGCCACCATGTGGTAGGAGCGTGGGTGGTGGTGGACCGCCGGAATGGTGCCGCCGAGAGGCTGGCCCGACTGGGCGTCCCGCTCACCGCACTACTGACGATCGACGAGCTCAGAACCGTGGGCTCTCACCTCGAGAAGGCATGACGCATGACAGACCTGAAGACTCTGCTGGCCTCGAACCCCTACCCCGGCCGAGGGGTGCTGTGCGCCCGGACTCTCTCGGGGGCGGTGTTCGGCGGCTACTTCCTCACCGGACGCAGCGCCGCCTCGAAGGACCGGGCGCTGCGCCTCGTCGGTGACGAGCTGCTGGTCGGGCCGACCGCGGAGACCGAGCACGATCCGCTGCGCCACTACGCGGCCGCACTGGCCACCCCCGAGTGGCTGGTGTTCGGCAACGGCGAGCAGGTCTCCGAGGTGACCGAGCGACTGCGCAAGGGCGCCTCGGCCGCCGACTCGCTCGGCGAGCTCGAGTACGAGCCCGACCCGCCGATTCGCACGTCCCGGATCACCGCACTCCTCAGTTGTGACGGCGGTCGTACTGCGGTGCTCGGTGCGGCTCGCCCGAGTACCGGATCCCGGCTGACCACCAACGTCATGACCCTCACTGTCCGCGACCTGGAGCCCGGAGAAGCGGTTCTGATGACCACGTACCGGTCGGACGGACAGACCGTCTCCGTGGCCTCGCCCTTCGACGAGACCACGACCGGCGCGAACGACGCCGCGGGCCTGCTGGACGAGATCTGGTCTGCCTTGAATCCCGAGTACCGGGTTGCCGCGGTCGTCCTCGACCCGTCCCGGGGGCCGGCCTCCGCGATGCAGCGGTCGATCTGACCGATCCACGTGTTCTCCGGCCCTGTTCGCGGGGCCGGAGAATATCTTCACCCTTTCTGGATAAGGAATCGCCGTGGTGTTTCCTCTATCGGACTGACGTCGAAGCCGCAGATTTTCGGCGGGGACGTCATTGACGAAGAAGGTGTGTTTTGGCACGCCTGAAAACGTCAGGAATCCGCAGTTCCGAAGCTTATGATCCCAAGGGCTTGCGCATTTCCGTCGAAACCTGAAAGATGAATGCGGTTCATGCGGGGAGAGGTCGCATATAACACTTCTGACTGCGATCGGGGCTTTCTCGTAGGTTCCGTGATTCCGTCGAATTCCTGATTCGTCGGTAAGTGAAAACCTCGACCTCGACCACCCGAAGTCCCGCGTGCGTGCCCACATACACGTCGACAACCGCTTCGAGGGCATCACCCGCTTCATCGAGCTGCACCGACCACCGGTCTTTCTCAAGCCGGTCGGTTGTCATCTCCCAGAGCCGCCGGAATTCCTCGGCAGGGATCGGGAACTCCACTTCCGAGCGCACGTTCACACCCTCTCCGTGCGCCGATGACGGCGACTTCACCGTCATCAGGTACGTCTCGTCCATCGAGCGGACGCGAATCTCTATTGCCGCCTCCGGCGCGGACAGGTATGCCTGACGTATGTGAACTCGCCGGCTGCACTGCGGTATTTCCCAATCCTGCACCACCTGGAATTTGCGTTCAATTTCCAAAACCGCCACGGGGCACTCCGTTCACTTGACGACGAAGCAAGAATCCATCTTCTGATCTTGAGTGTCGAATGGGAGTTATTGCGAGGCTTTGTACAAGCCAGGTCGGCTCTCTTGACAGGAGATCCGAGTCGTCACGGCGTGTCAAGGGTACTGGCGAAGAGCCAGGCCAGGACGTGTACTTGATAGTGATCCTTTTCCATCTTCACTCTGAGCTGGCCAGATGTAGCGTGAGGACAGCTTGGACGATGTTTGTAATGCGGGTGGTCGAGCAGTGGAGCTTCCTGAGGAGCCGCCAGGACTTGAGAGTGGCGACGGCCTGTTCGACCAGAGCCTGGATCGTCGCGTGGGACCGGTTGACGGCCTGCTGACCGGTGGAAAGGCGGTCCCGGGCGCGTGCGGTGGCGGTGCCGTAGAGGCGAGTCTCGGCCACGGTCGCTGCGTCGGGGGTGTTCCAGGTGATGGGATCGCCGAAGACGAACTCGCCACCGTGGCGGGGCGGGCGGCCCCGGGTGCCGGGCTCACGGCGCAGGACACGGTTCCGAGCGCATCCGCCCAGCACCTGCACCGGAAGGTCTTTGAGTAGGAAGGCCAGGCGGGGCACGTCGTATCCGGCGTCGACCACGATCAAGATGTACGGGTCGCTGTCCTTCCACTGCCCGGCTGCGATCAGCCACTCGGCCAGTTCACGCATCCGCCGGGCGGTGACCGTGGCGACGTCGTCGCCGGATGCCAGACGCAGCGCGTCCAGCGGCGCGGTCCACGAACTGCGGCCTGTCTCCAGCGCGCAGATCACCGAGTACGGTCGGCCGGGGAACAGGAATGTGCTGGTCCTTGCTCTTCGACACCCGAGGTTAAAGATCAAGTTAGGCGAAGACCGGCCCGCAGCATGCGTCGAGCCTCCCACATCGACAAGCCTCACAGCTACGCTGAGGGTCGTCCTAACAGAGGTTGGCGGACACGAATGTCGACAATACGAACCGTCGGGTGCGGTTGAGCTTCCTCGGATAGCCCGGAAGCGGTCGTACACCCGAGAGTTCCTCCTCGTCGTACGGAGTGAGGAGCCCGGCGTCCCGCTCGCCCGCGGGCCGGATCTCGTTCTTCCGGCTTCGCGCCCCGGCCACCACATCCCCCGGCCCGGCAGCGCCGCGGCCGCCGGGACGAGCAGGAGCGACAGGACGAAGGAGGACAGGAGGATGTCCAGGGCCGTGGCGAAGCCCAGCTGGCGGGTGGAGGCGTCCGCGTTCACCGCGAGGCCGCTGAAGGAGGCCGCGAGAACCACGCCGGCCGTGGCGACGGCCGGCGCCGTGTGCCGTACCGCACGGGCCACGGCGGCACGGGCCGGGCCTCCGCGGGCCATCTCCTCACGCAGGCGGTCACTGATGAGGATGTTGTAGTCGGTGCCCAGTGCCACGACGAACAGGAACAGCACCAACGGCAGGACGAAGTTCACCCCCGGCTCACCGCCGATGTGCTGGAAGACCAGTGCGGAGGCGCCGAACGTCGCCGCGAAGCACAGCCCGACCGAGAGCATCAGCACCACCGGGGCCGCCGGGCTGCGCAGCAGCGCCACCAGGATCAACGCGATCAGTGCCGCGGCCACCGGGAACACCGTCCGAAGGTCCCGGCCGACCGCGGTCGCCACGTCGGCGAACACGGCCGCGGTGCCTCCCACGTGTGCGGTGGTACCGACCGGCGTCGCTTCCCGTACGGCCTGGCGCACCGGTCCCGCCACGAGGGCCCGGGCGCGCTCGGTCCGGGCGTCCACCGTCAGATAGGCGTCCAGCCGAGCGGCGGTGCGATCCGTGTCGAACACCGGGGCGGCCACCTCACCCACTCCGGCCACCCCGGACAGAGCCCGACGCAGGGCGTCCAGCCCGGTGGGGTTCAGGATCCGACCGTCGTCGGCGGTGACGTACACCGTCGTCGGGTCGGACACCCCCGATGGCAGGGCACCGGCGATCTCCCGCGCCGTCGCGGCGGCCGCCGTGTCGCGCGGGGTGCCGCCGGTGCCGAAGTCCATACGGACGCCCGCCGTGCCGGCCGCGAGCGCGCCGAGGAGGGCGACCGACGCCACGAGCACCAGCAGCGGACGGCGCGCCACCAGCTCGCCGGTACGGGCGGCCGGGCCGGTCCGCTCGGCCTTCGAGAGGATCCGTGAGGGCCAGAACATCTTCCGGCCGGTCACCGCCAGCAGTGCCGCCATCAGGGTCAGGCTCGCCACCGGCATCACCGGCATCACCGGCATCACCGGCATCACCGGCATCACCGGCATCACCAGCATCACCAGTACCGACACCGCCACCGAGGGGCCGAGCACCCGGAACTGCCCGAACGTCGCCACGCCGAGCGTCGCGAAGGCCGTCACGATCGTCAGCGCCGCCGAGGTCACCGCCGTGCCCACCCGTCCGGCCACGTCCGCGGCCACCGGGCGGTGGTGTTCCTCCGGGCGTCGCCGTCACCGACGACGGTCCGCGTCCCGGCCGTCCCGTCGCACGCGGCTCGGGCCACGGGCTCATGGGGATGCGTGAACGCGTCGCCTTCCACGGCGGCACCCTGCGGGCGGGGCCGGAGGGCGGGGGATTCGCCGTCCGGGCCCGGCTGCCCCTGCCCACCGACCGTCGGGAGGTGTACGCGTGAGCGCGACCGTGAAGGTCCTCATCGCCGACGACCAGCCGCTCGTCCGCCGCGGCCTCGCTCTGATGCTCGCTCCCGAACCCGGTTTCCAGGTCGTGGCCGGGGCCGCGGACGGCGCCGAGGCGGTCCGCCTCGCCCACGAGCACCGACCCGACGTGGTCGTCATGGACATCCGCATGCCGGTACTGGACGGCATCGCGGCCACCGAGCGGCTCGCCTCCGAACTGCCCGGCTGCCGGGTTCTGGCCCTGAGCACCTTCGACATGGACGAACACGTCGTGGGCGTCCTGAGGGCCGGGGCGTGCGGCTTCCTGCCCAAGGACATCTCGCCCGAGGACCTCGTTGCCGCCCTGCGCGTGGTCCGCGACCGGGCCCAGGCCGTCATCGCCGCCTACGAGACGGGCCTGGTGACGGCACGACGGGAGACGTGAGCCACCGGATCGGAACGAGGACCGGTACGCACGCGGTCCGCTCCACTCCGCTGACCACGACCGAGCGGCAGAGCGGGCCCAAGGGCCGGGTCATCGGCCGAACGGCTGCCGTACGGGTTGTCCTTGCGGAGGTCGGCGGACACGAATCGGGACGATCCGGAGCGTCGTGTGCGGTTGTCGTTCCTCGGGTGGCGGTGATCGCCGGTACGGGGCCATGGGCGGGATGTCCGGCCGTACCGAGCGCCCTGCGTGAACACCCCTCCGGGCAGTTACGTGGAGACGGCACCACGGCACCGCGAACCAGCAGCCGGGGCACGGTCGCACCTCCGCTGCGATCCGTGCGGGCGCTCCGGCCTTCGGCAGGCGCCACGGCAGGAAGGGTTCTTCACTCGACTCCGTCAGCTCGCCGGCTCGGAGTCCGGCGTCGTACAGGGCGCCGGCACGACGACCGAGGTGAGGATCAGCCCGTCCCGGACCAGCCACCGGCCGTTCATCACCGAGACCCGCACTCCGCCCACCACGGGCCCCGGACGGTGCAGTGCGGCGGTGAAGGTGCCGTCCCACGGATCGATGTGGAGGGTCGCGTCCTCGAAGTCCAGCCAGCGTCGGGTGAGCGGGAACCACGCCTTGTAGACGGACTCCTTGGCGCTGAACACCACGCGGTCCCAGGCGATGCCGGGGCGCTCCTCCGCCCACCGCGCGAGGTGCCCGTGTTCCTCGGGGCGCATCACCAACGCGAGCACGCCCGGGGAAAGCACCTCGTGGGGTTCGGCGTCGATGCCCAGCGAGGCGACGGTGCCCTCGCGCGCGAGCGCGGCGGCCCGGTAGCCGTCGCAGTGCGTGATGCTGCCGAGGACCCCTTCGGGCCACAGCGGTTCGCGCCGCGCGCCGTTGAGGATCGCCACCGGCGCGAACCCGAGTTCGGCCAGGGCCCGGCGGGCGCAGTGACGAACGGTCGCGTACTCCCGGCGCCTTTTCTCGACGGCGCGGGCGACCGCCTCTTCCTCCTCGGGGAAGGGGGACGGGTCGAGGACGTCCTCGTACGTTTCGACGACCGTGACGCCCGGCGGGAGCAACGACCTCATCGCGGCCGTCCCGTCGGAACGACGCGCGGCTCGTACGCGGCGGACCGGCTGCGCCCTTGCCTCGGACGTCCGTGGACGGCGGCGGCGGTGCGGGACCGCGTGTGCCAGACCCGTATCGGGCTTCCGCACCACCAGGTCGCGTCCGAGCGCTGCCGACGGTCGGGACCGTCGGCCTCCTCGATTCCCATCAGCATGGCCAGGTCGCCTTCCCCGTGAGCGCTGTACCGGGCAGCAAGTGTGCACCACGGGACGGACGACGAGGCCGTACCGTCGATGCCCATCCCGCAGGAGGCCCGCCTTCCACTCTCTTTGTGCCACGCACGTCGCAGGACAAGGCAGTTGCCCTGCGTGACCGGTTCGCCCGGCCGAGTGCCGCCGTTCGAGGGGGAGTTCACTTGTCTTCCGCACCTCCGCACAGGTGGTGATCAGGGCATGACCGCCTCATCCCTCGACCCCAGGGCGTTACTCGCCAAGAGTCGGCTCGGCGTCCTCGCGACCATCAAGGCGGACGGGTGTCCGCAGCTTTCTCCCGTACAGCCCTTCTACGACGAGGCCGCGGGTGTCGTCCACGTGTCGACCGGCGCCGGAGCGGCCAAGGCGGCGAACCTGCGGAGGGGCCCCCGGGTCACCCTGGAGGCCACCGGCTCCGACGCCATGTCCCCCCGGTCGTGGCCGACAGGGGCGAAGCGCTCGTGGCCCAGCGACGCCGCCAGGGCCACGACGCCGGCGGCCATGGTGCGCTTGGAGTACACCTCGGGGCCGGTGGCCGCCGCCTCGCACGCCGAGGCCGCCGAACGGCTCGCCGCCACCACCGAGGCACCCCTCGTCCCCGTCCTCACCGCGTGGTTCCGGGCCCGTGGCACGGCCGCCCGCAGCGTCCTGCCGGGTGGACCGACCGCCACCACGGCCGCGGCGCGGTACCGCGCCGCCGAGGAGGGCCTCCGGGCGGCGGGCATGCCGGGCCTGCTCCACGGCCTGCTCCCACTCGCCCTGTTGGGACTGCGCCTGCTGCACGACCGGCCCGCGCCCACCGACCCGAACCTCGACCGGGGCCCGTACCGTCCCTGGGCCCGGCCCCCGGTCCTGCTCGCCGAGGACCGGCGGGAGGAGGCCCGCGCCGCCCTGGCCGCGGCCCCCGACCCGCCGCGGGACCACCCGCAGGAGCCCTTGTGGTGCCTGATCGCCCGGGCCGCGCCGTACGCCGCGACGAGCCGACGGCCGCCGCACGCGCCGGGGCCGGGAGCCGATCTCGACCGGGCACGTCGAGTGATCGGCGTGCCGCTTCGACCGAGCTGCTCGGCGACGTGATCCCGCATCCCGCACGGACCGGTGCTGATCGGCCCGGGACGCGAACCACCGAGGAGTACCGGTCCTCACCCGTGACGAGCGGGACGCCCCCGAGAACGACCACGGCGGCCTCCGGTCTCGCGTACCCCCCCCGTCGGATCAGGTGTCCGTGGCCTGCCAGGCGGTTTCGGCGTCCCGGGCGGTGGGGTGGGCGGGGAGGACCTGGTCCAGGCCGACGATGCGGAGGATCCGGCCGAGGTGGTCGGGGACCGCGGCCAGGACGACGGTCGCGTCCGCGGCCAGGGCGTGGTTGCGGGCGAGGATCAGGAAGGTGATGCCGGTGGAGTCGCAGAAGGCGAGGCCGCCGAGGTCGAGGACGAGCTGCAGGCCCGGGCGCAGGACGAGGTCGCGCAGGGCGGCGTGGGCCTCGGGCGCGGTGTGGTGGTCCAGCTCTCCAGTCAGTTCGACCACCGGTCCCGCGGGGGTGGTGCGGGTGTGGAGGGTCAGGTGCTTGGTCACTGCTGCTCTTCACTGGGGGTTCGGGGCACGTGGATGGCCAGGACGGCGGTGTCGTCGTCCACGCCGGTGCCGAGGGCGTCGAGCAGGTCGCGGATCGCGCCGACGGTGTCCGAGGCGGTGGTCGGAGCCAGGGCGCGCGCGAAGTCGAGGAGGGCGTCGTCGCCGTAGCGCTCCGTGCCGCCGGTGGTGGCGTGGGTGTGGGCCTCGGTGAGGCCGTCGGTGTGCAGGAGCAGGGTGTCGCCGGGGGCGAGGTGGACCGTGGTGGTGACGATGTCCGGGGCGGGCAGGACGCCGATGAGCTGTCCGCCGGGAGTGGGCAGGAAGTCGGCGGTGCCGTCGGCGCGCATCAGCAGGGCCGGGGGGTGACCGCCGCTGGCCAGGGTGATGCGGAAACCGCCCCGGGGCCGGTCGGGAGTGAGCAGGCCGAAGACGACGGTGCAGAAGCGGGGGTCGGACCCCTGGTACTCGTGGTTGAGGACCGTGTTGAGGTTGGCGAGGACGGCGGCCGGGGCCGGGTCGTAGACGGCGGCGGCGCGCAGGGTGTAGCGGGCCAGGGAGGTGACGGCCGCGGCGGCGGCGCCCTTCCCGCACACGTCGCCCAGGAACAGCCCCCAGGTGCCGGAGGCCAGCGGGAACAGGTCGTAGAAGTCGCCGCCGACCTCGTCGACGGAGGCGATGTGGTAGTGGGCGGAGACGTCCAGGCCGGGGACGTTCGCCAGCGCCGGTGGCAGCAGGGTCTTCTGCAGGGTGGTGGCCAGGTTCCGGAGGCGCTCGCGCTCCCGGTCGGCTTCCCGGCGGGCGCGCAGCAGTTCGGTCTCGTAGGCGCGGCGGTCGCGGGCGTCGAAGACGGTGGTGCGGATCAGCAGGGGCTGCCCGTCGCTCCCCGTTTTCACGGTGGAGGTGACCAGGACCGGCAGCCGGGTGCCGTCGGCGGCCTTGAGTTCCAGGGCGATGCCGCTGATCTCACCCCGCATGCGCAGCAGCGGGGCGAAGTGGGTCTCGTGGTAGAGCCGTCCGCCGACGGTCAGCAGGTCGGAGAAGTGCAGGCGGCCCACCAGGTCCTCGCGCCGGTGGCCGAGCCAGTCCAGCAGGGTGGTGTTGACCTTCGCGATCCTGCCGTCCAGCAAGGTGGACAGGTAGCCGCAGGGCGCATGCTCGTACAGGTCCTCGGCGCTGTCCTCGAGCAGCGCGGAGAACCGCACCTGCTCGCGGACCGGATCCTCGTTCCGCTCCGGGCCGCCTTCCCCTCCGCCGCCGGTCCCGCACGTCACCGGGCGGCTCCCGCGAAGGCGGCGATGGCCGCCGCGGTCTCCTCGGGGGCGGCGAGCTGGGGGCAGTGTCCGGTGGCGTTCAGCGTGATCAGCTGGCTTCCCGCGATCCGCGCGTGGACGAAGGCGCCCACCTCCGGCGGGGCGATCGCGTCACGGGAGCACTGGGCGACCAGTGTGGGCACCCCCACCCCGGCGAGATCGGCGCGGTTGTCGGAGAGGAACGTCACCCGGGCGAAGACCCGCGCGATCTTCGGATCGGTACGGCAGAAACTGTCGGCCAGTTCCTCGCCCAGCTCCGGCCGGTCCGGGTTGCCCATGATCACCGGGGCCATCGCGCCCGACCAGCCCAGGTAGTTCGCGTCCAGCGCCTCCAGCAGCTCCTCGATGTCCCCGGCGCTGAACCCGCCCCGGTAACCGGCCGCCGGGTCGTCGACGAAACACGGCGAAGGAGCCAGCAGCACCAGCCCGGTGAACGCCTCCGGCTCCCGCGCGGCGGCCAGCACCCCCATCATCGCGCTCACCGAGTGCCCCACGAACGTCACCGGCCCGAGCGCCAGCTCCCGGCACAGCTCCCGTACGTCGTCGGCGTACCCGTCCAGCGATCCGTAGCGCTTCTCGCTCCATGCCGACAGATCGGAGCGTCCCGCCCCCACGTGATCGAAGCGGACCACGGTGAAGTCGCGTTCCAGCATCGGCACCACCAGGCGCCACATGTTCTGGTCGCACCCGAACCCGTGCGCCAGCATCACCACCGGCCCGTCGGCCCGTCCGGTCACCCTCACGTGATTCCTGCGGCGCACGTCCATGACGCCATCCTCGCAGAGAGCCCCGGCCGTCCCGACCACTCCCACCCCCGCAGGACGTCGTCGACACCGGTGGTCGCGGCGGGGCCCGGCGCGTTCTGCGTCACCCGTACGTACCGGTTCGCGCGTTATGTGGACACCACGTGGAAAGGGTGTTGAACGGTGTTCCGACAAGCGAGGTCCCCCCACCGCCCGGGACCGGGGGAGCGCCTTCGGTGCCGTCGCCGACGGCCGGCTCTTCTCCGGTGTGGAGGGCTCCCTGCCCCGGGCGCTACCCCACCGTGGCGGACCACGCCCCGGTGAGCCTCCTCGAGGAGGTGGCGGGCGGCCGGGTGCATGACGGACCGGTCCACTCCCTCGACACCGTCTTCACCCAGGACTCCGTGGAACCGGATCCCGCAGTCCCTCCGGCACCGCCCCCTCGACGAAGGCCGTCGAGTGCAGCCCCTTCTCTCGGTGCCGGAGTCGCCGATCCGTCCGCGGTCTTCCAGGGGGATCCGAATCGTGCCAGGTAGTGCCACACCTTTTTGACCGCCTGGGGGTCATGGAGGCCGGCGCGCGCGGCGTCTCCGACGATTCGTGGGTCGAGCATGCCGTCGACCGCGATCCGCGTGCCCAGGTCGACGTATTCCCGACCGCGGTAGTCGGGGTGCCGTCGGAGCTCTTCGACTCCGAGCCGGAAGCCGTGATGCCACTCCACCGGGCAGCCGAGCCGAAGGGCCGCGCCCTCGACGTCCGTACCCCGGTAGCAGGGATCCAGGACCAGCGCCTCCACGTCGCGTCGCAGCCCGACCGGACCGTGCACCTGCGCCTCGATGTAGTCGTCCAGTTCGTCCTGCCGATCGGCGAGGGCGAGTTCGACGAGCCCCATGCGGGCCGCGACACCGAAGTCCGACGGTTCCAGGAAACTGTCCGGGTAGCAGAAGGTGCTTCGCGTCAACGTCCCGGCCGTCAGACGGAAGTGGGCCGAGCCGAACCGCGGCGCCCCGCCGACCGGCTTGCGGCGGAAGTTCAACGACCCGTAGACGGGCCGCTCGTGAGCGGCGGCCTCGTCGTACGCCCCGCCGAAGATCCGGCTCTCCCAGCGCCACCGGTCGCCGCCCGGATGTGCGGTCAGACCGCCGTTGCTGGTCCCCGTGACGAACTGTGAGCGGTAGAAACCGCCCTCGGCCATGGCGTCCAGGAGGGGCTCGCCGCGCAGCGGGCGGTCCGGATGGAAGTTGAGGGTCACCCGCAGCGCCGGGTCCAGCGGAGGGCCCGACGCCACTTCCGCCACATGCCGAAGGGCCCGTTCCTGCGCTGTCCGGGAGGGTGCCGAGTCCATCGGCACAGTGTTCCCCACTCTGATCGGCCGGTGCACGCGGATTGTCCGCCGGCAGCCCGTTCCGGTGGACAGGCCGAGAGCAGCAAGGTCATGTGGGTTTCGCGTCGCTGGGTGCTGGGTGCCGGGTGCCGGGTGCCGGGTCGGCCGGTCAAGGTCGGTTGCAGATGGGCCCGTTAGGGTCGGGGCATGATGACGTCATCCCTTGCCGACAGTGCCTTCGACTCGCTCCGTCTCGACGCCGTGGGCGACCAGGAGGCGCTGCGCCGGGTCTACGAACTCCCCAAGGACGCGGCCGTACGGAAGCAGATGACCGAACTCACCGAGCAGGCACGGCGGTTGATCGGCTGCTCGTCGTTGGTCCTGGTCGCCAGCGCGGACGCCGAGGGGAACTGTGACGTCTCCCCGCGTGGCGGTCCCGCCGGGTTCGTCGCCGTCCTGGACGCGCGGACGGTGGCGATACCGGACGCGACCGGCAACAAGCGTCTGGACACCCTGCAGAACGTCATCGCCACCGGACGGGCCGGGCTGCTGTTCGTCGTCCCGGGGCGCACCACGACGCTCAGGGTGAACGGCCGGGCCTGCGTCTCCACCCGCCCGGAACTGCTGTCGCGGCTGACCGCCGTGGGCAAGCCGCCGGCCAGTGCGCTGGTGGTGGGGATCGAGGAGGTCTACCCGCACTGCCCCAAGTCGCTGCTGCGCAGCGGGGCCTGGAAGCCGGAGCAGTGGCTGCCGGCGGACGCCCAGCCGACCTCGGCCGAGGTGACGCTGGCCCAGCTGCGGATGCCGGAGCTGACGATCGCCGACATCGAGCAGGCGGAGGCGGATTCGCTGAAGTACCGGTACGAGTGACGGGCCGGTCCCGTGATCGCCTGGCCACCGGTTCGCCGAGCCCCGGACCAGTACGCCCCCTTCGGGCAGGGGGGAAGTCGCTCACGTGCCGGGGAGCATGACGGGCGCCGGGGCGCCGTCGGTCCAGCCGGGACCGAGCGCGGCCAGGGCGTCACCGCATGCGGCTCCGCGCAGGAACGCCGCACCGTGTCCGCCGACGATCCGGCAGCCGTCCCCGTCCCATGCGACGGGAACGAGGCGGGTGTGACCGGGAGTCGGCTTCACTTGCCCGCGCACGGGCATCGGGACGAGCGGGCCGAGTCGGCGTCCGGACAGGCCCGCGACGAGCGGACCGAGGAGGGTGCGGGCGGCCACCAGGGCCGCGTACGGATTGCCCGGCAGCCCCACCACCCACCGCTCCGGGGAGAGTTCGGCCAGCAGCATGGGGTGGCCCGGGCGGCAGGCGACGGTGTCGACCACCATGCGGGCGCCGCCGTCGGCGAGCAGTCGGCGTAGCCGGTCGGTGGGTCCCACGGAGGTGGAGCCGGTGACGACGGTGATGTCGGCGGCCCCGGTGACCCCGACGACCCCGGTGGTGTCGGTCGTGTCGGGGCGGGAGGAGTTCCGGATCTTCCGTGCCAGTTCTCCGGGGCGGTCCCTCACGTACACCGGCGGGGCCGTCTCCGCGCCGAGTTCGGTGACCAGGGCGGGCAGGAGGGGGCCGAGCGCGTCGCGGACCCGGCCGACGGCGGGAACGCCGGTGCGGTCCAGCTCGTCGCCGGTCACCAGGACGGTGACGCGGGGCCTGGGCCGTACGAGCAGGGTGTCGTGCCCGCCGGTGGCGGCCAGCCCGAGCAGGGCCGGTCCGACCCGTGCGCCGGCGGGGGCCAGGTGGTCACCGGCTGCCGCGTCCTCTCCCGTACGCCGGATGTGACGGCCGTCGACGAGGCCGGGCCCCGACACGCGGCCGGCCGCGACCGAGGCCGCCTCCAGCGGCAGCACGGCGGACGCGCCGGGCGGGACGGGGGCGCCGGTGGAGATCTCGACGCAGTGGCCCGGTTCGAGCACGCCCGGCCACGGAGCGCCCGCCCGAGCGCTTCCCCGCAGGGCCCAAGGGCCTCGGCCGGCCACGGCGAAGCCGTCCATGGCCGCCGTGTCGAAGGCGGGCAACGGGCCGCGGGCGCGCAGGTCCTCCGCGAGCGCGTGCCCGAGGGCGGCGTGGAGCGGAACGCGGCGGCCCGGGGCGGGACCGGCGGCGGCGTGGGCCCGTCGGCGGGCCTCGTCCCAGGACACCGCCCCGCCGGACGGCCGCGTGTCGGCGAGCGGTGGTGCGGGTTCGGCCAGGGGGGTCGCGTGAGGCATGCGCGCCATGGTCGGGCGGCGGTGTTTCCGGGACCGGCCGACGAGGTTTCCCGGGCGCGCCGGTCGGCTCACCTGCGAGCCGGCCCTCCTGTGAGTCCCTTGCGCGCGGCCGTCCACGGGCCGTGCGGGGGCGCTTCTCCCTCTGGGGCGATCCACTGTGTCCAGGGCTCCCGGGGGTCCGTCGCTTTCTCCAGCCGCGTCGCCGGGGTGGTGCGCGAGGCCGTCATCGCCCGCCACCGAACCTCCAAAACGCAGATGCGTGGCCGTTCGGCACATTCGCCGAGCATCCGTTGGTCCTATTGAGCTGTTCAAGTGGCATACGCAAGATGAAGGAGAACGGGCGTCGAAGCGGAGACGGCTGGACAGGCCGCCCACAAGCGCGTCCTTCGTCCGTTCGCGCTGTTCCTGCTCACGAGGCGAGGCAAGGCAGATGACGACACTGACGCACGACGCCGACACCGGCGCCGATGCCGACGCAGGTGCAAGCGTCGGAGACATCGACCACGGCGTGATCGGCTCCGGTGCGATCGGGTCCGGTGCGATCGGGTCCGGCCACCGTTCCTACGGCCGGCCCGACGAGCGCATCGCCCGTTTCATCGCCGGGGCCCTGGGGGAGGCCCGGTCCGTGCTCAACATCGGTGCGGGGACCGGACCGTACGAGGGCGTCGCCGAGGGCCTGCCCTTCGCCGACGACGCGTTCGACGCCGCCCTGACCCTTTTCGGCGCACACCGGTGCAGTGACGAGGCCGCCGGCCTCCGGGAGATGCGCCGGGTGGCCCGCGGCCCGGTCGCGGTCCTCACCTGCGACCCGGCCAGGGTGAGGGACTTCTGGCTGTACGACTACTCCCCGGAGGTCCTCGACACGGAGGCCCGCCGGTACCCTCCGGTCGACGAGATCGTGGCGGCCCTCGGCGGAACCGGTACCGTCGACGCCGTCCCGATCCCGCTCGACTGCACCGACGGCTTCAACGAGGCGTACTACGGACGCCCCGAGCTGCTCCTCGACCCCGCCGCCCGCCAGGCCTGCCCGGCCTGGAGCTTCGTCGACGACGGCGCCCGCGAACGCTTCGACCGCACCCTGCGCCACGACCTGGCCTCCGGGGCCTGGGACGCGCGCTTCGGCCACCTGCGTACGCAACCGACCTACCGGGGCTCGCTCGTCCTCGTGCGTGCCGTGCCTTGACCTGGTTCGACCTGACCTGACCTGACCTGATCGGATCTGATCTGACCGGGAAGAGGGGGACTCCAGCGGACGACCGGCGCACGCGCCCTGGGGATGGCGCCCGGCTCGCGGGTCTTCGTCGTCGCCTCGGCCTACGGCGGGCCCGCGCGGACCGTGGCCCACGCCGGCTTCATGGTGGCACCGGACCGCGCCGACCGGGGCACCGGCCGTCTCCTGGCCGAGCACGTCCTCGAAGAGGCACGCCGCGACGGCTGCACGGCGACGGTCTTCAACGCGCTCGTGGAGACGAACCCGGCCCTCCCTCCGTGGCGGTCGCTCGGCTCCACGGTCCTGGGCACCGCCCCCCGGGCCTACGACCACCCGCGCCACGGGCCGGTGGGCCCGCACATCCTGCACCGCTTCCTGTGGGGAAGCCCCCGGCACGGCGGAGACCGTCCGCGCCAGGGGCCTCGCCGGATCAGCCGTTGCCGACGGTGACGCGCTCCAGCGGGACGAACTTGAAGTTCTGGTTGCCGCTGGTGCCGGGGGTGCCGTTGGAGCCGTCCTGGCAGACGAACATGCCTTGGGGGAAGGCCGGGCCGAGGGCGGCCGAGGTGGCGTCGATGCCGTCGGTGTCCTCGCAGTCGTCGGCCCTGTCGCCGTTGGTGACGGCGAAGCGGCCGAGGTAGGCCTGGCTGGTCCGGTCGTACACGGTGTAGTCGTTGCTGCCCTGCGAGGAGACGAAGAGACGGTTTCCGGCGGCGGCGATGCCTTCGACGTCGGCCGTGATGCGGCCGCCGGATCCGGTCGTCGAGTCGAGGCTGCCGCGGCCGGTCCCGGCGGTGGGCTCGGCCCCGTACACCCAGACGCCGACGTCCTCCTCGCCGAGGTAGAGCTTGCCGGTGCTGTCGTCGGCGTAGCAGCCCTCGACGGCGGAGCCCGCGTCCCACAGGCGCACCGAGGTCGCCGTCACCGAACTCCCGCTGACGGCGAGCTCCCACTGCTCGACCCTGCCGGAGGTGGAGTTGGGGAAGGCGTACAGCTTCCCGGAGGTGCGGGAGGTGTAGAGGCAGATGCCGTGCGCGGTGACCTCGGTGGGCACGTCCTTGAGGTGGGTGAGCTTCCGGGTCGCCGGGTCGATGCGGTAGACGTGCATGGCGCCGTCGCCGCCGGCGGCCTCGTCGTCGGCGCTCACGACGATGTTCCCGCGCACGTCCACGTTGTTGCCGTAGTCGCCGCTGATGCGCTGGATCCGGGCGCCGGACAGGTCGTAGACCTCCAGGGCACCCTTCTTGTCCGTGCCCACGACGACGGACTTGGCCGGGTCGCCGGGGTGCACCCAGATCGCCGGGTCGTCGGCGGCGTCACCGCTGTGGGAGACCGGGGCGGTCTCGACGCTCGCGGTGACGGCGACGGGCGCCGCGTGGGCGGGCGCCGCCAGGGCGAGCGCGGCCAGGGCGGCCACCGGCAGGGCGGCGGTGCGGGCGGAACGGACGGAGCGGGGGAAGGACAACGGACTTCCTTTCTCGGGGAGAGGAGCACGCGAAGGCTAGAGCGGTACGGGAACACCCGGATGAACGGGAACCGAACCCCGCGCCACCGGGGCCGCGAACCCGTGGGCACGGCAGGGTGGGCCGGCCCGTCCGTACGCGACGGACCCCCTCGGGCGGGACGTCGCTCCGAGCCGTGAACGAAGGTAGCGGGGGAGGCGTGCGCCGTGGGGCACGGACGGAGGGTGCGCGCGTACTCGCTCACGCGGGGGCGCGCCGAAGGGCGCCGGACACGGTGTCGCCGCCCGGCCGCCCGCCACTTCCTGATCGTTCAGTCGGTTCTCTTGACGCCCGGCGAGCGGGGTCAGCAGCATCCGTCCGGTACGGGAAGGGGGCGACCTCCCTCCGCACTCCGGGTCCCAGGAGGAGCAGGACGGCCATGACGAAGACGAACCGGAACGATCGCCGCGAGGCCAGGTCCGCGGCCGAATACGCCCTGTACACCGGCCAGTTCGCCGAGGCGCTGCGCACGTCGATCGCGCGCAGCGGATTCAGCCTGCAGCGCCTCAGCGCCAAGCTCCTCGAAAGAGGGGTCAAGGTCAGCCCCGCGGCCCTCAGTTACTGGCAGAGCGGCAGCAACCGGCCCGAACGCGACCAGTCCCTCCGCGCGGTCGGACACCTGGAGGAGATCCTGGGCCTGCCGCACCGCACCCTGCTCACCCTGCTCGGTCCTCCCCGGCCGAGAGGACGCTGGAGCGCGGCGCTCTCGGGCCCCGCCGACCGCCACCACCTGTGGAGCGAACCGGCGGCGCTCGACGACGCGCTGCGGCTCCTCGGCGAGGAGACCGCGCGGGCGCTGACGGACGTCTCCCACCTCTCCGTGCACGTACGCAGTGTCCTGGGCCCCGACCACCGCTGCACCGGCTCCCGCTTCCGCCGGGTGCTGCGCGCGGAACGGGACCGCGTCGACCGCCTGCTCCTGGTCGTCCACACGTCCGGCGCCGACCTGCTGGTGGAAGGGCTCGACGGGTGCCGGGCGGGGCGGATCCGCACGCCGGCCACGGCCGAGTACACGGTCGTGGAGCTGATCCTCGACCGGGTCCTGGCCCGCGGGGAGACGGCGGCCGTCGACTACACCCTGCGCTACCCGGGCGGCGGCCCCTGGAGCCACACCCGCCACGTGCTGTACCGCCCGGCCGACGTCCTCGTCCTGGAGACCGACTTCCACCGGGACGGCCTCCCGTCCCGCTGCACCGCCTTCTACTCCCCGCGCCGCACCACCCCCGAGCAGCGACTGGCCACGCTGTTCCTCGGCACCACCCATCGCGCGCACTTCACCGTCGCGGGGGCGGGGGCCGGGATGTACGGCATGCGGTGGGAATGAGGCACCGGCCGGCCCGTTCGCGGGGCGGTGGCACGTTTCAGGACGAGGCGGGCCGCCGCGGGGAGCGGAGGACGAGCAGGGTGATCTCGCTGGGGGCGAAGACGCGGAAGGGCGGCCCCCAGAAGCCGGTGCCGCGGCTGGTGTAGAGGAGGGTGCGGGCGCCGTGGCGGCTGAGGCCGGCGACGACGGGCTGGTCGAGGCGGACCAGGTGGTGGAAGGGCCAGATCTGGCCGCCGTGGGTGTGGCCGGAGAGCTGGAGGTCGATGCCGTGGGCCGCCGCGCGGTCGACGAACTTGGGCTGGTGGGCGAGGAGGAGCACGGGGAGGTCGGGGTCAGTGCCCCGGAGGGCTCCGGCGAGGTGGGCGCGGTGGCCCGCCAGACCGGAGGACTCGGCGGTGACGTCGTCGACGCCGGCGACCACGAGGGTGTCACCGCCGCTTTCGAGCAGCAGGTGGCGGTTGCGCAGCGGCTCCCAGCCCAGCTCGTCCATCAGGTCGACCCAGCCCTGGGCCTCGCTGTAGTACTCGTGGTTTCCGGTGACGTAGACCCGGGCCCGGGTCGCCCGCACGGTGCCCAGCGGGACGGCCTGGGCGCGGCGGCGTTCCGCCGTGCCGTCCGCGATGTCGCCGGTGTGGCAGACCAGGTCGGCCTCCAGGGTGTTCACGGTCTCGCAGACCCGCGCCGACCAGCGGGCGCGGTCGAGCGGACCGTAGTGGGTGTCGGTGATCAGGACGACGCGCGTGCCGTCCAGCCCGGCTCCCAGACGGGGGAGCTCCACGTCGAGCCGGCGCACGCGCGGCACGCGCCGGGCCTCGGCGTACCCCCGGACGAGCAGGACGGCGGTCGTGCCGAGGACGGCCCAGGTGACGGCACGCGCCCGGTCCTGGCCGTCGCCGACGCCCGCCACGGTCAGGACGAGCCGCAGCAGGACGCCGAGCAGGACGGACCAGGTGAACAGGATCCAGACGCCGCCCAGCAGCGTGTCGCCGACGATCGCCGCCCGGTCCCGCTGGCGCCGGCCGTGGCCGCGCACCATCGCGAGCGGCATGCCGATCAGGCCGAGGGCGAACAGCGCGGTGCCGACCGGGGCGACGGGGAGCGGCCAGTGCTGACCGGTGTGCAGGAGGATCCAGCACGGCACGGCCCACAGCAGGACGGGGGCGACCAGGGGGACATAGCGCATCAGGCGCTGCAGGCCGCTCTGTGACGCCTCGCGTCCCTCACTGGCGTCGGATCGGGTACTACTCCCACTACTACTACTCCTACTGGTCTCGGTCACGCTTTCCCCTCCTGAGGTGCTGTCCGGCGGATCGTGCTCGCGGCGGATCCGGGCGGCGGCCACGGCGCGGTCGTCGCACCGGTCGTCGCACCGGTCGTCCGTCCGCGGCCCGGACACGGTCCGCCACCCATGACCCGATTCTGCTCCGCCCCGGCCGCCGGAGTCTCTCCGGTGCCTCCGCGACGACGAACGCCCGGATCCGGTGTGTGCCGAATGGCGCCGGTCCGGCGGGGCATCCGATGATTCCCGTAGGCATCACATCTTTGATCGTTCCTGGACCATCGTTCCTGGACGATCGTTTCTGGAGGCAGCCCCATGAGTCTTCTCCGTATCGCCGGCCGCCCGCTTCTGGCCTCGATGTTCATCGCCGGTGGCATGAATTCCGTGCGCAATCCCGGGGCCGTGGCCCCGGTGGCCGAATCCGTCGTCCGACCCCTGGCCGATCGCATCGCCGCGCTGCCGGACGACACCGAGCGACTCGTCCGGCTCAACGGCGCCGTGCAGGTGGTGGGCGGCGTCCTGCTGGGACTCGGCCGCTGCCCCCGGCTGTCCGCGCTGGCCCTCGCCGCGACCCTGGTGCCCACCACTCTGGCGGCGCATCGCTTCTGGGAGGCGGAGGACCCCTCCGACCGGGCCCAGCAGCGCATCCACTTCTTCAAGAACATGTCCATGCTGGGCGGCCTGCTGATCGCCGCCGACGACACCGGCAGCGCCCCCTCGCTGCTGTGGCGCGGCCGCCACGCGGCCCAGGACCTGCGGCACGACGCCCACCTGGTGCACCGCTCGGTCCGGGCCACGGCAGGCCCCGCGGCGGCGGCCGGTGGCGTCCGGGCGAAGCTGGGCGTCTGAGCGAAGGACCGCGGCGGCGGGGATGGTGACGGCCGTCCCCCTCGGCCGTCACCGTTCCGTGGTCAGGCCGTTGTCGCCACCCGTACGCGTCTCCTCACGGGTGTACGGACCGGGCCGGCGGGACCCGGCGGCCCGGAGGGCGGGGACGCGGGGGCCGGGTCGGTCTCGGTGAGCAGGGCCGTCAGGTCGCCCCGGGCGCGGGCCACCCGGGAGCGGACGGTGCCGATGGGGCACCCGATCGCCTCGGCCGCCTCCGCGTAGCCCAGGCCGAGGAGCTGGGTGAGGAGGAACGCCTCGCGCCGGTCGGGAGTGAGCAGCGCGAGCAGCTCCGTCAGCGCGACCCCCTCCTCGAAGCCGGGCACGCCGGTCGGCTGGCTCTGCTCGGCGGCCGTATGCCAGTCGTGGCGGTCCGACAGGCGGGGGCGGGCGGCGGTCCGCCGGAGGTCGTCCACCACCGTCCGGCGGGCTATCGACAGCAGCCAGGTCCGTGCGGAGGAGCGCCCCTCGAACCGGGGCAGCGCCGTCAGCGCGCGGACGAAGACGTCCTGCGTCAGGTCGTCGGCGGCCTGCGGATCGGCGCTGAGGTGGGCCACGTAACGCCGTACGTCGTGGTGGAGGGCGCGCACGAAGTGGTCGGTCTTGTCCGGGTCGCCGCCCCGGGCGGCCAGGGCGAGCCCGGTCGTGACCGCGTCGGATTCGGGGCTGTGCCAGGGCTTCTTGCGCGCGCCGGGCCGCCACGGGGTGGTGGGCGGGGCAGGGTTCATCGCCACAGGTCCTCACGGGTGAAGGAACGGTCCCGCACACGGCGGGGCCGGTGAAAGGGGTACGGCCGCCCGCGGAAGGGGACGGTCCGGTGCCCGGGACGCGACGGTCGTCCGATCCGTCGGCGGCCCCGGGAAGCCGGCTGTCAGACGACAGCGGTTCCGGCCGGAGGACCCCGTGAGGTGAGGGAGTGGGCGAGGAGACGGCCCTGGAGGAGATGCGCGCCGAAGTCCCGCGGCGGACGCGGGCGGGGGCACCGGGGTGCCGGCGCGAACAGGGCGGACAGGAGGCGCAGGGGCACCCGCAGCCAGTGCGCGAGGACGCGCAGCAGACGGAAGGCGCCCCGCTCCGCGTGGGCGAGCCAGAGGCCGCAGAGGAGCGCGGCCAGCAGATGGGCGGCCAGCATGCCCGTTCCGGCTCCGCCCGCCATGTCGTGCCCGGCCGCGCCGTCCATGCCGGTCGTCCAGGCCGTGGCCACGTTCGTCAGGTCGTGGCCGGAGCCGCCGTGCACGGCCGTCGTCCCGGTCGCGGCCGTGTTCGTCAGGTCGTGCCCGGCCGTGCCCGCCCCGGTGTGCGCGCTCGGCGCTCCGTGGGCCAGGTGCGCGGCGTGCCCGTCGGCGAAGGAGGATCCGGGAGGCGGCTGCGAGACCTTCCCGCCGAGCCCGGCGGCCTCGACGATCCGGAGCGCGTCCTGGACGGACAGGGGGTCGTCCGGGCCGAGACCGCAGGTCAGGAACCCGGCCCACTGCCGGGCGAAGGACGCCCCGCTCGGCGGCGCGGGCGACGGGCGGGCGACCGACTGCGCCAGGGTGAAGGCCGTGTGCAGCAGGGCCTGGACGGCCACGGACGCCCCGGTGACGACCGGCAGGGACCGCTCGCGCGCGGTCAGCGGCCAGGCCGCCGCCACCGTGCCCGCCGACGCCGCCAGTACGCCCCACCAGGGCAGGGGCGTCCCCGACATCAGGACGTGGCCGAGAGCCGCGAGCAGCACACACGCGGCCGCGAACAGCGCGGCCCGTACGGCTCGGGAGCATCGGCCTGGAGTCATGGCGGCTCATCCTCGTACCCGGGCGCGCGCCCCGGAACACCGCCGGAGCGCCTGAGGCGTCGCGACCGCCGCCATGCGTTCAAGTGACGTACGCCACAAGGGAGTCGGGGAACCGGGGCGCCCGTCCGTACGACTTCCTGCCCGTCGCTCTCCGGGGCGGAACCGGTGAATATCCGCCGTACGTTCGCCGGATGACCCCGGCGACCGGTCGCCGGTGACCGGCGACGACCGCCCGGGAGTCGGGACGCACTTCGGCATCGGGAACGGAGACGCTTGTGGCACCGCACGGGACGGCACGGTCCTCCTCGCCCGGAGAAGGCCCGGCGCACTCCTCGCCGCCCACGAAGGAACCGGCGGCGCCCGTCGAGGGACCGACGCGCCGACTGACCGCCCTGCTCACCGGAGCGATGGCGTTCTCCATGCTCCAGCTCTTCCTCCTGGGCGCGCTCGGACCGCGCCTGCTCGCCGACCTCGACGTGTCGCCGACCGTGCTCGGGCTGACCACGACGGTCGGGTTCGGCACCGCGGCTCTGCTGTCCCCGGTCGGCGGACGGATCGTGGACCGGATCGGCCCCCGGCGCTCGCTGGTGGCACTCCTGCTGGTCGCGTCCCTCGCCCTCGCCCTGATCGGCACGGCTCCCGGGCCCGCCCTGCTGCTCGGCGCGGTCGCCCTCGGCGGCGTCCCGCAGGCGCTCGCCAACCCGGCCACCAACAAGGCGATCCTGGCGGCCGTCGTCCCCGAGCGGCGCGGCACGGTCACCGGGGCGAAGCAGTCGGGGGTGCAACTGGGCGCGTTCGCGGCCGGGTTGCCGCTGGCCGCCCTCGCGGCCGGTCCCGGCTGGCGCGCCGCCGTCTGGACCGCCGCGGGCGCGGCGCTCGTCACCGCCGTCCTGGCCCACCGCGCACTGCCCGCCGACCCTTTGCGCACCGGCCGGCCGGTGCCGCCGCTCGGGCCCCCACGGGGCATGACCGCCTGGCTCTGCGTCTACTCCCTGTTCCTGGGGGCGGGCATCGCCTCGGTCAACACCTACCTCGCGCTGTACGGGGCCAGGGCACTGGGCCTCGGTGCGACGGTCGCGGCGGCCCTGGTCGCCGTGCTCGGGATCACCGGGATCGCGGGCCGGGTCGGCTGGTCCCGGGCCGCGCGTCCCGGACGCGCCGAACGCCTGCCCGCGCTGCTCGCCTGCGGCGCCCTCGTGGCCGCCTGCCTGCTCGCCGCCGCCCGTTGGGCCGGACCGCTGGTGTGGGTCGGCGCGGCGGCGGTGGGGGTCTTCGCCGTCTCCGCGAACGCCGTGTCGATGGTCCTGGTCATGCAGCGGACCGCCCCGGACCGGGCCGGGCAGGACTCGGCGCTGGTCGCCGCGGGGTTCTTCGCGGGCTTCGCGCTGGGGCCGCCGGGCTTCGCCCCGCTCGCGGAGGCGGACCGCTACGGCACCGGCTGGCTGCTGGTCGCCGCCGAGTTCGCGGTGGCCGGGGCCGTCGCGTACGCCTGGTCCCGGCGGGACGTGCGGGGGAGCGGGCTGTGATCCCCGGGGCCGGGCGGGAGACGGCCGTATGACCTCCGAGAGCTGGGCCGGGCCCGCCCTGGCGGCGGTGACGGAACGGGTCGGCGTGATCGAGCGGGCCGTCGGAGACCGTTTCCCCCTGTACGCCGACCCCACCGACGGCACGTGGACGACGACCGGCCGCGGTGCGTGGACCGGCGGGTTCTGGGCCGGGCTGCTGTGGCTCCGGGCCCTGCGCACCCGCACCACGGCCGACCGCCGCGCCGCCGCCGCGTGCACGGCCCGGCTGGAGCCCTGGGTCGGGGCCGACACCGTCACCCGGGGACTGATCCTCTGGTACGGCACCGCGCTCGCGGACGGCGCACCGGCGGCTTGTGGCCTCGGAGCCACGGGTCGGGCCGGTACCGGGATCGAAACCGGCACGGGCACCGGCTCTGGCACCGGAGCCGCCCTGCTCCGCGACCGGGCCGCGCGTGCCCTGCTCGCCGACCGCGATCCCGCCCTGGGGATCGTCCCCTGGGGCGGGGCCTTCGGCGGGCCCCGGCTCCTGGCCCGTGCCGACGGCGTCCCGGGAATGGTGCCGCTGCTCGCCACCGTCGCCCCGGACGCCGCCGCCGACCACCTCCGCCGCCACCTCGACCTCTGCCTCGACGCCGATGTCCCCCCTCGTGCTGGTGCCGACCCCGAGCCCGATCCCGAGCCTGAGCTCGCCCCCGGCCTAGGGCCTGTCTGACAAATGATCACAATCTGGTTTCGCGGAGCCAAAGGACCAGCGAGGCCAGAACGACTCCGGCACGGTAGCGGTCGGCGAGCTTGTCGAATCCGGTCGCGATCGCGCGGAACTGCTTGGGGCGTGCGAAGCGTCGTTCGACCACGTTGCGCTCGCGGTAGACCTCCTCGTCGAAGGCGGGCGGCCGGCCGCTTGATCGCGGCGCTCGGGGCATCGTGACGGCGATGCCGCGGCGCCGCAGCAGGTGCCGGATCGCCCGGCTGGAGTAAGCCTTGTCGCCCAGCACTCGCGGCCCGGTCCAGGAGCAACCCCCGCGGACGCGGGAACGACGGGCCACAGGGTGTCGATGGTGTCCGGACCGCCGAGCAACCCCTGCGGACGCAGGGACGACTCATAGTGCCCGAAGGGGTGTCCCCCTGTCAGCGAGAAACCCCCGCGCACGCGGGGACAACGGTAGGGACCTTCCCCGCGCTTCGTTCTCACCCGGACAACCCCGCAGGCGCGGGGACGACGTGGTGTCCATCGCGATCAGGGTGACGGTGCCGGAGTAACCCCTGCGGACGGTGACATCCGCGCGAGCCGCCCGACCGCCATGTGCGGACGACCCCCGCGGACGCAGGGACGACATTGTGACACCCAGCTCTCAGGACTGGCCCGTTGAGCAACCCCTGCGGACGCGGGGACGACCCTTCGTGACCTGCGGTGATGCCAGCAAGGGCCACGGTTTTCCTTTACATGCATTTCGCTCCGGCTGCTGTCCCGAGGGCGTTGTCAGTGCCAGGACCTATGGTGTCAGGACTTCGGCACTGGGGGTAACAATGGCGGACCATGGGGGTTCGGTCGTCGCGTTGATGAAGGCGATGGGGCTGTCGCCGGAGGCCGTGGAGCGGGTGTCGCGGTTGTGGGGGAAGTCGGCGGCCAGGAATGGTGGCCGGACGCATCTGTTGCTGGGGCACCTGCTGGATACAGCGGCTGTGGCCGGCGTGATGTGGGACCGGTACCTGTCGGTGGCGTTTCGGCGGCGGCTGGACGAGGTCAGTGGTGGCCGGGGGCGGCTGTGGTTTATGTGGGTGTGCGGTATTCACGACTGTGGGAAGGCTTGTCCGGCATTTCAGGCGATGGACGTGGCGGAGGCCGCGCCGGTGCTGGCGGCAGGTCTGGGGTGGGGGCGGCTGCCGACGAACCGGCGGAAGATGTGGCGTCATGATGTGGCCGGGGCCGCGCTGTTGAAGCCGAGGTTGGTCGCCGAATGGGAGAGTGAGGAGGCTGCTGGGTGGGTGTGGCCGCTGGTGGCCGGGCATCACGGGACGTTTCCGTCGGTCTGTGACCTTGATCCACCGCACCGGGAGGTCCAGGGTCGGGGCGCTGCCTGGGAGGAGGCGCAGCGTGCGGTGGTGGACGTGTTCACTCGCGCGGTCGGCTTCGATGATTTGGCGGACGTGCGGCCGGTGGGTGCCTTGCGGAAGGCGGAGCAGCTTGTGCTGTCGGGGCTGATCGTGATGGCGGACTGGATTGCGAGTGACAGCCGCCAGTTCGTGGGCCTGGCGGACGCGGAGCTGATTTCGTTCGACGGAGCCCAGGGCCGTGCGGAGGCAGCGTGGGAGCGGCTGGGGCTGCGGGGCGGTTGGCGGAGTCTGCCTCTGCCGCGGAGGTGGCTGGATCCGCTGACCGGGCGGCTGGGTGTGACGCCGCGGGCGTCGCAGCGGGAGTTGCTGGAGCGGGCGTGGTCAATGCCGGTGCCGGGGCTCATGCTCGTCGAGGCTCCGATGGGGGAGGGCAAGACGAAGGGGGCGCTCGCAGCCGCCGAGGTCTTGGCGGCGCGGTTCGGTCTCGACGGTGTGTTCGTGGCGATGCCGTCTCAGGCGACGAGCGACCCGATGTACGAGCAGGTGCTGCAGTGGGTGCGCACCTTCGATCCGGAACTCGAGTCGCAGGTGGCGCTCTTGCACGGGCGTCGGCGTTTCAACGCTTGGTGGCGGGCTATCTGGGAGGGGAAGCCGCGGCCCGACGACGAGGGTTGCGGTTGTGACAGCGTCGGGGCGGAGGGTGTGTCCGCGGACGACGACTTCGGCGCCATTGGTGAGGACGCCGAGTACGGCATGCCGCCGGCCGAACCGGCGTTCGCGGGCAGTACGGGTTCGGAGACGGACAGCCCGGCGCATTGGTTTCTCGGTAATAAGCGGGGACTGCTCACCGCGTTCGCGGTGGGTACGGTGGATCATCTGCTGTATGCGGCGACCCGTACGCGGCACGTCATGCTCCGGTTCGCCGGGCTGGCGGGAAAGGTCGTGGTCGTCGACGAGGTGCACGCCGCGGATGTGTACATGCGACAGTTCCTCGTTGAGTCCCTTCGGTGGCTTGGTCAGGCCGGAGTTCCGGTGGTGCTGCTGTCGGCGACGCTGCCGCCCGCGCAGCGGCAGCTGTTCGTGGACGCCTACCTGTCGGGCGTCCTGGGGAAGGCGGATGTGCATCAGCCGGTTCCGGAGCCGGCCGGGTATCCGTGTGTGACGGTCGCCTACGGTGTGGAAGGCCGGGCGGTTGCCGAGTCCTCGCGTGAGGTGGTGCCGTCGTGGCGTGAGTCGGTGCCTGTGGAGCTCGCCTGGCTGCCCGACACCGAGACTGCCGGTGTGCGAGTGTCCGAAGCGGTGCGGGTGTCCGTAGTCGACGGTGGAGTCGCCCTGGTGGTGGTCAATGAGGTCGCCCGGGCGCAGGCGGTCTACGACGAGTTGCAGAACGGCGGGTTTGACGGCGAGCTGCATCTGCTGCATGCCCGGCTGTGCGCCGCGCACCGCGGGGACCGGACCGAGGAGTGCCTGCGTCTGATGGGGCCGAAAGCTGGAGAGCAACGGCCCCGGCGCATGGTGGTGATCGCCACGCAGCTTGCGGAGCAGTCCTTCGACGTGGACGCCGATGTGCTGATCACCGATCTGGCTCCCACTGACCTGCTTCTGCAGCGGATCGGCAGGTTGCATCGCCACAGTGGCACCCGTCGGCCGGATGCCCACCGGGTGCCACGGGTGCTGGTCACCGGGGTGACGGGTGCGCGGGACGGGATTCCGCGGTTTCTGAGGGCCTCGGAGGCGATCTACGGCCGGTGGTCCTTGCTGCGGGCGGCGGCCCTCGTCATGGAAGCCGCCGGTCCTCTGCCGACCCCGGATGGTGGAGAACCGCTGCAGGGGGAGTGGGAGAGCGCGAAGTGGAGTATTCCGGCCGATGTGCCGGGCCTGGTGGCGCGGGCCTATGGGAGTGAGGCGGTCTGCCCGGGAGACTGGCCCGAGGCCGAGGCCCGGGAGGAGTGGCAGGCCAAAGAGCTGAAGCGGGCGGGGAGAGCCGAGGGGTTTCTCCTGTGTCGTCAGCGGGAGTGGGCTTTCCCCACGCTTGAAGGTCTCCACTATGCGGGCAGCCGGGCTGCAACAGAGGAGCAGCTCGACGCCGTTGTCCGGGACGGTGATCCCACCGTCGAAGCGGTGATCGTCCGCCAGGTGCCCGGCGGTTACCGGACCTATGACGGCACCTGGCTCGGAGTGCACGGCGAGGTGGACGACGACGAGGTGACGGACCGGCTGATGGGCGGCATCGTTCGCCTGCCGTCCAGGCTCGCGGCCGTTGCCCGGGCCGAGCTGCGGCCGCTTCCGGGGTGGGTGGGCCGGCCGTGGCTGCAGTACCAGTTGGCGCTGGTGCTGGAGGAGGACGGTATGCGGCTGCTGGGGAAGGACCGGGTGGCGTATGACGACGTTCTCGGTCTGGTCGTCGAGCGTCAGTGAGTGGTGGAGCGTGTGGAGCCTCCCCGTGGTTCCGTCACCCCCGCTTGTGCGGGGACCACGTGAAGCACCGAACGGGAACACCCCCGGCTTTGCGGGGAAACGGGAAGCGCTCCACACGCCACGCCAGGTAGAGCCTATCGAGCCTTTGGCCATGGCTCGGGGATGGCTGAATGTTGCTGTGGGAGATCGGCCAACCAGCTTGTAAGCAGCGAACGTTGTGTGCAAGCGTGAGAAGTGGCGAGGCGATGCGGGCCTGGGGAGAACCGCATCGGGCCGCCGTCCCCATGTCCATAAGGACGTGGGTTGCATCATGGAGGGGGAAGCCGCCATGGACGTCAATGGAGACCTGGTCCACGGCGCGGCGCTGACCGCGGTCGGCTTGGATGGTGTCACAAAGCCCGCCGGTCTGCTGAACATCTTGACCCAAGCGCACAGCGTCCGGCGCCTTGAGCTCCCGGTGCACACGATGCTGCCGGTGGTAATCCGCCAGCTGTTGCTGCCCGTCATGTTCGACGCCCTGGGTGTGCCGCGGAATCGGAAGGAATGGGGTGAGTGGTTCAGGCGCGGGAAGTTCTCCGGGCAGGAGCTGGAACGCCTCACGCACTACCTGGGGCCCGAGCGCTACGGAGACCGTTTCCGGCTGTTCGCTGCCGAGCGCCCGTTCGCGCAAGTCGCCTGCCTGAAGGCGTTGAACGGGGAGACGAAGTCGGCCGCGCAGCTGGTGCCGTCGGTGGCGTCGGGCAACAACGTGCCGCTGTTCAGCGCGCTGAGTGAGGCCGACGAGCTGTTGCTGACGCCCGGTGACGCCCTGCTCTGGTTGCTGCACGTGCACTGCTGGGACACGGCGTCGATCAAAACCGGCGCCGAAGGGGACCCGCAGGCGAAGAACGGGAAGACGACTGGCAACCCCACCGGGCCGCTCGGTCAGCTCGGCACCGTCGTCCCTGTCGGTGAGACTCTGTACGAGACGCTGCTGCTGAACACACCGGTGCTGCCCGACGGTCTGGCGGCCGGCGACCGGCCGCAGTGGGCGTGGGACGAGCGTCCGGCGGGCCTCGGCTGCAAGTCGCCGGCCTCCCCGGCATGGTCGGAGCGCCCGGCGAGTGGCCTACTGGACCTGCTGACCTTCCAGGCCCGCCGGGTCCGTCTGTTCACCTGTGAGATGGAGCAAGGCCTGCGGGTGAACAAGGTGATCGTGTCCGCCGGCGACCGGCTGGCCCGAACGCCCGATGACGACCCGCACACCGCCTGGCACCACACGGCCAAGCCGAAGAAGGACCAGCCCCACCGGCGGCCCCGCCGGCATGCCTCCGGCCGGGCAGCCTGGCAGGGACTGAGCACCCTGCTGGCGATGGCTCTGCCGAAGGACGGCGACGGCCCGTACACGTCACAGTTGCTGCGCCAGATCGGCGACCTGCAGTCCGATCAGGTACTTGCCGGACAGTACCCGCTCGGCGTGGAGATCTCGGGCCTGGAGTACGGCAACCAGTCCGCCGTGGTGGAAAATGCCATCGGCGACGACCTGCCCCTTCCCGTGAACGCTCTGCTCGCTCAGGACAAATGGCTGCGCGAGGCACTGCTGGAGTGCGTGGACCAGGCCGACCTGGTCGCCCGGGCTCTCGACGGCCTGAACAACGACCTGCGGCGCGCCTCAGGCGGCGATCCGCTACCCCGGGACAAGGGCAGCCGGCCCTCCGCGCAGTTCCTCCACTCCCTCGACCGGACGATGCGCCGCCTGCTCGTCGGGCTGCGGACCGTCGGTGCGGATGACGATGAGCTTCTGGAACGCGCCCAGCTCGCGTGGGAGCAGACCGTGTGGATCGCTGCGGGCAGGGAGGCCGACCTTCTGCTCGCCGCCGTCCCGCCGCGCGCCATCGTGGGACGCACGGTCAAGAACGGCGACAAGGAGTTCGTGTACCGCAGCGGCAAGGCCATCGGCGTCTTCCGGAAGAAACTGGCAGAGATCCTGGAGCGTGCCGCCGAGGAACGTGGCACGGCTGCCGAGGAGGTGGCCGCGGCATGACGTCTTTCGACAGTTCACAGGCAGCGCGCGGCACGGCGGGCCGTGCACGCCCGTTCTTCTGGGAAGAAGCCGCCGAGGACTGGCATGCGGCACGGAGTGAGGGGCGGCGTGCAGAGTTTCCGGAGTATGTGACGCGGAAGCTCAGGGCTATAACGAAGGGCGCCGGCCGTGAGGCCGGCACCGTCGCGTCGATGCGGACGGTCCACCGGATCTTCCTTCCGGACGGTGAGCCGGACCGTCTTCCCGCTTCCTACCTTGCCGAGCACTACACGCTGACCCTGTTCGGTCTGCACCAGCATGCCGCGTCCAGCCCGGTCCACCAGGCGGGCGTTGGGCTGGGGACCGCGTGCCTGCGGCTGCAGCAAAGCCAGGCGCTGACCGAGTCCTCGGTGGAACGGCGGCTGATCGCGGCGGCCACCGCGCAGGATCTGCACGAACTGGCGCAGCACCTGCAGCGGCTTGTGCCGCTTCTGCGGCAGGCGGACATCGGTGTGGATTACACGCGTCTGTTCCGTGAGATGGCCCAGTGGGACGGGCCGGGGCGCAACCGGACGCTGCGGGCCTGGGGCCTGCAGTACACCGACCCGGGTGAAGAGGAAGGTGACCGTGCCGGAGAGGAGCCGGCGCCGTACTGGGCGACGTTCGTCCCCGGCAGCCGGGATGCCGGCGCTGAGCTGGCTGCGCTGCGCTCCGGCACCGGGCGGGAGGCGGGGACGGTTGCCGCGATGTGGCCGTTCCATCGCACCCGCATGGCGTCCGAGCGGCGTGACCGAGGTTCTCTGACCCGGGACCTGGCGGCCGAGCACACGGCCCTCACTCTGTTCGCACGGCACCAGCAGACGCACGCACAGCGGATGCACCTTCCGGGAGCAAGCCCTGGCACGGCCGCCGGCCTGCTCGCGCGAAAGGCTGCCGCCGGCGGCGAGGGAAAGAGCGCGACCGCGTCGCTGGAGAAGCGCTTCGGGGCCCTGCTGACCTCTAACGACTCCGACGAACTCGCCGCGCATCTGCGATCCCTCGTCCCGCTGCTGAACCGAGCGAGCGTCGAGCTCGACTACGACCAACTCCGCTCCGCTCTGCGGGCCTGGGACGATCCCCGTCGGCCGCACGCCGCCAGCAGACTTCGGCAGCGCTGGGACCTCGACTTCCACCGCGCCACGACTTCCTGACACCACCGATCGAGGGCAGTTCCGCCTGCCTCGCCGGCACGGGGTCGAGTCGCCGGCGTTCGGGTTCTCCGGACGCCGGCTACGCGGCCTCATGTCGTCAACCCGTTTCCGCATCCGCATTGTTCGCGCGCCCGTCTCCGTGGCGCCCCCTGCCTTCAAGGAGTCATGCCATGAGCCAGAAGCGTCTGTTCGTCGAGGTCCACATCCTGCAGAGCCTTCCCCCGTCCAACGTCAACCGGGACGACTCCGGGACCCCGAAGCAGGCCGTCTACGGCGGGGCCCGCCGAGCCCGCGTCTCCTCGCAGGCGTGGAAGCGGGCGACCCGGACCGAGTACGCCCGGCAGGTACCCGAGGCCGACCGGGCCACCCGCACCAAGCGGATCGCTACCCTGCTCGCCCAGCGGCTCATCCAGCCCGCCGATCAGGGCGGCGCCGGCCTCACCCAGGAGCAGGCCGACCGCCTGGCCGCCGCTCTGCTCGAGCCCCTGGGCATCACCAAGTCCGCCAAGAAGGACGACCAGTCCGCCTACCTGCTGTTCTTCGGCAAGAAGCAACTCGACGTCTTGGTGAAGCTGCTCGACGGGCGCGCCGCCGAGCTGGCTGCCCTGGCCGGTGAAGAGCTGAAGAGCGAGGTCAAGAAGCTGGCCGTCGTGCAGACGCTGTCCACCGGCCACCCGGCAGAGGTCGCCCTCTTCGGCCGCATGGTTGCCGACCTCCCCACGCTGAACGTGGACGCCTCCGTCCAGGTCGCGCACGCCCTGTCCACCCACGCCGTGCGCACCGAGTTCGACTACTACACCGCGGTCGACGACGAGAACACCGAGGACCACGGCGCTGGGATGATCGGCACCGTCGAGTTCAACTCCTCCACGCTGTACCGGTACGCCGTCCTTGGAGTGCACCAGCTCCGTGACAATCTCTCCGACGCCGACGAGACCCGCGAAACAGCGGTCCGCTTCGTCGACGCGTTCGCCCGTTCCATGCCGACCGGGCACCAGAACTCCTTCGCCCACCGCACCCTGCCCCACCTGGTGCTGCTGACGGTTCGCACCGACCAGCCGGTGAACCTCGTTTCCGCCTACGAGGAGCCCGTCACCGGTGTCACCGGCCTGGCCGCCGAGTCCGTGGTGCGGCTCGCCGACGAGCTTCGGGCGGTCGGTGATACCTGGGGCAACAAGCCGCTGCGGACCCTGGCCACCTATACCGCCGAGGGCGACAAGGTCACTGAGGTCTTCGGCTCCTCCCTGCCCTTCCCCTCCCTCCTCGACTCGGTCAACGCCCTGGTCGGCGAGTGGCTCAACGGCGGCGGAATCACCCCCTCCGAAGCTTCGGAGGCCAGCGCGTGACGACCGTCAGCGACCACTGCGTCCTAGTGCTGCGGCTGGCCGCCCCCCTGCAGTCCTGGGGCGGCCCCTCCCGCTACAACCGGCGCGAAACACGCCCCCAGCCCACCAAGTCCGGTGTCCTCGGCCTTCTGGCTGCCGCCGAAGGCCGCGACCGTGAGGCGTCCCTCACCGACCTGGTCGGCCTGCGACTCGGCGTCCGGGTCGATCAACCCGGCACTTTGCTGCGCGACTACCACACCTACAGCGACTACCGAGGAATCCCGCTGCTCTCGGCCAAGACCAATGCCAAGGGACAGCAGACCCGCACCACCCCGGCCAAGTACACCGGCGTCACCCAGCGCTTCTACCTCCAGGACGCCGTCTTCGTCGCCGCCCTGCAAGGACCGAAGCCATTGCTCGAGAGTCTGGAGGAGGCCGTACGCAACCCCGTCTACCCCCTCTCCCTCGGCCGTCGCTCCTGCCCGCCGGCCGGCCCCGTCAGCCTCGGTCTGCGTTCCGACACGGATCTGGAGGGCACGCTGAAGAACGTGCCGTGGCAGGCGGGCAACCACCGACGCGCCCAGGCCCAGGGCGCCACCGTGTCCTTGGAGGCCACCGTCGAGGACCCGGCCGGCGACCAGCTCGCCGTCGACGTCCCCGACACCTTCGACCTCAAGTCCGGAACCCGCTTCGGCCGTCGCGCCGTGCGCCACCTCTGGGTCACCCTGCCCACCGGCCTCGCCCAACCGGACACCGGCACCATCGGACAGTCCGACCACGACCCGTTCACTCTCCTGGGCTGGTGACCTACATGCCCTACCTGTCAAAGATCGCACTGAACCCGCGCCGTCGCACGGCCGTATCTCTGCTGTCCAGCCCCCACCGCCTGCACGCCGCCGTTCTCGCCGGACTGGCTGTACAGCCCGTCACCGAGCGGGTGCTGTGGCGGCTGGAGAACAACACCCCCCACCGGGCCGAAGTCCTCGTCCTCACCGAGAGCCGCCCTTCCTGGGCACACCTCATCGATGACGCCGGCTGGCCCGGAGCCGACGGAGGCGCCCCACTCATCGCCGACTACACACCACTCCTCGAACGCATCACCCGCGGCCGGGAGTTCGGCTTCCGCCTCACCGCCAACCCCGTCCAGAACGTCCCCCGACCTACCCGACCGAGTGAGGAACAAGCGGCCCGTCTCAAGGAGGAAGCCAACCACGGCAACCGACACCGCGGATTCCGCGTAGCCCACCGCACCGTGGAACAGCAGCTCACATGGCTGCTCAAGCGGAGCGAACGCCACGGCTTCACCATCCCCGACGCGACGGCTACGCCTCCCGGACCCGGCCTACAGGCAGGCGGTGGCCAACCAGAAGCGCCGGCACCGTCGGCGGGGCCAGCGGTCGCCATCGTCAGCCGTGACACCCTGCGCTTCACCAAGCACAAGGCCGGCCCCCGTGTCACCCTGTCCACCGCCACCTTCGAAGGGCGCCTGCGCGTCACCGATCCTGATGCGCTGCGCTCCGCCCTCCTTGGCGGCATCGGCCCCGCCAAGGGTTACGGACAGGGCCTCCTCACGCTGGCACCACTGCGCCCCACGGAAAGGGCCGACCATGGCTGACCCCTGGTGGCGGACCGGGCCTCAGGATGTCCACCGGCTCGAGGACCGCATCAGCAGCCTCTACGCCGAACGCTGCCACATCGACCGCGATGACAACGCCATCGTCCTGGTCAACAAGGCACGAACCATCCACGTCCCGGCCGCCTGGCTCGCCGTCCTCCTCGTCGGTCCTGGCAGCCGCATCACCCACCCTGCCGTCACCCTGCTCGCCGACTCCGGCACCGCCGTGTGCTGGGTCGGCGAGCAAGGCGTGCGCCTCTACGCCACCGGCACCAGCACAGCGAGAGGGTCACAGCTTCAGCTACGGCAGGCATGGCTGGTCACCCGTCCCAAGGAACGCGTCGCTGTGGCCCGCCGCATGTATGACGTGCGATTCCCCGGCGAGGACACCACCGGCCTGACCCTCCAGCAACTGAGAGGCAGAGAAGGCACCCGCATCCGCCGCCTCTACTCCCAACACGCGCAGCGCACCGGCGTCCCCTGGACGAAACGCGACTACAAGCCCGGCGACGCCTTCGCCGCCGGTGACGACGTCAACCGCCTCCTGTCCGCCGCCAACTCTGCCCTCTACGGCATCTGTCACGCGGCAATTACCGGGCTTGGCGCCAGTCCCGCCCTCGGCTTCGTCCACACCGGAAACGCGCTCTCTTTCGTACTGGACATCGCCGACCTCTACAAGGCCGAGTTCACCATCCCGCTCGCCTTCGACCTCACAGCCCAAGGCCTAACCTCGGAACGCGACGCACGCACTGCCCTGCGGGACGCCATCGTCCGCGGCAAACTCCTGCCCCGCATCGTCGCCGACATCAAACGGCTCCTCGTCCCCGAGGAAACCGACCTCGTTGACGAGGACCTCGGCGCACTCTGGGACGACGGCGACACCGTCGTCAGCAGCGGCCGTAACTGGAGTGCCACGGACCACCTTGACATCATCCCGGAGACCCCTGAGCCCTCGGAGCGGCCCGAGTCGGACGACACCACCTCCGGGGGCCCAGCCTCATGAGCGTCGGCACCACTGTGATCGTCCTCATCGCAGCCCCGCCCGGGCTCCGCGGCCACCTCACCCGATGGTTCGTCGAAGTCGCCGCTGGCATCTTCGTCGGCAATCCCAACCCGCGCATCCGTGACCGGCTCTGGGCCATCCTCACCGACCGCATCCACGACGGCCAAGCTGTCATGATCGAACCCGCGACAACCGAACAGGGCTGGACCACCCGCACCGCTGGCCGCGACCGCTGGACCCCCGTCGACTTCGACGGCCTCACCCTCATCGCCCGTCCGCGCCAAGGCGGACAGGCGTGGCGTCCCCAAACTACGTGAAGTAGAACAGCATGATCGCGTGACAACACCGCAGGTCGGCAAGTGTCGTCCCCGCGCCCGCGGGGGTTGCTCGCCGCTTCTGCGCGTCATCGTCCGGGTCGTGTCGTCGTCCCCGCGCCCGCGGGGGTTGCTCCACGTCACCTTCGTCGGGCCGACCGGCTCCGGCGTCGTCCCCGCGCCCGCGGGGGTTACTCCTTGGGCACGGAGGTCCTCCGGATCAGGTGAGGCTCGTCCTCGCGCCCGCAGGGGTTGCTCCTTGATCTACGGCCTCCCCGGCGAGACCCATGCCGTCGTCCCCGCGCCAGCGGGGGGTTGCTCCAGTTCCGCCGCGATCTCGGCGCCCGCGTCTTCCCTGACGCCGAGGAAGACCAGGAGGATGAGACGCCGACACCTCTGGGAGAGATCCGTGTCCAGCGGCGCCAGGCCAACGAGACCATCCGCATCGCCGCGATCCGACGGGCCCGCGCCGAACGCGCCGGATGACCGGTGCCGACCGCCGCACCTGTCCTGCGCCAAGGCGGATGAGTGCCTCTTGGCAAGTGCGTGCTCAGCGGTCTCAGCGGACCGGGCTCTTGTTCTGGCCGCCCTCGTCGTCCTCGCTATCGTCGTCGTGCTCGTCGCCCTGGCCGTGGCCTTTGTTGAGGACGATGCGGATGGTGGTGCCCTGGCCGGTGACGTTGTTCAGGGCGGTATCGGCGCGCTGGTAGGTGGAGGCTAGGTCCCGGTCGGCGCCCAGGCTGCTGGCGGAGCGGGTCTCCTACAGCACGATCAGCGGGGCGATCAGGGAACGGTCCGAGACGGTGGTAGTGATGCGGCCGTCAGGCAAGTCGTCGACGGCCGGAGGAATGCGGAAGTGGTCGTGGTCGACGGTGTATGCGGCGGGCTATTCCCAGGTGTGGTGGTGGGTGACGACCTTGGCGGAGACCACCCCGGCGGCCCGCAGTGGCACTCCGTGTTCGACCTGCGGTTCCTCGGGCTTTCCACCGGGGCCTGTGTGGTTGGGGAGGGCTGGTCGGCCGGGGTCCCCAGGCACACGGCCTCGATAGCGCGCTTGAGGGCCTGGTCCCGGTCGGACTCTCCCTGCGAGGACTGCTCGCCGGAGGTGGGATTGCTGATCACGGAGGATCCCTGCGGGGTGGTGGCGGATGCGGTTGCCGGCTGGGCGGCGCCGGTTTAGGTAGGCGTGGTGCCGGGGGCGATGACCACCACGGCGCCGGGCCGGACGGAAGGTGCCGGCGGGGCCTGGGCCGTCCCGGCCGGAAAGGCCTGCTCCGAGGACGCCGGCTGTCCGCCGCCACCGGCGCTGCTCGCCGTCGTCTCCGGGGTGGGGAGAAAGGCGGTGATGTTCCCGAGCTCGGTGTGCAGGCTCCGTACCGGGGGTTTGGCGAATCAGCCGCGCGAAGGCGGTCTGCGCTGTCAGGATGGTCGGGATTGCGAGGAGGCCGCCGTGAACGAACCGCTGCCCATGGACGGCAACGGCCCGAAGCTGCCGCCGACCTACCCTCCCCGCACCCCGCCCCCGCAGCGGAAGCCCGTCGAGCCCCCGCGGCCGAAGCCGTCGACGAGGCCCGTCACCACCTCCTTGCCGCTCCCCGGCCCTGGACAGGCCCGCGTACAGACCCGCCGGCCCCGCATGACCGTCCGGAACCGGCGCGCCGCGAACTGGGCCTTCACCGCCTACCCGTGGACTGCCGCCCAGGTCGTCACCAAGGTCACCGCGACCGTCCGCGCCTGGGGCTACGTCCGCCCCGACGACGACCAGCTCCAGCAGGCCGTCCGTCTCCTCGTCGGCGCGGTCACCGTTGACCACGGCCGGCGCATCAGCGTCCACCTCGCCGACCAGGAGGGCATGTTCCTGATCGCCGTCCTCAGCCACGCCGACGCCGTGCCCGACGAGACGGTCCTCGCCAACCTTGCCGCCGTCCCCGGCACCGCGAGCTGCGGCACCGACGCCTCCGACGACGGCCGCCGCGTCTGGGCCGTGCTCTCCACCGACCGCCCCCGCACCCGGACCCGCGGCACCCCCGCGGCCTGACCCGGGGACCGGGAACGAGCGGGCGAAGACATGCGCTCGCGCCTTCGGTGACCGCCGCCGGGCAGGCGACCACCAAGGCCTCCACTGCTGAATAGACTCCCGCGATGCAGCCCGGACAGCAGGCCACCTGGGCCAGGCCCACACCCGGCATGCCGCTCAGCCCATCCCCGGCCGGCCCGACGGCGCGCTCGTCGCCACCACCAGTCCGGGGGCGCTGGGAAAGCGAAGCCGTCCGCGTCCTGGATCTCACCCCCTGACCGAATGCGACTGCGGTGAGGGACATGGGGCAGCCTGTTTGCATCCGAACGGCTGCAGACCAGCTCCGAATGCCACAGAAGCGCTGTCGGCCGTCCTGCACAGCCGGTGGTCTGCCGAGGGCTCGCGAGCAGACCATCAGGATGATGTGTTCGCGATGCATGAGAACGGACTTCGGGTGTACCCGTAGATCATGGCGACCTCTCTGACATCCCAGAACACGAGCCCGAATCCGGATTCGGCCGACATGGCGGGGCGCGTCGCCGCCGAGCGGTTCGCCCGGTGGGTGGAGGACGGGGCTGAGCGGTTGCCGCTGCCCGGCTCGGGCAGGACGCAGGAGCGATTCACAGCGCTGCAGTCACTCGGCCGGGCGGACCTCTCACTCGCCCGGCTGGCGGAAGGGCATGCGGACGCCACGGCCATCCTGCACGAGCTCGGCGCACCTGCACCGGCTGCGGGAGAACGCTGGGGGGTGTGGGCGGCGCGACCGCCCGGGACGACTTTGCGTGCCCGTCCGGACGGAAACGACGGCTGGCGGCTCGATGGGTTGAAGGGGTACTGCTCTGGTGCGCACACCTGTACGCACGCGCTGGTCACCGCCGAGACCGACGACGGGTACCGGCTGTTCGCCGTCGCGACCGACCACCCGGGGTACGCCCCGGTCGCCGGCACGTGGCGTGCGGTGGGCATGGCGGGGAGCGACACCCCGGACGTGCGCTTCACCGCGGTGCCGGCCCGGGCGATAGGCGGTGTGGACGCCTACCTGCGGCGCCCCGGCTTCGCCCACGGCGGGGTGGGGGTCGCCGCGTGCTGGCTGGGCGGCGCCCGGGGCATCGCCGACGCACTGTTCGCAGCGGCACGCCATCGCGCGCCGGACCCACTGCTGGCGGCCCACCTGGGCGCCGTGGACGTCCTGCTGCACAGCGCACAGTGGGCGCTCGACGCCGCCGCGGCCGCGATCGACGCCGAGCCGTTGGAGGACGGTCCGCCCGCTCAGTTGCGTGCGGGCCGGGTACGCGCCCTGGTGGCCGACGTCTGCGCGCGCGTACTGGACGAGGTCGGCCGGGCGCTCGGTGCGGGGCCGCTGTGCCACGACGCCGAGCACGCCCGACGGGTCGCCGACCTCACCGTCTACATCCGCCAGCACCATGCCGAACGCGATCTCGCCGCGCTGGGCCGTCTGGTGACTGACGAGACGGCGGACACGGCCGCCGTGAAGGAGGAGACCGATGGCTGAACGGCCCGCCACCGATCTTCCCCCTGTGATCTCCGCCGACCGGCGACGGGCCGCCGACGCCATCGACGCCGCGGGCACCGCCGAGGAGGTGTGGGCCGCATGGGCCGGGCGCGAGCATAGGCCCGAGGCGGTACTGCCCGACGGGCCGGTGCTCGTCGTGGCGGCCCATCCCGACGACGAGGTCCTCGGGTTCGGAGGGACCGCGAGCCGGCTGGCGGCGGCGGGACGGCAGGTGCACGTGCTGACGGTGACGGACGGGGAGGGCTCCCACCCCGGAAGCCGGGTACTGCCCCCTCCCGAACTGGCTCGGGTACGACGGAGGGAGCTGGCCGAGGCGCTGGACGTGCTCGGCCTCGACCCTGCTTTCCGGTACCGGATGGGCATCGCGGACACGCGCGTCGACGAGGCGGAGGATCTGGTCGCCGCACGGATAGAGCATCTGGTGCGGGAAACGGGCGCAGGGTTGTGTGTGGCTCCGTGGAGCGGCGATCTGCACGCCGACCACGAGGCGGCGGGCCGGGCCGCGAGGACGGCCGCGGCCGCTGCGGCCGTTCCCTTGTGGCAGTACCCCGTGTGGATGTGGCACTGGGCCACTCCCGGTGACGTCCGCGTGCCCTGGGACCGTCTGCGCCGCCTGTCGCTGACCACAGAGCTGCTGAACCGCAAGAAGGCCGCCGTGCGGTGCTTCCGGACGCAGATCGCGCCGCTCGCCGACCACCCGGGCGTGGTGCTGCCACCGGACGAGCTCGACCACCACCAACGCCTCTTCGAAACCGTCTTCGTCGAAGGAGACACCGCATGAAGGACGCGGACTCACTGGTGGGCGACACCGGATCCTCCACGCCGGAAAGCTACTTCGCCCGCATGTACGCGGACACCTCCGATCCCTGGGACCTGGCGAACCGCTGGTACGAGCAGCGCAAGTACGCGCTGACGCTGGCCGCCCTGCCCCGGCGCCGCTACCGCCGCGCGTTCGAGCCGGGCTGTTCCGCCGGAGTGCTCACCCGGATGCTGGCCGGACGGTGCGACGAAGTGGTGGCGGCGGACCGGGTAGAGCGAGCTGTGGAGACGGCGGCGGCACGCAACCGCGACCAGCCGCACGTCAGCGTCGAGCACCTCGTCGTACCGGACCAGTGGCCCACCGGCCGTTTCGACCTCGTGGTGTTGTCCGAGCTGCTGTACTACTTCGACGACGCTAGGCTGCGGGAGATCCTGCGCCGGACCGTCGCCTCCCTGGAGCCGGGAGGCTCGCTGGTGACCGTGCACTGGAACCACCCCGTGCCCGAGCACCGGCTGACCGGCGAGCAGCTGCGCCCGTACCTGGAGGCCGTGCCCGGACTCGTCACCGGGCCCGGCTTCGCCGATCCCGACTTCACCCTCGGTACGTACACCCGTCCCCTGCCCGACGGCACCCTGCCGCCTTCGCCGGCCGCCGCCGAGGGCCTGGTGTGACCGCCACGATCGGCGCACTGGTCGTGGCGGTGCCGGCGCACGACGAGGCCGTAGACCTTCCCGCGGCGCTTCGCTCGGTCCACCGCGCCCGGCGCCTCGCCGCGTTCCCGCCGTGCACGGTCGTGGTCGCGGCGGACGCCTGCACGGACGCCACCGCGGCCACGGCGGTCCGGCACGGGGCGGACGTGGTGGAGGTCGCGCACCGGATGGCCGGTGCCGCCCGGGCCGCCGCCGTGGCGCGGGCCCTGGAGCTCTGCGGGACGCGCCCCGAGGAGACCTGGATCGCCACCACCGACGCCGACTGCCGGGTCCCGCCCGACTGGCTCGTCCACCACCTGCACCACGCCCGCCGGGGCCGGCAGTGCCTGGTCGGCACCGTCCGCGTCGCCCCCCATCCGTCCCTCGCCCCGCCGGTACGGGCGCTGCACGACGCGCACTACTTCGCCGGCCGCGACGGGCCCGACTGGGCGCACCCCCACGTGCACGGGGCCAACCTCGGCATCCGCGCGGACACCTATCTGCGGGCGGGCGGCTTCCCCGCCGTGCCGTACGGAGAGGACCACGCCCTCGTCGCCGCCCTGCCCCCCGACACCCGCGTACTGCGCACAGACGCCTGCCCCGTCACCACCTCCGGACGGACCACTCCACGCGCGCCGCACGGATTCGGCGCGTTCCTGAGAGCACTAGGACCTGTCTGACAAATGATCACCGAACGTGTGCGTGTTCGGTCCAATTGCCTTGATGTCCTTCCAGGCCCCGGTCCGCTTCGCCCCCCGTCCCCTCCGGACGGAGGAGGCGCCCCCGGAGCAGCGGGCCGACTGAGCGGTCCGGAGCGCGGGCTCCTGTTCGCTCACCCGCGCAGGGAGGCCTCGACGCCGGCCAGGATGAGGTCGATCCCGGCGAGGAACTGCTCCCGGTCGTCGTGCCGGGGCAACTGCTCCGCGAGGCGGCGCACGAACGGGTACCGCGCGGGATCGAGCCGCTCCCACTGCTCGGCGACCGCGCCCAGGAAGGCCTCCCGGTCGGTCCCGTGGGCGTGCAGACGGGCGTTCGCGGCGTTCTGCCCGGCGACGCCGAGGACGTAGTTCACGAGCGCGGACGCGGAGTCGAACCACGCCTCCTCGGGGACGCCGAGCGCGGCGAGCCGGCCGCCGATGCCCTCGAAGATCTGCGGCAGCGCGGCCAGCCACGGCGCGCGGGAGAGGTGGGCGCCCGCCCACGGGTGCGCGTCGATCGCGTCGAAGACCCCCAGGGCGACGGCCCGGATCGCCTCCCGCGGGTCCCCGTCGTCCGGCACGTCCGTCAGGGCGCGGGCGACGACGCCGTTGGTGGCCGCCGCGAGCAGCTCCTCCTTGTTGGCGACGTGCCAGTAGATCGCCCCGCTCCCCGTGGCCAGGCGCGCCGCGAGCGCGCGGAAGGTCAGGGCGCTCTCGCCGTCGGTGTCGAGGATCTCGATCGCGGCCTCGACGATCCGCTCCTTGGAGAGCGCGTCGGTACGTCGTTCGGTCCGCTGGGGTCTGGTCGCCATGGCACCAAGTTTGACACGACTGGAACATCGTTCCACCATGGAGAATGGAACGACGTTCCATGGTCACGACGAAGGGAATGACACCATGACGACACCGGTCACGATCATCGGAGCGGGCCTCGGCGGCCTCGTCCTCGCCCGCGTCCTCCACGTCCACGGCGTCCCCGCGACCGTCTACGAGGCCGACCCCTCGGCCGAGTCCCGCACCCAGGGCGGACAGCTCGACATCCACGAGGGCGACGGACAGCGCGCGCTCGCGGACGCCGGCCTCACCGAGGAGTTCCGCGCGATCATCCACGAGGGCGCCGAGGCGGCACGCGTGCTCGACCGGGACGGCACGCTGCTGCTCGACCTGCCCGACGACGGCACGGCCCGGCGCCCGGAGGTGCTGCGCGGAGACCTGCGCCGGATCCTGCTCGACTCCCTGCCCGACGGAACCGTCCGCTGGGGCCACAAGGTCACCGCCGTCCGCCCCCTCGGCGGCGGACGCCACGAGGTGGCCTTCGCCGACGGCTCGACCGTGACCAGCGGCATCCTCGTCGGCGCCGACGGCGCCTGGTCGAAGGTCAGGCCGCTGGTCTCCGACGCCGGGCCCGCGTACACCGGCACGACGTTCGTCGAGACCTACCTGCACGACGTCGACCGGCGGCACCTCGCGACGGCGGAGGCGGTCGGCGCGGGCGCCATGTACGCGCTCGCCCCGGGCAAGGGCATCACGGCCCACCGCGAGGCGGGCGACGTCCTGCACACGTACGTCCAGCTCCGCCGCCCCGCCGAGTGGATCGCCGCGGTCGACTTCACCGACCCGGACGCCGCGCGCACCCGGATCGCGGCCGAGTTCGACGGATGGGCGCCGCACCTGACCGCCCTGATCACCGACGGCGGGACCGCTCCGGTCGCCCGCATGATCCACACGCTCCCGGACGGACACCGGTGGGACCGCGTACCCGGGGTCACGCTCATCGGCGATGCCGCGCACCTGATGCCGCCCTCCGGCGACGGCGCGAACCTGGCGATGTTCGACGGCGCCGAACTCGGAAAGGCGATCGCCGCACACCTCGACGACGTCGAAGCGGCGCTCACCGCCTACGAGGAGGCCCTGTTCCCGCGCAGCGAGGCCTTCTACGCCGACGCGCACGAGATCCTGGACCTCTGCCTCGGCGACCGCGCTCCCCAGAGCTTCATCGACTTCTTCGACGGCGCCTCCCCGGAGCGGCAGGACGTGGGGGAGCCCGTCTGACCCCCGTCGCCGTCACCCCCGCCCACCGAGGGGCGCCGGGAGCACGGGTCCCCTGTCCGGGGTCCGGACCGTTTACCCCGTGCACGCCCGTTAGGTTAGGTTAACCTTGCCACGCCGGACGGACCCGGCTCGGCGCCGGGCCCGGGTTCCGGAGCCGCCACGGCACAGACGCAGGAGACGGAACGGGCGGGGGCGGATCCCAGGTGAAAGACGGAGACCGGGCACGCGCCCGTCGCGGGCCCGCCGGGCCGGGCCCCTCGGAACGGGTGACGGAAGACGTCCGTCCCGGTCCGGGACGCGGGGCGGAGCACCGTGGATAAGATCGCGCTCACGGCCGCCGCGCTGTACGCCATCGTCCTCCTGCGCGCCGGAGGGACGTTCGCCGTCGGATGGCTCACCGGCGCCGGAGCCAGGCGCAGCAGGCTCGCCGGGCGGATCTCCTCGGCCAAGTTCCTGCGTGCGGAACGGGCGATCCAGCGGTGGGGCGCACCGGTAGTGGCCGTCTCCTTCCTGACCGTCGGCTTCCAGACCGCCGCCAACTTCCTCGCGGGCACCCTGCGCATGCCCCTGCCCCGCTACCTCCCCGCCCTGTTCGTGGGAGGAGCGGCCTGGGCGCTGATCTACGCGACCGCCGGGATCGGGGCCCTCGAAGTACTGGGAAGGCTGTTCGCCGAGCAGACGGCGCTCGGGATCGCCGCCGTCGCCGTCCTCCTCCTCGCCCTCTGCGGCACGGTCGTGTACCGCAGGCGCAGGGCCGCACGGTCCCCCGGCGAGGCCGCGGCCGAAGAGGCCTGAGTCCGGAGTCCCGTGCCTCCGAGCGCGACCGCCTCGCCGGAACCGCCGGAACCGCCGAAGCCGCCGAAGCCGCCGAAGCCGATGGAGGTGACGGAGAGCAGGACGCGCCACGCGGTTCGCGCACCCGGGCACGAGGGGCCTCTCCTGTTAGCTTCATGATCGTCCACGGCTGCCCGGTCCACGGGCACGCCCCGTGACGGAGCGAGTACGGAGGCTGCGGTGACGGAGACGAGCAGACCCCCCGGGGGACCGGAGGCCGCCCCGCTCGGGCGCCGCGGCTTCCTGGCGTCCGCCGCCCTGGCGGCCACCGCGCCGACGGCGGCCGCCGCCCCCGCCCACGCGTCGGGCCGGCCGGCACCGGGAGCGCCCCTCGCCCCCGGGCGCGGGACGGTGAGGCGCCTGCTCGCCGTCCCGCCGAGGAACCGCCGCGACGACTGGCTCCGGTCGGCCCTCCAGGTGGCCGTCGGGATCGAGCTCTCCACGATCCCGCCCTACCTGTGCGGCTGGTGGTCGATCAAGGACCGAGGGAGCGAGGCCGCCCAGCTCGTCCGGCGCGTCCTCCTCGACGAGATGTACCACCTCGGAGTGGTCTGCAACCTGCTCGCGGCGGTGGGCGGCCGGCCCGCCCTGAAGTCGTCGGCGCCCGTCTACCCGGGCCCGCTGCCCGGCGGGGTGCACCCCGGCCTCACCGTCTACCTGTCGGGCCTGACCAAGCCGTTCGTGCACGACGTGATGATGGCCGTCGAGGCCCCCGCCGCGCCCCTCGCCGACCGGGGCGACGACTTCCTCAGCATCGGCCTCTTCTACGAGGAACTCCTGAGGACGTTCCGGTCGGCCGCCCCCGAACTGTCCACGGCCCGGCAGCTGCGGGAGCGGATCGGCGAGGACGAGCTCGTGCCCGTCGGGACGCTCGACGAGGTCGAGCACGTCATCGACGTCATCCGCGAACAGGGCGAAGGCACCTCCGCCTCGCCCGCGGACGCGCCGGGGGACGACCACGTGGCCCACTACTACGCGTTCGCCGAGATCTACCACGGCCGTCGACTGCGCGAGGAGGACGGCGGCTGGCAGTACACCGGCGCCGCCGTGCCCTTTCCCGACACCCGGCCCATGGCCAGGGTCCCGGCCGGCGGCTGGGACGGCCCGCCCGACGAGGCCCGGCGGCTCCTCGACTCCTTCGACGCCGCGTACGCCCGCATGCTGGAGTCGCTCGACACCGCGTGGGCCGACACGGACGCGAACAGCCTGACCGCGGCGGTGCGCGCCATGCGCAGGCTGGAGTCGCCCGCCGTCGAACTCATGGAGATGCCGATCCCCGGCACCCGGGAGACCTACGGCCCGCAGTTCCGCGTGCCGTAGGGGGTGCCCGGCGGACCGCGGCCGGCGCCGCCACCCGGTCGCCCCGCTTGACCCTCCCGGGCCGGGGTAGCGAAGGTGCATGGCCACCAGCAACGCAACCACCCCCGCAAGCGGCTACGTACAGCCCGAGATCGACGTCCCGGCCCTGACCGAGGTGCTCGACGGCGAGTACGCCGGGATCCGCGACCTCGTCCGGACCAACCTGGTGACGCACTCCTCCGTCCTGGAGGAGGCCGACGAGCTCGGCGTCGACGCGTTCCGCGAACGGGTGCGCGAGATCGTGGTCGCGATGGCCGCGACGGGACAGACCGGCATGGGCTTCCCGCGCGAGTACGGCGGGGGCGGCGACGTCGGGGCCTCGATCGCCGCGTTCGAGACGCTGGCCTTCGGCGACCTGTCGGTCCTGGTGAAGACCGGCGTGCAGTTCGGGCTCTTCGGCGGCGCGATCCTGCACCTGGGCACCGAGCGCCACCACGCGGCCCACCTGCCGGACCTGATCACCGGCCGCCTGATGGGCTGCTTCGCGATGACCGAGACCGGCCACGGCTCCAACGTCCAGGCGCTCGGCACCGTCGCCCGGTACGACGCCGGCACCCGGGAGTTCGTCCTCACCACCCCCGACGACGGGGCGCGCAAGGACTACATCGGAAACGCCGCCCGCCACGCCGAACTGGGCGTCGTATTCGCCCAGTTGGAGGTGAACGGCACGTCCGAGGGCGTGCACGCGTTCCTCGTGCCGCTCCGGTCCGGCGGCCGGGTCCTGCCCGGCGTCCACATCGAGGACGACGGACGCAAGATGGGTCTCAACGGCGTCGACAACGGACGCATCCGGTTCGACGGCGTACGGGTGCCGCGCGAGGCGCTGCTCAACCGGTTCGCCGACGTCACCCCCGAAGGCGCCTACACGAGCCCGATCGAGAACCCGAACCGGCGCTTCTTCACCATGCTCGGCACGCTGGTCCAGGGCCGGGTCAGCGTCGGCGGCGCCGGGGTCGGCGTCGCCAAGGTCGCCCTGACGCTCGCCGTGAAGTACGCCGTGCGGCGCAGGCAGTTCGAGGCGAACCCGGGAGCGGAGGAGCAGCTCCTCCTCGACTACGGACTCCACCAGCGCCGCCTGCTGCCCCTCGTCGCCCGCACGTACGCGCTGCACTTCGCGCAGGACGTCGTCCGCGCCCAGCTCCACGAGGTCTTCTCCGGCACCGAGGACGACCCGCAGGCCCGGCGCCGGCTCGAATCACGGGCCGCCGGCACCAAGGCGCTCGGCACCTGGCACGCCACCCGGACCGTCCAGGAGTGCCGCGAGGCGTGCGGCGGCGCCGGCTACCTCGCCGTCAACCGGTTCGCCGCCCTCAAGGGCGACAGCGACGTCTTCACCACCTTCGAGGGCGACAACCACGTCCTGCTCCAGCTCGTGGCCAAGGGCCTGCTCACCGATCACGCCAGCGAGTTCGAGGACCTCGACCAGCTCGGCACGGTCCGCTACGTCACCGGCCTGGCCGTCGAGACGGTCATGGAGCGCACCTCGGCCCACAAGCTGCTCGAACGGGTCCGCGACCTGCTGCCGGGCGGCGACGAGTGGGACCGGGAGGCCGGGCTGCTCGACCCGGAGTACCAGCTCGCCATGGTCCGCTACCGCGAGGAGCACATGCTCGCCGGCGTCGCCCGGCGGCTCAAGCGCGGGATCGACCAGAAGCGCGACCCCGGCACCGTCTTCTCGCAGGTGCAGGACCACGTCATCGCGCTCGCCCGCGCGCACGTCGAACGCCTCGTCCTCGAAGCGTTCGTCGACGGGGTGCGGGCGCTGCCCGAGGGCGGCAACAAGGCGGCGCTCGGCCTGCTGTGCGACCTGTTCGCCCTCTCGACGATCGAGGCGGACCGGGCCTGGTTCATGGAACACGGCAGGCTGACCGTCCAGCGCTCCAAGGCGATCACCCGCGAGGTCAACGACCTCTGCCGCAAGGTCCGCCCCCTCGCCGCCGACCTCGTCGACGCCTGGGGCGTCCCGCCCGAGATGCTGCGCGCGCCGGACCTGCTCGGCTGACCCGGCGTGGCCGGCTGCGCCGGGGCGCACACACGGAACCGTCCCGGCCGGCGGCCGTGCCCCCTGTACGAGTGGGGGTACGACCGCCGGCCGGGACGGTTCCGTGTGCGAAATCCTCAGGCCCTCAGGTCACCGGGTCACGCGCTCGCGACCACGGCGCCGAGGATCATGCCCAGGACCAGGCCCGCGGCGCTGACCACGAGGGCGACGGTGGAGAGCCGCTCGTGCCGGACGAACTTGGCGATGACGGCGAGGACCAGGCCGATCACGCCGAACACGATCGGGAAGAAGATGATCGCGACCACGCCCAGCACGATCGCGATGATGCTCAGCACGTTGCCGTTCGCCCCGGCGGTCTGCTGACCGGTGGGACGGTTTCCGTACTGCGTCGTCATGTTCCACTCCTTCGGGACGATCACCTTGAGAGCTGATCCGGAGGTGGACCGGCCCACCACCCGGATACCCCGAAGTCCCGTGCCGACACGGTGACTTGAAGAAGGGAGAGAAAGTGCGGGTCGGTCGGGTCCCGTCATCTGTCCGTCACCAGGATCACCTCCAGCGTCCGGGGCCCGTGGACGCCCTCGACGCGGTCGAGTTCGATGTCGCTCGTCGCGGACGGGCCCGAGATCCAGGTCAGCGGGCGCGCCGGATCGAGCCGGGGGAGCGCCCGGGGGACCGAGGCGACGACCTGTTCCGGGGCCCGGACCACGCACAGGTGCAGGTCGGGGACGAGGGTGAGGGCGCGACGGCCCTGCCCCGGGCCGCCGTCGAGGACGATCGTGCCGGTCTCGGCGACCGCCACCGCGCACCCCGTCACCACGGCGTCGACGCCGTCCAGCGCGTACGGGGTCAGCGGGGGCTCGTCGGTCCGCCGGACGGCCTCCGTGGCGGCGAGCCAGCCGTCGGGCAGTCCGGGCGGGACGACGACGCCGCGGGCGCCGCGCTCCGCCAGGATCCGGGCGATCAGCGCGGCCAGGCCGTCCGGGCCGCTGCGGTGGACGTGGGCCCGGTAGTCGACGAGGTTCTCGTGGAGCAGGTCGAGGAGGCCCGCCGGGTCCTCGGCGGTGTGGCTCGTCCGGTAGTCGCGGGCGACGGCGGGCGGCTCGGGCGCGTCCGCGACGGCGGCGCGGATCCGGGCGAGGACGCGCGCGCGTGAGTCGGTCATGGGCGGTTCTTCCTCCACCAGTCGCGGAACGGTTCGGCCGGCATCTCCGGCAGGTCGCGGCTCTCGCCCCACTGGCGGGCCCCCGGTCCCGGCGCCCGCCGGGGGTGCAGCGCGCGCGTGCGGGAAGCGAGGCGTTCCCCGGCGGCCAGCACGCCCGGATGGTCGAGGACCCAGGCGGAGGCCCTGACCGCGGCCCTCTCCAGGCGATGGCCGCCCTGTTCCGCGACCTTTCCCCGCAGGTGCACGAGGACCTCGGGGATGTCGATGGCGACCGGGCACACCTCGTAACAGGCGCCGCAGAGCGAGGAGGCGTACGGCAGGGAGGCGTCGACCTCGCTCGCCGTGCCCCGGAGCTGCGGGGTGAGGATCGCGCCGATGGGTCCGGGATAGACCGAGCCGTACGCGTGGCCGCCGGCCCGCTCGTACACCGGGCAGACGTTCAGGCAGGCCGAGCAGCGGATGCAGCGCAGGGCCTGGCGCCCCACCTCGTCGGCGAGGGCGGTGGTGCGCCCGTTGTCGAGCAGGACGAGGTGGAAGGCCGAGGGGCCGTCGCCGTCGGTGGTGCCGGTCCACATCGAGGTGTACGGGTTCATCCGCTCGGCCGTGGAGGAGCGGGGCAGGGTCTGGAGGAAGACCTCCAGGTCCCGCCAGGTCGGCACCACCTTCTCGATGCCGACGACCGAGATCAGGGTCTCGGGCAGGGTCAGGCACATGCGGCCGTTGCCCTCGGACTCCACCACGACCAGGGTGCCGGTCTCGGCGACCATGAAGTTCGCCCCCGAGATCCCGACCCTGGCGCGCAGGAACTTCTCCCGCAGGTGCAGCCGGGCCGCCTCCGCCAGCTCGGCCGGGGTGTCGCCCAGCCCCTCCGGCGCCGGGCGGCCCCAACTCCGCATCCTCTCCCGGAAGATGTCGCGGATCTCGCCCCGGTTGCGGTGGATGGCCGGGACCAGGATGTGCGAGGGCCGGTCCTCGCCGAGCTGCACGATCAGCTCCGCGAGGTCCGTCTCGTACGCGGCGATCCCCTCCGCCTCCAGGTGCTCGTTGAGCCCGATCTCCTGCGTGGCCATCGACTTGACCTTGACGACCTCGCTCTCGCCGGTGGCCCGTACGAGGTCGGTGACGATCCGGTTCGCCTCGGCCGCGTCCTGCGCCCAGTGCACGGTCCCGCCCGCCGCCGTCACCGCCTCCTCCAACCGGAGGAGATGCGTGTCCAGGTGACGGAGCGTCTCGTCCTTGATCCGCTTCCCCGCCTCGCGCAGGGCCGCCCAGTCGTCCAGCTCGGCCACCGCCCGCGCCCGCTTGTCCCGGATCGTGTGGGTGGCGTGCCGGAGGTTGGCCCGCAGGGTCGTGTCGCCGACCGCCTTCCGCGCCGCCTCCGGGAAGGCCGGCATCCCGACGAAGGCCGGACCGGGCCCCGTCGGGGTGCTCCTCTCGTCGCCGCTCATCGCCAGGGCTCCTCCTCCGTGCTCGCCAGGATCTCCGCCAGGTGCAGCGAGCGCAGCGGCGCCCCCCGTCTGCTCAGCATGCCGCCCAGGTGCAGCAGACAGGAGTTGTCCGCGCCGCACAGCACCTCCGCGCCCGTGGACAGGGCGTTCCCGATCTTGTCGGCGCCCATGGCCGCCGACACGTCCGGGTTCTTCACCGCGAAGGTGCCGCCGAAGCCGCAGCACTCCTCCGCGCCCGGCAGCTCCACCAGGTCCAGGCCCTTCACCGCCTCCAGGAGCCGCCGGGGCCGCTCCCCGAGCCCGAGCAGGCGCAGACCGTGGCAGGAGGGGTGGTACGTCACCCGGTGCGGGAAGTACGCGCCCACGTCCGTCACGCCCAGCACGTCCACCAGGAACTCCGTCAGCTCGTACACGCGCGGCGCCAGGTCCGCCGCCCCCGGCACCCGCGCCCCGAACGGGCCGTAGTGGTGCCGGGCCATGGCCGCGCACGAACCGGACGGGACGACGACGTGGTCGTACCCCTCGAAGGCCCGCACCGTGCGCCGTACGAGGGGAACGGTCTCCTCGCGGTAGCCGGTGTTGAACTGCGGCTGCCCGCAGCAGGTCTGCGCGGCCGGGAAGTCGACCTCCACGCCGAGGCGTTCGAGCAGCCGGACCGTGGCCACGCCCGTCGACGGGAAGACGGCGTCGTTGACGCAGGTGACGAAGAGGGCGACACGCATCACGGTTCCTCGGGGGCGGCTCGGCGCGGGGTCTGACGCGGTCCGTAGTCTGGCATCCGCGGTCCGGCGTCCGCGGTCCGGCGTCCGCGGTCCGGCATCCGCGGTCCGGCGTCCGCGGTCCGGCGAAGGACGCGGCCGGGCGGCCCGGCCGACACCGCGTGCCTACCGGCGCACCCCGAGGAGGTGCTCCAGGGCCAGCTGGTCGAGGTGCTCGAAGGCCATCGAGCGCGCCGCCGCCGCGTCCGCGTCGAACGTCTCGTACGCCGTCGGGTCGGCGAGCAGCCCGGCCAGGCCGTCGGCGGCCGTGGGGACGGCGAGCTCGGGCAGCCGGGAGGCGTCGAGCGCCGCCACGACGTCCGGATCGGCGCGGAAGGCCGCCGAACGCTCCTTCAGGATCAGGTAGTTGCGCATGCAGTTCTTCGCGGACTCCCACACCCCGTCGGCGCCGTCCGTGCGCACCGGCTTGAAGTCGAAGTGGCGCGGCCCGTCGTATCCGGCCGTCTCCAGGAGGTCCACCAGCCAGAACGCCTGGCGCAGGTCGCCCGCCCCGAAGCGGAGGTCCTGGTCGTACTTGATGCCCGACTGGCCGTTGAGGTCGATGTGGAACAGCTTGCCCGCCCACAGCGCCTGCGCGATGCCGTGCGGGAAGTTGAGGCCGGCCATCTGCTCGTGCCCGGTCTCCGGGTTCACGCCGACGAGCTCCGGGCGCTCCAGGCGCTCGATGAAGGCGAGCGCGTGCCCGATCGTGGGGAGCAGGATGTCGCCGCGCGGCTCGTTCGGCTTGGGCTCGATCGCGAAGCGCAGGTCGTAGCCCTGCTCGGTGACGTACTGGCCGAGCAGGTCGAAGGCCTCCTTCATCCGGTCGAGCGCGACCCGCACGTCCTTCGCCGCGCCGGACTCGGCGCCCTCCCGGCCGCCCCACGCCACGTAGACGCCGGCGCCGAGCTCGACGGCGAGGTCGATGTTCCGGAGGGTCTTGCGCAGGGCGAAGCGGCGCACGTCCCGGTCGTTGGCGGTGAACGCGCCGTCCTTGAAGACGGGGTGGGCGAAGAGGTTCGTGGTGGCCATCGGCACCGCGAGCCCCGTGCGGTCCAGGGCGGCCCGGAAGCGCTTCACGATCGCGTCGCGCCCGGCCTCCGGCGTACCGAAGGGGATCAGGTCGTCGTCGTGGAAGGTGACGCCGTACGCGCCGAGCCCGGCGAGCCGCTCGACGGCCTCCACCGGGTCGAGGGCGGGCCGCGTGGCCTCGCCGAAGGGGTCGCGGCCCTGCCAGCCGACGGTCCAGAGACCGAAGGCGAAGCGGTCCGCGGGGGTGGGGGAGAAGCGCTCCGGCATGGTGTGTCCTTCTCTCGTGCGCGGTCCGGGGACTGGCCACCGGATTTGTTTTCTGAGATAACTAATACGGGACGGGGCGCCGCCGCGCCAGACCCCGCCCCTGGAGACGGTCTCCGGGGGCGACCGCCGGGAGACGAGACCGAGACGAGGTGAGGACGTGCCCGCGAACCGCTCCGTCGTGATCGGCGTGGACAGCTCCACGCAGTCCACCAAGGCCGCCGCCGTCGACGCCGACACCGGCGAACTCCTCGCCGTCGGCCGCGCCCCGCACACCGTCACCGGGACCGCCGGGGCGCGCGAGAGCGACCCGGGGGAGTGGTGGACGGCGCTCGTCACCGCCGTCCGCTCGGCCGTACGGGACGCGGGCGTCCCCGCCGCGTCCGTCACCGGCATCGCGGTCGCGGGCCAGCAGCACGGCCTCGTCACCCTCGGCCCCGGCGGGCGCCCCCTGCGGCCCGCGCTGCTCTGGAACGACACCCGCTCCGCGCCCCAGGCCGCCGCCCTCGCCGCCCGCCTCGGCGGACCGGAGGCCTGGACGGCCCGGACGGGATCCGTCCCCGTGGCCTCCATGACCGCCGCCAAGTGGCAGTGGCTGCGCGAGCGCGAACCCGAGCGGGCCGCCGCGGTCACCGGCGTCCGCCTCCCGCACGACCACCTCACCGAACGCCTCTCGGGGACCGCCGCGACCGACCCCGGCGACGCCTCCGGAACCTGCTGGTACGGGACCGCCACCGGCGCCTACGACCCGGAGGTCCTCGACCTCGTCGGCCTCGACCCGGCCCTGCTGCCCGCCGTCGCCCCCACCGGCGCCACCCGCGTGGGCACCCTCGTCCCGGCCGCCGCCGAGGCCCTCGGGCTGCCCCGCACGGTCGCCGTCGCCGCCGGGACCGGCGACAACATGGCCGCCGCCGTCGGCCTCGGCCTCGGCGGCGCGGGCCTGCTCGACCACCCCGTCGTCAGCCTCGGCACCTCCGGCACGGTCTTCGCCGCGACCCGCGCCCGCCCCGCCGCCCCGGGACTCGCGGGCTTCGCCGCCACTGACGGCGGCGGCACCTACCTCCCGCTCGGCTGCACGCTCAACTGCGCCCTCGCCGTCGACCGGTTCGCCGCGCTCCTCGGCCTGGACCGGGAGGACGCCGTACCCGGCGGCGGGGTCGTCGTCCTGCCGTACCTCGACGGCGAACGCACCCCCGACCTCCCGCACGCCTCCGGACTCGTCACCGGCCTCCGGCACGGCACGGACCCCCGGGCGGTCCTCGGCGCCGCCTACGAGGGCGCCGCCTTCACCGTCCTGCGCGCCCTGGACGACCTCCTCGCCGCCTGCGGCCTCGACCCGGCCGCGCCGGACGTACGGGACCGGCCGCTGCGCCTGATCGGGGGCGGCGCGCGCGGCCGGGCCTGGACCGACACCGTCCGCAGGCTCTCCGGCCGCCCCCTGGTCGTCCCCGCCGCCGGCGAACTCGTCGCCCTCGGCGCGGCAGCCCTCGCGGCGGGCGCCGCCACCGGCTCCGACCCCGTCGCCCTGGCCACCACGTGGGGCACGGGCACCGGCCGGACCCTGCCCGCACTGCCCCGCGACGGGGAGACCTGGGACAGGATCGCCGGAGTCCTGACGGCCGCGGCACCGACCCTGCTCAGCTGACGGGGCGCGGGAGCACGGGGACGGGAACGGAACGGACCTGATCCACTTCACCCCCGCACCCTGGCCCGGTCATGACTCCCGTGGTTACCCTGCCGGTAACCACGGGGGAGGGACACATGACCGCTCTGCTCATCCTGTTCGGCGTCATCGTCGGCGCCGGAGTACTGGCCTTCGTCGTCGTGCACCGCCGGGGCGCCGGCCGCACGGACACGGTCGAGGGCCTGCTCCAGGAGCAAGAGGCCCGCCGCCGGGCCCGGACCGACCGGATCTCCTTCAACGCCCGGTCCGTCCACAACTCCATGCCGACCGCCGGCGACGCCTACCACCGCCGGGGCGACAACCGGTACTAGGCGGTCCCGTCGGCGGAACCGGCCGTCCACCAGGACACCGGCCGGGCGGCCATCGCCTCCGGGTCCGACGGCTGAGGGCGGAGACCGAAATGGTGCTCCAACTCGTGCCGCAGGAACGCGCCGATCTCCGTCCGGCTCACCGCCCAGGAGCCGCCGCCGTCTCGGGCCCGCCCCGGACACCCGGCCCCGCTCCGGGCCGCCTCAGGCTCCCGCCACCGCCGGAGCCGTGACCCGGCGCTGATGGACGCGCAGGTGCAGGGTCGCCAGGTCGAGCAGGGGCGTCGCCACGCCGAGGGCGCGGGCCCGGGCGGTCAGGTCGCCGAAGAGGTGCTCGACCTCCGTGGGCCGGCCCGCCGTCAGGTCGCGGTAGAGGGACGGCACCATCGGCGAGCCGGAAGCGGACACCACGGCCAGCGTCGCCGCCCGCTCCCGCTCCGGTACGGGGTGCCCGGCCGCCCCGGCGACCGCCGCCGCCTCGTCGAGCACCGCCGGGCCCAGGGCGGGGCCGCCCGGTGCGTCGTACACCTCCCCGACCGTGCCGCGCATCAGGCTCGTCACGGCGCCGAAGGTGGTGATGAACACCCACTTGTGCCACATCGCCGTCAGGACGTTCCCCGGCACCGGCGCGTCGATCCCCGCCCCTTCGAGGACCGCCCGGATCCCCTCCACGCGCGCGGAGACCGTGCCGTCCTGCTCGCCGAGGGAGAGATGGGCCAGTGGGGCGAGCCGCCGGATGTCCCCCGCGTCGTCGAGGACGGTGACCACCTTCGCCACGCCGCCGAGGACGGCCGACGGGCCGAAGCGGGTGTTGAGCGCGTCCAGGTGGGCGAGGCCGTTGAGGAGCGGAACGATCGCGGTGTCCGGCCCGACGGCCGGCGCCATGTCCTCCGCCGCCCGGTCGAGCCCGGTGGACTTCACCGAGAGGAGGACGAGGTCGTACGGCCCGGCCGGCTCGTCGGCCGTGACCAGGCGGGGCTGCAGGGCCCACGTCTCGTCCCGCCCGACGACCCGCAGCCCGCGCTCGCGCAGCGCGGCGGCCCGGGCGGGGCGGACCAGGAAGGTGACGTCCTCGCCGGCGCGGGCCAGCAGGGCGCCGAAGTAGCCACCGGTGGCACCGGCGCCGACGACCAGGATCCTCATCGTTGTGAACCTCTCGTGGGGCGCCCTGCGGGCGCGTGGGCGATCAGGGGGGTGAGCAACCGGTGGGGCCGGGCGAGCGCCGCCGTCACCGGGTCGTCGTCGGGGCCCGCAGGGGCGAGCCCCGGGCCGGGGGCGACCAGGACGTCCGCGGCCGGCACGGCCGCGCCGCACCCCGTGCAGCGCCCGTCCGGATCGAGTACGGCCCCGTCTCCCGCGTGCCGGAAGACGCGGCGCGGGCCGCCCTCCGCCGGGTGGAACTCCTCGCCCCAGGCGGTGAGCGCGCGCACGGCCGGCCAGAGGGCGACGCCCTTGGGCGTCAGGCCGTAGACCTCGCGGCGGCCCGTCTCCGGCTCGGGGCGGCGTTCCAGCACCCCCGCCCCGGTGAGGGCGGCGAGCCGGTCGGTGAGGACGGCCCGGGGCACGCCCAGATGCGCGGCGAACTCGCCGAACCTGCGGACCCCGTAGAAGGCGTCGCGCAGGATCAGCAGCGTCCAGCGCTCGCCGACGGTCTCCAACGAGCGGGCGAGGGCACAGGTCTGGCCGCGGTAGTCGCGCGGAAGCGTCATGGCCGGAGCCTAGTGGAGAACAGTTCGGTGACCGAACTGTTTTTGGTGCGTGTGCGTGTGCGTGTGCGTGTGTGCGCACGCATGTGGGTGCAGCGGGTGCAGCGGATGCGGCCGATGCCCAAGGCACGCGGGCCCCGGACGCCGTTGCCGTACGAACGAAACGGACGACTAGGCTCTCGCTCACCATGAACCAGCCCACGGAACCCAAGGCCGACAAGTCGGGAGTGCGCCGGCACAACCTGAGCCTCGTCCTGCGGACCGTCCACGAGGCGGGCGAGACCACGCGGGCCGCCGTCGCGGCCCGCGTCGGACTCACCCGGCCCGCCGTCTCCTCCCTCGTCGAGCAGCTCCTCGACCTCGGCCTCCTCGTCGAGTCGGGCAAGACCTTCAGCGGGCAGGCGGGACGGCCGGGCACCGTCCTGAAACCGGCCGACACCGGCCCCGCCGGACTCGGCGTCGAGATCAACGTCGACTACGTCACCGCCTGCGTCGCCGACCTGACCGGCACCGACCGCGTCCGGCACACCGAACGCCTCGACAACCGCGGGGCCGGGGCCGGCGAAGTCCTCGCCCGGGCCGCCCGTACCGCCGCCGGGGCCCTGGACGAGGCGGCCGGGCTCGGCCTCGTCCCGGCGGGGGCCGGGCTCGCCCTGCCCGGCCTCGTCTCCGGCGGAACCGTCCGGCAGGCCCCCAACCTCGGCTGGCACGACGTCCCCGCCGAACGCCTCTTCGCCGACGCCCTCACCGCCCTGCGCCCCGCCACCGCCGGCCTCCCCGTCGCCTCCGACAACGAGGCCAACTCGGCGGCCCTCGCCGAGCTGTGGTTCGGCGCCCTCGGCGAGGTGCGCACCTTCCTGCACCTGACGGGGGAGATCGGCGTCGGCGGCGCGATCGTCGTCCACGGCGAACTCCTGCGCGGCGCCCACGGATTCGCCGGCGAGATCGGGCACACGGTCGTCGACGCCGAAGGCCCCCGCTGCCGCTGCGGCTCGCGCGGCTGCCTGGAGCAGTACGCGGGGCAGGCGGCCCTCCTCGCCTCGGCCGGGGCGACCGGCGTCCCCGACCTGGCGCGCCGCGCCGGAGCCGGGGAACCGCGCGCCCTCGCCGCCCTCGCGGAGGCGGGCCGCATGCTCGGCCGCGCCCTGTCGGGGGCCGTGAACCTCCTGGACCCCGAGGCCGTCGTCCTGGGCGGCATCTACCCGCGCCTGATGCCCTGGCTGGCGCCCGCCCTGACGGAGGAGCTCGCCGACCGCGTCGTCTCCGGCCTCTGGACCCCGGACGCGGGCCGTCTGCGCCCGGCCTCCGCCGCCACCGACGCGGCCCGGGGCGCGGCGGCCCTCGTCCTCCGCGACGTCCTGGCCGACCCGCTGGCCCACGCCACGGCGGCGGCCGGCCGGGGGAACTGACCACGGCCCCGCCTTCGCCGAGGAGCGCTGTCAGTGGTCGCCCCTAACGTTCTTCCCATGACGACGACTTACCTGGAGCTGTCGCAGGACGGCGGCGGTGCCCACAAGTTCTACGAAGTGACCGTCGAGGACCTCGCGGTGACGGTCCGCTACGGCCGGATCGGCACCGACGGACAGACGCAGCGCTCCGCGTTCCCGACCGCGCAGAAGGCCCGGGCAGCCGCCGCGAAGAAGATAGGGGAGAAGGTCCGCAAGGGCTACGCGCCCGCGGTCCGCGGAGCGCGCGCCGCCCGCCCGGTGACGCGCCGCGCGGTGACCTCGGCGCCCTCCACCGCGCGGGCCGTCGCCCCGGTCCTCTGGCGCTTCCGGACGGGCTCGGCCGCCTTCGGCATCCACGTCGACGAGGAGCGCTGCTGGGTCGGCAATCAGGCGGGGGACGTCTTCACGCTCGACCGCACCGGCGAGGTCCAGGCCCGCTTCAGCCTGCCGGACGGCGTCAAGTGCCTGGTCGCCGACGACTTCTGGATCTACGCGGGCTGCGACGACGGCAAGGTGTACGACCTGTCGTCCAAGCTCCCCTTCGCCGCGTACGACATCGCCACCGACGTCGACATCTTCTGGCTCGACATCCACGAGGGCGTCCTGCACGTCGCCGACCGCTCCGGCCGGCTCACCGTCATCGACCACGAGGACGAGCACCAGTGGGCGCGCGGCGGTCAGGGCGAGCACGCCTGGATGGTCCGCGCCGACGGCGACGCCGTCTACTACGGGGACACGCGCGGCGTCGCGGCCCACGCGCCCGACGGCGGCGGCGAGCTGTGGCACACGGCCACCGACGGCGCGGTCCTCTTCGGCTGGCAGGAGGACACCGCGGTCTACGCGGGCACGGGCCGCAGGAAGGTGCAGCGGCTCGCGAAGAAGGACGGGCGCGTGGAGGCGGTGTACTCCTGCGACAGCCCGGTGTACTCCTGCGCCACCTCGCCGGGCGGCCGGTTCGTCTTCGCGGGCGACTCGTCCTCCTCCGTCTACTGCTTCGCGGAGGACGGCACCCGGCTGTGGAAGCTCGGCACGGGAGGCGGCTCGGCGCTCTCCATGCAGTACCGGGACGAGCGGCTCTACCTGGTGACCACCGACGGCTCGCTGGTCTGCGTGGACGCGAGCGAGGCGGCGATCACGGCCGCCCAGGGGGGCACGGTCCCGGTCGCCCGGGACGTCAAGCTCGCCGCCGCGCTGCCGGTGTACGAGCCGGCCACGACCGCCGGCGCCGTGACCGTCGTCAGCGACGCCCCGGCCGGCGCGGTGGTCGTGGAGTGCTTCGGCGAGTCGGGCCGGACCCGGGTGCGGGTCGTCTCGGGGGGCTACGACTCCTCGTGGAACGTGCAGTTCCCGCGCGCGATCCGCGAGCCCGGCGCGCGGTACGTGGTCGACGCCCTGCACCCCGCCGCGGGCGGCTTCTACCGGGTCCGCGGCGACATCCGGCGGCTGCGGTGACGGTACGGGGAGACGGGAGCGGTGGCGGGGGCGGCGGTGGCGTCTTCGAGGCGGCCACGGGCGACGGACCGCTCCTGCCCCCGGCCGACGCCGAACAGCGCTCCCGGGAGGTCCGGGCCGCCCTCGACGGGCTGCTCCAGATCAGACGGCTGACCCGGAGCCGGGGCGGCGACCCGAAGGCCGTGCCCGCCGACTGGGAACGCCGGCAGCCGGTCCGGGCGGTGGCCCTGGCCCTGGAGTCCGGCGGGATCACGCCCTCGTCCGTGGACGCCGACGGGGCGCGGACCTCCACCGGCTACCGGGTCCGGGCGGGGGAGCGGCCCGGCACGGCCGTGGTGGAGTGGCCGGGGCCGCCGGGCTCGGGCGCCGCGCGGGAGGAGGCGGAGGCGCTCGGCGCGTGCGTCCCCGTCCTGGCCCGGCTCGGCTGGGACGCCCTGCTCTACAAGGGGCCGCGCGGTCGCCGCTTCCTGGAGGTGGAGCCCACGGAGCCCACGGACCCCGCGTAACCCGTCTCCCGCTCCCCGGGGTTCAGGCGATCGAGGCCGAGACGATCGCCGAGACCGCGATGTTGCAGGAGGCGGTCACCCAGACCGCCGGGTGCGGCTCGGGGTCGACCAGGGTGGCGCCCAGCTTCCCCGGCGTGACCAGGTCGACGACGAGGAAGGCCACCGCCATCAGCACCAGGCCGAGCAGACCGAACGCGGCGGTCGAGACGAGGCCCTTGCCGAAGTCGTCGTACGTCGTCCAGATGGAGGTGAAGACGATGCCGCCGATGCCGAGGAGCGCGGAGCTCAGCAGGATCGCGGCGTTGCGGTTGCGGTCCTCCCAGATCTGCCGCCCGAGCTTGCCGGGGGTCAGCAGGTCCACGAGCACGATGCCGAGGATCAGCAGGACCACGCCGAGGGCGCCGTAGGCGCTGGTCCGGCCGAGACCGTTGACGATGTCGCTCATGGGATGCCGGCTCCGAAGGGTGCGCGATCGCGGGGGATCGGTGGTCAAGGACCGGCAAAATGTAGCGCACGCGTCAACGGAGTCCGCCGCCCGCCCGGAGACCGGACGGACGGCGGAAGGCGGCGTTCGAGCACGTGAGAGCACGTCAGGCCCCCGGCGGCAGCTTCCTGGCGCGCGAGCGCACCTGGAGGGCCGTGACGACCTCGACGGCGCCGACGGCGACGAGCCAGATGCCGCCGAGGAGCGTGAGCACCGCCGCCGACTCCAGCGGGGACACGATGAGGACCACCCCGGCCAGCGCGCTGACGACGCCGAGGAAGACCTGCCACCCCCGGGCCGGCATCGCCGGGTCGGAGGCCGCCGCCACGGTCTGCGTGATGCCCCGGAAGAGCCAGCCGATGCCGATCCAGAGCGCGAGCAGCAGGATCGACTGCATCGCGCCCCGGAAGCAGAGCAGACCGAGCAGGATCGAGAGGGCGCCGCTGATGAAGGCCATGACCCGCAGCGCGGTGCTCACATGGGTGCCGAAGGCGGCGACCAGCTGCATCACACCGCTGAACAGCAGGTACAGGCCGAAGAGCACACCGGCCACGACCAGCGAGGCACCCGGCCAGACCAGGACGAGGACGCCGAGGACCAGCGCCACGAAGCCGGCGACGAGGAGGGCCTGCCAGGCGGCGCCCGCCAGCATGCCGAGGGGCCCGGCCAGGGCCTCCCGGTCCTGGGGGCGCTCATGGGAACGGTCGTGAGTCTGTGTCATGGGACGGGCCCGTCCTTTCGTGGGGGGTGCGGTCCCGGCGGACCCGGAGGGCATGCGCGTCCCTTTCCCTCGGGCCGCTCTCCGGGGCGCGGCTCGCGACGGTCTTCGGGGCGGTCTCCGGGACGGCGACAGCCCTCCCACTAAAACAACAGCGGACAAAAGCCGCAAAAGGTGACTCGTATGGAGGAGGGATCCGGACCCCGGGCGGCGCGCGTCCCGGCGGACGGCGACAGTGGACGGCGTACGCGTCCCCTCCCGCACCTGGAGAACCCCATGGCCCACCCCAACCGACGCGACCTCGGGCTGCTCGTGCTGAGGGCCGGCACCGGCGCCGTGCTCGCCGCGCACGGCACGCAGAAGCTCTTCGGCTGGTTCGGCGGCGGAGGCGTCGAGGGCACGAGCAGGGCGATGGAGGCGATGGGCTTCTCGCCGGGCCGGCAGAGCGCGATCGCCGCCGGTCTCGGCGAGGCCGGCGGCGGCGCCCTCCTCGCCCTCGGCCTCGCCACCCCGGCCGCCGGAGCCGCCGCGGCCGGCGCCATGGCGGGCGCCGTCTCGGTGCACGCCCCGGCCGGCTTCTTCGCCCAGGGCGGCGGTTACGAGTACCCCGCCTTCCTCGGCTTCACCGCCGCCGCGATCGGCGTCACCGGCGCCGGGCGCTACTCCCTGGACCACCTCACCGGACACGTCCTCGACCGGCCCTGGGTGGTGGCCGTCGCCTTCCTCGGCACCGCGTTCGCCGCCGCCGCGGTCGTCGGCCGCCGCGCCCAGGGCCGGGCGGCCCCCGAGCCGGACCCCGAAGAGGCCCCCGAGCCGTCCTAGCGGGGGCCGCGGGGGACCCGGACGCGTTCGCCGCGCGGGAGGGTTAGGCTCGCCGGAGAGGAAGGGACGGGCGCCGCGCCATGAAGATCGATCTGACGGACACCAATTCCAGCGAGATCAACAAGACGATCCTGAAGGGCCGCAGGGACGTCGGCACCCCCGCCGTCGGCGCCGTGCTCACCCTCGTCGTCGTGACCGACGAGGAGAACGCCTACGACGCCGTCAAGGCGGCCAACGAGGCCTCCCGGGAACACCCCTCCCGCATCCTCGTGGTCATCAAGCGCCACGCGCGCGCCCCGCGCGAGCGGTACGAGACCCGGCTCGACGCCGAGGTCCGGCTCGGCAGCGACGCCGGTTCGGGCGAGACGGTCGTGCTCCGGCTCCACGGCGAACTCTGCGCCCGCGCCGAGTCCGTGGTCCTGCCCCTGCTCCTGCCGGACGCGCCCGTCGTGGTCTGGTGGCCCGTCGACGCCCCCGAGGTCCCCTCCAAGGACCCGCTCGGCTCGCTCGCCCAGCGCCGCATCACCGACGCGTACGCGGTGGAGGACCCGCTCTCCGTCCTGGAGACCCGCGCCGCCTCGTACGCCCCCGGCGACACGGACCTCGCCTGGACGCGGCTCACCCCCTGGCGCTCGATGCTGGCCGCCGCGCTCGACCAGGCGCCGCTCACCGTGACCTCCGCCGCCGTCGAGAGCGAGGCGGAGAACCCCAGCGCCGAACTCCTCGCCCGCTGGTTCGAGGTCCGGCTCGGCGTCCCCGTCGACCGGATCGTCACCGACGGCCCCGTGGTCACCGCCGTCCGCATGGGCACCCCGGACGGCGAGATCCTCATCGACCGGCCCGAAGGGCCGGTGGCCCGCCTCTCCATCCCCGACCAGCCCCACCGGGTCCTCGCCCTCAAGGTCCGCTCCACCGCCGAGCTGATCGCCGAGGAACTGCGCCGGCTCGACCCCGACGAGGCATACGAGGCCGCCCTGCGCGGCCGCGCCTGACCCGGACCGTCGCGGCCCGCCCCGGCGGGCCCGTCAGTACTGGCGGGTGGTGACGGCCGCGCTCCCCGGTACGGGAGTGCGCGCGTCGACCGTGCGCCGGGCGCCGGCCAGCTCGGCGGGGAAGCGGCGGCCGCTGCGGGTGAGGACCACGCCCGGCGCCAGTTCGACCTCGTCGCCCGGACGGAACGGGCGCCGCGCGCCGGACGGCACCCGTACGGCAGGGCGGGAGCCCTCACCCTCGCGGCGCGGATCGCCAACACGGAGGTGCGGCCACCGGACCTGACGGGGCACCCGCAACCGCTGCGGGCCCTGCCCGAACGCTGCCTCGCCGCCGACCCGGCGGCCCGCCCCGCGCCCGCCGAGCTCTCCGCGCTCCGCGAGGAGGCGGCCGGGCGCGCGCCGCGCGACTTCACCGGATGGCTCCCGGCCGCCGTGGCGGCGGACGTCGCCGAGCGCGAACGGCACCCGTCGGACGTGCTGCGCCCCACGACGGGGCACACCGGAACGGGCGTTCCGCCCGGCGCCGCAGGACAAGGAGGCCGGCGGGGCGCAGCGGACCCCCGCCTCCTCCGGAGACGGCCGGAAGGACGGCGCCGGGAGCACCGGCCCGAACGGAACGGCGTACACCCCCGTCTTCGAGGGGAAGCCGTTCGCCATGCGCTACCCGTCCACGGGCTGCACCGACCTCGACCTCGACGTCCCCCGGGCCGCCCCCGCCGAGACCGACTCCTTGCGGGCCGAATGGACCTTCAAGCAGCCGGGCCTCCTGGCGACCAGGTACGGCATGTACCTCCGTACCCCCACCGGCCTCAGTACGGACGGCACGGCGTTCGAGGCGTGCAGGAGCGCGGTCGACGTCGACGCGCTGCCCGGAGAGCCGGACGAGAAGGCGGTGGACGAGGACTTCGCCGTGGGATCGGTCCTGTGCACCGTCACCCAGGAGGGCCACCTGGCGATGATGGAGATCACCGACGTACGGAAGAACGACGGAGCCCCCGACCTCTTCGGGAGACCGACCCTCTGGAAGGTCCCCGGCGCCTGAGCGCGCCGCGGGGCCCGGCCGGCGGGACGGGAGCTCCCGCCGCGGGCGCGGTCGCCGCCGCACTGCCCTCCGCCCGTCGTCGACCACCACGACGACAACCACCCACGCGGTTGTCTTATCCTACGGAACGCGCCGGTGAATTCTCGGCCGGTGCCCCGCACGAGGGCCGAGACGAACGAAAGGGTGGTCTGTGACGCGCTCGGAGGACGGCGGGCCCGCCACGCCGTCGACGGCTGTGACCGGGGTGTTCGGCGCCGACAAGGCGATCGGTGAGGACCTCGCCCGGGTGGACTGGGCGGCGACGCCGCTGGGGCCGCCGCAGGACTGGCCGCAGAGCCTGCAGACCGCCGTGAGCATTCTGCTGTCGTCGAAGTTCGCCATGTGGATGGCCTGGGGGCCGGAGCTGACGTTCTTCTGCAACGACGCCTACCGGCGCGACACCCTGGGGCAGAAGTACCCCTGGGCCCTGGGCCGGCCGTCCAGCGAGGTGTGGTCCGAGATCTGGGATGACATCGGTCCCCGCATCGACACCGTCCTGACCAGCGGCGAGGCGACCTGGGACGAGGCGCTGCTGCTGTTCGTCGAGCGCTCCGGCTACCCCGAGGAGAGCTACCACACCTTCTCCTACAGCCCGCTGCGCGACGACGACGGCGCCGTGGTCGGCATGCTGTGCGTGGTCAGCGAGGACACGGAGCGGGTCATCGGCGAGCGCCGCATGGCGACCCTGCGCGACCTGGGGTCCGACCCCAGCGTCATCCGCACCGAGCCGGAGATGCTCGACTTCGCCGGCGAGCAGCTCGGTCGCAACCCGCACGACCTGCCCTTCGCCCTGACCTACCTCTTCCACGACGACGGCACCGCCCGCCTCGCCTCGGCCGCCGGGATCCCGGCCGGCCACCCGGCGGCCGCGGAGGTCCTTCCCGCGGATCCCACGTCCACGTGGCCGACGGACGCCTCAGCCCGCGGCGAGTCCGCGCTCGTCCCCCTGGACGGCGAGCCGTTCACGGACCTGCCCTCCGGGGCGTGGGAGGAGGCGCCCACCCAGGCCCTCGTCGTCCCCCTGCTCCAGCAGGGCGGGACGCCGTACGGGTTCATGGTGGCCGCCCTGAACCGCTACCGCGCCCTGGACGAGGACTACCGGGGCTTCGTGGAGCTGGTCGCCGGGCACGTGGCCACCGGGGTCGCCAGCGCCCGCAGCTACCAGGCGCAGCAGCGCCGCGCCGAGGAGCTCGCGGAACTCGACCGGGCCAAGACGACGTTCTTCTCCAACATCAGCCACGAGTTCCGGACCCCGCTGACCCTGATCATGGGGCCGGTTCAGGAGCTGCAGCAGCAGCTCGCCGATGCGGAGCCGCGCGTGCGGGAGGAACTGGAGGCCGTCCACCGCAACGGACTGCGGCTGGGCAAGCTGGTCAACACGCTCCTCGACTTCTCCCGCATCGAGGCGGGCCGGATGCAGGCGAGCTACGAACCGGTCGACCTGGCCACGATCACCGGCGAGCTGGCCAGCGTGTTCCGTTCCGCCGTCGACAAGGCCGGTCTGGACTTCCGCGTCGACTGCGCGCCCCTGCCCGAGCCGGTGTACGTCGACCGCGGCATGTGGGAGAAGGTGATCCTCAACCTGCTCAGCAACGCGCTGAAGTTCACCTTCGACGGCGCGATCCGCGTGGGCGTGCGCGCCGAGGACGGCGAGGCCGTGGTGACGGTCGCGGACACCGGGATCGGCGTGGCGGCCGAGGAGATGCCCCGGCTGTTCGAGCGGTTCCACCGCATCGAGAACGCCCGCTCCCGCTCCGGCGAGGGCAGCGGCATCGGCCTGGCCCTGGTGAAGGAACTGGTCGGCCTCCACGGCGGCACCATCACCGCCGCCTCCAACGAGGGGGAGGGCACCCGCTTCACCATCCGGCTGCCCTTCGGCTCCGCCCACCTGCCCGCCGACGCCGTCCGACCGGAGGCGGGCACCGACGCGGCCGGGGCGGAGACGGACGCCGGCGCCGTCCGGCCGGAAACGGGTGCCGACGCGGCCCCCGCCGCCGAACCCTTCCTCCAGGAAGCCCTGCGCTGGCTGCCGGGCGAAGGGACCACGGCGACGGCCCCCGCGTTCGACGCCGCCCCGGACACCGCGGGCACCGCGGACACCGGCGACGCCGCGCGGCCGCCCCGCCCGACGGCCCCGGCGCGGGTGCTGATCGCCGACGACAACGCCGACATGCGCGAGTACCTCACCCGGCTGCTGCGCGGCGCCGGCCACCTGGTCCACGCGGTCGACGACGGCCGACAGGCCCTCGACGCCATCCGCGCGGAAGCCCCCGACGTGGTGGTCAGCGACGTCATGATGCCCCGTCTGAACGGCCTGGACCTGGTCCGGGCGCTGCGCGTCGACCCGCGCACCGCATCGGTGCCGGTCCTGCTGCTGTCCGCCCGCGCCGGACAGGAGGCCTCCATCGAGGGCCTGCGGGCGGGCGCGGACGACTACCTCGTCAAGCCGTTCGCGGCGGCCGAACTCCTCGCCCGGGTCGAGGCCAACGTGAAGCTGGCCCGGCTGCGCAACCACCACGCCCGGTGGCGCACCGCCCTGATCGACTCGCTCCAGGAGGCCTTCTTCGTCTGCGACGAGGAGGGCGCGGTCGTCGAGATCAACGCCTCCTTCACCGGCATCCTCGGTTACGGCCCCGAGGACCTGCCCTATCGGCCGGTCCACCCCTGGTGGCCCGACGCCGCCGTCCACCCCGAGGCCCACCGCCAGGTCGCCGAGGCCTTCGCCACGCTGACCGGCCAGGAACGGGGCAGCTACACCATCCCCGTCACCCACCGCGACGGGCACCGCCTGTGGGTGACCGCCACGTTCAACCAGGTCCAGGACCCCGACACCGGTCGCACCGTGATCGTCGGAACCTTCCGCGACGTGACCGCGGAGCACTACGCCGTCCAGCGCGAGAGCGCCCTGGCCGCCCTGGGCGCCCGGCTGTCCCAGGCCTCCAGTCTGGCCGACGCCACGGTCGGCGCCCTGGAGGAGCTGAAGGAGGTGTGGCATGCCCGGCACGTCACCGCGGTCATCTTCGGCCAGGGCGACGATCCCGCCCTCATCACCACCGACCCCTCCCTCACCTGGAGGGGACTGTCCGCCGAGCGGCGTCACGCGCTCGCCGACCTGTGCAGGCAGCCGGAGCTCGCCCCCGTCACCGACGGGAACGGGGCCGCCGTGCTCCTGGAGCACCCCGACGGCCCGCTCGTCCTCCGGATCGAGCTGGACGAACAGCGCCCCTTCACTGGCGAGGACCAGCTCCTGCTGTCCCTCCTGGGCGGACGCCTGACCCAGGGCCTGGCCCGCGCGCACCAGATCGACCAGCAGCGCGAGACCGCCATCGCCCTGCAGCGCGCCATCCTCGGCCCGTCCCACCTGCCCGACGGCTTCGCCGTCCGCTACGAGCCGGCCACCCGGCCCCTGGAGGTCGGCGGCGACTGGTACGACACCGTCGCCCTGCCCGACGGCCGCATCGGGATCGTCGTCGGCGACTGCGTCGGCCGCGGCCTGGAGGCCGCCAGCGTCATGGGCCAGCTGCGCAGCGCCTGCCGCGCCCTGCTGCTGCAGGACGCCGGCCCGGCCCAGGCCCTCATGGCCCTGGACCGGTTCGCCGCCGGTGTTCCCGGCGCGATGTGCACCACCGTCTTCTGCGGGGTCCTCGACCCCGCGACCGGACGACTCACCTATTCCAGCGCCGGACACCCCCCGGGCATCCTGGTCCGTCCCGACGGCACCACCCAGCTCCTCGAAGACGGACGCTCCCTGCCCCTGGCCGTCCGTCCCGGCACTCCGCGCCCCGAGGGCAGCTGCACCATCTCGGCCCGCTCCACCCTGCTGCTGTACACCGACGGACTCGTCGAACGCCGCCGCCGGCCGCTCAGCGCGGGCATCGACCAGGCGGGCGAAGCCCTCCAGGACGGCCGGGACACCGCGATCGACGACCTCGCCACCGACGTCATGTCCCGGCTGGCCCCCGTCGACGGCTACGACGACGACGTCGCCCTGCTGCTCTACCGCCACCCGGCCCCGCTGGAGATGACCTTCCCCGCGGAATCGGGACAACTCGCCCCCGTCCGCAAGGCCCTGCGCGGCTGGCTCGACCAGTGCGACCTGCCGCCCGGCACCGCGCAGAACATCCTCGTGGCGGCGGGCGAGGCCTGTGCCAACGCCATCGAGCACGGGCACCGCGACGCCCCCGGCGACGCCGTCCACTTCCGTGCCGAGGCGTCCGTCGACAACCTGCGCCTGACCGTCACGGACACCGGACGGTGGAAGGTGCCCCAACCCGAGCGCAACGCCCACCGCGGCCGCGGCATGGCCCTGATGCGGGCCCTGATGCAGCAGGTCACCGTCACCCAGGGCCCCACCGGAACCACCGTCGACATGCACACGAGGATCGCCTGATGACCACACTCCTGACCCTCACGCCCGGTCGGCGGCCGGACGGCACGGCCGTGCTGACCGCGGTCGGCGAGATCGACATGAGCAACACGCACAGCCTGGCCGCCGCGCTCGACGGCACCCCGGGCCCCCTCGTCCTCGACCTGACCGACGTCGAGTACCTCGACAGCGCCGGCCTGAGCGTCCTCTTCTCCCACGCCGACCGCCTCGAACTCGTCGCCGGCCCGCTCCTGGCCCCGGTCCTGAGCATCTCCGGACTGACCGACCTGACCACGCGCCACTGACGCGCGGGCCGAAAGTCCCGGTGTGGCGCGCCGACGAGGGGGTAGGGGTCCGCATCGATCCCGACGGAAACCCGACGGCGACGAAGGCCGGGACCCACCGTCCGGGAAACGGAATTCCGGGCACATCGGGGTGAAAGTAATATTCTCCCGATCTTCATCACGCTTTATCACGGGTTCCCGCCGGGAACCACATGCGGAGGGAACTGAGGGTGTTCGCGGTAGACGTCAGACGGGACACGCGAGGAGTGGTATTCGTGCTGCGCGGGGACCTCGACTTCCACAGCGCGGTGCAGTTGTACGAAGCCGGCGACGAGGAACTGGGCACGGCGGGGGACACGGGCGCGGTGGTGATCGACTGCTCCCACCTCACGTACTGCGACTCCACCGGCATCACCGCCCTGCTGAAGCTGTACAACCAGCTCTCCGGGCAGGGCCGGGTCCTGCGCCTGGCGGCGGTGCCCGCCTTCCTGGACCGCCTGTTCACCCTGACGGGGCTCAACCAGATCTTCTCCCTGTACGCCGACGCCGACGAGGCCCTGGCCGCGCACGCGGCCGACCACGGCGCACTCGCCGCGGGCACCGACGATCCGGTACGACCGAGCGGGGAAAACGTCGGATGACGGGCGCCTCAGGACGACGGACGTCCCGGTCCGCCCGCGTGCCGGCGGCACGCGCCGCCGACGGCGGTGCGGAGGACGATCTGCGGGCCCTGTTCGGACAGTCGATGGCCGTGTTCGCCTCCCTGGCCGGGCCGGCGCACATGCTGGAGACGGCGAACCCCGCCTTCTTCGCGGCGATCGGCGGACCGGAGCGCACCCGCACCGGGGTGCCGCTGGGGCAGCTCATGCCGGAGCTGGTCGCCCAGGGCTTCATCGCCCTGCTCGACCGGGTCTACCGCACCGGGAAGGCCCACGTCGGCCGGAACGCCCGGGTGCTCCTCGGCGAGGGCGCGGACACCCGCGAGGCGTTCTTCGACTTCACCTACGAACCCCGCCTGGACGCCGGCGGCAACGTCATGGGCGTACGGGTGATCGGGGTGGAGACCACCCAGGTCCAGCACGCGCAGCGGCTGACGGCCGAACACCGGGCACTGCTCGAACAGATCGCCCGCCAGGCCCCCCTGCCCGAGGTCCTGGAGGGCATGGCCCGCGCCATCGAGGACCTCGCCCCCGAAGAGGTACTGGTGTCGGTCCTGCTCGCCGACGCCGACGGAGGCCGTCTGCGCCACGGCGCGGCCCCCAGCCTGCCCGACTTCTACAACCGGGCCATCGACGGCATCGCCACGGGCGAGGGCGTGGGCTCCTGCGGCACCGCCGCGCACCGCCGCCGGCCGGTGATCGTCACCGACATCGCCACCGACCCCTTCTGGGACGACTTCCGCGACCTGGCCGACAAGGCCGGCGTGGCCGCCTGCTGGTCCACCCCGATCCTGGCCCGCGACGGCTCGCTCCTGGGCACCTTCGCGATGTACCACCGCACCCCGCGGACCCCGCAGGAGGCCGACCTCGCGCTCGCCCGGGTCTTCGCCGGCACCGCCGCCCTGGCCATCGAGCGCCACCGGGCCGAACAGGCACGCCGGGCGGCGGAGGCCCGCGAACAGGCCGCCCGCGACGACCTGGCCTTCCTCCTGAACGCCAGTACCGCGCTCTCCTCCGACCTGGACGTCCCCCAGACGCTGAACCGCCTGGCCACGGCCTGCGTGCCGAGACTGGCACCGCTGGGCGCGGTCGACGTCGTCGAGGGCGGCCGGGTGCGCCGCGTCGCCACCGCCGCCCCCACCCGGCACCAGCAGGACCTGCTGGCCTCGCACATCCCCGTCTACGACGCCGCCGACGACGCCGTCGCCCGCGTCCTGGCCTCCGGCGTGACCGAGGTGGCCCGCCGCACCCCCTCCGGGCCCGGCCCCTGGCGCGAGCTGGGCGTCACCGGTTACGTGTGCCTCCCCCTCCTCGACCGGGGCAGGGCGTTCGGCGCCGTGACCCTGCTGTCCACCGGCGAGCACGCCTTCGACGGACACGCCGTCGCCCTGGCCGAGGAACTCACCCGGCGCGCCGCCCTGGCCGCGCGCAACGCCCGCCAGTACACCCACCGCGCCGCCCTCGCCCGCGACCTGCAGGCCGGACTCCTCCTGCCCGACCTGCCCCGGGTGCCCGGGGCCGAGGTGGCCACCTACTACCACCCCGCCGGCGAGGGACTCGACATCGGCGGCGACTTCTACGACGTCTTCCCCCTGGAGGGGGACCGGTGGGCGTTCCTGCTCGGCGACGTCTGCGGGCGCGGCGCCATCGCCGCCACCACCACCGCCCTGGTCCGTCACACCGCCCGCGCCGTGGCTCCCCTCCTGCCCGGCCCCGAGGCCGTCGTCGCGGCGGTCAACCAGGCCCTGATCAACCGGCCCGCCGGACACGGCACCGGCTTCGTCACCCTCGTCTACGGCCGGCTCACCCCCACCGACCACGGCCTGGACGTCGAACTCGTCCGCGCCGGCCACACCATGCCCCTCCACCTGGACGCCCGGGGAACCGTTCGCGCCGTCGACGTGCCCGGCGCCCTGCTGGGCATCGGGCCCGAGACCCACCTCACCGCACACCGCCTCCTGCTGCGGCCGGACGAGAGCCTGCTGCTGTACACCGACGGGATCACCGAGGCCCGCGACGCCGCCGGCGAACAGTTCGGCGAGGACCGCCTCGTCGCGGCCCTGGCCGACGCCCCGCCCCGGACCGGCCCCCGCCACGTCGTCGAGACCCTCACCCGGGCCGTACGGGCCTTCACCGGCGACCACGGCATCGACGACGACCAGGCCGCCCTCGTCCTGACCGCGACCCGCCCCGGGGAGTGACGCCGGTCCCGGCCGCCGTGATCGTCAACGACATGAGCGAGGTCGACATGCGCCGGTCGTGCCCGAGCCCGACCGTTCTCACCGACTGCCGGCCTCGGGGCGCAACGGCTTCCGCAGCTGGAGCAGTACGAGCTCTCGCTGCTCCGGCTTCCCCGACAGCGCGTACTCCACCTCTTCCGAAAGGCGCCGCGTGACGACGCGGCGCCTTTCTCCCTGTGGTGGCCTTTCCGCCGGCGCTACCGCCCGGCAGCATGTTTCAGTGGGTTTCGGTGGTGCCGAGCAGCGGATCGTTCAAGCGTCTCCAGCTCCCACGGCCCAGGGACAGCCCGGCGTGGTCGAGCAGGGCCTCGTGCAGGGCGCCGGTGATGCGGCCGACGTCCCGGTCCGTACCGGTGAGGACGATCTCGTTGCGGCGCTCGCCGTAGTGGTCGCCCCAGAACCAGCACGCCAGGGTGCGGCGTTGCGGCGAAGCGGCCGCCCACTCCGGTGAGGCGTGGGCCTCCAGCCAGCGGTCCGCCTCGCGGATCTCCGGACGGCCGCCGGCCGAGCGCCAGGTGACGACGGCGCCGGGGCGGCTGGCGAGCCAGAGGTGGCCGCGGCTGCGCAGTACGCCGGACATGACCTCGCCCAGGGCGCCGGCGAGCCGCTCCGGGTGCAGCGGGCGGCGGGAGCGCCACACGACGGTGGAGGCGCCCCGCCCCGGTGCGGGAGGCGCGTACGGCGAGGCCGTCGGCTCCCGCCACGCCTCCCATCGGCCGGGCATCCGCGCGGGAGCCTGCGCGCGGGTGAGGACCCGGCCGGACGCCGGCCGCTCGGCGACGACCCGGTCGAGGGTGACCGTCCCCGCGCGCGAGTTGAGGGGGCGGAGAAGTGCGGCGGCCCGCTCCTGCCTTCCGTCTTCGGGCGAGGTGCCCGCGAGGACGAGCGCGTCGGCCGCCTCCACCTGGCGGACGGCGATCTCGGCCGGGGTGAGCGGCTCGCTGTGCTCGCCTCCGCTCCAGACCCGGACCGCCCGGTGGACACAGGTGATGTCCGCCAGGAACGGGGCCGGTGCGATGCCGACGAGGACGAGCGCGGTGTCGTAGCCGGGCCGCCGGTCCTCCGTGCACGGCTGGACGACGAGGTGGGCGCCACGGCCGGCGGAGCAGTCGAGCAGGTGCCCCGGGCACCGCGTCGACACCATGACGCCGTGGGGGCCGGTTGCTCGTCCTCGCGGCGGCGCCCACCAGGGCTCCGGTGCCCGCCGCGATACCTCGGAGGCGGCGGCAGGCGGCACGGCCGCCGATGCGGTGGGTAGCGGTGGCGGCGGCAGCCGGAGGGAGCGGACCTCCTCGGGGCGGATCACCTCCTGCTCGTCCGGTACGGGCAGGAGGTTCCGCGTTCCGGCGCCTGGGGCGCCGTCGTCTCCGCCACCGCCCTGCACCACCTGGAGCCGGAGGTGCTCTCCTCGGCGCACGAACGCGTCCACGACCTGCCGCGTCCCTGAGGGGTGCTGGTCAACGCCGGCCACCTCTTCCAGGACGACCCTCCCGTAGGAGAACTCGCCGCCGCGGTCGCCCGCGGACACGAACGACGCTCCGAGGAGCCCGCCGCCGACGAGGACCGGAACGGCTGGTGGGCCGCCGCGCAGGCGTGCGGGGAATTCGGCGCGTCGCCGGCCGAGCGGCGGCCCTGCGGGGACGCGGGCCGGTGCCGCCGTCAACGGGGGAGGGGGAGCGGAAGGGCGTCCCTGTACCAGTTCGTCGGACGGTCGACCTCGCTGACGGCACGGGCGTCGAGCGCGACCGCGGCGGAACCCGTCCCCAGCGTTCCGTCCGCGTGCCAGGTGCCCACGACGGTCACCCACGCGTCGGCGGGCGGGGCCTCGCTCCCGTAGATCCGTACTTTGACCGCCTGGGCGTCCGCCGAGCAGCAATTGATCAAGAGCCGGGTCAGGTCCCAGCCTCCGCCCCGTTCGACGGGCGTGACGAATCCGGTCATCTGGATGCTGCGTCCCTTGACGGCCTGTCCGGGATCCTGCCGGACGCGGCTGGTGAAGTCGCCGAGCGTCAGCGGAAGGGGCGAGAGCGCGGGCAGCGGTTCGAAGTCGTCCCGCTGTACGGCGATCGGCTGGGAGGTCTGCCGTGAGGCGGTGTAGGAGCCGAGGGCCGGCGGGGCGTAGAAGAGCATGCTCAGCGCGGGCAGGAGGAGCAGCCAGGCGGCCCGGGGCACACCGGAGTGGTCGTGACGGTGACCGTCGTGGTCCTTGTGCGCGTCCTGTCCACCCTCGTCCCGAGGCGCCCCCGGCCTGCGGTGCGACCAGGCTTCGGCCGCGCCGAGCAGGAGCAGCAGGACCCCCGACGCGATCAGCACCGGACGCATCCACTCCTTGACGTACCTCAGGTAGAGGTCGGTGAGGAGCGAGATGTGCAGCAGGCCGGTGCCGCTGAGGACGAGCAGGACCGTCTGCGAGGAGCGCTTCACAGCAGTACTCCTCCGACGAGCGTGCCGCACAGGACGGCGACGACCGCCGTCGCGGCGGAGAAGCGGATCGCGAAGGCGCGGCCGAACGTGCCCGCCTGGAGCGCGATCAGCTTGAGGTCGACCATCGGTCCGACCACCATGAACACCAGCCGGGCGACGGGCGAGAAGCCGGTGAGCGAGGCCGCGAGGAACGCGTCGGCCTCCGAGCACACCGACAGGAGGACGGCGAGCGCGGCCAGGAACAGCACGGACAGCCAGGGCGAGCCGGAGAACGCGTCGAGTACGGAGTCGGGGACGGCGACGTTGAAGGTGGCCGCGGCCATGGCTCCGACGACGACGAAGCCGCCCGCGTGCAGGAAGTCGTGCTGGAAGCCGAGCCGGAACTCCGTCCAGCGGCTGTGCCCCGGCCGGTGTCCGGTGTGGCGCACGGTCGGCCGCAGCCACTTCTCCCGCCCCAGCGCGAGCCACAGCCAGCCCATCACGACGGCCGTGGCGAGCGAGGCGAGCAGCCGGGCCACGACCATGGACGGATTGCCGGGAAAGGCGATGGCCGTCGTGGTCAGGACGACCGGGTTGACGGCCGGAGCCGACAGCAGGAACGCGAAGGCGGCGGCCGGCGTGACACCGCGGCCGATCAGGCTGTTGGCGACGGGTATCGACGCGCATTCGCAGCCGGGCAGCACGACCCCGGCCGCTCCGGCCACCGGGACGGCGAGCGCGGGGCTGCGGGGCAGCGCCCGGTCGAACACCCTCGCCGGCACGAACGCGTTGATCGCGCCGGACAGGGCCGTTCCCAGCAGCAGGAACGGCAACGCCTGCACGGAGATGGAAAGGCAGACGTTCCGCCAGGCCCGCACGGCCGGTTCGTCGCCCCACAGGCCGACGACGACGACCAGCGTCCCCGGAAGCACCGCCGCCCCGAGGAAAAACAGGGGCAGGAACAGGGGCGAGCCGCGGAGGGGCGTCCCGTCGTCGGCGACCACGGGAGCCCCTTCGCCCACCGCGGCCCCGTACGGGTCCTCCGACCGTCGACCTGTCTTCTGCATGCCACCCCGATTGCCTGATGTTCGGATCGAAAGATACCTGCCACCGGCCTGGGCGGAACGGCCGGTCCGGATGCCCGACCGCTGGAGGATCGGCCTCCTGTGCGCGTCCCCGTCTCGGCCGCTTGCCTCCGGTACGGCACGTACTCCCGGGAGGATCGAACCCGCGCCGAAGCACCGGTCCAGGGAAAGGACCGGTCGGCACGACGGCCTCCGCGTCCGGTACGAGGAGGAACCGCCAGTGGCAGCGCCGACTACCGCACCCTCCAGTCCCTCGCGGAAGCGGGCGAGGTCGGCGTACTGCGCATCGGCGGCGGCGAAGCCCTCTACCGCCGCCGCTCGACGGGCGACCACCACCATCACCCGGCCTGCCGCGCCGATGTGGACCGCTCCGGCACGGGCCGAGGCGGAGGTCGGCTGCTCGGCGGAGGTGGCGGAGTCGCTGTGGTCGCCCTTGCGGGCGGAGGAAGGAGTCGCGACCGCCGGCCAGGGCCCGGGTGTACTTCGGCGCGCCCCCGTGCTCCGCCGGTCCCCGGCCCGCGCCGCGCCATGACGGGGTGGTGGCCCGGGCGAGGGTGGGGAGGACGTCCCGGAGGGTCGCTTCGAAGAAGCCGCCCGGATCCTGGACGTCGGCCTCCGGCAAGCGGCCCGACCGGTCCGGAGCATGTCGTGGAAGCCCATGGAGATGGCCATTCCTCCTGTATGCGCGGTGTGTCGAGACCTGAGCCGTCATGGGTGGAGACGTTCACGGGGCCGCGGGTGCGACGGTTCGAGCGGTTGCCGAAGGTGGTCCGTGAGGGGCGTACCGGGCAGTGCGGGACCGAGCGCGTCACGCGCGTAGGCCGGTCCGACGGGCGCACGCCTCGGTGTGACCCGGGCGCCCGTGCCGGTCGAGACGTCGCGGTCCACGTCCGCGGGCCGGCCGGCACGGGCCCGCGGACCGCTTCACCCGGCTCGCGAACCCGTCAGTGCTCCGCGTCGGGGTCTCCGGCTGCCCGGAGGCCGGTGTTGTGTTCGCGGATCAACCGGAGTGCCTCGTCACGGTCCCTCCGGTCCAGGGCGTCGACCAGGTCGCGGTGGAGTTCGTGCCGGTGCGCTACGTACTCGCCCAGCGGCTGCTCGCCGGTGGGCAGGACCGTCAGCGTGTGGCTCTCGATCAGGTCGAGCAGGTGGGTGTACAGCGAGCTGAGCAGCGCGTTCGGGCTGATCGCGGCGATGGCGGCGTGCAGGCGCCAGTTGGCGTGCACGAAGGCCACGGGATCCGCGGCCTCCACGGCGTGCTCCATGGCGGTGATGTGGCGGCGCAGTCCCGCGACGTCGGCGGGCGAGGCGTGCCAGAGGGCGTCCTCGATCAGGAGCGGGTCGAGGGCGTCGCGGATGCGCACGGCGTCGGCGACGTCGTTCGCCCGCGCGTCAAGGGCGAGGACGGAGTTGCCGAGGCGGACCATCGGAGACTGCTCGGCGCTGAACAGGCCGCCGCCCGGCCCGGGCTTCACGGTGACCAGGCCGCGCGCCTGCAGGAGGCGCAGCGCCTCGTTGAACGTGCCCACGGACACCCCGCACAAGGTCCGCAGGGTCTCCTTGGTGCCCAGACGCGATCCGGGCGGCACGCTCTCGATCAGCTCCGTGACCTTCTCCGCCGCGTGCTCGGCCCGCCCCGAGGGCGTCTGCCGGGGAGGGGCGTCGGGACCCCGGCCGCCGCGGGCCGACGGCGGGCCCTCGTCGGCGAGCCCGCTCGGGCGCGGATCGGTTCCGGCCCGGCCGGGGGCCGGAGCCGCTTCCGGCGCCTTGTGCCGCGGGGCTCTGTCGGGGGTGGCACTCACGTCGTCTCCTCGGTCGCCCTATTCATCATGCTCATTTTGCCCGACCCCCTTGACGCTGTGGACACCCCGGCGCAATATCAGGGTAATCATCATGCTGAATTGCTGGCGAAGGAGCGAGCCCGTCGAAGCCGACGGGCGGCCCTCACCGTCTCTTCAGCGGCTGAGCGGTCGTCCCCGCCGAAGAGGCGCCGGGGCTCCGCTCCCATCCCTGTCCGGGAGACACGACATGCGCATCGCCAACCTCTCCGGCCGCCTGGCCCTCGTCGTCGACGGCCGCGCCGTGGACGTCGAGAAGGCCAGCGGCGGCCGCTTCTCCGCCGACCCGCAGGCCGTCTACGAGCGGTGGGAGGAGTTCCGTTCCTGGGCCGCCGACGCCGACCTCCCCGCGGGGACGGCGCTCGACCCGGTCGAACTGGGCTCCCCGGCCCCGGCGCCGCGGCAGACGCTGGCGATCGGCCTGAACTACCGGGACCACGCCGCCGAATCCGGCTTCGCGGTGCCCGGGGGACTCCCTCCCGTCTTCACCAAGTTCGTCACCGGCATCACCGGACCCGTCACCGAGGTGAAGCTGCCCACGGGCGGCGACACCGACTGGGAGGTCGAACTGGTCGCCGTCGTCGGCCGCCGTGCCGAGGGCGTCCACGAGGCCGACGCCTGGAGTCATGTCGCCGGTCTCGCGGTCGGACAGGACATCTCCGAGCGCGTACTCCAACTGTCCGGACCGGCGCCCCAGTTCAGCCTGGGCAAGTCCCACCCCGGATTCGCCCCCATCGGGCCCTGGCTGGTCACGCCGGACGAGTTCGACGACCCCGACGACCTCGAACTGCGCTGCGCCGTCAACGGCGAGGAGGTCCAGAAGGGCCGCACCAGCGACCTGATCTTCTCCGTGCCCGCCCTGATCGCCCGGCTGTCCGCGGTGCTGCCGCTCCTGCCCGGAGACGTCGTCTTCACCGGCACCCCGGCCGGCGTCGGCATCGGACGCGAGCCGCGGCGCTTCCTCACCGCCGGTGACGTGCTCGTCAGTTCCGTCGAGGGCATCGGCGAACTGCGGCAGACCTTCGTCGCCTGAGCAGACTGGACCGACGGACGAAGGAGTCGAGAATTCCCATGGCACTGCACCGTCTGACCTCCCTCACCATGGGGGTCCCCAACGTCGCCGAGACCGCCGCCTACTACACCGACTTCGGCCTCACCCCGGACGGCGACGGCTGGTTCACCACCCGGGACGCCGGACGCCAGCTCCGCATCGTCCACGCGCCGACCCGCCGCCTGGTGGAGGTCCGCGTCGGCGTCGACACGCCCGACGACCTCGCGGCGGCGGCCTCCCGCCTGGAGCGGCTCGGCGTCGAGAGCACCCCCGGAGCGGGGACGCTCACCGCGTACGACAGGACCACCGCCGTCCGGGCCGTCCTGGAGGTCACCCCCCGCGTGCTCCAGGACCCGGTGGCGGCCCCCGTCCACAACGGCCCCGGCCGGATCGAGCGCGCCGGCTCACGGGCGCCCGGCGTCCTGCGCACCGAAGGGGTGCGACCGCGCAAGCTGGGCCACGCGGTCGTCGGCACCACCGACTTCGACGCCACGACCGCGTTCTTCCGCGACGGCCTCGGATTCAAGGCGTCGGACTACATCAAGGACCACGGGGCGTTCCTGCGCTGCTCCACCGACCACCACAACGTCCTGGTCCTCGCCGCGCCGGTCGCCTTCCTGCACCACTCCTCCTGGCAGGTGGACGACATCGACGAGGTCGGCCGCGGCGCCACCGCCATGCTGGAGGACCATCCCGAACGGCACGTCTGGGGCCTGGGGCGCCACCACGCGGGCTCCAACTTCTTCTGGTACCTCAAGGACCCGGCCGGCAACTTCAGCGAGTACTACTCCGACATGGACTGCGTCGTCGACGACCAGCTGTGGACGCCGGAGGTCCTGGAGGGCGCCAAGGGCCTCTTCAACTGGGGCCCGCCGCCCCCGCCCTCCTTCCTCGCCCCCGAGGACCTCGCCGCCCTGATGACGGGCACCCACAGCGAATCGAGGCGGAGCAGTGAGCGGTAATCCTCCGAAGACGCACCGCGATTCCCCGAAGGTGCACGACGTCGCGATCGTCGGCTTCGGCCCCGTCGGCCAGATGCTGGCCCTGCTCCTGGGCCGGGCCGGACGCGACGTCGTCGCCCTGGAGCGCTGGCCCGATCCCTACCCCCTGCCGCGCGCCGCGCACTTCGACCACGAGATCGGCCGCATCTTCCAGGCCGGGGGAGTGGGGGAGGAGGTGCGCGCGGTCACCGACCCGGTGCACGACCACTACGAGTGGCGCAACGCGGCCGGCGAACCCCTGGTACGCATCGACTGGTCCGGCAACGGCCCCTCCGGCTGGCCCACCGCCAACTTCTTCAGCCAGCCGCGGCTGGAAGCCGTCCTCGCCGGAGCCGCCGAGAGCCGGGCCACGGTCACCGTGCGCCGCGGCTGCGAGGTCGTCGGCCTGCGACCCGAGGGCGAATCCGTCCTGTTGACCACCGCAGGAGACGACGGCGAGGAGGTCCGGGCCCGTTACGTCGTCGGTGCCGACGGGGCCAACAGCTTCGTCCGCTCCACCATGACCACCTCCGTCACCGACCTCGGCTTCTTCTACGACTGGCTGGTCGTCGACACGATCCCGCACGACCGGACCGAATGGTCGCCCAAGAACTGGCAGCTGTGCGACCCGCGGCGGCCGACCACGATCGTCTCGGGCGGTCCGGGCAGGCGCCGCTGGGAGTTCATGCGTCTGCCGCACGAGAGCGTCGAGGAGCTCAGGACGCCGGACGCGGCCTGGCGCCTGCTCGAACCCTGGGGACGCACCCCGGACAACACCACCATCGAACGGCACGCGGTCTACACCTTCCAGGCCCGCTGGGTGGACCGCTGGCGCGAGGGCCGGCTGGTCCTCGCCGGTGACGCCGCCCACCAGATGCCGCCGTTCGCCGGGCAGGGCATGTGCTCCGGCCTGCGCGACGCCGTCAACCTGGCCTGGAAGCTGGACCTCGTGCTCGACGGCCGGGCCGACCCCGCGCTCCTCGACACCTACACCTCCGAGCGCAGCGAGCACGTCCAGCACGCCATCGGCATGTCCATGGCCCTCGGCCAGGTCATCTGCGTCCTCGACCCCGAAGCCGCCGCCTCACGCGACGCCCGGATGATCGCCGCCGGCGCCGATCCCCGGCACGCACTGCCGCCCACCCCGCCTCCCGTCCTGGGCGACGGAATCCTCCAGCGCGGCCCCGACGGCAGCCGGGCGCCGGACACCGGCCACCTCACCCCGCAGTACGAGGTCACCCACCGGGGCCGTACCGCACTCCTCGACGACCTCACCGGCGGCGGGTTCACGATCCTGGCGGACGGGCCGGGACCGCTCGACGCCCTGGAAACCGCCGACCACGACTTCCTCGCCGGCATCGGCGCGCGCCTCGTGCCGCTGTACTCGGAGGACGCCCCGCCCGAGGGCTATCTCGACGCGTCCGACGGCTACCTGTCCCACCTGCGCGAACGGGGGCACGTCGCCGCCCTCGTCCGGCCGGACTTCTACCTGTTCGGCGCCGCCGCCGACGCGCGGGGACTGCGCGAGCTGGTCGGGCAGCTGCGCGAACAGCTGCGGCACCCCGTCGTGACCGCCGAGCGGATCCCGGCCCCCGAGCCGCTCAGGGCCGCCGGCGAGCGGTGACCGCCTGAACCGGCGGAACCCCGCACAAGCCGCCCCGCGCGAAACGCACCTCGCGAAGACCCCCAAGGACGTTCATGGACAAGACATCGCCCTCCGCGGCCGCCGCCGTGGCCGACATAGGCGACGGCGCCTCCCTCGCCGTCGGCGGATTCGGCCTGTGCGGCATCCCGAGCACCCTCGTCTCGGCCCTGCACGCGCAGGGCGCCGGCGGGCTGCGCGTGGTCTCCAACAACTGCGGCACCGACGACCACGGCCTCGGCATCCTGCTGGGCGCCGGACGCATCGCCCGTGTCACCGGCTCGTACGTCGGCGAGAACAAGGAGTTCGCCCGCCAGTACCTCAGCGGCGAACTCGAAGTGGAACTCGTCCCCCAGGGCACCCTCGCCGAACGCCTGCGCGCCGGGGGCTGCGGCATCCCCGCGTTCTACACCCCCGCGGGCGTGGGCACCCCGCTCGCCGACGGCGGCATCCCCTGGCGCCACGACTCCGTCGGCGGCGTCGCCGTCGCCTCGCCGGCCAAGGAGACCCGCGCCTTCGGCGACCGCGACTTCGTCCTGGAGGAGGCCATCACCTGCGACTTCGCCCTGGTCCGGGCGGCACGCGGGGACCGGTACGGCAACCTCGTCTTCGACAAGTCCGCCCGCAACTTCAACCCGCTCGCCGCCATGGCCGGCCGCGTGACCGTCGCCGAGGTCGAAGAGCTGGTCGAACCCGGCGTCCTCGGCCCGGACGAGATCCACCTGCCCGGCGTGTTCGTGCAGCGCGTCGTGGGCCTCACGCCCCGGCAGGCGGCCGACAAGCGGATCGAACGGCGCACGGTCTCCGTGCCCGCGACACGAGAGGCGGTGTCCGGCTGATGCCCTGGACCAGGAACGAGATGGCCGCCCGGGCGGCGGCCGAACTGAGCGACGGCGACTACGTCAACCTCGGCATCGGACTGCCCACCCTCGTCCCCGGTTTCGTGCCCGAGGGCGTGCACGTGGTCCTCCAGTCGGAGAACGGCATCCTGGGCACCGGCCCCTACCCGTCCGAGGACGCCGTGGACCCGGACCTGATCAACGCCGGCAAGGAGACCGTGACGGTACTGGCGGGGGCGAGCTACTTCGACTCCGCGCTGTCCTTCGGCATGATCCGCGGCGGTCACGTCGACACCGCGGTCCTCGGCGCCATGCAGGTCTCCTCGGCGGGCGACCTCGCCAACTGGATGATTCCCGGAAAGATGGTGAAGGGCATGGGCGGGGCGATGGACCTCGTGCACGGGGCCCGCCGCGTCATCGTCCTCATGGAGCACACCGCGAGGGACGGCAGTCCGAAGATCGTCCCCGAGTGCACCCTTCCGCTGACCGGACGCTCCTGCGTCCACCGGATCATCACCGACCTCGCCGTCCTCGACGTCACCGACCGCGGACTCGTCCTGGTGGAGACGGCCCCCGGCGTCGCCCCGGGACAGGTCGCCGCCGCCACCGCGGCGCCCGTCCGCCTCCTCCGGGACGCTCCGCCACGGTGAGCCCCCACTTCCGCCGGCCCCGTATCCCGGACAGCCACCGGGCCGGCGGAACCGACCGGCGCGTCCTCCGGACCCGCCCCCCGACCCCGCCCCGGCCGCGACCTGTCCGAGGCTGCCCTGCCTCGCGGCCGGGGCGGCATGTCGGAACCGGTGGGTCGGGGCGGGCGCCGTGGCCTCGCTTCACGTGCGTCCGGGACGACCGAGGCCGGCTTGCGTCCCGTGACGGACGCGGCGCACGCGGGTGGGAGGCCCGACGGCTTCCGCGCACCGGAAGCCGGGACGGTCCCGGCGTCCGGCGGAGGGCCTCAGGCGCGGGCGGCCGCGGCGGCGACGATCCAGTTGCGGAACTCGACGGCGTAGTGCCGCAGGTGGTGGTCCAGGACCTCTTCCGGGCAGGTGACGGGGAAGTAGACCGTCAGGTGCGCCGTGAAGCCGTCGGCGGTGTCGCCGAACTGGATCAGCGCCCGTCCGACGACGGTGCCGTCGGCCAGGAAGAGGTTCGAGGACATCTTGCGCGGGAACTCCGCCTCCGGGAGGAGTTCGTCCGCGTCCTCGGCCCAGTCCAGCGCGTCGGTGCCCCAGCCGCCCATGTAGAAGGAGGCGACGTGGGGGCCGATGTTCTCCACCACGCGCGCGCCGATCTCGTCCGTGCCCATCACGTAGTGCTCGGGGTGCGCCGCGAGAAGCGGCTTCTCGTCGCCGGCGAAGGCCCTGTCCATCCAGGCCAGGAACTCCCCCGAGGTCAGGCCCTGCGCCGCGAGCACGGTGGTGCCCCCCTTGAAGACGCCGCCGGAGGCGAGGGCGTTCTCGCGCAGGAAGGCGTTGCCCTCCTCGATGTCCGCGGCCAGGAGGTCGAGCATTCCCCGGCGGCCCAGCAGCGTACGGAAGCGGTCCACGGCGCGACGGGCGTAGAAGAGCTCGAAGTCGTCGATGCTCCCGGTGCCGGCGGGTCCGGACGCGAGCGTCACGGTGACGGGCCGGGAAGTCTGGTTGTCGGTCATGGTCGGACCTCCGATAGAATGTGAATGTGAATTCGCGTTCACATCATGAGGGTACGCCGATGGGTGCGCCGGTTGTCAAAGGATCCGGTGGAGAACGTCACGGATAGCATGCGAGGCATGAGCGAAGAGCCGGAGCGCCCGGCGGCCCACCGGGAGCCCCGACAGGCCCGTAGTGCCGCGACCCTGGCCCGTGTGCTGCGAGCGGCCGAGGAGATCGTCTCCGACTCCGGCCTGGAGGAGATGACGATCGCCGGTGTCGCACACCGCGCCGGCGTTGCCGTCGGGACGATCTACCGCCGCTTCGAGGACAAAGAACAGCTCGTCGGCGCCCTGACCGAACGAATGCTGGAACGCCGCGAAGAGTACGTGGCCGAGCGGCTGCGCGCGGCCGAGCCCTCGCTCTCCGGCGTCATGAACGCCTACGCGCACGCCCTGCTGCAGTCCTTCGCCGACAACAGCAGCCTCTTCCCCGAGCTGCTGCGCACGCGCGGGGCCGGGTCACTGGACCGCGGAGCCCGCACCATCACCGAACTCCACCGCCTCCTGCTCGAAGCGGCCCGCCCCTACACCGACCGGATCCGCCGCTCCGAGCCCCAGCAGGCACTCGACGCCGTGGCCCGCGCCCTCCTCGGCGCCTGTTTCCACAACTCCGTACGCCCCGATGCCGTCACCGACGAGGCGACCAGACGCAGGTACGCCGATGAACTCGGTGACATGGCGATCGCCTACCTGCTCACCCCCGACCGGCGCCGTGACGCCGAGGCTTCTCTGTGATCAAGCCGGGAGCGGGTGGGTGTCGCTGCTTGCGAGTCGCTCATAGGCACGGCGCACCGCCGGCACCAGGCGGGCGGCGGCCTCCGGGTCGGCGTGCTCGGCCCGGAGCCGCAGGATGTTTCCGCTGCGCCGGTCCGCGGGGACGTCCTCACCGCGAGCCGTGACGAGCGCGTGGAAGTGCGGATGGTTCTCGCCGAAGACCATCAGGTAGGTCGCGGGCGCGCCGGTCGCCTCGGTGATCGCGGCGACCAGGTCGCGCGCGCGGCGGCCGAACGAGGCCAGCTCGTCCTCGTCGAGCCCGGTGATGCGCTCGGCGTGCCGGCGGACCCGCAGGACGAACCAGCCGGGCACGTCGTAACCGGGGACCGTCTCTCCCGACCAGAGGGAGTCACGGAAGACGACGTTGGCGTCTTCGTTCTGTTCCAGGCCGCACATGAAGCAGTCGGCGTCGTCGTGGTGGCTGGAGGTGCTCAAGGATTCCCCTGTGGGTGGATACGGGCGGGCGGCCGGGTGGATTGACCGTTGTCGAAGGAGGGGTGGCGACGCGCCGAAGGGGTGCCGGCCCCGTCCCGGCACCCCTGGCCCGACGTCTCGGCCCCGTCCCGTGCTCAGACGGCTCCGGTGAGGACCAGCATCGGGTCGGGCAGGTCGCTCTTCAGGGCCCAGGACCGGTGGATCAGTTCCTCGACGCCCGCCCCGGAGCGGCGGGCGTCGAGCATGGCCTCGGGGTCGAAGGCGGGACCGACGGCGTCGGCGCTGTACTCCGGCCCGTTCATGTAGCCGGTGGCCTCGTCCGGGTCGGCGAAGTTGTCGATCTGCATCTCGACGAAACCGCCGTCCGGGTCCTGGTAGTACATCGACGTGGTGACGCCGTGGGCGATGCACACCGCAGGGGTGACGCCCCTGCCGCGCAGCAGCTCGTAGCGGGCGAGGAGGTCGTCGAGGTGGTCGAAGGTGTAGGCGACGTGGTGGGCCGCGGCCGTCGTGGGCGACCTGCGCTCCAGGGGGACCGGCGGGGTGAGCAGGGCGACGCGGTGGTGCTCCTCGTCGTAGGTGATGAAGCACAGGCGGTCGTTCTGGAACACCACGTGCCCGTCGAGAACGGCGCAGTACCAGTCCCGCATGCCGGTGGGGTTGCTGGTCTGGAACACGACATGGGCGAACTTCGGTGTGGCGGTCATCCGATCCTCCTCGATCGAATCCGCGGGCGTCGGCCGTGGTGGTCCTCACGGTCGGTGGTTCGGTCCTGTGCCCGCGCTTTCGGTGTTCGACGGTTCATGCGGGTGGCTGTGCACGGCCTCGTGCGTACGGGGCCGCCGGGACGTCAGGTCTGTGCGACGAAGCGCTGGCGCAGTTCGCCGATGCCCTCGATGGTGCTGACCAGCTCGTCCCCGGGGGCGAGCCAGCGCTGTGGGTCACGGCCCAGGCCGACGCCGGCCGGGGTGCCGGTGAACACGAGGTCGCCGGGCAGCAGGGGAATCACCGAGGACAGCCGGGCGAGCAGCTCGGACACGGAGAAGATCAGGTCGCTGGTGCGGCCCTTCTGGACCTCCTCGCCGTTCACGGTGCAGCGCAGTCCCAGGTCGTCGGGGTCGTCGAACGCGTCGGGCGTGACCAGCCAAGGCCCGGTGGGGGCGAAGCCCGGGAAGGACTTGCCGAGGCTGAACTGCGGCGACGGTCCTTCGAGTTGCGTGATGCGCTCGGAGATGTCCTGGCCCACGGTCAGTCCGGCGACGTGGTCCCAGGCGGTCTCCGCGGAGACGCGGTGCGCGCGGACGCCGATGACGACGACGAGTTCGATCTCCCAGTCGGTGTGGCCGCCGGGCGGGAGGACGACCTCGGTGACGGGGCCGGTGATGCTGGTGGCGAACTTGGTGAAGACCGGGGGCATGGTGTCGGGCAGGGCGAACCCGGACTCGGCCGCGTGGTCACGGTAGTTCAGGCCGGCGGCGACGATCTGCCGCGGGGCGGGCGCGGGGGCGCCCAGGAGGGCGGGATCCACGGGAACGCCCTCGGGCGGGCGGGCCTGCGCCGCCCACCGGCGGAACTCCTCCCACCGCTCGTAGACGGCCTGCGGGTCCGCGGCGAAGCGGCCGTCGCTGGCCTCCTCGACGTCGACGGCACGGCCGTCCACGATGAGGGCCAGGCGGCCGGAGAGGTTGGCAATGCGCACGGAGCTGCTCCTGTGTTCCTCGCGTGATGGGCTGTGACCGGCTCGGTGGCTCGGCCGGGGTGGTCTTCTGGTCGTCGGCGAGCCCTGCCGCCGTACACCCGTACAGCTCGTGGCCGAGGGCGGGCAGGGCGACCGGGTGACGGCCGTCGTCGACGGGATCGCACCGACCACCGGGTCCGCCGGCCCCGCGCGACGTCCGCTCGTCTCCCGCCGACTGCGACGCCGATCACACAGTAGGACGCTATATGTGATAACAGCAAGGAGGTGGACCGACGAATTTCCTCTGAACGGGTGGCCGGCCGGGCTCAGGCGTCCCCGCCGCCCCCCGGCGGCCCGGAGCCGGGGCGCGGTCGACGGGGCGGAGTGGTCCCGGGGAAAGCTCCGGGCGCCGGCCCGGATCCGGTGCGCTCCGCCGACGGCTTTCATGGGTGCCTCGATGCGGAACTCGGTCCACACGCGAGGAAAACGGGCCACGGATGCCGTGGAGGCGCCGACGGTGTCGGTGGGCTCACCCGGGGAGGCCGGCGACACCGGCACCGGGGAGGGGGCGGTGACTACCCGGAGCGGCGGAGGAGTTGCGGCCCCGTCGGGGCTCGCCGTGTCGTCCGCGATCAGCGCGCGGCCGACCGGCGCAGCAGCGGGGCGATCCGGTAGTCGACCAACTGGCGCATGACGAGTGCCGTACTGGTGCGCTCCACTCCGGGGATGTCGAGGATCCGGCTGGCCACGCGGTACAGGTCCTCGGCGTCGGTCGCGACCACGTGGACCAGCAGGTCGGTGTCCCCGGTCAGCCCGTGCACCTGAAGGACCTCGGGAATCGCCGCGAGTTCGTGCCCGACCTCGTCCAGCCTGCGCTGCGCGACCCGGGTCGTCACGAACGCGGTCAGCGGATAGCCGAGGGCCGCCGGGTCGACGCGCCGCTCGAAGGAGTCCACGGCACCCGTGCGGTCCAGTGCCGCCAGACGCGCCTGGACGGTGTTGCGGCTCAACCCGCTCGCCTCGGCCAGCGCCACCGTGGTGGCCCGGGGATGGGCCGTCAGCGCCAGGAGCAGGCGCGCGTCGGTGGGGTCGATCCGCTCGGAGCTGGGCACGGTGCGCACCTTCCGGGGCTGGGAGGAGGAGTGATTGGGCATTCTGCGTCATTTCCCTGCGAGTTCTTGTGCACCATCCTGACCTGGTGGTTTCCTCGACGCAACGATCCCGCCCCTGGCACCGCGCCGCCGACCGTGTCCGGTCGTGAGCCGGCCCGACGCGCCACGGAGCACGTCCGGCGCGCCCTCCGTGCCGCCGTGACACGTCCCAAGTCACAGCCGGCCGCACGTCCGCGCGCCGGGTGTGCCGATCGAGGAGACCGTTTCGCCATGACCACCGCACCAGCAGCCCCCCGGCGGCCCGCGGCCGACGACCTCGACGCGCTGCACGAGATCCAGGACCGCGTGCTGTGGCTGTCCAGCGCGATCGTGCACCACGCCAACCGCGTGCGCCCCAACCCGTCGGGACTCAAGGTCGGCGGCCACCAGGCGTCCTGTGCCTCGATGGTGTCCATCATGACGGCCCTGTGGTTCCGCCACCTGCGGCCCGAGGACAGGGTCTCGGTCAAGCCGCACGCCTCGCCGGTCCTGCACGCCGTCAACCACCTGATCGGTGAGCTGGACGCGTCCCACCTGTCCACCCTGCGCGCCTTCGGCGGCCTCCAGAGCTACCCGAGCCGCTCCAAGGACCCCGACCCGGTCGACTACTCCACCGGTTCGGTGGGCATCGGCGCCACGGCGACGATCTGGGGCGCCCTGGCCCGCCGCTACACGGACGGGAGCACCGACGGCGGCTTCACCGGCCGCCAGTACGCGCTGGTGGGAGACGCGGAGCTGGACGAGGGCGCGGTGTGGGAGGCGGTCCTCGACCCGCAGGTCGCCGAACTGGGCGAACTGGTCTGGATCGTCGACCTGAACCGGCAGTCCCTCGACCGCGTCGTGCCGAACATCGCCGCCGGCCGTCTGCACGGCATGTTCGCCGCGGCCGGATGGCAGGTGCTCACCCTCAAGTACGGCACGCTGCTCGAGAAGCTGTTCGCACGTCCCGGCGGGCACGTCCTGCGCGCCCGCATCGACGACATGCCCAACCCCGAGTACCAGCGGCTGCTGCGCTGCCCGGTCGACGAGTTGCGCGATCGGCTGCCCGGCTCCGGTCCCGAAGCCCCGGCGATCGTCCGACTGCTCGCGGAGGTCGACGACGCCACCCTCATGGAGTCGGTCCGCAACCTGGGCGGCCACGACCTGTCCGCCCTCGACGCCGCGCTGTCCGAGGTGGACGACCACAGGCCCACGGTGATCTTCGCGTACACCGTCAAGGGCCACGGCCTGCCCACGCAGGGCCACCCGCAGAACCACTCCTCGCTGCTGACGGAGGACCAGATGCGGCAGCTGGCGGAGGAGGTGGGCGCCGACCTCGACAACCCGTGGGAGGGCTTCGCCCCGGACTCGGCGGCGGCCCGCCTCTGCGCGCGGACCGGGGCGCGGCTGCGCCGGGACGCCGTCGCCGCGGCGGCGCCCCCCGCGGTCCCCACGGACATCGGCCGCACCCCGACGGGCGTCGCCACCACCCAGGCGGCCCTCGGCCGCACGCTGCTCGACCTGACCCGCAGCGCTCCCGAGGCGGCCGGCCGGGTGGTCACGGTCAGCCCCGACGTCAGCTCGTCGACCAACCTGGGCGGCTGGGTCAACAAGGTCGGCGTCTGGTCGCCCGTCGAGCGCGTGAACTGGTTCGCCGACGACGCGGAGACCATCCTGCACTGGCGGGAGCGCCCGACCGGCCAGCACATCGAACTGGGCATCGCCGAGACCAACCTCGTCGGTCTGCTCGGTGAGCTGGGCGCGACCTGGAGCCGGTGGGGGAAGCCGCTGCTGCCCATCGGCGTGGTGTACGACCCCTTCGTCAACCGCGCCCTGGAGCCCTGGTCCTTCGGCATGTACGCCGGCGGCCAGTCGATCCTGGTGGGCACTCCCTCCGGCGTCACCCTGGCGCCCGAGGGCGGCGCGCACCAGTCCGTCACCACCCCCTCCCTCGGCATCGAGCAACCCGGCTGCACGACCTGGGAGCCCGCCTTCGCCCTCGACACCGAGTGGACGCTCCTCGCCGCCCTGTCCCGCCTCGGCAGGCCCGACGGAGGCTCGGCCTACCTGCGGCTCTCCACCCGCCCCGTCGACCAGACCCTGGCCCGGGTCCCGACCGACCCGGCGGCCCGGGAACGCCGTCGCCGCCAGGTCGTGGCCGGTGCCTATCCGCTGCGCCGGCAGGACGGCGCCAAGGTCACCATCGCCGCCATGGGCGCCATGGTGACCGAGGCCCTGGCCGCCGCGGACCGCCTCCGGAACCTCGGCGTCCCGGCCGACGTGATCTGCGTGACCAGCCCCGGGCTGCTCTACAAGGCCCTGGACGCCCGCGCCGGCAACGACGACGCGCCCGACTGGATCCTGGACCAGGTCTTCCCCGCGGAGCGGGCCACGCCCCTGGTCACCGTCCTGGACGGGCACCCGCACACGCTGGCCTTCCTGTCCAACATCCACCGGGTGCCGATCCGCAGGCTGGGCGTCAGCCGTTTCGGCCAGTCCGGCTCCCTGGACGAGGTCTACCGCCACCACCGCATCGACACCGACAGCATCGTCGCCGCCGCACTCGATCTCACCCAGTGAAGCGAAGTGCCGTGCGGGGGTGGGCGTCGAAGCTCCGACGCCCACCCCCGCACGGCACGCGGTCACTTCTTCGAGGAAGCCCACACCAGGTCCTCGGCCTTCGGCACAGAGCCGTGGACCTGTCCCGACGACGCCATGGCCTCGATCCAGGGCGCCAGTGCCTCCGGCGTGACGGACGTGTCCCAGTCGGGCAGCGGAGCCGTCGAGGCCTCCTTGCGCGGCACCTCCAGCGCCGACGACAAGAAGGCCCGCACCTCCTTCTCGTGGGAGGACGCCCAACGGTCGGCGGAGTTCAGGGCCGCGACGAACGAGGAGATCTTCCGTGGATTCCCCTCCGCCCACGTGCGCTTCGCGATCCACACACCGGCGGTCGCGGGGGAGTCGATCGACAGGAACGGATCCCCGAGCGGACGGTGTCCGGCTGCCTCGACCGCACCCATGTACGGCTGAACGGTCGCGATGGCGTCGACCCCGCCGGAGCCGAGTTCACCGAGCATGCTGGAGAAGGGCATCTGGACGAAACGCACGTTCTCCGGGTCCACTCCCGCCCTCTTCAAGGACGTCAGCACCGCCAGGAACAGCGCGCCCGACAAGGAGGGCACCGCCACCTGCTTACCCCGCAGATCGGTCACGGAGCCGACCGCGCCCGCCTCGGCGGCGTAGATCTGGCCCTGCTGGTTCTCGTCGCGGTCGGTGTAGGAGCCGGCGATCACGGTGATGTCGTGCCCCTGCCAGGCAGAGGCGATGACGTCGGCCGGCGTGCCCCAGGCGATGTCGTACTCCCAGCCGAGAGAGGCGGCGAAGGACGCGATGCGCGTGCTCGGGTGCGAGGAGATCTCCACGTCGAGGCCCCGGTCGGCGAAGTCGCCGTTCCTCTCGGCCAGGAGGGGCAGGCTCGGCGGCGCCGCGTCGACGAGTGCCACGCGCACGGTGCCGTCCTCGGCCTGCCCGTCCTCGGGCGACGCCGAGCAGCCCGTGGCCGTGGCCGTGGCCGTGGTCAGCGCGAGGACGGTGAGCAGGGCGGTGACACCTCTCGGCCGGTGCACGGGACGGGTCGGAGCTGGGAAGGTCATGGCGCCATTCCTTGAGTGGGTGTACGGGAAGCGCCCGAAGGCGCTCGTGGATCCTTGCCGTGCTCCACGGCGAAGGCGTACCGGGCCCGGGGCGCACCGCGTCGTGCCGGGACCGGCACCGTTTCCCGACCGGGAAACGGTGCCGGTCGGGAAACGGTGCCGGGCGAGCGGGTCAGGCGGCGGCGGGGACGTACTCCGCGCCACCGACCCAGACGCGCCGGACGGCGCGGGTCGCGGTGATGTCGGCGAGCGGGTCGCCGTCGATCAGGACGAGGTCGGCGCGGTTCCCGACGCGGACGGCGCCGCGGTCACGCAGGCCGAACGCCTGGGCGGGCAGGCTCGTCGCGGCCCGCAGGGCCTCCCGGTTGGTGAGCCCCGCGCGGACCAGGAGCTCCAGCTCGTGGTGCAGGCTGGTGCCGTACGGCGGTTGCACCGGGATCCCCGGAGTGAGGTTCGCGTCCGTGCCCGCCAGGATCCGCGCCCCCGCGCGGCGCAGCGCGGCGACGCTGCCCTCGGCGGCCGCGTAGTCCATGCCGGGGATCCCGAGCTTCCCGAAGCCCTCCATCATGGTCAGGGTGGGCACCGCGACGGTGCCGGACGAGGCGTACCGCGCGGCCACCGACGCCGGCAGGGCGCTGTCCATCGGCACGTGGTGGATCATGTCGACGCCCGCGTCCAGCGCCCTCACCACCATGGCGGTGGTGGTCGCGTGGGCCATGACGAGCCTGCCGGCGGAGTGCGCGGCCGTCGTCACCGCCTTGACGGTCTCCGGCGAGAGCCCCGGCTCATCGATGATGATCTTGATGTAGTCCGAGCCCTCGGCGATCCGGGAGCGGACGAACTGCCCGGCCTGTTCGGGACCGGTCAGTACCGCGTCCGCGGGGAAGGTCGGGATCCGGCTCTGGGGGCTTCCGGGTGCCACCGCCGGCGCGCCCGCGCTGCGGATGTCGGTCAGGCCGGGCAGTCCGCGCAGCGAATCGACGAGCGAGGGCGGGAAGGAGGCCATGTCGAGGGCGGTGGTCACACCGGAACCGGTCAGCGCGTGCAGGGTGTTGACGTCCCGCAGATGGACGTGCGCGTCGGTCAGTCCCGGAAGCAGCACCGCGCCCCCGCAGTCGATCCGACGCGCGCCGAGGGGGCTGATGCCGATCCGTCCGTTGTCGATGACCACGGTGAGCGGGGAGGTCACCCGGTCGCCGTCGAAGATCCTGACGTTCGTCAGTGCGATCTTCTCGAGCCGGACGGTCTGTTCCCGTGCGTGTGCGGAGGCGGGTGCGGCCAGTGCCGACACCCCCGCGACGGCGACGCCGGCCGCCGCGGCCGTCTTGATGAAGTCACGCCGGTTCGTGTGATGGATGCACATCGTTGTGTCTCTCTGCCGAGCGGGTGCGGAAAGTGCGGCGTTCGTGCCCCGGCCTCCGCGGAAGGCCGACGGGGGTCTGTCGTCGGCACGGTGTTCCGGGGAGGTGCGACTGGCGCCGTGGCGTCCCGTTCGTGCGGGCACGGGCGAACAGTTCGGGGCGGCACCTGGCCGGAGGGGCCGGTACCGGGAAGACGGATCGACCGTAGCCGCTATATGTGATAACAACAACCCTCCGGCGTCGAATCGGGATCCCTTCCACTGCCGCCGGGGCACGGGCTCGACTTCGGTCCGACGCGGGCATTGACACACGCCCGCGACCGGCTCCACCATCACCCCCAGTTCCCTGCGGCGTGACCACGACGGGACGGAACTCCCCGGCGCTCCCGTGTCCTTGCCGCAGTACGTCCGTGACGTCCGGCGACGCGACGTCCCGCGTGCCGCACCGTCCCGGCACCACCGGACGACCTTCCGAGCGAAAACCCCTACGGCACCTCCTGCTCGCGGCGCGAACCCACGGTCACCGACGAACGCTCCCGTCCCGGCTCCGGGCGTCGAGGGACGGCCCCGCGATCACCCCCGGTCCTCCGCCACGCCCTCGTCGGCGTCGCCGTGGCCTCCCCACCCGCGCAGTCCCTCCTGAGGAGTACGGACATGAACCCCACCCCCGGCGAACCCCCGACCCGGACCCGCCCCGGCCCCGCGGTGGCCCTCGGGCTCGTCATCCTGTGCATCGAGGGGTACGACCTGTTCATCCTGGGCGCGGTCGGCCCCTCCCTGCTGTCCCACCCCGACTGGGACGTCACCAAGTCGACGCTGGGCCTGCTGGGCAGCCTCACGGCACTCGGCATGCCGCTCGGCTCCGTCGCCGCGGGGTGGGCCGGTGACCTCCACGGCCGCCGCCTGCCCATGGTGGTCAGCCTGGCCTGGCTCTCCCTGAGCATGCTGCTGAGCGCCGGGGCCGGCGACCTCGCCCTCTTCGGCGCGACCCGCTTCCTCACCGGCATGGGCATCGGCGCCCTGATCCCCCTCGTCACCGCGTACGTCAGCGAAGCGGCCGATCCCGCCCGGCACTCCCTCCAGGTGGGCACCGCCACGACGGGACTGGCCGTCGGCGGCATCGTCACCGGCGTCGTCGGCCGCACCCTGCTGCCCGAGGGGGACTTCCGCACGCTCTTCCTCTTCGGAGCGGTTCCCCTGGTGCTGATCCCCGTGGTGTGGCGCCTGGTGCCCGCCGTGGTGCGGGACCACCCGGCGCAGACCCCGCCGGAGGCCGGGACGGAGACCGCCGGGGCCGAGCCGGACGAGTCCGCCAACCGTCTGCGCCGGTTGCTCGCCCCGCAGTACCGCCGTTCCACACTGCTGTTCTGGGCGGCCACGTTCGCCGGACTCGTCATCGTCTACGGCGCCAGCACCTGGCTGCCCACGCTGATGGTCGACAACGGGTACGACCTCGGCTCCTCGCTGGAGTTCTCCATCGCCTTCAACGCGGGCGCCGTCATCGGCACCCTCGGCGCCGCCCTGGTCGCCGACCGCGGGCTGCTGAAGGCCGCCACGGTCGTCAGTTTCCTGCTCGCCGCCGTCGCCATGATCATCCTGAGCACGCCGCAGCCCCGGCCGTTGCTCCTCCTCGTCTCCGCCGTCGCCGGGTTCGGCGCCCTCGGAACCCAGGCGCTCGTCAACATCTACGTCGCCCACGCCCACCCGGCACGGCTGCGCGGCACCGCCCTGGGCTTCAGCCTCGGCGTCGGGCGCGTCGGCGCCATCGTCGGCCCCAGCTACCTGGCCGCCGTCACCGTGCTGATCAGCTCGTCCAAGGCCGGTTTCTACGCCTTCGTGGTCCCGGCGGTCCTGGGCGCGGTCCTGATCGGCCTGCTGCGGCCGGGCCGACGTGCCTCCGCCCCCGTACCGGCCGACGGCCCCTCCGAGGCGGAGGCGCCCCTCGCCCGGTGATGCGGACCCCGCCTCACGCGAGGAGAAGCCCCCGACGGTGCCCGCCCGAAGGTCCGGGTCGGGCGCCGTCGGGGGCGGTCGTGCTCAGGACAGGGCCGAGAAGGCCATCTTCTCGTTGCGGGCGAGGTGCTTCTCGACGGCGGCGCCGACCGTGGCCGGGTCGCGGGTGCGGAACGCCTCCACGAGGTCCATGTGGGCCTTGCCCCGCCGCTCGTGCTCGGCCGGGTCGGGGTCGAGCCGGCCGAAGCCGATGCGGATGTAGCGCTCCGCCGCCCGCCACAGGGTGGTCAGGACCCGGATGTCCCAGACGGTGGCGGCGGGCGCCAGGAGGGCGAGGTGGAAGGCGTGGTGGTCGTCGTAGATGTCGGCCATGCCGTGCTCCCGGGCGCCGAAGTCGGCGGCGTGGGACTCCAGACGGTCCAGCTCCTCGTCCGTCAGCAGGGTGCACGAACGCCGGGCGATCTCCGGTTCCAAGGCGCGCCGCAGGCGGTAGATGCCGTGCAGGTCGTCGAGGTCGAGCGGGGCGACGACGGCGCTGCGGCCGGGCCGCATGATGACCAGACCCTCGCTCTCCAGGCTGCGCAGCGCCTCGCGGATCGGGATGAAGCTGATGCCGAGCATCCCGGCCAGCTCGCGCAGCGAGTACTCCGTACCGGGGGCCAGGTGGCCGGCCAGGATCGCGCGCCGCAGTTCTTCGGTGGCCTGCTCCACCACGGACCGCGACGTGATGGGCTGGACCGCCCCCCGGGGTGTCGCCACGGTGTGTTCCTCGTTTCGGCCGTCCGGTGGTGGACACCAACTATAACTACGTCCCTGCGGGCGGACTGCGTGCATGACAAGGGCGGCGGGGTGGCGCACGCCGAGGACGCCCCGCACCGTGGTGGGCACGGTACGGGGCGCGGGGGAGGCGTGGCGGCGGGGCGGTCAGAGCTTCAGGATGCGCTCGGCGTTGCCGCCGGCGATCTTCCGGCGGTGGGAGGAGGACAGGTTCGCGCCGCGCAGGAAACCGACGGCCTGCTCGCTCTTCTCGAAGGGGTAGTCGATGGCGAACAGCACGTTGTCGATGCCCACCGACCCGATGGCGGCCTGGAGCATGGTGTCGTCCATCACGCCGGAGGTGGTGATGGCGATGTTCTGCCTGAGGTACTCGGAGGGCTTCTTCTTCAGCGGCACCCTGGTGTTGATGTTCTTGATCTGCACGTCGAGGCGGGGAGCGTGGTACGGCAGGAACTCGCCCATGTGGCCCACGATGAGCCTGGCCCCCGGGAAGTCGTCGAAGACGCCGCCGAGGATGACCCGCAGGGCGTGCCCGCCGGTCTCCGCCGCCCAGCTGTAGAGGGGGCCGACCAGTTCGGGACGGTCCTTCAGCAGTCCCCACTCGCCGGCCGGGGCCGGGGTGGGGTGGAGGTAGAGGGCGGCGCCCAGTTCCTCGAGGGCGGCCCACACGGGCCGGAACTGCGGCTCGTCCAGGTAGTGGCCGTTGGTGTGGCCGTTGACCAGGAACCCGGCCATCTTCAGGTCGAGCACGGCCCGTCTGGCCTCGCGCACGGCTGCCCGCGGGTCCTGGAGGGGGAGCGCGGCCAGGCCGCCGAAGCGGGTGGGGTGGGCGTCGACGACGGCGGCCAGGGCGTCGTTGGCGACCTGCGCGTCCCGCACGGCGACGGCCGCGTCGGGCTGCATCTGCACCCCGGGCGGGGTGAGGGAGAGCACCTGCATGGCGACGCCGTTGGCGTCCATGTCGGCGAGCCGGTACTGGGTGACGTCCGGCAGCCGCTTGAACCACTCGGCGGTGACCTCGGGCTTGAAGGGGATCGCGCCGTTCAGGGCCGTGCCCTGGGTGATGAGGCCCGGCAGGATGATGGCTTCCTCGATGGCGATGATCCGCAGCCTGCCGTGCGGGTCGGGCTTGCCGTCGTGGGCCTGGGCGACGCCGGGCGTCATCAGCGTGGACGCGCCGGCGAGCGCGGCCGTACCCGCCGCGGTGTTCAGGATCTGCCGTCTGGTCCAGTGGTCAGCGCTCATGCGTGCTGCCTTCCTTTCGGGAGGAGGGTGTTCCCCGATGGGGTGTGTTCCTGGGGCGGGGAAGCAGGACCGGCCGGTCGCCCGGTGCCGGAGCCGGCGGCATCGGCGGGGCCACCGGTGCCGCCGGCCATCGGTCCCTCTTCTTCCCCCGGGTACGGGGCCGCCCCGGCCGCGAGGCAGGTGCCTCGGACAGGGTGCGGCCGGGGCGGGGTCTGGTGGGCGGCGCGCGTACGCGCCTGCCGACGGGGCCGTGCGGCCCTCGCGTCGACGGAACGAAGGGAGCTTCCCCCACGGGGCGTGCGGAGAGGCTCAGGAAGTGCGGAGCGCCGCCCTCTCGTCCCGGTGGGCGTTGCCGCTCAGGGTGTCGACGAGGGCGAGGGGGTCCTCGGGGGCCTCGTCGCCGAGCCAGGCCACCACCTGGTCCGGGCGGACCAGGACGAGGCGGGCGCCCAGCAGTTCGGCGTGCCCGGCGGCCAGCGGCTCCGGCAGACGGACCACGGTGAGCGGGACGCCCCGCAGGTCCGCGGCCTCCTCGACGGCCGTCACCGGCGCGTCCCGCCCGAGGGCGAGCAGTGTCGGGCCGTCACCGAGCAGGTCGTACAGGGAGCGGCCGTCCTCCAGGAACAGGTGGGGCAGCCGGGCCCCGACCCACGGGGAGACCTCTCGCCCTTCCGGTTCGGCGGTGAGGATCGGCGACGCGGCGATGCGGAGGCCGAGGACCAGGTCGAGCGAGTGGAACTCCGCCTTCTTGGTCTCCTGGATCCGCGCGCCCGCGGCCCGGCGGGCCCGGGCGCCCGCCTCGTCGTCCGCGTCGAGGTCGTCGGCGAGCAACTCGGTGGAGAGCACCCGCATGTTGGCGGTCGCCTCGCGGATGACGCGTTCCTGTACCGGACGGCGCTCGCGCTCGTAACTGTCGAGCACGTCGGGACCGCCCCAGCCGGCGAGTACGGCCGCGAGCTTCCAGCCCAGGTCGACCGCGTCCCCGATGCCCGTGTTGAGCCCGTGGCCGCCGAACGGCGGGTTGAGGTGCGCGGCGTCACCGGCGAGGAAGACCCGGCCGTGGCGCATGCGGTCGACGATCTGCATCCGTGCGGTCCACGGGTCGGTGGACAGCACCTCGGCCTCCACCGGGCGGCCCGCCACGGCGTCGACGATCCGCCGCGCCTCGCGCTCTCCGGTCGCCCGGTCGACGCCGAAGGCGATCGCCCACCAGGTGTCCGCCCGGTCCAGCGGACCGACCAGGGCCGGGGCCGTCGCGTTGACGACCCAGTACTGCACGGCCGGCCCGTGCGCCACGTGCTCCCCCAGGCCGGGACTCCGGAAGACCATGCCGAAGTTCGGGCGCAGGGCCTCGCCGCCCACGTAGCGGGCGCCGATCTCGTCCCGTACGACGCTGCGCGGGCCGTCGCAGCCGATCACGTAGTCGGCGGTGACGACGGTGCGCCCGCCGGCGCCGTCCTCGACGGTCACGGTCACCAGGTCGTCGTCCTGGCGCACGGCGACGACCTTCGAGCCGAGGGCGAGCCGTCCCGGGGCCAGCTCCTCGACCGCCTCGCGCAGCACCTCCTCCAGGACGTACTGCGGCGCCTGCTGGCCGGTCTCCGGGAAGCGACCGCCCTCCGGAACGAGCCCCAGGACGCCGGTGAAGCGGGACAGTTCCCTGCCCGTCAGCGAGGTGCAGAACACCACGTCCTGGGACCAGGAGGCGGGCAGCGGGGCGCGCCCGCGCAGCCGTTCGGCCAGGCCCCAGCGGCGCAGGTGCTCCATCGTGCGCACGTTGAGGGTCTTGCAGCGGGGCCGTGCGCGGGACACGGTGGCGCGCGGCTCGACGACCAGGCAGTCGACGCCGCGCCGGCGCAGTTCGACGGCGGCGGCCAGGCCGACCGGTCCGCCGCCGGCGACGAGGACCTGCACGTGACGCGGGAGGTGCTTTTCGTCTACGGAGGGCATCAGTTCTCGTTCTCCGCCTTCTGCCGCGCGGCCCAGTGCGCGCACTCCTCGGCGAACGCCAGCTGCCGCAGGTGCGTGGCGAAACCGAGCGTGTGGTGATCGATGCAGTGCCCCGTCCCGCGGGCGACGCTCGCGTCCACGAACGGCGCCGCGGTGAAGAGGGCGGCGAACCGGGCGACGTTCTCGGGACCGCTGCTCCACAGGGCGTCGAACTCGGCGAGCGCGTTGTGCACGGGGACGCGGACCTTGGGGGCGAGCGCGGGCAGGTGCTCCTTCGGCCAACGCGGCGCCTGGACCAACTCCCTGACCGGCACGGGCGCGTACGAGTCGCGCGCCTGGCGCAGTCCCTCCGCCCGGAAGGTGTGACCGGGGCCGAACATCACCTTGTCCCGCTCCTCGTGGGGCAGGTCCACGGTCGCGTCCGCCGGGAGGGAGCCGAGGGCCTCGGCCGCCCCGCCGCTCGGGATGACGGCGCCCATGCCGGTCGCCGAGACGCCGATCAGGGGTATGTCCGGCTCGGAGGCGGCGATCATCAGGGCGATCATGCCGCCGATCGAGTGGCCGACGAGGAACACGCCGTCCGCCCCGAGGCGTTCGACGGCCTGCGCCAGGGCGCCGCTGAGCAGCTCCACGTGGCGGGCGAAGGTGTTGGCGTCCGGCTCGAGCGCGGTGCTGCCGCCGTAACCGGGGCGGTCGAAGGCCACCACCGGATAGCCGTGCGCGACGGCGACGTCCAGGAAGGACCCCTCGGGGGCGCCCGCGACGTCGAAGTACCGCGCCGTGTACGTGCCGCCGTGGAGAGCGGCGATCAGGGGTTTGCCGGTGGGCCCGGCGGGCCCCGCGGCGAGCGCCGTGATCTCGTGTCCGTCGACCTCGAAGGTCAGAAGGTCGCGCTGTTCGGCCATCTGTGGCCTCCTGCCAGGAGTGGGTGCCGGCGTTCCGCACGGACGAGGGGCGTCCTGCGGCGAACGACAGCGCGTAGCTCGCGGGTCGAGCCGACCGCCCCGGATCCATGGGTTCGAAGACCGTGTTCCGGGCGCCGTCAGGGCTCTGCGAGCCTAGGCGCTATATGTAATAACAGCAAGGGTTTCGACGCCCCGTCGGCCGCCGGTCCGGCACTTTCCCGGCTCGTGCGGTCCACGGGGACGAAGCCGGGGCGAGTCCACCGCCGGCCGTGACGGTCCGACCGGTGACGGGTGCCCGGCAGGGCGGAGCGGGCCGGACGGACGCGCCCCCTCCTTCTCCTTCGGCGAGGCGCCCGTCAGTGGTGCCGCGGCGCGTAGTCCTGGGTGATCTGCTTGTGCTCCAGGAAGTCCTCCACGGACGCCAGGCCGCCGAGCCGGCCCACGCCGCTGGACTTGAAGCCGCCCTCCTCGAACTCGACCGTGAGGTTCGCCCAGCTGTTGATGGAGATCAGGCCGGCGTCGAGCTGCCGCGCGACCCGCATCGGACGGTCCGCGTCCCGGCTCCAGACGCAGGCGCTCAGGCCGTACTCGGTGTCGTTGGCGAGGGCGATCGCCTCCTCCTCGGTGTCGAAGACCTGGACGGTCTGGACCGGGCCGAAGGTCTCCTCCTGGACGATGGGGAGCGAGGAGTCGGTGACCGCGAGCAGGGTCGGGTGGTAGAAGGCGCCGCCGGCCAGCTCGGGGCGGGTGCTCGGACCGCCGCGGACGATCGGCTTGGCGCCGGCCGCGACGGCCGCCTCCACGGCGGCGTCGACGCGGGCGACCGCCGCCTTGTCGATCAGGGGGCCGATCTGGCTGGCCGGGTCGGAGGCCGGGCCGGGGCGCACGCTCTCCAGGCGCTGGGCCAGGGCGGCGGTGAACTCGTCGGCGATCTCCCGCTGGACCAGGACCCTGCTGCCCGTCATGCAGAACTGTCCGGCGAAGACGGTGCACGACGCGACGGCCGTGGCCAGCGCGGCCTCGACGTCGGCGTCGGCGAAGACCAGGTGCGGGGTCTTGCCGCCCAGTTCGAGACCCACCCGCTTGAAGTGGGCCGCGGCGCCCTGGGCGATGAGCCGGCCGGTGGCGGTGCTGCCGGTGAAGCTGATGACGGGCACCCGCGGTGACTCGACCAGCAGACGGGCGACGTCGGAGCCGGACTCGATCACGACGTTCACCGCGCCGTTCGGCAGTTCGGGCACGGAGGCGAGGATCTCGCTCATGAGCGCGGCCGTGCGGGCCGCCTGCCCCGGCATCTTCACCACGGCGGTGCAGCCCGCGGCGAGGGCCGGGGCCAGTGCGCGGATGCACAGGTAGGCGGGGGAGTTCCACGGCACGACGATGCCGGCGACGCCGACGGGCTGCCGGATCGACATGGCCTGGCGGCCCGGCTGGGTGTCGGTGACCCGGCCGTGCGGCTGGACGGCGAGTCCCGCCGCGAAGCGCAGCGCGCGCAGGATGAAGTGCGCCTCGAATCCCGCCTCGTGGCGGAGCTTGCCGTTCTCCAGACACAGCGTGTCGATCACCTCGTCCATGCGCGCGGCGTACGCGTCGGCGAGGTGGCTGAGGGCGGTGGACCGCACCATCGGGTCGAGGCGCCAGTCGCCCTCCTCGAACGCGCGCCGGGCCGCGTCGACGGCCTGCCGCCCCACCTCCGCGTCGGCGTCCGCGTACGTGCCGATCACTTCGCCCGTGGCCGGGTCGATGCTCTCGGAGGTCCGGGCGGAACCGACCCACTCGCCGTCGATCCAGTGCCGTGCGGTGTTCTCTCGGGTCATGTCGGCGACTCCTTGCTGGGAGGGAGAGGAGGAAAGCAGGGGGGGAGGGGGGTACGGCGCGGGCCGGTCCTCAGAGACCGAGCAGCCGCTCGGCGTTGCCGTGGGCGATCTTCTCCCGGTCGGCCTCGCTGATCGGGGCCGTCCGCAGGAACTCGGTGGCCACCGCCATCTCCTCGAAGGGGTAGTCGGTGCCGAAGAGGATGTGGTCCGCGCCCAGGGCCAGCAGCGAGCACAGCAGCGGCGGGGCCGAGCACACGCCGCTGGTCGTGATGTAGAGGTTGTGCCGGATGTACTCCGAGGGGTTGCCCCGGGCCGGCTCGACGCCCTGGTGGTTGTGGTAGTCCCAGCGGGAGTCCATCCGCCACAGCACGTAGGGCAGGCCCTCGCCCATGTGGCCGAGGAGCATCTTGGCGTCGGGGAAGTCGTCGAAGACGCCGCCGAACACGCACCGCAGGAAGTGGGTGGCCGTCTCCGAACCCCAGCTCCACATCGGGCCGATGAGCTCCGGGTGCCCCTTGATGACGTGCGGGACGTCGACGCCGTTGGCCGGGTGCAGGTAGAGCGGCACGTCCAGGCCGGCGGCGCGCTCCCACACGATCCGCAGCTCCGGGTCGTCGAGGTAGCGGCCCTGGGTGTGCGCGTTCACCAGGGCGCCGCGCATGCCCAGCTCGGAGACGGCGCGCTCCAGCTCGTCGGCGGCGGCCTTCGGGTCCTGCAGCGGCAGGGCGGCGAAACCGGCGAAGCGGTCGGGGTGGTCGGTGATCACGCCGGCGAGCAGGTCGTTCACGGCGGAGGCCTGCGCGACCGCGGTGGCGGCGTCCTCCTCGGCCTGGATGCCGGGGGAGTTGAGGGACAGCACCTGTACGTCCAGACCCGCCGCGTCCATCTCGGCCAGCCGCTCACCGGTGAGGTCCAGGAGCCGCCGGGACGCCTCGCGCCACTTGTCCGGCTGGAGGATCGCGGCCGCCGAGGCCCCGTACTTCTCCAGTTCCGGCGTGACGAAGTGTTCCTCAAGACCGATGGTCCGCATCGCGACCCCTCCGCGTTTCACTTATATGCATTGACTTCCTCGATGGTGAAACGTACGTTCCGTCGGTGTCAACCCTTTGAAACGTCCGAGTAAATGGAGGTGCCCGATGACGGGTACGGATGTCGCCGCGGGGGGTCCGGTCCCGAACGGGGCCGCGCCGGACGTGGTCGTGGTGGGGTACGGCCCGGTGGGCATGGCGGCGGCCGCCCTGCTGGGGCGGGCGGGACACCGGGTCCTCGTCCTGGAGCGCTACGCCGGCCTGTACAACCTGCCGCGGGCGGCCAGCTTCGACGACGAGACCATGCGCACCCTGGCCCGTCTCGGCGTGGCGGAGGAGCTGCTGCCCAAGGTGCGCGTGCAGCCCACCTACGAATGGCGCAACGGCAGCGGCGACCTGCTGATAGAGCAGTCCTTCGCCGAGACCGGACGCAGCGGCTGGGCGGAGTGGAACATGATGTACCAGCCCGACCTCGAAGAGGCGCTGGACGGCGTGTGCCGCTCGATGCCCCGGGTGGAGGTGCGGCACGACAGCACCGTCGTCGCCCTGGAGCAGACCGCGGACCACGTCACGGTCACCTTCGAGGGGCCCGAAGGACCCCGGAGGGTCGAGGCGCGCTACGTCCTGGGCTGCGACGGCGGCAACAGCTTCGTGCGCGCGTCGCTCGGCGTGGAGCTGCACGACTACGGCTTCTCCGAGCCGTGGATGGTGTGCGACTTCCGCTTCCGCCGCCCGACCGAAGTGCCGCGCGCGCTACAGCTCGGCGACCCGCTGGGGCCGACCTCGATCATCTCGCTCGGCCCCGCGCACCACCGGTTCAGCTTCATGCTCGACTCGGTCGACGACTTCGAGACCGAGCGGGACCCGCAGCGGGTCTGGAAGCGGGTCGCCCCCTACCTCACCCCCGACGACGCCGACCTCATCCGGGTCGCCACCTACACCTTCCGGTCCCTCATCGCCCACGAATGGCGCCGCGGCCGCGTCCTGCTCGCGGGCGACGCGGCCCACCAGATGCCCCCCTTCCTCGGCCAGGGCATGTGCTCCGGCTTCCGCGACGCGCAGAACCTCGCGTTCAAGCTGGACCTCGTGCTGCGCGGGGCCGCGCCGGACGACATCCTCGACACGTACCGGACCGAGCGCGAGCCGCACGTGCGCGCGGTGACCGAGAAGGGCATCGAGCTGGGCCACCTCCAGACCCTGCGCGACCCCGAGCGGGCCGCCGAGCGCGACCGGACGCTCCTTGCCCGCCGCGCGGAATCCGCCGCACCCGAGCCCATGCGCTTCCCGGACCTGGCCGAGGGCCTGTTCACCCGGGGCGCGGACGCGGGCCGGGGGCAGCTGTCGGTGCAGGGCGTCGTGGACGACGGCGCCCGCCGCGACCGCCTCGACCAGATCGTGGGCGGCGGGTTCCACCTGCTCGTCGACGAGGACCACCTGGCCGCGCTGGAAGGCGACCGGCTGCTCGACGACCTCGCCGGGGCGGGCGTGCGCGTCGTCGTCCTCGGCGAACGGACCGCGGCGCACCCGGCGGCGGCCTTCGTGCGGGACGTGAACGGCACCTACCGCGCCTGGTTCGCCGAGCTCGGATGCTCGGCCGTCGTGGTCCGGCCCGACTTCTACGTGTACGGCACGGCCGACGGCTCCGACGCGGTGACCGGCCTCGCGGTCGAGCTGCTGCACGCGGTCCACGGCGACGCGACCGCCCCGGGGGCGCGGGCGAACGCCTGATGTCGCCTTTCCGCGACTCCGGGGGCGACCCGGGTCCCCACGGCTCCGGAGCGACCCGGGACGGACGGTTCCGGGCGACGCCGCCGGGCCGGTCACTATGATCGCTTCCGTGAAGACACGCCACCCCTCCGACTCCGGCTCCGAGGCCGGCGAGGCGTCGCCGGCCCGGCAGGGCATCCAGTCCGTCGAACTGGCGATGACCGTCCTGCAAGCCCTCGAAGAGGGGCGGGGCCCGATGAGCCTGACGCAGATAGCCGCCGCCAGCGGCATGCAGCCCAGCAAGGCGCACCGCTACCTCGTCAGCCTCGCCCGCGTCGGCCTCGTCGCCCAGTCGCCCAGCTCCGGGCACTACGACATGGGGCCGGCCATGCGGCGGCTCGGCGTCGAGTCGCTGCGCAGGATGGACGAGGTGGCACTGGTCAGCGAACACCTGCCGGGGCTGCGGGACCGCACTTCGCACGCGGTCAACCTGGCGGTGTGGGGCGACCACGGTCCCGTCGTCGTGCGCTGGGAGTACGGCGCCCACGCCCTGCCGATCACGGTCCGCGTCGGCGCCACCATGCCGCTGCTGAACTCGGCGATGGGAGGGGCGTTCCTCGCGCACCTGCCCGAGCAGCTCACCGAGCCGGTGCTGCGCGGACAGCTGGAGGCGGAGACGCTGGACGCGGCCACCCGGGACCGGGTCGACCGGATCAGGGACGAGGTGCTGCGCGAGGGGCTGGCCACCACCGTCGGCGGCGTCATCCCCGGCGTCACCTCCCTGGCTGCCCCCGTGTTCACGGCCGGCGAGTCCTTCCCCCTGGTCGTCACCCTCGTGATGCCCGCGCGGGGCGTCACGGCACAGGACGTGGCCCGCCTCTCGGCGGAACTGCTGGGCTCGACCCGGGCCATGTCCGAGATGCTGGGGCACTCCACGGACCACCACCGGCCGTAGGGCGTCCACGAGCCCCCACCGGACAAAAGCATCCATCGGCGAGCACGCCCACGATCGTCACGCCCCCCTGCTAAGGATTTCTTATCGACTCAGAAATGAGTAGTGTGATGAGGTCGCCCCTGACGGAAGGTGGAAACCACCCATGAGCAAGCTGGAAATCATCGTGGCGAGCACGCGCCCCGGACGCCTCGGTCCGAGTGTCGCCCGCTGGATCGAGTCGGAGGCCGTGGCACACGGCGGCTTCGACGAGGTCGAGGTCGTGGACCTCGCGGAGGTGAACCTGCCCTTCATGAACGAGCCCCACCACCCGAGGCTCGGCCGCTACACCCACCGGCACACCCGCGACTGGAGCGCCAAGGTCGCGGAGGCGGACGCCTTCGTGTTCGTCATGCCGGAGTACAACTACGGCTACAACGCCGAACTGAAGAACGCGATCGACTACCTCCACGCCGAGTGGCAGTACAAGCCGGTGGGCATGGTCAGCTACGGCGGCGTGTCGGCGGGAACGCGCGCGGCGCAGATGATCAAGCAGGTGGTGACCACCCTGAAGATGACACCCGTCTTCGAGGCCGTCTCCATCCCCTTCGTGCAGCAGTTCGTCGACGACGACCGACGACTGCTGCCCAACGACGTCATGACCGCCTCCGCCCGGGCGATGCTCGACGAACTGGTCCGCTTCACCGGGGCCCTGCGCCCGCTGCGCGCCCCCGCCGCACCGTGACGGCCGACCCGACGCCCGGGAACGGAGACGTCCACCCCGTCTGCGTGCGCTTCCACACGGCGATCGAGATGATCGGCACGCGCTGGACCGGCGCGATCCTGCGGGCGCTGTTCACCGACCAGTGCCGGTACGGGCAGATCAAGGCCGCCGTCCCCGGAGTGAGCGACACCATGCTGGCGCAGCGCCTCCGGGAACTCCGGCACGACGGCCTGATCGAGCGCCACGTCGTACCCGTGACGCCCGTACAGGTGGAATACCGCCTCACGCCCAAGGGGCGGGACCTGGAACCGGTCCTCGACGCGATCATCGCGTGGTCGCACACCTGGATCCCCCTGCCCGGCCCGGACCCGGAGCCCTGAGGCCTTCCCGGACCGTCGACGACGAACGCGACGGCCCCCCGTCCCCGGCGCCCCGTCCCCGCTGGAAGGCGAGGATTCCGGCGCCGGGACATGATGGGTTCACCGACCCGGTGGGAGGCGGTGACGATGAGCGCGAACGCGGACGACGCCGCCGAGGGCGTTCCGTCGTCCCAGGTGGCGGCCGCACTGGTCGACCGCCGGGGCGTCGTGATCGGCTGGTCCCGCGCCGCGGAACGACTCCTGGAGCGGCCGGCGTCGGAGGTCCTGCGCCGCTCCGTCCTCCGGCTGCTGGCCGACCGCGACCCGGCCCCCGCCGGACGGCTGCCGGACCGCGGAACGGCCAGGCTGCGGTGCGGCTCGGGAAAGACCGTCACGGTGCGTTACCACACCGATGGACTGCGGAGCCCGGAACTGTCGCTGATCCTGGCCGTCGCCGCCGACCGGGCGGACGAAGCCGAACGGGACGCGGCCCTCGCGCGGGCCCTGCTCGGACAGGAACGCGTCGGCTTCGTCCTCCGGGACACCGATCTCGCCGTCGTACGGACCAACCTGGCACACGACGCGCACGTCGGGCCGCCGCTCCCCGTGGGCAGCCGGCTCTCCGACGTCATGCACCCGGCCGACGCGACCGAGGCGGAAGCGGGGCTGCGAAGCGTACTGGAGACGGGCGTACCCCTCGCCGGACACGAACAGCGGGTGAGGTCCACACGGCCGCCCTACGGAGAGTGGTCCTTCTCCGTCTCCGCGGTGCGGACCCGGGACGCGCACGGACGGCCCACGGGCGTCGCGGTCCTGTTCACCGACGCCACGAGGCACTGGCGGGCCGAGCGGCGGCGTGAGCTGCGCCACCGCGCGTCGGCGGGGATCGGGAGCACGCTCGACATCGGCAGGACGGCTCAGGAGGTCGTCGACGCGCTGGTTCCGGACTTCGCCGACATCGCGTGGGTCGATCTGGCGGACGCCGCTCTCGCCGGAGAGGAACCGCCGAAGACCTTCGGAGGCGGCGATCTCCACCTGCGCAGGACGGCGGTGCGCTCGGCGAAGGGGCCGTGGCCCTCCGGACTGCTCCCGCCCGGCGCACCGGTCCCGCCCTTCCCGGATCTGGCCATGGTGCGCGAGCTTCAGGAGGGGCGCACGATCGTGACCGACCGCGAGAGCCTGGGACGGGGCCTGGGGGACCCGGACCACCTGCGGCTCGCGGCCCCCGAGGACGGGCACTCGATGATCGCGGCCCCGCTGTTCGCGCGCGGCCTGGTGCTGGGTCTTGTGGCCGCCTGGCGCACCGACCGACCCGAGCCCTTCGAGGAGGAGGACGCGATCCTGCTCACCGAGATCGCGGCCCACTCGGCCCTCGGAGTGGACAACGCACGCCGCTACACCCGCGAGCACCGCGCTGCCGTGACCCTCCAGAGGCGCCTGCTGCCCCGGGCCGTCACCTCCACCCGCGTCATGGAGACCACGGGTGTCTACGTGCCCGCGTCGGGCGGCGCCGAGGTCGGCGGGGACTGGTTCGACGCGATCGCACTCCCCTCGCTGCGCACCGCCCTCGTCGTCGGAGACGTGACCGGCCGCGGTCTGCACGCCACCGCGACCATGGGACGAATCCGCACGGCCGTACAGACGCTGGCGGACCTGGAACTACCGCCCGACGAACTGCTCACCCACCTGGACGACCTGGTGTCCCGGCTGGCCGGCGAGGCCGATCCCGCACAGCGTGACGTGGTCGGCGCGACCTGCCTGGTGGCCGTGCACGATCCGGTCGCCGGACGCTGCACGATGGCCTCCGCGGGACACCCCCCGCCCCTGCTGGCCCTGTCCGACGGCCGGGTCGCTCCGGTGACCGTGCGGCCGGGACCCCTCCTCGGCGTGGGCGGCCTTCCGTTCGAGGCGACGACCGTCGACGTACCCCCGGGCAGCGTCCTCGTCCTCTACACCGACGGCCTGCTCCAGCGCCACGGCGTCGACGTCGACGACTCCGTCCGTGAAGTGACCGACCTGCTGACGCGGCTCCGGCCCACCGACGGCGACCTCGCCGTGATCGCACAGGCGCTCATGACCGGCTTCGGAACGGGCCCCCCACGCGACGACGCCGCCGTCCTGGTCGCGCGCACCGCCCCACTGGGGGAGGACTCCGTCGCCGACTGGGAGTTCCCGGCGGATCCCCGTGCGGTCGCCTCGGCGAGAGAAGCGGCGATGGGCAAGCTGGCTGAATGGGAGCTTGAGGGGAACTCCTTCGTGACCGAGCTGGTCGTCAGCGAACTCGTCACCAACGCCGTGCGGTACGCGGGCGGCCCCGTGGGCCTGCGCCTGATCCGCGGCGAGACCCTCTTCTGCGAGGTCACCGACCCCAGCAACACCCAGCCCCGCATGCGCCGCGCCCGCATCAGCGACGAAGGAGGGCGGGGACTGTTCCTGGTGGCCCAGCTCAGCCGTCGGTGGGGCAGCAGATACGGACGGACGGGAAAGACCATCTGGGTCGAGCAGGAGCTGTCCGTGTGAGGTGCCCGGCCCACGAGGGCCCTACAGACCTTCGAGGGGGGCGATACGGCCACCGTCCTGCGGGGCCGGCGGGAGACCGCCCGGGCCGTCGCCCGTACGGCCGGTCCGTAGCCCGCGTCCGGGAAGTCGCTGCTGGGCGCCACGACCGACAGCGCCGCCACCACCAGGACGTGCTGACGGGTCACGTGGAAGAGGTCCTCCCTGTACGGCATGGCCACGGACCGCGGTCCGATCGCGTACGGAAGCCCTGGTCGCGAGCCTCTTCCTCCGATTCGGCCCATCTCCCTCGGCATCTTGGTGTCCGACGCCCCTGTCAGTACAGTGGAGAACGCCCTTGACCTGCAAAAAGCGGGCAGGGAGCCGTCTTCGAGGAGTTCACAGTGCTGCGTACCATGCACAAGTCCAAGATCCACCGCGCCACCGTCACCCAGGCCGACCTGCACTACGTCGGTTCGGTCACCGTCGACGCGGAGTTGATGGAGGCGGCCGATCTGCTTCCCGGTGAGCTGGTGCACATCGTCGACATCGACAACGGCGCCCGTCTGGAGACGTACGTCATCGAGGGGGAGCGGGGCTCCGGCGTGATCGGCATCAACGGTGCCGCCGCGCACCTCGTGCACCCCGGTGACCTCGTGATCCTCATCAGTTACGCGCAGGTCGAGGACGCGGAGGCGCGGAGTTTCGTGCCGCGCGTCGTGCACGTCGACGCGGACAACCGCATCGTGGAGCTGGGGGCCGACGCGTCCGCGCCCGTCCCCGGCAGTGACACGGTGCGCGCTCCGCACGCCGTGCCCGCCCACGGCTGAGCACGGGCCCGTCGGCCCGGGGAAGGGCGACACGCGCATGGCCGACCCGCTGATCCGCGACGACCGGGCGAACGGACGTCTGGAGGCTTTCGAGGAGGACGCCCCCGTCGGCGTCGTCGTCTACTTCGTCCTCGACGCCGAGCCCCACGCCCTGGTGGCGGTGCACACCGTCGTCGAGGAGGAGCACGAGGGGAAGGGCGTCGCCGGGGCGCTCGTGCGCGAGCTCTACGCGAGCGCCGCCCGCGAGGGCGTGCCCGTCGTACCGCTCTGCTCGTACGCCGCGAAGTGGGCCGAACGCCACCCGGACGAGGCGCCCGCCCCACCGGACGAGGTGGTCCGCGCGGCGAAGGAGCAGCTCAGGGCCACCCCGAGTCTGTGGTGACCCCCTCCGGCACCCCGGCCCCGCCGCACACCTCGCCGGTCCATGTTCCCCGCCTCGGACGCGCGGCGGCGAGCGGGGGAGTGGTGGGCCGGGGCTGACCCGAAGGGCCGGTCCGGCGGGCGCCGGTCGCTTCCCCGCGCCACCCTGGGAAGCGACCGGTCCGACGACCGACCCGACGAGCGAGAGGTCCGTGATGACCCACCCCGCCCCCGACCCGCTGCCCCCGTCGCCCATCCCGCCCCCCGTACCCGCGCCCAACCCCGTACCCCCGCCGAGCCCGGTCCCGTCCCCTCCGGACCCCGGTCCCGGCCCCGCCCCGCAGCCCGGCGGACCCGTGCCGGAACCCGAGCCCCAGCCCCAGCCGGGCCCCGCCGGCGGAGGCCCGGCGCCCGCGCGGAGGTGACAGAAGGAGGGCGGGATTGTGTGAAGTGCTTGTCACGGAGCGTGCGCCACCCCTAACTTGGCGGCTGTCGCAGTGTTCCAAGGGGGGCCCATGGCCGTACGCGGACGTCACCGCCGCCACCAGCCGAGCCGCGTCAACCGCGCCTCGCTCACCATCACGGCGGGAGGCGCCGGCATGGCGCTGCCGCTGATCGGCGCGGGCACGGTGCAAGCGGCCTCGCTGAACGTCTGGGAGAAGGTCGCGGCCTGCGAATCCTCCTCCAACTGGCACGTCAACACGGGGAACGGCTACTTCGGCGGCCTCCAGTTCACCCAGTCCACCTGGGAGGAGTACGGCGGCACGCACTACGCGCCGCGCGCCGACCTCGCCTCCCGGGACCAGCAGATCCTGATCGCCGAGCGCGTCCTCAAGGGACAGGGCCCCGGCGCCTGGCCGTCCTGCGGCCCCCGCGCCGGTCTCGCCCGGGGCGGCGAGGCGCCCGAGGTCTCCGTCCGGGCCGCCACGGCGAAGCCGTCCGGCGGGAACCAGGTGCGCACGGCCTCCCTGCCCGGACAGCGCGCCTTATCGGAACGTCCGGCCCGGAGCGCGAGCCCGACCACCGTGCCCACCGTGCGCGAGATGTACACGGTGACGTCCGGCGACTCCCTGTCGAAGATCGCCCGTGACGAGAACGTCCGGGGCGGCTGGCAGCGGCTGTACGAGACGAACCGGCCCGTCGTCGGCGACGACCCCGACCTCATCATCCCCGGCCAGCGCCTCACCCTGCGCATCACCGCGCCGCCGAAGAAGCCCCCGCAGCCGGGCAGGGCCGAGCAGCCGGGCAGGGCCGGGAAGACGGACACGGCCGGGAAGCCCGGGAAGACGCCCGCTCCCGCCAAGACCGCCCCACCGGCGGCGACGTCCCCCAAGACGGCATCCCGGCCCGCCGTCAAGCCGACGGCCAAGCCCACTCCCCGGCCCGCCGCCAAACCCGCCGCCAAGCCGGTCGTCAAACCCGTCGCCAAGCCGGCCGCCAAGCCCGCTTCCCGGCCCGTCGCCGCCACACCGCGTCCGGCCGCCAAGCCGGAGGTCCGCTACTCGGCCCCCGTCTCCGCGGGCATCGGCACCCGCTACGGCCAGCCCGGCTCCTCCTGGTCCAGCGGCTACCACACGGGCGTCGACTTCCCCGTCCCCACCGGCACCTCGGTCAAGGCCGCGGCCGACGGCCGGGTCGTCTCGGCGGGCTGGGGAGGCGCGTACGGCTACCAGGTCGTCCTCCGCCACGACGACGGCCGCTACAGCCAGTACGCGCACCTCTCCGCCCTCTCCGTCCGCGAGGGCCAGCGGGTGGGCGCCGGACAGCGCATCGCCCGCTCAGGGTCGACCGGCAACAGCTCGGGACCGCATCTCCACTTCGAGATCCGCACCGGCCCCGGTTACGGCTCCGACATCGACCCCCTGGCCTATCTCAGGGCGCGCGGCGTCTCCGTCTGATCCCCTCGGCCCCTTCTCCGCCCCCGCGCGGCGGGGAGGGGGCGGGGCCCCCGGCGCGGGCGCCATCCGGTCGAGCGTGAGCTCCACCAGGCCGCCCGCGGCGACCGCGCCGCAGATCAGCGCGGCCACGGCGCCCGCCGCGCCGTAGCGGAAGCCCTCGCCGAACAGGGTCACGCCCACCGCGGCGGCGACCACCGGGTTGACCACCGTGAGGGTGGCGAGCGGGGCGGCGAGCCCCGCGCCCCGGTAGGAGGCCTGGGACAGGAGCAGCCCGGCCACGGCGAACGCCGAGAGCACCAGGAGCGCCGTCCACTCGGCCAGCGGCGCCTCCGGCGTCCACTCCCCGGCCACCGCCTTGGTGAACACCGACGCGGCGCCGAAGGAGACGCCCGCCGCCGTCGCCAGGAGGACGCTGCGCAGCGGCGACCGGCCCACCAGGTGCGCGCCCGCGAAGAGCAGGCCCACCGCGCTGGAGGCGGCGCCCGTGAGCAACCACCGGTCCGCGTCGCCCGGGGACCGGGCGTCGGCGCCGGTCGTGAGGCTCAGCAGCCCCGCGAGGCCCGCCGTGGCCATGAGGGCGCCGTGCCAGGCGCGCCGCCCGGCCCCGCGGCCGACGAAGACGGCCGCCATGGGCAGCGCGAACACGATCGTGAGCGCGCCCAGCGGCTGGACCAGGCTGAGCGGCCCGTACGCGAGGGCGGCGACGTGCAGGGCCGCCCCGACGCCGTTGAGCAGCACCGCCCCCCACCAGGCCGGACGGCGCAGCGGTGCGTAGCGCGGGCCCGCGGCGGAGGCCGCGACCCGCTCCTGGACGATCGCCGCGGCCGCGTAGGCCACCGCGGAGACCAGGGCCAGGACGACGGACAGCACGAGGGGACTCATGCCTTCCACGATCCTCCTCCCGGGCCGTTCGCGTCGTCGTACCGGAGGACCTCTTCGCCCGTACCCCTCCCGCAGTACGGGACCCCGGCGTACATCCCGGGGTGTACGCCCCCGCGGGCCGGAACCGGTCCGAAGCGGTCTTCCCGCCCCGCCGGGGGCGTTACCGTGGGCGCCGGGCCGTGACCGGGCCCGGGGCGGACGACGGTGCGAAGCGGGAGCGTGGGGGCGGATGGATCTCGTCGAGAGCGGATCGGTGGGCGGGTTCTTCGCCCTGCGGACCACCCCGCCGGAGACCGGCGGCGCCCATCTGCCGCTCGCCCGGATCTACGCGGGGGAGGGCGGCCCCCTCACCGCGCGCGTGGACCGGGTCGCCGCCCGGCTCGCCGCCCCCGAGCGGCGCGTCGGGGCCTCCGTCGCCCACCTGGGGCTCGCGGCCCGGCTCTGGTCCACCGCCCTCGGCCCCGCCGCCCTGTACGGCCGCTTCCCCGACCCCGACCCCGCCGAGCTGCACTGGGACGGGGCCCTGACCTCCCCCGACGACCTGTGGTGGGCCGGCTCCGCGACCCGCCCCGCCACCGCCGCCGACCTCCGCGCGGCCGTCCAGGAGGCCCACCTCGTCCCGCTCCACGCGGCCCTGCGCCGCGACGGCCGGATATCGCCCCGGCTGCTCTGGGGCAACGCGGGCTCCGCCCTCGCCGGAGCCCTGCGCGAACTGACCCGCTGGGCCCGCGCCCACGGCAGGCCCGACGCGGCCGACCGGGCCGCCACCCTGGTCGCCGAGCTCCTCGGCCACCCCGACCTCGCCGGCACGGTCCGCGGCCCCCGGCTGCGCCGCGCGAGCTGCTGCCTCTACTACCGCTGTCCCGGCGGCGGACTGTGCGGCGACTGTGTCTTCGACCACGCCCCCCGAACGGGTTTGGAGGCGCGGCCCCCCGCTCCGTAAACTCGCCCTTTCGAAAGCCCGACGACGGCGAGAGCCCGAGAGCGGCGACACTCCGAGAGCGGCGACGCACGAGCGAACGAGGAACCCGAAGGCCATGACGGTGACCGAAGAAACCCAGGACCACGGGCCGGGCATCGACCCCGAGCGCCTGGCCGTCTGCCTCGGCGTCCTCGACGAGCTCGACGAGCTGGAGATAGACCACCCGGACGCGATCCGCGTCCGGCGCGCCACCGCGGGCATCTACCGGACCGTGAAGCAGCGCCGCCGCCAGGAGCGCCGGGCCTCCAAGACCGCCAACGACAAGGCGGTCACCGAGGCCACGGCCACCGGCTCCGCGCAGCGCATCGACGACGAGACCGAGGGCCTGCTGCCCACCTCCGTCACCGGGGAGGGCCGGATCGCGGGCATCCTCCAGCGCCCCCGCTCCTGCTACGTCTGCAAGACGCGGTTCGTCGAGGTCGACTACTTCTACCACCAGCTCTGCCAGCGGTGCGCCGCCGAGAACCGGGCCAAGCGGGAGGCCCGCGCCGACCTCACCGGCAAGCGCGCGCTGCTCACCGGCGGCCGTGCCAAGATCGGCATGTACATCGCGCTGCGGCTGCTGCGCGACGGCGCCCACACCACCGTCACCACCCGCTTCCCCAAGGACGCCATCCGCCGCTTCAAGGCGATGGAGGACTCCGCGGACTGGCTGCACCGCCTGGAGGTCGTCGGCATCGACCTGCGCGACCCCGCCCAGGCCGTGGCCCTCGCCGACCAGGTGACCGAGGCCGGTCCGCTGGACATCCTCATCAACAACGCGACCCAGACCGTGCGCCGGCTGCCCTCCGCGTACGCCGCCCTGGTCGAGGGCGAGAGCGCCCCGCTGCCCGCCGGCGAGCTGCCCTCCCACCACGTCATCGGCGCCTTCAACTCGGGCGCGGTGGACGGCATCGCCGCGCTGCCGCTCGGCACGAGCGGCCTGGAGGCCCAGAAGGTCGCGGACCTCGCCCTGGTCGCGGGCAACGCCAGCATCGCCCGGCACCTCGACGGCACCGCCATCGACGCGGGCGGCCTCGTGCCCGACGTCGTCGAGACCAACACCTGGGTGCAGAGCATCGACCAGATCTCCCCGGTGGAGCTCCTGGAGACGCAGCTGTGCAACTACACGGCGCCGTTCATCCTGATCAGCAAGTTGCGGCCGGTGATGGCCGAGGCCGCGCGCAAGGCGGCCAGCGGGCGCGCCTACGTCGTGAACGTCTCCGCGATGGAGGGCGTCTTCGGCCGCGGCTACAAGGGCGCCGGGCACCCGAACACCAACGCGGCGAAGGCCGCGATGAACATGGTGACGCGGACCAGCGCCCAGGAGATGTTCCAGACCGACGGCATCCTCATGACCTCCGTCGACACCGGCTGGATCACCGACGAGCGTCCGCACTTCGACAAGCTGCGCCTCGCGGAGGAGGGCTTCCACGCCCCGCTCGACCTGGTCGACGGCGCGGCCCGGGTCTACGACCCGGTCGTGCGCGGCGAGGCGGGCGAGGACCTGTACGGCGTGTTCCTCAAGGACTACGCCCCCGGCAACTGGTAGCCCGGCACCCCGTCGGCGGACAGCCCGGCGCCCCCGTTCCGGCAAGAGCGCCCCACCGGCCAGGTGGGGCGCTCTTTCGGCTTGTTTCACCCGAACGCGTCACACTTCCGAGCCCGGTAGAGCGCATGCGCGCTCATTTGGTTACTCTGATGTCCACGGTCGGCCACCGAGGAGACACACCTTCCTCACGTCCGGCCCGGGACTGGCCCGCCACCAAGGCCGCGATCCCGCCCGACGAACGGCGCCACCGCGACCGCACGGCACTTGTCCTACAGGTAGCGCGACACTAAGGAGTGCGCGGTGACACCCGAACTGACCAAGCAGGAATCGCGACCGACCGAATCCACCGAGCGGCCGCGCCGCAAGGGCGAGCTGGGGAGCCTGGAGGTCTGGGCCCGCTCGGCCCCGATCCGGCTCGCGGGCTACGAGGAGGACCTCGCCGAGCCCCACATCCTGCCGGGCATCGACTGAGCCGACGCCCCGAAGTGATCCCCCCGGTGCCCCGGCCGAACTCCCGGCCGGGGCACCGGCACGTCCCGGCGTCTCAGGGGCCGCCCGCGGGCTTCCGCAGCCGGGTCGGCGGCAGGTACTCCCGCAGCGGCGTCCGGTGCCACCACGCCCCGGTCGCGCGCAGCTCGCGCCAGGTCGTGTAGCGGTAGCGGTACAGCCGGGCGCGGACGTGGACCGGCGGCGCGTCCGGGAACGGGTTGTGGGCGAGCAGCCGCAGGGTGTCCCGGTCGCCGTCGAGCAGTCGCTCCACGAAGGGCCCGAACCACGCGCGCGCGTACCCCGGGGAGAGCGCCGCGAACCACATCAGCCAGTCGAGCCGCAGGTGGTACGGGGCGAACTGCCGCGGCAGCCGGCGCGGGTCGCCCGGCTTGCCCCTGAAGCCGTACTCCCGCCAGACGGTCCCCTCGTGCGGCGCCGGGTCGTCGGTGCCCTCGACCACGATCTCGTCCCGGACCCGGCCGACCGTGCCGAACGCGCCGTAGCTGTTGACCAGGTGGAACGGGTCGTACGAGCGGTTCATCGCCTGGTTCCGGGAGAGCAGGTTGCGCACCGGGCGGTAGCTGCGGACCAGGACGAGGGCGGTCACCGCGACGACCAGGACGACGTACCAGAGCGGCGGGTCCGGCCGGAGGTGGTCACCGGTGAGCGGCGAGGCGTCCACGGCGGAGAGGGCGAGCACGATGGTGATCCAGTTCAGCCAGGCGAAGTTGCCCGACAGCACCAGCCAGAGCTGGGTGACCACCATCAGGCCGGCCGCCACCGTGGCCACCGGCTGCGGGGCGAAGAGGAGGAACGGCACGACGAGCTGGACGACGTGGTTGGCCGCCGCCTCCGCCTTGTGCAGCGGGCGGGGGAGGTGGTGGAAGAACCAGCTCAGCGGGCCGGGCATCGGCTGGGTCTCGTGGTGGTGGCAGAGGCAGGTCAGGTCCCGCCAGCAGCGGTCGCCGCGGATCTTGATGAGCCCGGCCCCGAACTCGACCCGGAAGAGCAGCCAGCGCAGCAGCAGGAGCACCGGGAGGGGCGGGGCCGTGTCGTCGTTGCCGAGGAAGACCGCCAGGAACCCGGTCTCCAGGAGCAGCGACTCCCAGCCGAAGGCGTACCAGGTCTGGCCCACGTTCACGATCGACAGGTAGAGCGCCCAGAGCACCAGCCACAGGAGCATCGACACCGGCAGCGGCACGGCGTCCCCGGCGCCCGCCACCAGGGCGAGCGCCAGGGCGGCGCCGGTCCAGGAGACCGCCGCGAACAGGCGGTCGGAGTAGCGCCAGTGGAAGAGCGAGGGCGTGTGGCGCGGCCGGGTCCGGCGCACGTACTCCGGCACCGGGAGCATGCCGCGCTCCCCGATCAGCGCCCGGAACTGGAGGGCGGCCGACAGGAACGCCACGCAGTAGAGCGCGGCCAGGCCGCGCTGGAAGACGATCCGGCTCAGCCAGAGGTCGGGTGCCGTGAACCACTCCATCGCCTCCAGTATCGGGCCGGGGTCACGTCCTGACGAGACGCCGCAGGGTCCGGGCGAGTCGGCGGGCGTACGCGCGCTGGAGGAGCGGGACCAGGGGACCGGCCAGCCGGGTGTACCAGACGGCCGGGCGGCTGAAGGCGGTCACTGTGAACCGGACGGCGCCGTCCGGTTCGAGCGTCACGAGGAAGGACTCCTCGCCGCACTCCGGATGGCCGACGAGGGTGCCGTACGCGAAACCGGTGCGGTCCTTCTCGTACGCCGTCCAGATCACCGCGCAGGGGACGGCGAGCCGGAAGCGGCCGACGCCCGCCGACACCTCCACGCGGACGCCGGGCCCCGCGCGGTCGGCGTCGGCCACGAGGCCCGCGCCGGAGCGGCGGTGCATCCGCCAGGTGGTGACGGCGGTGCCCGCCGTCGCGAAGGCGGTCCGGCCGTGGCCGACGACCGCGCCGTACCGCAGGTGGTGGTAGCCCTCGGGGAGCGCTTCGGGGGTGCGGGTGGCGCCGACCTCGCGATAGGTCGGGCCCGGGCGGTGGCGGTCGGGCCGGGAGAGGTCCTTCAGGAGGCGGGTCATGCCGGGGTCTCCGTTCGCGGGTGGGCGGGGGTGGTGGCGACGCCGTGGATCTCATTGCCGGCCCGCAGGCGGCGGCGGGCGAGCAGGGCGCAGACGGCGAAGCCGAGGGCGTTGCCCAGGCCGTGGGTCGCGGCCATCCAGGTCAGGTCGAGGTGCGGGAAGCCGGTGGCCTCGCCGAGCGCCCAGTCCAGGGCGAGCAGCATGGTGACGACGAGGACCAGGGCGGAGACGGCGAGCAGGGCGCGGGTGGGCCCGTCGGCCGCGAGGTCGCGGCGCTCGCGCAGGGTCAGGACGGCGACCGCGGCCATGCCGGCGGTCAGGACGACGGCGCCGGCCAGTTCGGCCCGGTCGTCGACGAAGTAGCCGATCAGGACGAGCAGGGTGCCGGCGGGGACGCTGAGCGCGGCGAAGCGGGCGGTGGGACCGTCCCCGGAGGCGCGGCAGACGAGACCGGCGACCAGGGCGGCGGCGAAGCCCGCGAAGTGGAAGTGCGGGACGGTGAGCGCGAGGAGGTCCAGGTCGAAGCCGAGGAGCGGGTACGAGGCCCGTTCCGCGACCAGCGCGAGGCCCGCGACCGAGGGCGCGGCCAGGGCGGTGAGGACGGCGACCTCCCGCGGCCGGAGCGAACGGGTCAGCACCAGCCGGGCCGGTGCCTGGCACGCGAGCGCCAGGGTGGCGAGGGCGTAGACGGCGGCGAGGCCGGCCGAGAGGCCGGAGCGGGGCAGCCAGAGGGAGAGGGCGCCGGGGACGGCGAGCAACGGCCAGACGCGCCGGAGCCGGTCCAGGCCGGGGGGCACGGGGCCGTCGAGGAGCGCGAGTCCCGTCGGGACCACCCAGAACATCCCGATCATCACGACCGGGGCCACCAGGACCGACAGCGCGGTCATGCCACCACCCCCATTTGAACGCGTTCAAGCGACGTGTCGAGCGTAGGGCTTTTCTTGAACGTGTTCAAGTGGCTCTCTCCGATGGGATGACCCGGTCGGTCCCCCTCCGCTTGCGGGTGCCCGCGCACTGCGACAGACATGAGGGACTGGCCGGAACCGGGCCCCGGGCCCGGGGGAGAGAAAGTCGGGAGTACCAGGTGCGCTCACCCCTTCGCCGGACGCGGCGAACCCCCACCGCTCCCCACGGGGGCGCGACCGCTCCCCGCGACGGCGCGACCGCTTCCCGCAGCGGCGTGACCGCTCCCCGCGACGGCGCGCGCCTCGCCGGGGCCGCGTTCGCCTCCGCCCTGCTGCTCGCCGGATGCTCCTCCGGCGGGACCGGCGCCGGGAGCGCGGGGCGGCCCGTCGCGGCCCCCGCCCAGGACGTCCTCCTCCGGGCGGCCGCCGTCCCGGGACCCGACCCCTTCACCGCCTCCACCGTCCGCAACACCGTCCGCCCCTCCGACCCGCCCGGGGCCCCCGAGGGGCGGCGGGCCCGCGAACTCGACGGCGCCACGCCCGGCCTCTACGGCGGGACCCGCGCCGTCGGCAGCTGCGACGTCGAACGGCAGGTCTCCCTGCTCACCGGGGACGCGAAGAAGGCACGGGCCTTCGCCGAGGCCTCCGGCATCCCGGAGGCCGGCGTCGCCGCCTGGCTGCGCGGCCTCACCCCGGTCGTCCTGCGCGTGGACGCCCGCGTCACCGGTCACGGCTACCGCGGCGGCCGGGCCGAGGCCCACCAGGCCGTCCTGCAGAGCGGCACGGCCGTCCTCGTCGACCAGTACGGCTCCCCGCGCGTCCGCTGCGCCGGCGGCAACCCGCTCCGCGCCCCCGGGGCGGACCGGGGCGGCGTCTACGTGGGCGTCCCCTGGGACGCCTTCGACCCCGACCACGTGGTCGTCGTCCGCCCGACCGGCGCCGTCGTCACCAGCCTCGTCATCGTGAACGCCACCGACCGCACCTGGATCGAGCGCCGGACGGGCAGCGACGGCGAGGCGGACCGGAAGCCCGCCGTGGAGCCGTCCTGCGACCCGGACGCGTGCACCCTGGACGGTTCCGGCACGCCCGACCCGGACGGCTCCGGCCCGGCCACCCCCGCCCCCAGCACCCCCGACCGCCCCGCCCCGCCGGAGGACGTGCCGCCGACCCCCGACGCCCCGACGGAGCCCGCCCCCGAGGCCCCCGACCCGTCCACGGCACCGGCCCCCGACCCGTACACCGACCCCGACACCGAGCCCCTCCCCGACCCGTTCGAGGAGCCGCCCGTCCCGCCGGACGGGGAGCTGCCGCCCGAGGAGCTCTTCCCGTCCGGGACGGTGCCGGACGGGCCCGGCACCTTCGAGGCGTTCGAGGGGTGAATCCGAGGGGTGGAGCGGATCTTCGTGGTGCGTACGGGCGGTGCTGCGCCTAGCGTGGCCCCATGAGCGCGGGCAACGGGGGCGGGGAGGCGAACGGCCCGGTCCGCCGTGCGCCGGAGGGGTCGCCGGAAGGGATCCCGATCCTCGCCGCGTACGGCTCCGCCTTCCGGATGGGCGGCTTCGACTGGGACCTGCTCACCGGGACGATGGAGATGGACGACGCCGCCCTCGCCGTCTTCGACATGACCCGCGAGGAGTACGACGGACGCCCCGAGTCCCTGAACTCACGGGTCCTGCCGGACGAGGCCAGCCGCCTCGACGCCCTGGTGGCGCAGGCGCTCAAGGACGGCAGCGACCAGTACGGCGCGTACTTCCGCATCCACCGCCGCGACGGCGTCCACCAGTGGACCCACACCCAGGGGATGGTCCACCGCGACGCCACCGGCCGCCCCGTGCGCATCGTCGGCGTCCTGCGCGACGCCACCCACGAACTCACCGAGTCCGCCGCCCGGCTCGGCCTCGACGAGGGGCGCCGCAGGCGCGCCGGCGTCGTCGAGGGCACCACGGCCGCCCTCGCCCACGCCCGTACGGTGAAGGACGTCATCGACCTCCTCAACGACTCGCACGCCCTCGAACACTTCGGCGCCGCCAGCCTCGTCATGGGCCTCCTGGAGGCCGGCCGCATCCACCTGGTCGCCGAGGGCCCCGAGGGCGCCTTCGTGCCCGGCACCCGCTTCACCCGGGTGGACGAGCCGTACCCGATGAGCGAGGTGATCCGCACCCTGCGCCCCCGGTTCATCGACTCGCCGCGCGACTTCTCCGAGTCCTACCCGGTGCTCTGGCCGCACATCAGCGGCCTCGGCGTCACGGCCGCCGCCTACCTCCCGCTCATCGCCCAGGCCCGCCCGATCGGCGCGCTCGGACTGCTCTACAGCGACCGGAACGGCTTCAGCGAGGACGAGCGGACCCTCCTCGTCGCCCTCGGCAGCAGCATCGCCCAGAGCCTCCAGCGGGCCATGCTGTACGAGCAGGAGCACGACCTCGCCGAGGGGCTCCAGCAGGCCATGCTCCCGCGCCGCATCCCGGAGGTGCCCGGCGCCCAGACCGCCGTCCGCTACCGCTCGGCCCGGCTCGGCCGGGACATCGGCGGCGACTGGTACGACGTCATCGCGCTGCCCGGCGGACGGGTCGGCGCCGTCATCGGCGACGTCCAGGGCCACGACACCCACGCCGCGGCCGTCATGGGCCAGCTCCGGATCGTGCTGCGCGCCTACGCCGCCGAGGGGCACACCCCGGCCACGGTGATGGCGCGGGCCTCCGTCTTCCTGCACGAACTGGACACCGAACGCTTCGCCACCTGCACGTACGCCGAGGTCGACCTCCGCACCGGGGTCGTCCAGCTGGTCCGCGCCGGGCACGTCGACCCGCTGATCAGGGAGTCCGACGGCCGGTGCCGCAGGCTGCCGGTCGAGGGCGGCCTCCCGCTCGGGCTCTCCGCGGAGTTCGGCCGCCTCGACTACCCGGTCACCACCCTCGAACTGGACCCCGGGCAGACCCTGCTGCTCTACACCGACGGCCTGGTGGAGAAGCCGGGCGCCGACCTCGACGAGGGCCTCCAGTGGCTCTCCTCCCTCGTCCGGCGCGGCCCCGCCGACCTCCAGGAGCTCGCCGACCACCTGTGCGACGTGGTCGCCGAGCGGGGCGGCGAGGACGACGTCGCGATCCTGCTGCTGCGCCGCCACGGCACGTACGCCGCCCCCGGTGCCGGCCGGTTCCAGCAGCACGTGGCCCAGAGCGACCCGGAGGCGCTCAGCTCGGCCCGCCACATGATCAGGGCCGCCGTCCGGGCCTGGGGCGCGGGGGAGCGCGCGGACGAGATCGAGCTGGTCGCCGACGAGCTGATGACCAACGCCCTGATGCACACCGACGGCGGGGCGATCGTGACCCTGCGGGTCCTCCCCGGGCCCACGCGGCGGCTGCGGGTGGAGGTCGAGGACCGGTCCAGCGCCCTGCCCCGGCGCCGCGAGGCCGGGGAGGCGGGCGTCTCCGGCCGGGGACTGCTCCTGGTGGACCAGCTCTCCGACGCGTGGGGAGTGGAGTCGCGGGGCGGCGGCAAGTGCGTGTGGTGCGAGTTCGTGGTGGAGAGCGTCGTTCCCGAGACCTGAGAAGGCCTTCCGGAGGTGTCTTCCGGAGGCATGCGACCGAAAGTCTTTACGGAGCGTTAACTGACCGTACTTGACCGTAACTGTCGGTGCGCGATTGACTGCGGTCTTCCACCCCTCCGCGCAGGACGTGAGGACACCCGTGACCACCGAGCTCCTGGCCCCGCTGGACCTGGCCTTCTGGCACCTGGAATCCACCGCCCACCCCCTGCACCTCGGTGCCCTCGCCCACTTCGGCCCCGCGTCCGCGCCCCCCGGCGGCGAACCGGCCGACGTCCTGGAGCTGCTCGCCCGCCGCGCCGCCGCCGTCCCCCGGCTCCGGATGCGCGTCCGCGACGTCCTGATCCCCGTCGGCGGCGCCGCCTGGAGCGCCGACCCCGACTTCGACGTCCGCCGCCACGTCCGCGAGATCACCCTCCCCGGCGCCGACTTCCCCGCCGAGACCGCCCGGCTCGCCGCCGAACTCATGGAACGCCCCGTCGAACGGGGCCTGCCGCCCTGGGAGATGTACCTGCTCAGCGGCGCCCCCGACGGCTCCTTCGCCGTCCTCGTCAAACTGCACCACGCCCTCGCCGACGGCATGCGGGCCGTCGCCATCGGCGCCGGGATCTTCGACGAGATCGCCGCCGGACACCGCCCCGCGCGCCGCCCCCGACCCGTGCCCCCGCGCTCCCCGCTCTCCGGGCTTCCCGGCCTCCCCGGCCCCGGACGCCTCCTCGGCATCGCCCGGGACCGCCTCGGCGACCTCGGCCGGGCCGTCGAGGTCGGCGCCTCCGTCGTCCGTGCCAGCCGCCTCGACGGACGCCCCACCGCCGCCCTCGCCGCCCACTCCAGCGGCACCCGCCGGATCGCCACCGCGACCCTCTCCCTCGACCGGGTCCACCGCGTCCGCCGCGCCACCGGCGGCACCGCCAACGACGTCCTCCTGGCCGTCGTCGCCGGAGCCCTGCGCCGCTGGTTCGACGAGCGCGGCCTGCCGCTGCCCGGCGCCGACCCCCGGGCCCTCGTCCCCGTCTCGCGCCGCCGCCCCGGGGCCCCGCCCGGCCCCGGCAACAGCCTCTCCGGCTACCTCCTCGACCTGCCCGTCACCGAACCCGACCCGGCCGCCCGCCTCGCCGCCGTCCGGCGCGCCATGGACCGCAACAAGGCGGCGGGCCCCTTCCGGGGCGCCGGAGCCGTCGCCCTCCTCGCCGACCAGCTCCCCCCGCTCGCCCACCGCTTCGGCGCCCCCTTCGCCTCCGGCGCCGCCCGCCTCCTCTTCGACCTCCTGGTCACCCAGGTGCCGCTGCCCCGCTCCGCGCTCTCCCTCGGCGGCGCCCCGCTGCGCGCCCTCTTCCCCATGGCCCCGCTCGCCCGGGGCCAGTCCCTCGCCGTCGCCATGTCCCCGTACGGCGGCCGGGTCCACATCGGCCTCGTCGCCGACGGCGCGGCCGTCCCCGACCTCGACGCCCTCGCCGCCGCCCTCGCCGCCGAACTCGACCTCCTCGACCCGCCGGAGAACGACGCCACCGGGGCGTGACGGACCCGGCCGGACACCGCCTAGACTCCGCCGCATGCTGCGCGCACTGGCCGTCGACGACGAGGAGCCCGCCCTCGGGGAACTGCTCTACCTGCTGCGCGCCGACCCGCGCGTCCGCACCGCCGAGGGCGCGGGCGACGCGACCGCGGCGCTGCGCAGGATCGGCCGCGCCCTGGAGTCCGGGCCCGACGGGGAGGACGCCGTCGACGTCGTCTTCCTCGACATCCACATGCCCGGCCTCACCGGCCTCGACGTCGCCCGGCTGCTCGCCGGCTTCGCCCGCCCCCCGCTCGTCGTCTTCGTCACCGCGCACGAGGGCTTCGCCCTCCAGGCCTTCGACCTGAAGGCCGTCGACTACGTCCTCAAGCCGGTGCGCCGCGAGCGCCTCGCCGAAGCCGTCCGCCGCGTCCACGAGCTGGTCCACGCCACCGTCGCGCCCGCCCCCGCCGCGCCCGAGCAGATCCCCGTCGAACTCGGCGGCGTCACCCGCTTCGTCCCCGTCGACGACATCGCCTACGTCGAGGCCCACGGCGACTACGCCCGCCTCCATACCGACCGGGGCAGCCACCTCGTCCGCATCCCGCTCTCCGCCCTGGAGGAGCGCTGGGCGGACCGGGGCTTCGTCCGCATCCACCGCAGCCACCTCGTCTCCCTCGCCCGGATCGACGAACTGCGGCTCGACGGCGGCGCCACCTCCGTACGGATCGGCGACACCGACCTCGCCGTCAGCCGCCGCCACGCCCGCCCGCTGCGGGACCTCCTGATGCGCCGGGCCGGCGGCTGACCCGCGCCCCCTCGCACCCGCCCCTTACCCCCGCACCCGCCCGTACCCCCGTCGCCGCAGGTCTACCGCCGTCCGACCCCGCTGCGTAGACTCCACGCGTCCCGGGCCGCGCCGCCCGCACCACCCGAAGCCGAGAGATGCCGGAGCGGACGCCGATGTCCGAGCACCACCCGCCGCGCAGGCCCCGGCGCGAGACCGTCACCCACGCCTCCGCCCACGGCGCCGGGACCGTCCCCGCCCCCGCCGGGCGGCGCCCCGCCCACCCCCCGGCCCGCTCCGAGATCGACGAGCAGACCACCCTCGGGCACACCTACGTCCGCTCCCTGATGCGCAGCCAGCTCCGCGCCGCCCTCACCGCCCTCGGCGCGCTCGCCCTGCTCGTCGGCTCCCTCCCGCTCCTCCTCGCGCTGCCCGCCCCCGAGGCCCTGGTCTGGCTCGCCCTCGGCGTCGGCGTGTACCCGGTCGTCTGGGCCATCGCCCACCGGTACGTCCGCCGCGCCGAGCGCAACGAACGCGACTTCACCGGCCTCGTCGAACGATGAGCCCCTCCGCGCGGACCCCCGCATGAACCGGACCCACGCGGTCGTCGCCGTCACCGCCGTCGTCCTCGCCACCGTCCTCATCGGCGCCCTCGGCCTGCGGATCTCCCGCACCACCTCCGACTTCTACGTCGCCTCGCGGACCGTCCGGCCGGGCCTCAACGCCGCCGCCATCAGCGGCGAGTACCTCTCCGCCGCCTCCTTCCTCGGCATCGCCGGACTCGTCCTCGTCCAGGGCCCCGCCATGCTCTGGTACCCGGTCGGCTACACCGCCGGGTACCTCGTCCTGCTCGTCCTCGTCGCCGCCCCGCTGCGCCGCTCCGGCGCGTACACCCTCTCCGACTTCGCCGAGGCCCGTCTCGAATCCCGGCGGGCCCGGCGGCTCGCCAGCCTCTTCGTCGTCGGCATCGGCTGGCTGTACCTGCTGCCCCAGCTCCAGGGCGCCGGGCTCACCCTGGAGATCCTCACCGGCGCCCCCGACTGGGTCGGCGGCCTGCTCGTCGCCCTCGTCGTCACCGGCACCGTCGCGGCGGGCGGCATGCGCAGCATCACCTTCGTCCAGGCCTTCCAGTACTGGCTGAAGCTGACCGCCCTGCTCGTCCCCGCCCTCTTCCTGCTCGCCGCCTGGTACGGGGACGGGGCGCCCCGCGCCCGCTTCGACGCCCCCGCCGTGCTGCGCGGCCCCACCGTCGTCCGGGTCGCCGACACCGTACGGATCGGGCTCGACGCCCCGCTGACCGTCACCGTCACCGGCCGCGTCGACTCCGTCCCGTACACCGGACGGACCCTCACCCTCGGCCCCGGCACCCACCACGTCCTCGGCGGCACCACGCTCGCCTTCGCGCCGGGCGCGGAGCTCCCCGAGCGGCTGGCCGGCGGCACCGACCCCCTCGGCTGGTCGCAGCCGCTGGCCGGCGGGCGCGACGGACACCAGCTCTACGCCACGTACGGACTGATCCTCGCGACCTTCCTCGGCACCATGGGCCTGCCGCACGTCGCCGTCCGCTTCTACACCAGCCCGCACGGCCGCGCCGCCCGCCGCACCACCCTCGTGGTCCTCGGGCTCGTCGGCGCCTTCTACCTCCTGCCGCCGCTCTACGGCTTCCTCGGCCGGATCTACGCCCCCGAACTCGCCCTCACCGGCTCCGCCGACGCCGCCGTCCTCGTCCTGCCCGACCGGATCCTCGGCGGGCTCCCCGGCGACCTGCTCGGGGCGCTCCTCGCGGGCGGCGCCTTCGCCGCCTTCCTCTCCACCGCCTCCGGGCTCACCATGTCGGTCGCCGGGGTCCTCACCCAGGACGTGCTGCCCTCCGGGGGCGTCCGCCACTTCCGGCTCGCGACCCTGCTCGCCACCGCCGTCCCGCTCGGCGTCGGGGTGGTCGCCTCCAAAGTGCCGGTCGCCGACGCCGTCGGCCTCGCCTTCGCGGTCTCCGCCTCCTCCTTCTGCCCGCTGCTCGTCCTCGGCATCTGGTGGCGGCGGCTCACCCCGCCCGGCGCGATGGCCGGGCTCCTGCTCGGCGGCGGCTCCGCCCTCGCCGCCGTCATGGCCACCCGGGCCGGACTCGCGCCCGGCGGCTGGCCGCACACCCTGATGGCCTGGCCCGCCGTCTGGTCGGTCCCGCTCGGCTTCCTCACCATGGTCCTGGTCTCCCTCGCCACCCCCCGCCGGATCCCGCCCGGCACCCCGGCGCTCCTCGCCCGGCTCCACCTCCCGGAGGAGATATCCGGGGCCGCCCCCGCCCAGGAGAGCCGGCCGGACCCCCGCCCCGGGAGCCGCCAGGACCCCCGCCCCGGGAGCCGCCGGGGGGCTCGCCCCGACTCCCGCCCGGAGGTCCGTCGATGAGCGGCATCGCCCTCGCCGCCGCGGCCGCCGCCGGGGCCGTGCTGCTCGCCGCGGGCTTCGTCCTCGGCCGGTTCGCCGCCCGGCGCGGGGGCCGGGACGCCGACCCCGACCTCGGCACGCCCGTCGAGCGGGCCACCTTCCACACCCTGCACACCGCCTCGCTCGCCGCGCCCCCGCTGCGCGCCGGACTCACCGAGGAGACCGCCCGCAGGGCCGCCCGCACGCTCCGCTCGCTGCTCGGCACCGAGGCGCTCTGCCTCACCGACCGGGGCGCGGTCCTGGCCTGGGACGGGCCCGGCGAGGACCACCACCGCGCGCACGTCCCCGCCCAGGCCGCCGCGACCCTGGACACCGGCCGCAGCCGCTCCGCCGACTCCGGCTGCGCCGATCCGGCGTGCCCGCTGCGCTGGGCGGTGATCGCCCCGCTCACCGGCGAGGACGGGGTCCTCGGCGCGCTCGTCGCCTACGGCTCGCGGGAGTCGGCCGTCCTGGTGCGGGCCGCGACCGAGGTGGCCCGCTGGGTCTCCGTCCAGCTGGAGCTGGCCGAGCTCGACCGCTCGCGCACCCGGATCGTGGAGGCCGAGATCAAGGCCCTGCGCGCCCAGATCTCCCCGCACTTCATCTTCAACTCCCTCGCCGCCATCGCCTCGTTCGTCCGCACCGACCCCGAGCGGGCTCGGGAACTCCTCCTGGAGTTCGCGGACTTCACCCGCTACTCCTTCCGCAGGCACGGCGAGTTCGCCCAGCTCGCCGACGAACTGCGCTCCATCGAGCAGTACTTGGCGCTCGCCGGGGCGCGCTTCGGCGACCGGCTGAAGGTGACCCTCCGGATCGCGCCCGAGGTGCTGCCGGTGGCCCTGCCGTTCCTCTGCCTCCAGCCGCTGGTGGAGAACGCGGTCAAGCACGGCCTCCAGGACCGGGAGAAGGGCTGCCGGGTCGTCATCGCCGCCCGGGACGCGGGCGCCGAGGCCGTGGTGACCGTCGAGGACGACGGCATCGGCATGGACCCGGAGCTGCTGCGCGCCGTCCTGCGCGGGGAGCACCCGGCGGGCTCCGGCATCGGCCTCTCCAACGTGGACGAGCGGCTGCGCCAGGTGTACGGGACGGAGTACGGCCTCGTCATCGAGACGGGCGTCGGCGCCGGGATGAAGGTGACGGTGCGGATCCCCAAGTACCGCCCGGGGGTGCACCCTTCCCTTCCGTGAGCCCCTTCCGTGAGCCCCGTCCGTGAGCCCCGTCCGTGAGCCCCGTCCGGACGTCCCGGTCAGCGCAGGTGGAGCGAGAGGTGCGCGAGCGGCAGGCCCAGCTTCCAGGCGGGCAGCCAGATCTGCTCGGCCTCGTCGACCGGGCACCCCGGATCGAGGTCCGTGCGGCCGTCGAGGTCGGCGGCGAGGATCCAGGTGTCCCGCAGCTGCCGCCACGCGGTGTGCGCGAGCGCCAGGTCGGGCCCCCCGCCGCCGGCCGTCCGCCGCTCGGCGAGCCGCTCCTCGACCCAGGGCGGCCAGGGACGGTCGTACGCCGTGTGCCGCAGCCACTCGTCGATCCGGCCGGCGGGCGGCCGGTCCGGGTCCTCCGCGAGGTGGACGGTGAGGGCCAGGGCCCGGAGGCCCGCCCGGTACTCCAGTGAGCCGGGCGCCACGAGCGCGGCGGCCCGCAGCACCTCGTCGGCCAGGTACTCGGCGCACAGCCAGGCCATCGGGACGGCGAGGCCGCCGCCGCTCGTGCCGCCGGCGCCGTTCGTGCTCTCGGGCAGCAACGCTCCCACCTTCTCCCGGACATGACCGCGCGTGAGGGGCCGTGTGAGGGGCCCGGACTACGGGGCCCGGGGGAGAGCCTCCTCCGTACGGGGCGTCCGCGGGTCCCGCTTTGCTCAACTCGCCCGAGTGGTTTCGGATACGTTCTCCGGCCGGATCGGTACGGGTGGGATTCCGGTCGCCGGGCGTGACGCGGGGGACGGCGGAGGTGACGGCGCCGTCCTCAACGCCCCGTCGCCATCGCCGGGTTCCGGCGCGGCCGGTAGCCGGGCAGCGACCGGCCGAGCTGCCGGAGGGCGTAGTGGGAGCGGGACTTGACGGTCCCGGCGGGGATGCCGAGCTCCACGGCGGCCTCGTTGACGGTGAGGCCGTGGAAGTAGAGCCGGACGAGCACCGCCCGGTGCTCGGGGCTCAGCTCCCGGACGGCCGCCCGCACGTCGAGCGCGGCCTCGGCGGAGGCGGTGGCGTCGGCGGGGTCGGGCGTCACGGCGAGGACGCCGTCGCCGACCTCGGCGGGCCGGGCCAGGCGCGAGCGGCGCGCGTCGATGGCGAGGCGGCGGGCCACGGTGAAGAGCCAGGGGCGCATGGAGTCGTAGGGGCCGTCGAAGGCCTCGGGGTGCTGCCAGGCCCGTACGAGGGTCTCCTGGACGAGGTCCTCGGCCCGCTGCCGGTCCCCGTGGGTGAGGCCGAGCAGGAAGGAGAGCAGCGCGGGGCCGTGGTCCCGCTGCAACTCCTCCAGGGTCCGTTCGTCGGTCGTCGCCGTCGTCATGCTGCCCACCTCTCCCGCGGCTCGTCGTCGGCCCGTATACGAACGCATCCGGACGGCGGGGGACAGGGAACGGACACCGATCTGCGACGAACGGTCGCACCGAGCGGCGAATGGTACGGCGAACGGTCGGGCGGAGTCCTTTCGTCCGTTTCAGCGGGGTTCATGACCCGGTCCGGCCCCGCCCCTTGACTGCGGCTTTCCCACACGATCAATTCATCAGAACAGATGTTCATCACATGAATCAGGTGAAGTGCCGCACATGACCTCACGCACCAGGCCCGCGGGGACGGCGGCGCTCGCCGCCGTCCTGCTCGCGGCGGCGACCGGCTGCACCGGCGGAAGCGACGGAAGCGGCGGCGGACCGGCCGCGGGCACCGCCGCCCCGAAGACCAGCGCACCGGGGGCCGCCGGACGGCCCACCGCCCCCTCCGCCGCCCCCGGCGCGGCCTCCGCGCCCGCCGGGTTCACCCTCGTGGCCTCCGGGGACGTCCTCCCGCACGACTCCATCATTCGCAGGGCGGCCGAGGACTCCGCCGGCGACGGCTACGACTTCCGCCCCATGCTCTCCGGCGTGAAGTCCGTCGTCTCCGGCGCCGACCTCGCCATCTGCCACATGGAGACCGTGTACGGGAAGAAGGGCGGCCCCTACACCGGCTACCCCGCCTTCAAGTCGCCGCCCGAGGTCGCCGCCGGACTGAGGGCGACCGGGTACGACTCCTGCTCCACCGCCTCCAACCACACCCTCGACGACGGGGCCGAGGGCCTCGCCCGGACCCTCGACGCGCTCGACGCGGCGGGCATCCGCCACGCCGGATCCGCCCGCACGGCCGAGGAGGCGGCCCGGCCCGCCCTGATGAAGGCGGGCGGCGCCACCGTCGCCCAGCTCGCCTACACCTACGACACCAACGGCTACCCGCTCCCGAAGGGGCGGCCCTGGGCGGTCGGGCTGCTCGACGAGAAGAAGGTGATCGCCGACGCGCGTGCGGCCCGCGCGGCCGGCGCCGACGTGGTCGTGGTCAGCGTCCACTGGGGCACCGAGTGGCAGACCGAGCCGGACGAGCGGCAGCTCTCCCTCGGCCGGGCCCTGACCGCCTCGCGGACCGGCGGTCGCCCTGACGTCGACCTGATCATCGGCACCCACGCCCACGTCCCGCAGGCCTACGAGAAGGTCAACGGCACCTGGGTGATCTACGGGATGGGCGACCAGATCGCCGGCGACATGGTCGACCACCGGGGCGCCTTTGACCCGCGCGGCAACCAGGGCAGCATCGGCCGCTTCACCTTCACCCCGCCCCGGACCCCCGGCGGGCGCTGGGAGGTCACCCGGGCCGAGTTCGTCCCCCAGTGGTTCGACACCGGACGCGGCCGGGTGGTCAACCTCGGCGCCGACGACGGCGGGGACCCGCGCCGGGCCGGGATCCGCGACACGATCCGGCGGGTGGTGCTCAGCCGGGGCGCCGGCAAGGACGGCCTCGTGATGGGCAAGTAGGACGGGGCAAGAAGGACGGGGCAAGAAGGACGGGGAGGGGAGCGCCGGTCAGGGGACCACGGTGACCGGCCAGCGGCCCGCCTTCACCAGACGGACGGCCACCGAGCCGACGAACCGGTGGCCCGCCGACTCCGAGGCGCCCACCACCACGGCGTCGGCCGTCAGCTCCTCCGCCGCCTGGACCAGGCCCGCGTAGGCGTCACCCCGGAAGGTGCGGAACTCCCACCGCACCTGCCACAGGTCCTTCACCCGCTCGGCCGACGCGCGGATCTCCTCGGCGAGCGCCTCGGCGATCTCCTCCGTCACGCCCGCCACCGGCGCGCCGAGCGCGGCGCCCGCCGGGAGCAGCGGCTGCACGTACACGAGCGCCAGCAGGGCGTTCTGCCGCCGGGCGAGCCCCGCCGCGTAGGCCGCGGCGCGCAGGGAGGAGGCGGAGCCGTCCACCCCGGCCATGATCACTTTCGGGCCGTCGGTGCCGCGTTCGAACCGGTGGGCCTGCTGTTCGGTCACCCTTCGAGACTATCCGCTCAACGGGTGCTTTCGGACGGGCGGCCGGTGTCGCTGAACTGCGCGGACCCTCATCCGTATGAATCATTGGTCATGAAAAAGGATCAGATGCCCAGCGGGCGTCGAGCGGTGCTGCGCCTCGCCGCCGCGCTCGGCGCCACCGCCACCGTCGGAGTCCTCGCCGCGGACCGGCTCGCCGCGCCCGACCGGACCGCCGGTGCCGCCCCCGCACCCCGGCACACCCCGGGAACCGGGTCCGGGCCGGGGGCCGCGGGTCCGGCCGCCGGCCCGGGGGCGAAGGCCGCCCGGCCGAACCCGAACGCGTACCGCCTCCAGCCGATGACCGCCTACGCGCCCCCGGCGTACCGGCGCGCGCTGCCGCCCGTGCGGCAGCGGCCCTTCCTCAGCGTGTCCGGGGCCGGCCGCTCGATGGTGCTGACCTTCGACGACGGGCCCGACCCCCGCTACACCCCCGGCATCCTCGACACCCTGCGCCGCCACGACTGCCGGGCGATGTTCTTCGTCTGCGGCGAGATGGCCGTGGAGAACCAGGACCTGCTGCGGCGGATGGCCGACGAGGGGCACGTCGTCGGCAACCACTCCTGGTCCCACCCCCTGATCCCCAAGCTGCGGCCCTCCCGCATCCGCGACGAGCTGGGCTCCACCAGCGAGGTCGTCGAACGGGCCCTCGGCAAGGCCCCGCTCTGGTACCGCGCCCCCTACGGGGCCTGGAACCGGCACTCCTTCGAGATCGGCGCCGAGCTCGGCATGGAGCCGCTCGCCTGGACCGTCGACACCCTGGACTGGACGGAGCCCGGCGCCGACTCCATCGTCCGCCGCGTGCTCGACGGCGCGGCCCCCGGCGTCGTCGTCCTCAACCACGACGCGGGCGGCGACCGCTCCCAGAGCGTGGCCGCGCTCCGCCGCTACCTGCCCGAACTCCTCGACGCCGGTTACCACATCACCGTTCCCCGGCGCTGAGCCGCCGTACGCGGAGGAGGGCCCGGCACTCCAGGTGCCGGGCCCTCCTCCACGCGTGGCGCGAGGTCAGCGGGAGCCGACCATCCGGGCGTAGACGACGACGTTCCCGTCGTAGCCCCGCGCGCGCGTGTACCCGCCGCCGCAGGTGATGACCCGCAGCTCCGGCTGGCCCGTGTCCGCGTAGACCTGCACGCCGGGGAAGTCGTCCTTCGCGTACACCTCGACGCCGTAGATCTCGAAGACCGCGACCCGGCCGTCGTACCGCTCGACCTCGATGTGCTGGCCCTTCTCCAGGGAGCCGAGACCGTAGAAGACCGCCGGGCCCTGGGTGTTGTCGACGTGGCCGACGACGACCGAAGTGCCCCGCTGGCCGGGGGAGATGCCGTTCTGGTACCAGCCGGCGAGATTGGCGTCCTGGGGCGGGGGCGCCGCCACCCAGCCGTCCGCGTCCAGGCCCACGTCCATGATCGGGGCCGCGACCCGGATCGCCGGGATCTTGATCCGGGAGGCCGGGGCGAAGGGCAGCGGCTCCAGGCCGGTGGCCGCCGAGGGAGCCGCCGGGGCGGTCGGGGGCGCCACCGGACGGGCGGCCGCGGCGGGTTGCGGCGGCCCGGAGGCGGCGTCCACGCCGTTGCGCATCATCGCGAGTCCGGACAGCATGGCGAGGGCCAGGACGCCCCAGGGTTGGAGTCTCCTGCGCTCGGAGACGCGGAAGTCCTTCGCGGGCATGGTTCTCCCTTCGTGGCGTCGACAGAACGGTAAGGGCGGTCCGGAGGCCCGTCGCGCCGGACGGTCCGAACGGGTGGGCGCCGCCCCCGGACGGGCGCCGGAGCGGGCCCCGGGAGACGGCGGGCGGACGGCCGGCGGACGGGGGACGGGCCGCCGGGCGGGCGACGGACGGGCCGACAGGCGGGTGACACCGGGCTGACCCATCCGAGTAATCGTCAGATAAGCACTCCGGAAGCCGCTGACCTGTGCATACGGCACGTCCGACGCCCTTCGCCCCGGCGTGTCGCCTCACCGGAGTGGACCAGTGCCGACATGCGTAGTCCGTCACGAATGGTGATGGTTCGTCATGGAAGGCGTACTCGTCGAAACTCCCGGAGCACCGCTTTGGGGCGTCTTCCACTGGAGGTTCAACCATGCGTGCTGCACGCACTCTGGCGGTGACCGCCACCGCGATCGCGGCGGTCGGGCTCGCGGCCCCCCTCGCCGCCGCCACCCACGGTCCGGGCACCGTCCTCAGCGGCGGTAACAGCGGGGGGAACGGGGGTGGCAACGGCGGCAACAACGGCGGGAACGGCGGCAACAACGGCGGCGGGAACGGCGGTCCGGCCGACGTCACCGTCAACCCCTACGACGTCCACCCCGGCTCGACGCTCACGATCACCGCGCGTGGCTGCAACCGCGGCGGCACGGTCACGTCCAACGCCTTCCCGGAGACCACCCTCTCGGGCAACAACAACGGCGTCTCCACCGCCGTCGCCCGCGTCTACAACCACGCCACCCCGGGCAACTACAACCTGGCCGTCCGCTGCAACGGCAGCAACTCCGTGGCCACGCAGTCGTTCCGGGTCCTCTCGGGCCGCGGTGCCCAGGGCGGCCTCGGCGGCTCGCTGGCCCCCAGCTCCGCCGAGATGGCCGTCGGCGGCAGCCTCGTCGCCGCGGCCGCGCTCGGCGGGGGTCTCTTCATCGCCCGCCGTCGCCGTGTGACCGGCGCGGGGGTCTGATCGGCCGAACCTCCCGGTCGGCCCGCCGTGCCCGTCGCCCCCGGGTCCTCTCCAGGACCCGGGGGCGACGGGCGTTCTCGGACGCCCGCGCGCCCCTGCGGTCCGCCGCACCTCAGTGGCGCCGGGACTCGGCGGCGCGGCGGCGCACCACGTAGAAGACGCCGCCCGCGGCGGCCAGGACGAGCGCACCGCCCGCGGCCAGTTCGACGGGACCGACCCCGTCGTCGACCGACCCGCCGAGACCGCCCTGCACACCCCGAGGGGTGGTGAGGATCGTGGAGCGGATCGTCGGGGTGGCGGTGGCCGTGGCACCGCCGGCGATCGTGAGGTCGACGGTGTCCCGGACGCCGCCCGTGCAGTTGAACGCGACCGTGTAGACGCTGCCGGGTCGCACGTCCAGGTCCACGGTGGCGGTCGCCGTCGAGCCCGGGGCGATGACGGCGGTGTCGAAGACACCGGCCGCCGCCGTCGCGGTGCTGGCGCAGCCAGGGGCGCTCAGCGTCACCCGCCCGCCGGGGGAGACGACCGAGGGCGAAACGACGAAATCGCCCGGTGCCTTGGCGCCCCGCGCCCGCGGCTGGGGTGCCGGGGCACCTTCCGTCGCGACGGCGAAGGGGGCGGCCAGGGCGAAGGCGGCCACCCCCAACAGGGCGGTGGATGCGGCACGTATCGCGCGCATGGTGAATCCTCCGGGTCCCGAGGGGCAGCCGCGGAAGGGGGTTCCCGCGAAGGGCCTGCCTGCACCTCGATGTCCGAAACGCTAGGAGCGCTTCACCACGCCCGCGATCCCAGAGGTGCGAACGGGTCACGCGGGTCCCCCGTGCGGCCCACCCGGGTGGCGCTCCTCACCGGGTGAGCCGCGGGAACAGGTCCGTGAACGGCGTGGCGGTGGCCGACATGCCCCGGCCGAACGGCGCGTCGAAGTCCCAGATGAGGAACAGCAGGAAGGCGATGAGCACGCTGAAGAGGCCGGCGAGCAGCAGCTCCCGCCCGGTCCTGCGGATCTGGAGCGTGAAGATCAGGCCGACCGTCACCAGGGCGCCGACGATCAGACCGAACCACACCACCCCGGGCATGGTCTCGCCCGCGTTCTGCCCGCGCGCGTTCCGGGCGTCGTCGACGGCGGCCACCTGGTCCACCAGCGGCTGGTACGCCTGCCCCTCGAAGTCGTTCGCCGGCCGGTAGTCGGTGACGCTCCGCCGCACCTTCTCCAGGAGCACGGTGCCCTCGTCGCTCAGCTCCCCGGTCTCGGACATGTGCCGCCACTCGTCGTCGACCACGTAGGAGACGTACGCGTCGACGTCGGCGCGGATGCGGGCGCGGACCTCCTGCGGGTACACCTCGGCGCGGGCCGAGATCTCGTGCAGCGCCTGGGCCTCCTGCCGCACGGTCTCCTGGGCGGCCCCCCGCGCCTCCCAGACGCCGGCGATGGCCAGGCCGAGGACGATGGCGTAGATCACGCCGATCATCATCGTCATGTACTCGATGACGTCCGGGGTCTCGCTGGGGTCGTCGTCCGCGGGGATCCGGCGGTGGTTGATGACCACGATGGTGAGCACGACGGCGCAGGCCGCCGCCATCGCGAGGGACAGGACGAGCCATTCGGACACGGATTCCTCCGGTGGGGTCAGTGGGGCCGGTCGTGATCAGTGGGACCGGCCGAAGGGATGGAGCCGGCCGGGGTCAGCGGGAGCGGGAGCGCAGGATCGCGGTCGCGAGGACCGCCGGGGCGATGATCACCAGCGTCGTGGTGAGCACGGACGTGCGGCTCTTCGGCTGGGGCCGGGTGACCGGGCGGTAGTGGGGGAGCGCGACGGGAGCGGGGGACGGGGGTGGCGCGGAGGTCGGGGGCGGGGGAGCGGCGGCGGACGTCGGCGCGGGCTCCGGCGCCCTGGTGACGGGCGGCGCGGGACGCGGCACCGGCGGGGTGGCCCGGGGCGGCTCCGGTACGGGCGGGATCGGCGTCCGTACGGGAGGCGGGGGCGGCGTCGTGCGTACGGGGGGAGGTGGCGGCTTCGGGGCGGGCGGGGGAGGCGGCTCCGGGGTGGGCCGGGGCGGCACGGTCGGCGCCGGGGTCGGGGTCGGGGTCGGCGTCGGCGTCGGGGTTGGAGTGGGGGGCGGGGTGGGGGTGGGGCTGGGCGTCGGGGACGGGCACGAGGGCGGCGGCGTGGGCGTCGGGCTCGGCTCGTGCGGGTGCGGGTGCGGGTGCGGGTGATGGTGGTCGTGGTCGTGGTCGTGGCACCCGCCCGTCCCGGCGGACGTCACCGCGGTGTGCGCACCGCCGGGACCGGTCACGGCGTGGGCGCAGGCGTCGGCGGAGACGGGCGCGGGGGTGGCGACCAGCCACACCAGGGCCAGGGCCGCCAGCGGTCGCGCGAGGAGTGATCCGTACAGAGACACGCCGTCGAGCTTGATCCCGGGTGGCGTGCGCCGGGGCGGAAACCCGGCGGATTCGCCGGATGGAGGGGATCTCCGGAGGCGCGGACTTGACGTTCTATCGGACAGTAGGCGGATTCGGCGCAATGCCCGGGTATCGCCGCGCACTTCGATTCCCGACGGGAACCGTTCAGGCCGCCACAAGAAGAACTGTCCGGTTGTCGCCCTGTCGCACAGGACGGTCGACGGGGCATCCTGCACCGGCGACAGGGCCCCGATCGCGGCAACACCCCAGCCAGGAAAGGGGCCCGGCCCCCCTCCCGGGCACGTGCGGAACCGCGGACGGAACCGACGCACGCTCATATGCACGTGAATATGCACGGTCCGGAGGCGTGAAGTCGGCGCTCTGGACGCACGTGCCAATGGCGTGTGACCAAGAACGGACCGCGAATTTCCGTTTCCACTCGCCCTCCCGGCGGGCGATCAGTAGCCTCACCTCGAACACCGGCCGCGAACACATGGCCGTATCCCACGGCGACTTGTTGGAGACATTGATGGAGCGTCCCGCCTGGGCTCCGCCGGGTATCGACATTTCGGTGCCGAGCGTGTCCCGAATGTATGACTTCTACCTGGGCGGCTCGCACAACTTCGAAGTCGACCGGGAAGCGGCCCGCAAGGCCATGGAGTTCATGCCCGGCCTGCCCAAGATCATGCAGGCGAACCGGGCGTTCATGCGGCGCGCCGTCCGCCACGCCGTTGACAACGACGTCACCCAGTTCCTGGACATCGGCTCCGGCATACCCACCTTCGGCAACGTGCACGAGGTCGCCCGCGCCGCCGACCCGGCCGCGCGGGTCGTCTACGTCGACCACGACCCGGTCGCCGTCGCGCACAGCCGCGCCGTCCTGGAGGGCGTCGAGGGCACCGCCGTCGTCTCCGCCGACCTGCGCAAGCCGGCCGACGTCCTGCACAGCCCCGAGGTGACCCGACTCCTCGACCTGGAACGGCCGGTGGCCCTCCTCCTCGTCGCCGTCCTCCACTTCCTGGAGGACCACGACCGCCCGTACGAGGCCGTCGCCGAGCTGATCGACGCCCTCGCGCCCGGCAGCTTCCTGATCCTCACCCACGCCTCGTACGAGGGCATCCCGTCCATGGAGGAGCAGGCCGGCGGCACCGTCGGGGTCTACCGGAACATCCGCAACCCCCTGGTGATGCGCTCGGGCGCGGAGGTCACCCGCTTCTTCGAGGGCACCGAGCTGCTCGAACCCGGTCTCGTCCCGCTGCCCGTCTGGCGTCCGGAGAGTCCGGTCGAGGAGGAGGATCCCCACACCTTCTCCGGCCTCGCAGGGGTGGGGCGCAAGGCGTGAAGGTCCCGTCCCAGCCGGCCGGTTCCGGCGCCGAGGCCGACGGCCCGGAGGACAGACTCAGGCGGTTCGTCACCATCTGGAGCCGCGCGATCTTCCCGGTGACCGCCACGTCGCTCACCCGGGCCGAGTTCGAGGTGCACCTGCTGCCGCTGGCCCGCACCCTGTGCGACGCCCTGCACGCCCGGCCCTTCGACACGGCCCCGGCCCAGCGCGCCGGCGCGGCCCTGGTCGCCGCCCACTGCACCGACCCGGACGCGCTCGGCCGCAGCCTCGGCGTCGTCGACTCGTACCTGGTGCTCTACTGCGGTACGGAGTCGGACCTGCCGACCGAGGAGCTCCGGGCCCGCTGCGCCCGGCTCCAGCACGCCATGGCCGCCGGCTACGCCCAGGCCCTGCGCGAGCGGACCCTCGCCGAGCAGGAGGCCATCGCCCGCTCCGCGCTCGCCGCCCGCACCGCCGCCGAGATCGCCCTGCACGCCACCGAGAGCCGCTTCCGCGCGGTCTTCGACGGAGCGGCCATCGGCATCGGCATCGCCGACCTCGACGGCAACCTCCTGGAGGTCAACGAGACCCTCACCCGCATGTTCGGCGGGATGGAGGGCCGGCTGCGCAGCCGCAAGGTCAGCGAGTGGGTCCACCCGGAGGACGGGCCGCACGTCTGGAAGCTGTACGAGGAGCTGGTCCGCGGCGAGCGGGAGCACTACCGGGTCGAGAAGCCCTACTACCGCGGTGACGGAACGGTTCTGTGGACCAACCTCACCGTCTCGCTCCTCCGGGACGCCGACGGCCGCCCCCAGTACCAGCTGGCCCTCCTGGAGGACACCACCGAACGGCGCCTGCTCCACCTGCGCCTGCGGTACGAGGCCACCCACGACGCCCTCACCGGACTGCCCAACCGGACCCTGTTCTTCGAGCGCCTGGAGAAGGCGCTCGCCCCCGGCGACAACGCCCGCTTCGGCCTCTGCTACCTCGACCTCGACGGCTTCAAGGTCATCAACGACAGCCTCGGCCACTCCACCGGCGACCGGCTCCTCGTCGAGGTCGCGGACCGGTTGCAGAGCTGCGTCACCGGGGCCAACGAGATGGTGGCCCGGCTCGGCGGCGACGAGTTCGTCGCCCTCACCACCGGCTCCGGCGGCGAGCGGGACGTCACCGACCTCGCCGACCGCATCCTCGGCGCCCTCGCCACCCCGCTGCGCATCGACGGCCGCGAGCTGACCGTGCGCGGCAGCCTCGGCGTCGTCGAGGGCCCGGCGGGGGAGCGGACCCCGGCCGAGGTGCTGCGGAGCGCCGACATCACCATGTACCGGGCCAAGTCGGCGGGCGGCAACCGCTTCGAGCTCGCCGACCCCGAGGCCGACGCCCGCGCCATCACACGGCACGGGCTCACCACGGCCCTGCCGGCCGCCCTGGAGCGCGGCGAGTTCTTCATCGAGTACCAGCCGCTCGTCCACCTCGGCGACGGCAGCGTGCACGGCGCGGAGGCGCTCGTCCGCTGGTGCCACCCGCAGCACGGGGTGCTCGGTCCCGACCGCTTCATCCCGCTCGCCGAGGACACCGGCCTGATCGTGCCGCTCGGCCGCTGGGTGCTCCAGGAGGCCGTGCGCCAGGCCCGCTTCTGGCAGACCCGGCACGCCGACGGCGGCCCGCTGCGCATCAACGTCAACCTCTCCCCGACGCAGCTCCACCACCCGCGCCTGGTCGCCGACACCGTCGACGTCCTGGAGCGCTCCGGGCTCGACCCGGGCGCGCTCTGCCTGGAGGTGACCGAGTCGGCCCTGATCGGCGCCGACGAGGGCCTCCTGAAGCCGCTGCGGCAGCTCGCCGAGATGGGCGTCGACATCGCGCTCGACGACTTCGGCACCGGCTACTCGAACCTGGCCAACCTGCGGCGGCTTCCGGTGAGCGTCCTCAAGCTGGACCGTTCCTTCACCCGGGGCATGCAGCAGCACCCGGTGGACCCGGTCGACCTGAAGATCGTCGAGGGGATCGTCTCGCTCGCCCACAGCCTGGAGCTCGCGGTCACCGTCGAGGGCGTGGAGACGGGGGCGCAGGCGCGCCAGCTCCGGGAGCTCGGCTGCGACACGGCACAGGGCTGGTACTACGCCCGCCCCGGCGCCCCGGACCGCATCCACTCGCTGCTCCTGGCGGACGCGGTGTGACGAGGACGGCGTGACGGGGGGAAGGTCAGACGGACGTGCCCCCCGGCCGCACCTTCCGGGAGGCCAGCAGGACCCGCTGGAGCTCCCGCGCGGCCCTCGGCGGCGCCACGTCGCTGCGGTGGGCCAGCGCGATGGTGCGGCGCAGCCCCGGCCGGGCGAGGGCCGTCACCCGCAGGTCGCGGCCGGCCCGCGCGGCGACCATCGCCGGGACCACCGCGAGCCCGAGCCCGGCCCGTACGAAACCGAGCACCGCGTCCAGCTCCCCGCCCTCGACGGTGAACGCGGGCTCGAACCCCTCCGCCCGGCAGGCCGCCACCGTCAGCTCCCGCAGGTCGTAGCCGTGCCGGAACATCACGAGCGGCTGGTCGCGCAGGTCCGTGATCCGCACCGGGCGCCGGGGCGCCGGCTCCGAGGCGGCGGAGACCACCACCAGGTCCTCCCGGAGCAGCTCGATCGTGGTCAGGGCGGGTGACGGGGTCGGCAGCGGCAGCACCACGAGGGCCAGGTCGAGCGCCCCGCGCGCCAGCTCCCGCACGAGGTCGTGCGAGCCGCTCTCCTCGATCAGGAGCTCGATCCCCGGGTGCAGGTCGTGGAAGGCGCGCAGCACGTCCGGCAGGAGCCCCGTGCACAGGCTCGGGGTCGCGCCGAGCCGCACCCGGCCCCGCTTGAGCCGGGCCAGCTCCTGCACCTCGAGGCGGGCCGTCTCCGTGTCGGCGAGGATCCGGCGGGCCAGCGGCAGCAGGGCCTCCCCGGCGTCGGTGAGGGTGATGTTGCCCCGGGCCCGGCTGAACAGCTCCGCGCCCAGCTCCTGCTCCAGGGCCTTGATCTGCTGGGAGAGCGAGGGCTGCGAGACGTGGACGCGCTCGGCGGCCCGGGTGAAGTGCCGGGTCTCGGCCACGGCGACGAAGTAGAGGAGCTGCTGGAACTGCATGGGCCCAGCCTAGGCGATGCGCATAGGAGGAGCCTATCGAGATCAGCCGAACCATGTCTTGGACCTCTCGGGCCCTTCGGCCCTAGCCTCGACGGCATGGCTCTGGCACCCACGGGGAACCGGACGGCGGACCGCCCGCCGTCCCCCACACCGTCACGCGGATTCCTCTCCTCGACGCTCGGCAAGAAGACGGTCATGGCCGTCAGCGGGCTGATCATGCTCGGCTACCTCGTCGCCCACGTGATCGGCAACCTCAAGGTCTTCTTCGGCCCCGAGGAGTTCAACGGCTACGCCCACTGGCTGCGCGTCATGGGCGCCCCGCTCCTGCACCACGAGTGGGCCCTCTGGATCGTCCGGATCGTGCTCCTCGCCGCCGTCGTCGCCCACGCCGTCTCCGCGTACCAGCTCAGCCGGCGCGACATCAAGGCGCGCCCCACGGCCTACGTGCACCGCCGCAGGCGGGCCTCGTACGCCACCCGCACCATGCGCTGGGGCGGGATCATCCTCGCCCTGTTCATCGTCTGGCACGTCCTCGACCTGACCACCGGCACCGTCCACACCGGCGGCTTCGAGGAGGGCAGGCCCTACCAGAACGTCGTCGACACCTTCTCCACCTGGTACGGCAACGTCATCTACGTCGTCGCCATGCTCGCCGTCGGCCTCCACGTCCGCCACGGCTTCTGGAGCGCCGCACAGACCCTGGGCGTCGGCAACGCCCGCCGCGAGCGCCTCCTCCGGGGCCTCGCCAACGGCCTCGCGCTCGCCCTGACCGCGGGCTTCGTCTCCGTCCCCGTCGCCGTCATGACCGGAGTGGTGAGCTGACCATGAGCTTTGTCGATTACGCCGTCGGCGAGCCGATCGCCGACACCAAGGCCCCCGCCGGGCCCGTCGCCGAACGCTGGGACACCCGCCGCTTCGAGGCGAAGCTGGTCAACCCCGCCAACCGCCGCAAGCACCGGATCATCGTCGTCGGCACCGGCCTGGCCGGCGGCTCCGCCGGCGCCACCCTGGCCGAACAGGGCTACCAGGTCGTCCAGTTCTGCTTCCAGGACTCCCCGCGCCGCGCCCACTCCATCGCCGCCCAGGGCGGCATCAACGCCGCCAAGAACTACCGCAACGACGGCGACTCGGTGCACCGCCTCTTCTACGACACCGTCAAGGGCGGCGACTTCCGGGCCCGCGAGTCCAACGTCCACCGCCTCGCCCAGATCTCCGTCGAGATCATCGACCAGTGCGTCGCCCAGGGCGTCCCCTTCGCCCGCGAGTACGGCGGCCTCCTCGACACCCGCTCCTTCGGCGGCGTCCAGGTCTCCCGCACCTTCTACGCCCGCGGCCAGACCGGACAGCAGCTCCTCCTCGGTGCCTACCAGGCGCTGTCCCGGCAGATCGCCGCCGGACACGTCGAGATGCACGCCCGTACGGAGATGCTCGACCTGATCGTCGTCGACGGGCGGGCCCGGGGCATCGTCGCCCGCGACCTGATCACCGGGGAGGTCTCCACCCACTACGCCGACGCCGTCGTCCTGGCCACCGGCGGCTACGGGAACGTCTTCTACCTGTCGACGAACGCGATGAACTCCAACGCCACCGCCGTCTGGCGGGCCCACCGGCGCGGCGCGTACTTCGCCAACCCCTGCTTCACCCAGATCCACCCCACCTGCATCCCGCGCACCGGCGACCACCAGTCCAAGCTGACCCTGATGAGCGAGTCGCTGCGCAACGACGGACGCATCTGGGTGCCCAAGGCCCAGGGCGACACCCGCCCCGCCGCCGAGATCCCCGAGGAGGAGCGCGACTACTACCTGGAGCGCATCTACCCCTCCTTCGGCAACCTCGTCCCCCGCGACATCGCCTCCCGCGCCGCCAAGAACGTCTGCGACGAGGGCCGCGGCGTCGGCCCCGGCGGCCAGGGCGTCTACCTGGACTTCGCCGACGCCGTCCGCCGGATGGGCCGCAGGGCCGTCGAGGAGAAGTACGGCAACCTCTTCGACATGTACGAGCGGATCACCGCCGAGAACCCGTACGAGGTCCCCATGCGGATCTACCCCGCCGTGCACTACACGATGGGCGGGCTCTGGGTCGACTACGACCTCCAGACCACCGTCCCCGGCCTCTTCGCCGTCGGCGAGGCCAACTTCTCCGACCACGGGGCCAACCGGCTCGGCGCCTCCGCCCTCATGCAGGGCCTGGCCGACGGCTACTTCGTCCTGCCCGCCACCATCAACGACTACCTCGCCCGCCACCCGCACGCCGAACCGGTCACCGACGACCACCCGGCGGTCCGCGAGGTGCTCGCCGAGACCGGGGACCGGCTGAACCTGCTGCTCTCCGTCGACGGCGACCGCACCCCGGACTCCTTCCACCGCGAACTCGGCGAACTCATGTGGGAGCACTGCGGCATGGCCCGCACCGAGGAGGGGCTGCGCGAGGCGCTCGCCCGCATCCCCGAGATCCGCGAGGAGTTCTGGCGCCGGATCAAGGTCCCCGGCACCGGCGAGGAGTTCAACCAGTCCCTGGAGAAGGCCAACCGGATCGTCGACTACCTGGAGCTCGCCGAGCTGATGTGCCTCGACGCGCTCCACCGCGCCGAGTCCTGCGGCGGCCACTTCCGCGAGGAGTCCCAGACCCCCGACGGCGAGGCGGCCCGCCGCGACGAGGAGTTCGCCTACGCGGCGGCCTGGGAGTTCACCGACGGCGCCGCCCCCGTCCTCCACAAGGAGGAACTGACCTTCGAGTACGTCCACCCCACCCAGCGGAGCTACGCATGAAGCTCAACCTGCGCGTCTGGCGCCAGCGGAACGCCGACGCCGACGGCGCCATGGCCACCTACGAGGTGGACGGCATCTCCCCGGACATGTCGTTCCTGGAGATGCTCGACACCCTCAACGAGGAACTCATCGTGCGCGGCGAGGACCCCGTGGCCTTCGACCACGACTGCCGCGAGGGCATCTGCGGCGCGTGCAGCCTCGTCATCAACGGCGACGCCCACGGCCCCGAGCGCACCACGAGCTGCCAGCTCCACATGCGCTCCTTCCGCGACGGCGACACCATCGACGTCGAGCCCTGGCGCGCCTCCGCCTTCCCGGTCGTCAAGGACCTGGTGGTCGACCGCTCGGCCTTCGACCGGGTCATCCAGGCCGGCGGCTACATCACCGCCCCCACGGGCGCGGCCCCCGAGGCCCACGCCACCCCCGTCCCCAAGCCCGACGCGGACTCCGCCTTCGAGCACGCCGAGTGCATCGGCTGCGGCGCGTGCGTGGCGGCCTGCCCCAACGGCTCGGCCATGCTCTTCACCTCGGCCAAGGTCAACCACCTTAACGTGCTGCCCCAGGGCTCCCCGGAGCGCGAGACCCGGGTCCTCGACATGGTCGCCCAGATGGACGCGGAGGGCTTCGGCGGCTGCACCCTCACGGGCGAGTGCGCGACGGCCTGCCCGAAGGGCATCCCCCTGCCGTCGATCTCGGCGATGAACCGGGAGTGGCTGCGGGCGCGGCGCAAGGCCGGTCGCGGCTGAGGCCCGATCCGGACAATCCGGGGGCGTGGGCCCCGCCACACCTCGCACCCCGGAGCGAAAGATCATTCACGGAAAGAGCACTTTCTCCGTAAGATTTTCGCTCCGGGGTGGTTCCGTGTCCACGAACAGCAAGATCAACTCTGTTCAAACCTGCACTTTCCGTGGCAAGTTGACCACTTCGCGGCCAACCGCCCCCCGGCGATTTCCGCCGCGCCGACACCCCCGGGTACTGATGACCCCTGCCGGGGGCATATGACCAAACCCCCGGTCGCACAGACCACTTGGGGGTATCTCATGTCCAGCATCACCCGCCGCCGGGCGCTCGGCGTCGCGGCAGGCGCCGCGGGCGCCGTCGCGGTCCTCGCCCAGGCGGGCCCGGCCGCGGCCTCGGGCCTCCGCGCCGCCGCCCCGGCGGCCGGCTCCGACCCGGCCGCCTTCGACGAGGTCTACCAGGGCCGCCGCATCCAGGGCGGGCCCGCGCACGGCGGCGGCCACCACGGGGGACACCACGCAGGCGGCTACACCGTCACCGTCGACGGGCGGGAACTGCACGTCATGCGGAACGCCGACGGCACCTGGATCAGCGTGATCCACCACTACGAGCCCGTCGCCACGCCCAGGGAGCTGGCCCGCGCGGCCGTCCGCGAACTCCGCGGCGCCCCGCTCGTCCCCCTCGCCCTCGGCCGAACCCTCCGCTGACCCCTCCAGGAGCACGCACCACCATGACCGTACGCAAGAACCAGGCCGCCCTCACCGCCGACGAGAAGCGCCGCTTCGTCGACGCCCTCCTGGAGCTCAAGCGCTCCGGGCGGTACGACGCCTTCGTCACCACGCACAACGCCTTCATCATGGGCGACACCGACGACGGCGACCGCGTCGGCCACCGCTCGCCGTCCTTCCTGCCCTGGCACCGGCGCTTCCTCCTGGAGTTCGAGGAGGCCCTGAAGTCCGTCGACGCGACCGTCACCCTGCCCTACTGGGACTGGACCGCCGACCGCACCTCCCGCTCCTCGCTCTGGGCGCCCGACTTCCTCGGCGGCACCGGCCGCGCCCGCGACGGGCAGGTCACCGACGGCCCCTTCGCCCGGTCCGGCAACCGCTGGACGATCGCCGTCCGCGTCGACGGACGCGACTTCCTCCGGCGCGACCTCGGCGCCGGCGGCCGGCAGCTCCCCACCCGCGCCGAGGTGGACTCCGTCCTCGCCATGGAGACCTACGACACCGCCCCCTGGAACAGCGCCTCCGACGGCTTCCGCAACCACCTGGAGGGCTGGCGCGGGGTGAACCTCCACAACCGCGTCCACGTCTGGGTCGGCGGCCAGATGGCCACCGGGGTCTCGCCCAACGACCCCGTCTTCTGGCTGCACCACGCCTTCGTCGACAAGCTGTGGGCCGACTGGCAGGCCCGCCACCCCGGCTCGGCCTACCTGCCGGCCGCGGGCACCCGCAACGTCGTGGACCTCCACGACACCATGCGCCCGTGGAACGACGTGACCCCCGCCGACATGCTGGACCACACGCCCCACTACACCTTCGACACGGCGGCCTGACGGTCCCCGGACCGCCTCCCCGGCCCGGGTGCCCCGCACGGACACCCGGGCATTTGCCCACATCAACGGATGATCCACAGGAAAAGGAGGTATCGGGAAGGCGTGCGCCGGGTACCCGGGTCTTCGCAGCCCGGGAGGCGCACACGGCCCGTGTCGCGCGCCGTCCACCGGGCCGTACCCGAGGGACCAGGAGGACACGTGACCCGGCAAGAGTCGGCGCAGGCCCCGCACCGGCCGCAGGAGGAACCGGACCCGAACCGGTGGAAGGCGCTCGGCGTCTGCCTCGTGGCGGGGTTCATGACCCTCCTCGACGTGTCGATCGTGAACGTCGCGCTGCCCTCCATCCGCACCGGCCTCGACACCCCCGAGTCGGACCTCCAGTGGGTGCTCTCCGGATACGCGCTCGCCTTCGGGCTCTTCCTCATCCCGGCCGGACGCCTCGGCGACGCGCGCGGCCGGCGCAGCGTCTTCATCGTCGGCCTCGCGCTCTTCACGCTCGCCTCGGCCTCCTGCGGAGCGGCCCAGACGAGCATGTGGCTGGTGATCTCACGCCTGGCGCAGGGCGTGGCCGGCGGCCTCGTCTCGCCCCAGATCTCCGCGCTCATCCAGCAGATGTTCCGGGGCTCCGAGCGCGGCAGGGCCTTCGGGATGTTCGGCACCGTCGTCGGCATCTCCACCGCCGTCGGCCCCCTCCTCGGCGGCCTGCTGATCCAGGCGGCGGGCCCCGAGGAGGGCTGGCGCTGGGTCTTCTACGTCAACCTCCCCATCGGGATCGTGTGCCTGTTCCTCGCCCGGCGGCTGCTGCCCGACACACCGGACGCCAAGCCGGTGCGGCTCGGCCGCCTCGACCCGGTCGGCGTGGTGCTCCTCGGCGCCGCGGTCCTCGCCCTGCTGCTGCCCTTCGTCCAGTCCCAGCAGTGGCCCGGCAACGGCAAGTACCTGCTCGTCCCCGTCGCCGCCGTCCTGCTCGCGGTCTTCGTGGCCTGGGAGCGCCGCTGCGCCCGCTCGGGCGACGAGCCCCTCATCGACCTGGAACTCTTCCGCGTCCGCTCCTACTGGCTCGGCTCGCTCCTGATCCTGCTCTACTTCGCGGGCTTCACCTCGATCTTCTTCGTCAGCACGCTCTACCTCCAGAGCGGACTGCACTACAGCGCGCTCCAGGCCGGGCTCACCATCACCCCCTTCGCCCTGGGCTCCGGGATCGCGGCCGGGATCGGCGGCCGGCTCGTGGACCGCTTCGGCCGGCCCCTCGTGGTCGTCGGCCTGGCGATGGTGGCGATCGGCCTCGCCGGGACGGCGTTCGCCGTCCACCAGGTGCCCGGCCGGGGCGCGGGCTGGGCCATGCTCGCCCCGCTGCTCCTCGCGGGACTCGGCAGCGGCCTGGTGATCGCCCCGAACCAGACCCTCACCCTCTCCGAGGTGCCCGTGCGCCGCGCGGGCAGCGCCGGCGGCACCCTCCAGACCGGCCAGCGGGTCGGCTCGGCGGTCGGCATCGCCGCGGTCGGCTCCGTCTTCTTCGGCCAGGTCGCCCAGGACGGCTGGGCCACCGCCTACGACCACGGCCTCCTCGTCTCGATCGCCTTCGTCGTGGCCTCGCTCGCCGTCGCCGTCGCGGACGTGGTGGCGGGCCGGCGGGCCGCGGCGCGCGAAGGGACCACCTCGGACGACGAGGCCGCCGCGCGCGACGGAGCCGACCGGCACCGCTGAGACGGGGCGCCCCCGCGCGGCCGGGGCGGTGGGGCGACCAGGGCGGCGGGGCCGCCGGGGCGACCAGGGCGGCCGGGGCGCCTCGTACGCCTTGTCCAACCCGTACGGCCCGACCGTCCCACGCCGTCGGCCCATCGATCCGCCGCACCGGCCGTTTCCCCCACAGCGGCGCTATTCGGCCAACATCCCGACGATTTCGACCCCCCGGACAACCGGGCGCCGGATCCCCTCCTCTCACCGCACGGGCGCGGCGAGTGCCTCTCGCCGCGCCGGCCGGACGGTCCTCCCGTCCCGCCGGGCCGTGCCCCGCTGTCCGCCTTCTTCGCACAGCGTCGAGAACGAGGGAACGATGACCACTACCCGCACCAACCGGCTGGGGCGTCCGCTGCTCGCCGGCACCACGGCCGTCGCCGCCATGGCCGTGACGGCCGGCTTCATGGCCGTCTCGCCGGAGCAGGCGAAGGCCGCGACGGGCCCCAGGCTGAGCCTCGTCGCGGCGACCGGCTCGGTCACGCTCACTTCCTGGAAGGAGGACCCGGGCGTCTACCTGGACCTGGGCACCTACCTGACCGCGGAGGGGACGCCGCTGGAGCTCAAGGCGACCCGGAAGTCCTACAAGGACCCGGTGGTCCTCACCCAGACCGTGTACGAGGGCGGCAAGGCCAAGGCCAAGGTGCTGCCCCAGGGGACCGTGAAGGACTTCTCCGGGCTGCCCGGCTTCGCGGAGATCACCCTCACCGACAAGGCGGGCAAGAAGGTCCTCAGCCGCGCGGAGAGCTTCTGCCCGAACAACGCCAGCGGCCGGATCCGGCCCGACGCGCCCGCCACCTCGAAGTATCCGGAGAGCTGTCCCACCAACCCCTTCACCCTCGGCTCCGTGTGGGGCGTCGAGAAGGGGTGGGCCTCCAACACCTACGCCGGTTCCTACACCCAGCCGGTGAAGCTCGCGGCGGGCACGTACACGGCCAGGGTCGGGGTCGCCAAGAAGTACCGGGACCTCTTCGGCATCGCCGACAAGCCCGCGACGGTGAAGGTCACCGTCCAGGAGCGCAGCTGGGAGGAGGGCAACGGCGCCGGGGCCGCCCGGTCGGCCGCGGCCGGTGGACACGCCGGACACGGCACGGCGGAGGGCCACGCCGGGAACGGTACGGCCGATGAGCACGGCACGGCCGGTGGGCACGGCACCGCCCACCGGGCACCCGCCGCGCACGCCGGTCACGCCGGGCACGGCCCGGTGAAGCCCGCCCAGGCCGGCGCGCCCGAGACCAGCGGCGCGACCCCCTCGTACAACGCGGGCCACGGACCGCTGAAGGCCGCCCCGCCGGCCCTCCCGTGGGCACTGAAGAAGCAGCAGGCCGCGCTCGCCGGCGCCCGGGGCGCCGACGCGGCCGGGGCGCGGACCGGCGACACGACCGGGCAGACCGACGGCTCGCGCAAGGCGCCCGCCCTCGTGCCGGCCGCCAAGAGGCCCACCGGCAAGGCCTCCGTCCCGGACGTCCCCAAGCCCGACCTGCGCTCGCTCCCGGCGTACGGCATCACCATCAGCGACGGCGCGGAGAACGTCCCGGGCAAGGACTACCTGGCCTTCAGCGCCAACGTGTGGAACGCCGGCCCGGCCCAGCTCGTGGTGGACGGCTTCCGCTCGCCCGGCAAGGCCAAAATGGACGCCTACCAGTACTTCTACGACGCCAAGGGCAAGCAGGTCGGCTACACCCCGACCGGCACCATGGAGTGGGACCCGCGCCCCGGCCACGTCCACTGGCACTTCACCGACTTCGCCAGCTACCGGCTCCTGAAGGCCGACAAGAAGGAGGCGGTCCGCAGCGGCAAGGAGGCCTTCTGCCTGGCCAACACCGACGCCGTCGACTACACGGTGAAGAACGCCAACTGGCACCCGTACAACACCGACCTGGCGACCGCCTGCGGCCAGGAGAACTCGATCTCCGTCCGCGAGGTGCTCGACGTCGGCTCCGGCGACACCTACACCCAGGACCTGCCGGGCCAGTCCTTCGACATCACGGACGTGCCCAACGGCACCTACTACATCCAGGTCCTCGCCAACCCGGCCAAGCGGCTGAAGGAGACCAACCTGGACAACAACAGCGCCCTGCGCAAGGTCGTCCTCGGCGGCAAGCCGGGGCAGCGGACCGTGACGGTCCCGGCGCACGACCTCGTGAACGCGAACTGATCGCGGACACCGCGCGCCGGGGGAGCGGTCACGGGGTGCAGAAGCCCCGGAAGGTCACGTGCTTCCGGGTCGTGAAGCCGAGCCGCTCGTAGAGCGCGATCGCCGCCGTGTTCTTCTCGGCCACGTGCAGGAAGGGGCGCTCGCCCCGGGCCAGGACGCGGTCGGCGAGCGCGCCCACGAGGCGGGCGGCGTGCCCCCGTCCGCGTGCCTCGGGGTCCGTGCAGACGGCGCTGATCTCGGTCCAGCCCGGCGGCCGGAGCCGCTCGCCCGCCATGGCCACCAGCCTGCCGCCGTCACGGATCCCGAGGTAGGTGCCGAGTTCGCGGGTGCGCGGCCAGAACGGCCCCGGCTGCGTGCGCGCGACCAGGTCGAGCATCTCCGGCACGTCGGCCGCGCCGAGTTCGACCACGCCGGCGTCGGCGGCGCCGGATGTCCCGCCGCCGGACCAGAGCATCTGCCGTCCTTCGAGGACGAAGACCGGCTCCCAGTCCGGCGGCGGGACGGCCGGGCAGCTGAACATGTCGGCGAAGGCCTCCCGGCCGAGGAGCCGCGCGAGGTCGGCCCAGTCCGCCGCGCCCGCGTCGACGGGTATCGCCGAGAAGGTCGAGACCTCCGGCAGGTACGTGGCGGCCCGGCCGTGCCGGCGGCCGAGCCCCGCGTGACGCCCGCGCAGCGACTCGCCCACCGGGTCGTCGAGCACCGCGAGGCCGTCGCCCCCGTCGTTCGTCATCGTGTGTCGCCTTTCCTCGGAACCGCCCGCCACTGTTCCACAGGGGCCGGGGAGCGCCGCCGAGGGGTCCGGGGACCGGTCAGCCGGTGCGGTTGTAGAGCGCAGTGCCGGGGCAGGCGGTGACGCCCAGGCGGGTGCCGCAGCCGGAGTACTGGGCGGAGCCGTTCCACCACGTCCAGCCGCCGATGGTGCGGCCGTTCAGCCAGGTGTACTGACCGACGTGGTCGGCGTCGTAGGTCCGCAGGCTCCAGTGCACGTGGGCCCCGGTCGCGGAACCGCCGGCGCAGGTGTCGGTGCCGATGCTGCCGAGCAGGGCGCTGCGGGAGATCGACGTCCCGTTGTAGTAGGTCGTGTTCCGCATGTGGTAGTAGTCCGTGGAGAAGCCGCCGGGGTGGATCACCCGGGTCCAGCCGCCGCCGGCGCCGCACATCGATGTCGCCGTGCCCTCGCGGGACGAGCGGACCAGACCGCTGGCGTTGCCGCCGGCGAAGTCGAGGGCGCTCCAGTATCCGGACCCGCTGTCGTGGGCGTGCGGGCCGCCGGTCAGGGTCATGTAGTGGTCCGGCATCCAGGGCAGCAGCAGTCCGTTGAGGTTGGCCTGGGCCCCGGCGGGCGAGATCTGTTCCGGACGCGTCTCCAGGGGCCGCGTCCGGGGCGCCGCCGCGCGCTCGGCGTAGGCCGTCATGGTCCGCCGTTCCGCCGCGCCCACCAGCGGGGACCCGGCCACCTGGTCGGCGAACTCGCGGTCGCCCTCCAGGCCCGCGACCCATCGCCCGTCCTCGCGGTGGGCGAGGTAGAGCCAGCCCTCCGGCGCGCCGTGCCGTGCGCGTGAGGCCTCGACGTAGGCGACGCCCCGGGCCCAGTCGCGCGAGACGCCGCGCACGTCGACGACCACCTTGCGGCCCTCGGCGGCGAGCTTGCCGACGGCGGTCGCCGGAGCGAGGCCCTCGACGTCGTGGGACCGGGAGAGGACGCCGGCGGAGACGGCGTCCACCAGCGCCGCGCGGTCGGTGCCGAGGCGGTCGGCGACGCCGGCCGGCATCTTCACGGTGACGCCCGCGGACGGCGCCCCGGCGGCGGTCGTGGCGGCCGCGGCCCGGGCCGAGGGGGGCGTCGGCGCCGAAGGAGCGGCGGCCAGCAGGCCGGTGACGGCGAGGGCGGTGACGGCGATTCTCACGGGGAGGCCGGAGAGCACGGGCGGTGTTCCTTTCACGGGGGAGAAGGGCCCGCCGGAAGGCGGGCACCGGTGCGGTGCCGGAACGAGCGGGAAGCCGGGGGAGGCGGGAGCGCGAAGCGCGTCCGCGCACGACGTGACCCCCCGTCACTTTGTCGTGTACCTGACTGAGTGTGGCGTTCCTCGTCAACGCGCGTCAACCGTGTCAAGGCGTCGTCATTGATCGGCCCAATGGCGGTGGCCGGACCTCCCGGTCCCCTCCGTCACCGTGCCGCCCCCGGCCCGCGACGGCGACCGCGAGGGCCTCGGGCCGCGGCCGTCCGCCGCCGCACCGCGCTGCGGCGGGGAGTGTGCGCTGTGGTGCCAGGAGCTGTGCGCGGACGGAACAGACGGGGGCTCGCGGCGGCCGTAATTTCGAGGCGTTCCGTTCGCCGCACGGCCGCGGCGGGCGGGTTCCCACCGTTTCGAGAGGACCCCACATGTTCGACGCCTCGCAGGTGCACGCCGCTCCCGGCGCGGACCTGATCACGCCCGACAACGCCGTCATGCTCTTCGTGGACCACCAGCCGCAGATGTTCTTCGGCACCGGCAGCGGCGACCGTGCCGCGATCATCAACAACACCGTCGGCCTCGCCAAGGCGGCCCGCGCCTTCGACGTGCCGGCCGTCCTGACCACGGTCGCCGCCGAGTCCTTCTCCGGGCCCCTGCTGCCGCAACTCGCCGAGGTCTTCCCGGAGAACGAGGTCATCGACCGCACCACCATGAACGCCTGGGAGGACGAGGCGCTGGTGGAGGCGGTCAGGGCGACCGGACGCAAGAAGATCGTCCTGTCCGGCCTGTGGACCGAGGTCTGCCTGGTCCTCCCCGCCCTCTCCGCGCTCGAACAGGGCTACGAGGTGTACGTCGTCGCCGACGCGTCCGGCGGCGTCACCCCGGCCGCCCACGAGCACGCCCTCCAGCGGATGGTGGCCGCCGGTGCCGTCCCCGTGACCTGGGTGCAGGTCCTCCTGGAGCTCCAGCGCGACTGGGCGCGCCAGGAGACGTACGGCGCGGTCATGGAGATCGTCAAGGCCCACGCGGGCGCGTACGGCCTGGGCGTCGTGTACGCGCAGACCGTCATCGGCGCGCACGCCGCCGGCTGAGACCCGTGGACACCGGCATTCTGATCCTGCGTCTGCTGGTGGGGCTCCTGATCGCCGGCCACGGCGTGCAGAAGGTCAGCCGCCGCCTCGGCGGCCGGGGACTCGACGGCGGCGCCGAGGAGTTCCGGGCCGACGGCTTCCGCGGCGGGGCCCTCACGGCCCTCGCCGCGGGCGGCGGCCAGATCGGCTCCGGCCTGCTCCTGGCCGCCGGGCTCCTCACCCCGGCGGCCGCCACCGGCGCCGTCGGGGTCATGACCGTCGCCCTCACCGTGAAGCGCCCCCACGGGCTCTGGGTGCAGAACGACGGCTACGAGTACCCCCTCGTCCTCATCGGCACCGCCACGGCACTGGCCGCCACCGGCCCCGGCGCCTGGTCCGCCGACGCCGCGCTCGGCCTCGCCCCGTACCCCGCGTGGTGGGCGGCCCCCGTCCTCGCGCTCGGCGTCGCCTCCGGGCTCCTCGCCCGGCTCCTCCTGCACCGCGCCGGACCCACCACCCACCCCACCCCGTAACGGAAGCACCCCATGAACCACGCACCCACCGCCCTCCGGAGCGGCGGCCAGCCGCTGCTGCACCAGAAGGGCGAGGAGATCCAGGCGTTCGGCACGCTCAAGCAGCTCCCGATCGCCCTCGGCCACGACACCCGGATGTACGCCTGTCAGCGCCTCAACCACCTCCTCGCCGACACCCAGATCCTGTACGGGCTCTACAAGAAGCACCACTGGCTCATGCGCGGAGCCACCTTCTACTCCCTCCACCTCATGCTGGACCGGCACGCCGAACGCCAGCTCGCGATCGTGGACGCGCTGGCCGAACGGGTCCAGAGCCTCGGCGGCGTCGCCGTCGGGGACCCGCGCCACGCGGCCGAACTGACCTGCGTCCCGCGCCCGCCCGACGGCGTCGAGCCGGTCCCCGTCATGCTGTCGCGGCTGCTCGACGCCCACGAGCGGATCCTCACCGACGCCCGCGACGCCGCCGCCCGCATCTCGGCCGAGGGCGACGAGGGCAGCACCGACCTGATCGTCTCCGAGGTCATCCGCACCGGCGAGGCCCAGGTGTGGTTCCTCGCCGAACACCTCGTCGACACCCCGCTGGTACGCGGCTGATGCCGGACACCGACACGTACGACGTCGTGGTCGTCGGCGGCGGCCCGGGCGGCGAGGTCGCCGCCGCCCGGACCGCGCGCGCCGGGCTGACCACGGCCCTCGTCGAGAAGGACGCGGTCGGCGGCGACTGCTCCTACCGGGCCTGCGTGCCGAGCAAGGCCCTGCTCCGGCCCGGCGCGGCGCGCGACGCGGCCCGGTCCGTCGACGGGGCCCGGCAGGCGGTGACCGGGCCGCTCGACCCGGCCGCCGTCCTCGCCCGCCGCGACCGGTTCACCGGCCGCGGCGACGACACCGGCCAGGCGGAGTGGCTCCGGGGCGCCGGGGTGACGCTGGTACGGGGGCACGGCCGGCTCGCCGGCGAACGCCTGGTCACGGCGACCGGCGCCGACGGGGCCGTACGGACCCTGCGCGCCCGGCACGCGGTCGTCCTCGCCCCGGGCACCCGCCCCGCCCTGCCGCCGGTCCCCGGCATCGACCGGATCGGCGCCTGGACCAGCCGGGAGGCCACCACGGCCGACGCCGTGCCGGCCCGGCTCGTCATCATCGGCGGCGGGATCGTGGCCTGCGAGTCGGCCACCGCCTGGAGCTCCCTCGGCTCCTCCGTCACCCTCCTCGTACGCGACCGGGCCCTGCTCACCGACTGGGAGCCGTGCGCGGGCGAAGAGGTGGCCCGGGGCCTGAACTCCCTCGGCGTCACCGTCCGCTTCGGGGTCTCGGCCACCCGCGTGCGCCGCGACCCGGCGACCCGCGAGGCGGTCGTGGACACGGACGACGGCTCCGTCCTCGTCTGCGACGAGGTCCTCGCCGCCACCGGCCGCCTGCCGAACACCGACGACCTCGGCCTCGACGCGGTCGGCCTGCCCGCGGGGGACCCGCTGCCGGTCGACGACACGTGCCGCGTGACCCTGCCGCACGGCGACTGGCTCTACGCCGTCGGCGACGCCAACGGCCGCGCGCCGCTGACCCACATGGCCAAGTACCAGGCCCGAGCCTGCGCCGCGGCGATCGCGGAGCGGGCGGCCGGACGGCGGCCCGCGGCCGGCCCCCTCCAGCCGTGGAGCGCCGCCGCCGACCGCTTCGCCGCCGCGCAGGCCGTCTTCACCCACCCCGAGATCGCCCGCGTCGGCCTGACCGAACGCGCGGCGCGCGAGGCCGGGATCCCGGTCCGCGTCGTCGAGTACCGCACCGACGAGGTGGCCGGCGCCGCGCTCCACGCGGACGGCTACCGGGGCCTCGCCACGCTCGTCGTCGACGAGTCCCGCCAGGTCGTCGTCGGCTGCACCCTCACCGGCCCGCTGGCCACGGAACTCGTCCACACGGCCACGGTCGCCGTCGTGGGAGAGGTGCCGCTCACCCGGCTGTGGCACGCGGTCCCCGCGTTCCCCACGGTCAGCGAGGTCTGGCTGCGCCTCCTGGAGGCGTACGGCCTCTAGGCCCGACCGCTTTCCCTCCTCCTCTTCATCCCCTGCACACGCACAAGGAGTAGTACCCCCATGCCCTTCGTCAACGTCGCCGACCGCGAGTCCGCCCCCGTCGAGCTCTACTACGAGGACCACGGCACCGGGCAGCCGGTCGTCCTGATCCACGGCTGGCCGCTCAACGGCGCCTCCTGGGAGAAGCAGACCGCCGCCCTCCTCGCCGCCGGCCACCGGGTCGTCACCTACGACCGGCGCGGCTTCGGCCGCTCGGACCAGCCCGCGTACGGCTACGACTACGACACCTTCGCCGCCGACCTCCACGCCGTGCTCACCGCCCTCGACCTGCGCGACGCCGTCCTCGTCGGCTTCTCCATGGGCAGCGGCGAGGTCACCCGCTACCTCGGCGCCTACGGCTCCGAGCGCATCTCCAAGGCCGTCATGATCGGCGTCGTCCCGCCCTTCCTGCTCAAGACCGACGACAACCCCGGCGGCGTCGACGGCAGCGTCTTCAAGGGCATCCAGGAGGCCATCATCGCCGACCGCTACGCCTTCATGACGGACTTCCTCGCCGACTTCTACAACGTCGACGTCCTGGGCGGCGAGCGCATCAGCGAGCAGGCCGTCCGGGCCAGTTGGAACGTCGCCGTCGGCGCGTCCGCCAAGGGCACCCTCGACTGCGTGCAGGCCTGGCTCACCGACTTCCGGGCCGACCTGCCGCGCATCGACGTGCCCACCCTGATCGTCCACGGCGACGCCGACCGCACCCTGCCCGTCGAGGCGACCGCCGTCCCGCTGTCCGGCCTGATCGACGGCGCCCGCCTGACGATCGTGCCCGGCGCCCCGCACGGCCTGCTGTGGACCCACGCCGACGAGGTCAACAGCGCGCTGCTCGACTTCCTCGCCTGACCGCACCCGCCGGCCCCCCTTTTCCACCCACCCCGAAACCCACCCCGCAACCCGTTCCGAAGGAGCACCCCGCCATGACCGGCAAGCCCGTACTCGAGCCCGCCGCCCAGGCGTTCGCCGACGCCACCGCCCAGCCGCCGTACCTCTACCAGATCCCCGTCGCCGACGGCCGCAAGGCCGTGGACGACGTCCAGAGCGGCGAGGGCGTCCCGCTGCCCGCCGTCGACGAGGAGTGGGTGACCGTGCACGGCGGGCCCACCGGCGACGTCCGCGCCCGGATCGTCCGCCCGCGCGGCAGCACCGGCCCCCTCCCCGTCGTCCTCTACGTCCACGGCGCCGGCTGGGTCTTCGGCAACGCCCACACCCACGACCGGCTGGTCCGCGAACTCGCCGTCGGCGCCGGCGCGGCCGTCGTCTTCCCCGAGTACGACCTGTCGCCCGAGGCCCGCTACCCGGTCGCCGTCGAGCAGAACTACACCGTCGCCCAGTGGGTCGCCCGCGAAGGACACCACAAGGACCTGGACGGCACCCGCATCGCCGTCGCCGGCGACTCCGTCGGCGGCAACATGACCGCCGCCCTCACCCTCATGGCCAAGCGGCGCGGCGACGTGCGCCTGCTCCAGCAGGTGCTGTTCTACCCGGTCACCGACGCCTCCTGCGACACCGGCTCGTACGACGAGTTCGCCGAGGGCTACTTCCTGCGCCGCGAGGCCATGGGCTGGTTCTGGGACCAGTACACGACCGATCCGGCCGAGCGCGCGCAGATCACCGCCTCGCCGCTGCGCGCCTCCGCCGAGCAGCTCGCCGGACTGCCGCCGGCCCTGGTGATCACCGCCGAGGCCGACGTCCTGCGCGACGAGGGCGAGGCGTACGCGGCCCGCCTCCGCGCCGCCGGAGTGCCGGTCACCGCCCTGCGCGTGCTCGGCACGATCCACGACTTCGTGATGCTGAACGCGCTCCGCGAGACGCACGCGGCGGAGCTGGCCATCGGCCTCGCGGTCACCACCCTGCGCAAGGCCCTGGCATGACGGGCCCGTCGACGAGCATGCCGGTGGCGGGCCTCGCGCCCGCTCCCCGGCGGGAGGCCGCGCACGCCGACCTCCTGGTCCGCAACGCCAAGGTGTTCACCGGCGACCCCCACCGCCCGCACGCCCGCGCCGTCGCGATCCGCGACGGCCGGGTGGCCGCCCTGGGCGACGACCACGAACTCGCGCCGCTCGTCGGCCCGGACACCAGGGTCGTCGACGCGCTCGGCCGCCGGGTGGTCCCGGGCCTCAACGACTCGCACCTGCACGTCATCCGGGGCGGCCTGAACTACGTCCTCGAACTGCGCTGGGACGGCGTGCGCAGCCTCCGCCAGGCCCTGGCCATGCTGCGCGAGCAGGCCGGGCGCACCCCGAAGGGCCAGTGGATCCGGGTCGTCGGCGGCTGGACCGCCGAGCAGTTCGCCGAGCGCCGGATGCCCACCGTCGCCGAACTGAACGCGGCCGCCCCCGACACCCCCGTGTTCGTCCTGCACCTCTACCAGTCGGCACTGATGAACCGGGCGGCCCTCCGCGCCGCCGGGTACACCCGCGACACCCCCGACCCGCGCGGCGGACAGATCGTCCGCGGCCGGGACGGCGAGCCGAACGGCGTCCTCCTCGCCGCCCCCGGCGCGCTGCTCCTCTACTCCACCCTCGCCAAGGCGCCCGCCCTCGACGCGGCCGACAAGCGCACGTCGACCCGGCACTTCCTGCGCGAGCTCAACCGCTTCGGACTGACCTCGGCGGTCGACGCCGCCGGCGGCTTCCAGAACTTCCCCGACGACTACGCCACCGTCGTCGACCTGGCCCGCTCGGGAGAGCTGTCGCTGCGCATCGCCTACCACCTGTTCCCGCAGACCGCCGGGCAGGAGCTCGCCGACCTCCGCCGCTGGACGGAGACGGTGAAGCCCGGGGACGGCGACGAGTGGCTGCGGCTCAACGGTGCCGGGGAGAACCTGACCTGGGCCGCCGCCGACTTCGAGAACTTCTCCGAGCCCCGGCCCGAACTCGCGGCCGGGTACGAGACGGAGTTCGAGCAGGCGGTCCGGCTCCTGACGGAGAACGGCTGGGGCTTCCGGCTGCACGCCACGTACGACGAGACCATCCGCCGCGACCTGGCCGTCTTCGAGAAGCTCGCCGCCGAGGGACTCTTCCCCGGCGCCGGACGCTGGCTGTTCGACCACGCCGAGACGGTCTCGGCCGGCAGCCTGGACCGGATCGCGGCCCTCGGCGGCGCCGTGTCCGTGCAGAACCGCATGTCCTTCCAGGGCGGCGCCTTCCTGGCGCGGTACGGCGCCGCGGCGGCGGGCCGCACCCCGCCCGTGCGGGCCATGCTCGACCGGGGGCTCACCGTCGCCGCCGGCACCGACGCGACCCGCGTCTCCTCGTACAACCCGTGGGTCTCGCTCCACTGGCTGGTGACCGGACGCACCGTCGGCGGCACGCCCCTCCGGCCGGGCCCGGAACTGCTCGGCCGGGAGACGGCCCTCGCCCTCTACACCCGGGGCGGGGCGCGGCTCACCGGCGAGGAGGACGTCAAGGGCGTGCTGCGGGAGGGCTTCTACGGAGACCTCACGGTCCTCTCGGACGACTACTTCACCGTCCCCGACGCCGCGATCCCCGACATCGAGTCGGTCCTCACCGTCGTCGGCGGCCGCATCGTGTACGCGACCGCCGAGTACGAGAGCCTCGACGAGGCCCTGCCGCCGATCGCCCCCGAGTGGTCGCCGGTCGCCCGCTTCGGCGGGTACGGGGCGGGCGGCGCGCGCCAGGCCGAGCTGATGGCGCAGGCCGTGGCCGAGTCCGAGGCGCACCGCCGCTGGCGCGCGGCGCGGGGCTCCGTGCCCGGGGCGCCGCAGCCCTTCGTGGACCCCTGCTTCACCCACTGAACCGAACGAGGAACCCGTATGAACGCCAAGACCGACACGGAGACGGGGACGGAGCCGGAGCCGGATCCCGTCCCCGGCGCCCCCGGGCGCCGCTTCGAGCCCGACCTGCGGGCGATGACCCGGATCACCCTCCGCCCCATCGCCTCGCCCATGCCCCTGGGCTTCTTCACGGTGGCCATCGCCTCCGTGATGACCGCCTGCCTCCAGCTCGGGGTCTTCGAGGCCGGGGACCGCACGGCCGTCGCCCTGTGCGTGCTCCCCGCCTTCGCCCTGCAACTCCTCGTGAGCGTGCTGGCCTTCGGCGCCCGGGACGTCATCGCGGCGACCCTCATGGGCACCTTCGCCGGCAGCTGGCTGGCGTACGCGCTGGTGATCGGCACCGACGCGGCCGGCGGGCACCGGGTGCTCGGCGTGTTCAACCTGGCGTTCCTGTGCTTCGGGGCGCTGATGGTGGCCGTGACCCGGCCCAAGCGGGCCCTGTGGGCCGTGCTCGTGGTCTCCCTGCCGCGCTGGGCGGCCACGGGCGTGGCGGGCCTCACCGGAGCCGAATGGCTCACGTACACGGCCGGTGCCCTCGGACTCCTGGTCGCGCTCGTGGCGACGTACGCCGCCTTCGCCCTGATGCTGGAGGACATGCGCAGCGAGGAGGTCCTGCCCATCGGGCGCAGCGGCCCGGCCCACACGGCCGTCGAGGGCGACCTCGCGGTGCAGCTGCGGAACCTGGAACGCCAGGCGGGCGTGCGGAGGACCCTGTGAACGACCCCCTGAGCACGGATCACCGAGGAGGAACGGGGGAACCACGGGTGGTGGACCGTCCCGACCGGTCCCGGTACGAGGTCCTCGCCGGCGCGGACGGCGACGAGACCGGCGGCTTCGCGGACTACGTCCTCGCGCCGGGCGAGATCTCCTTCGTGCACACCGAGACCGACCCGCGCTTCGCGGGGCAGGGGCTGGGCGGCCGGCTGGCCGGGGGCGCCCTGGACGACGCCCGCGCGCGGGGCCTGCGCGTCCTGCCGTACTGCCCGTTCATCCGGGGCTGGATCGGCAGGCACCCCGAGTACGCGGACCTGGTGCCCGAGGAGCGCCGGGCGGAGTTCGGCCTCTGAGCCGCGCCCGTCCGTCACCGTCCGGCCGTCACCGGACGCTCCGAGCGGCGCCGTCGGTGAGGTGGCGCTGGGCCACGACGAGGAGCACGGCCGCCGGGAGGGACGCGAGCACGGCGGTGGCCATGGTCGCGTCCCACCGGGTGCTGTGGGCGCCGAGGTAGTCGTAGACGCCCAGGGTGACCGGCCGGACGGCGTCGGAGGTGGTCAGGGTCAGGGCGAACAGGGTGTCGCCCCAGGCGAAGAGGAAGGCGAAGACACCGGAGGTGATCAGCGCGTTCCGGCTGAGCGGCAGCACCACGGAACGGAACAGGCGCACCGCCCCCGCGCCGTCGAGGAGCGCCGCCTCGACGACCTCCCGGGGGATCGCCCGCATGGCGGACCTCAGCACGAGGATCGCGAACGGGACGCCGGCGGTGGAGTCGGCGAGCACCAGGCCGAGGTGGGAGTCGAGGAGCCCGGTGTCGGCGTAGGTGCCGTGCAGCGCGTTCGCCACGGTGACGCCGGGCACCGCCTGGAGCAGCAGCACGCCGAAGAGGAACGGGCCGGCGCCCCGGATCGGGTGCTGCGCGAGGGCGTGGGCCGCCGGAGCGGCAAGCGCCAGGCTGAGGAGCGCCGTGCCGAGGGACACGACCAGACTGGTGACGAGGTGCCCGCCCTGCTCGTGCAGCGCCGCCGCGTATCCGGCGGTGGTGGGGTCCGCCGGGAACCACGCGTCCCGCCGCGGGTCTTCCGCGGGTCGCAGGGAGGTGCTCACCATCCAGTGGACCGGTGACAGCGTCAACGCGAGCAGGACGATCGCGACGAGGGTGCTCGCCCGGCCCCGCCGCCGTCGTGGCCGTACGGGAGACAACGGTTCTCCTCCGTCTCAGGGGGTCCGGACGCGCCGGTCGGCGCGCAGATGGAGCAGGGCGAGGACGAGGGAGACCAGGACGAGCACGTTCCCCGTGGCGGCGGCGCGCCCGAAGTCGAACTCCTGGAAGGACTGCTCGTACGCCAGGGCGGCCAGGGTCCGCGTGGCGCCGGCGGGCCCGCCGCCGGTCAGGACGAGGACCACGTCCGGCGACCGGAGCGTGTAGACGGCGCCGAGGACGAGGACGACGCCCGCGGTGGGCCGCAGCAGGGGCCAGGTGACGTACCGGAAGAGGCGCACGGGTCCCGCGCCGTCCAGGAGCGCCGCCTCGTGGACCTGGCGCGGTATCCCCTGCAGACCGCCGTACAGGAGGGCCGTGGCGAAGGGGACGCCCACCCAGGTGTTGACGAGGACCGCGGACAGGAGGGCCTCGTCGGTGCCGGTGAGCCAGGGGACGCCGGTGCGGACGAGGTGCAGGGCGCGCAGCACCCCGTTCACCGCGCCGCCGTCGGTCTCCAGCATCCACCGCCACACCGTCCCGGTCACCACCAGCGGCATCAGCCACGGCAGCAGCATCAGCGCGCGGACCGGCCGGGCGAGCGGGAAGCGGCGGTGGAAGAACAGGGCGAGGCCCAGGCCGAGGACGAACTGCGCGGCCAGGGAACCGGCGGTGTACAGGGCCGTGGTGGAGAGGGCCCGCCGGAACTCCTCCGACCGCAGCAGGAGGAGGTGGTTCTCCGCACCCGTGAACGGCGCTCCGCCGGTGAGGAAGGAGTCGGCCGTGAAGCTCCGCAGGCTCGTCGTCACGTTGTCGACGAGGGGCCGGCCCAGGAACAGCAGCAGGTACGCGGCGGCCGGCGCGAGGAACGCGGCACGGACCGCCGCGTCCCGCCACCGCGCCCGGGGCTCAGGAGCCCGTCGCCGTGCGCTGCGCACGGCGCAGTGCCTCCTCGGGCGTCCGCTGTCCCGACACCGCCGCCTGCACGGCGGTGTGGATCGCGGCGGCCGTCCTCGGCCAGGCGGGGCCGAGCGCGCGGGTGCGGGCCCGGGCGCCCTCGACGCTCCGGACGAAGGCGGCCATCGACGGGACCCGCGCGGCGTACCGGTCGGCCACGTCGGGGCGCGACGGGACCGTGTGGTGCCAGTCGGCCAGGGCCAGCATGCTCGCGGGCTCGTTCAGACAGGCGAGGACCTCGGCCGCCTTCCGGCGGCGGGCCTCGGAGTCGTTGCGCGGTACGGTCCACACCTCGCCGCCCAGGGGCGTGACCAGGGCGTCGCCGGCCCGGGGCACGGGCAGCGGGACGACCCCCCAGTCCAGGTCCTGCGCCGCGTCGAGCGCGGGGATCCGCCAGGGGCCGTTGACCATCATGGCCGCCCGGCCGCCGAGGAACTGCTCGTGGACGTCCGCCTGGTTCCAGGTGAGCACGGACCGGGACACGGACCCGTCGCGCACGAGACCGGTCCACAGGCCGAGGGCCTCGACGGCCCGCGGTCCGTCGAGGCGGCGCTCGTCGCCGCCGTTGGACCACAGGAAGGGCAGGAACTGGAAGGTGGCCTCGAAGGACGCGTCGGCGTCGACCGCCAGGCCGTACCGGCCGGGGCGGGTGGTCGCCCGGGCCGCCTTCCGCAGCTCGTCCCAGGTGCGGGGGACCGGCACGCCGGCCTCGGCGAGCGCCCGCTTGTCGTAGAAGAGCGCCAGGGTGTTGACGGTGGGGGCCAGGCCGTACACCTCGCCCCGGTACGTGCCGGCCGACAGGATGCCCGCGCCGAAGCCGTCGGTGCGGACGCCGTACGCGCGCAGCGGGGCGAGCGCGCCGGACCGGGCGAACTGCTGGAGGTCGGGGTTGTCGAGCATCAGCAGGTCGGGCAGGGTCCCGGCGGAGGCCTGCCGCAGGGCCGTGGGGACGAGCGAGGGCGCGGGGACGCTGCGGTGCTCGACGGTCACCCTGGCCTTCTCGCCGCAGCGGGTGAGCAGTTCGCTCCAGTGGGCGTGCTCGGTGGTGTCCGTGTAGTAGTCGAGCGCGGTGAGGGACGTCACCCGTTCCGTACGGCCGTCGGCCGGGGCGCCGGGGCCGGAGCCGGTGCCGCACGCGGTGGCGGCCAGGACCAGGGCGACGGCCGCCGCGAGGGCGGCGAGGGGTCGTCTCGTCGGTCCTGCTGGTGCTTTCACGGTGGTGCCCTTCCTGCGGGTGCGCTGCTCCTGCGGATGCCGCTGTGCTCGAAAACGTGTCCGATCAGCGTAGACGGCCCGCCGGAGCCTCCCGCTCCGCGTCGCCCCTGGCCAGGACCACATGGGTCAGCTGCACGCGCGACGTGACGGACAGCTTGCGGAAGACGGCCGTGAGGTGGGTGTTGACGGTGTGCGGGGAGACGACGAGGGCGTCGGCGGCCGACCGGTTGGTGTGCCCCGCGGCGATCAGCCGGGCCACCTTCCGCTCCGAGGCGGTGAGCGCCTCCCAGCCCTGGACGGGCCGTGCGCGTACGGGGGAGGGGCGCCCCGCACCGGCACCGGCGCCTCGTGTGCCGCCCGCCCCGGCGCCGTCCAGGAGGAGCCGTACGTCGGCCGCGGCCGCGAACGCGCCCGAGGCGGCGAAGGCCTCCCGGGCGGCCGACAGGGCCGCCGAGGCCTCCGCCGTCCGCCCGGCCGCCAGCAGCGCCCGCCCGAGTCCGGCCCGGGCGGACGCCAGGACCAGGGGGCGGGGGCCGGCCGCGAGCAGGGACACGGACCGGTCGAGGAGGGCGAGGTCACCGGCGGCGAGACCGGCGGCCAGCGCCGCCACGCCCGCCGCCGTCGGCACCCCCGGATTGCGCGCGGCGTGCGCGGCGGCCTGCCCGGCCAGGTCGTCCGCCAGCCCGCGGTCCCCGGCCCGCAGGGCGATGCCGACCGCGGTGCCGACCCGGGTGCGCAGCAGCCGCCAGCGCATGAACGGGCCGATCCGCCCGAGCCGGTGGAGCGCCTCCACGGCGTCCCGGACGTCCCCGTCGTGGGCGGCGACGACGGATTCGAGGAAGCACACCGCGGCCCGGTTCCCGGGGTTCGGCTTCACCGCCATGCGCTCCCGCGCCGCCGTCAGATGCCTTCCGGCGCTTGCGCGGTCGCCGCGCAGCAGCGCGATACCGGCCCGTACCACCCGGGAGTTCACCTGCTGGACCGGCGCCCGCAGGTCGTCCTCCAGGCGCTCCATCGTCACGAAGTGCGCCTCCGCGTCGTCGAGCCGCCCGAGGCCCAGGTGCTGCTGGGCCTGCGCCCACAGGAGCATGGCCTGACGGTGCGAGTCCCCGTCCTCGGCGGCCCGCTCCAGGAGTTCCCCGGCCCGGTCGAACCGGTCCATGTGCTGGTGGGCGACGACCTCCTCGGGCCGGAAGGCCCGGTCGACGGCGCTGAGCGCGGTGAAGCGCTCCGACGCGGCGGTCCCGTCGCCCGCGTTGAGCGCGATCTCGCCGAGCGCGGACAGCGCCTGGACGTGGGCCGAGCGGTCCCCCGCCGCGACCGCCGCCGCCAGCGCCTCCTCGCCCGCGGACCGGGCCGCGTCCAGGTCCCGGCCCCGCGACAGGGCGAGCGCGCGCAGCGCCGACAGCCGGGCGCTCACCGCGGACGGCGTCCCGCCGACGGCCAGGGCGGCCTCGGTCCGGCGGCACAGCTCCTCGGCCAGGTCCAGGTTCCACAACGCCCCGCCGAGGGCGGCCTGCAGGCGTCCGAACACCGCCAGCGGCGGCTGCTCGGCGAGGAGCCGGTCACCGGTCGCCAGGGCCTCCCGGTTCCGCCCCGCCCGGGTGAGGCAGACGACGGCCTGCTCGCCCACGTCGAACCGCGCCGCGTCCGACGGCCGTACGAGCTCCAGGGCCCGCGCCGTGAGGTCGGCCGCGAGCCCCGGCGTCACCGACAGGACGTCGTCGGCCGCCCGGCGCAGGAGGACGACGGCCTCCTCGTCGCCGGGCTGCGCGCCGCGCAGGACGTGCGACACCGCGTCGATCGGCCGGTGCCCGGAGGCGACGAGCCGGTGGGCGGCGGCCCGGTGCAGCGCGTTGCGCGCCGACGGCGGGACGTCGGCGTACACCGCCTGCCGCAGCAGGTCGTGCCGGAAGGTCAGCAGCGCGCCGTCGTCGTCGAGCAGCCCGGACCGCACGGCCTCGTCGAGCACCGCGATCAGCGCGGCCGGGGGGAGGGCGCAGAGCGCGGCCGCGTCGTCGAAGGCGAAGCGGCGCCCCAGCACGGCGCCCACCCGCAGGAAGCGCAGGGTGTCCGGGGCCAGGGAGCCGAGCCTGCCGCGCACCCCGGCCACGAGCCCGGGCGGCACGGGGGCGACCCGGACCCGGACGGCGTCCTGGCCGACGGCCCGCTCGTCGGTTTCGCCGCCGCTCTCCGCAGCCCGCTCGACGGTGCGGCTCCCGCGTCCGGTGGCCCGATCACCGGTTTCGCCGCCGCGCCCCGCGATCCGCTCGACGGTCCGGCCCCTGCGTCCGGTGGCCCGGCCGCCGGTTTCGCCACCGTCTCCGGCGGCAGGGCCGACGACTTCGCCCCCGCTCCCCACGGCCCGGCCGACGGCTTCGTCCCCGCTCCCCACGGCCCGGCCGACGGCTTCGGCATCGCCTTCCGTGGTACTGCCCTCCGCGGCACCGCCCTCCGCGGTCCGCTCGACGGCCTCGTCACCGCTCCCCGCCGTTCCCAGCCCGCGCAGCAGCTCCACCGCGAGGAAGGGGTTCCCCGCGGCGTCGTCGAGGAGGCCCCGGGTCCGCTCGTCGACGCCGGGGCCGAGCGTGTCCCCGGCGAGCTGGCCGATGGCCGCGGTGGACAGCGGCCCCAGGAGCAGCGACGTCACCGGCAGCCGGTCCCGCGCGGTGGCGAGGACCTCCTCGCCCGCGCCCGCGGGCCCCGCCCGCCCGGTCAGCAGCCACAGGACCGGAGACGTCCGCAGCCGGCCGGGCAACTGCCGCAGGGCGAACCGGCTCAACGGGTCGGCCCACTGCACGTCGTCGAGGGCGATCAGTACGGGAGCCTCGCCCGCCCTCGTCTCGATCGCCCCGGCGAGCCGCTCCACGAGCCGGATCCGCTGGTCGTGGTGGCGGGCGAGGTCGGCGAAGGCGTCGCCGGACAGCAGCGGCCGGTCGCCGTCCCGGAGACAGCCCGCCAGGGAGGACAGCGGCACGAGGTGGTGCAGTTCGTCGGCCCTGCCGACACCGGTGGAGTACCCGGCCTCCTCGGCCAGGGCGACCGTCTCCACGAGCAGCGTGCTCTTCCCGATGCCCGCCTCGCCGCGCAGGAAGGCGAGGTGACCGCTGCCGCCGCGGGCGACGGAGGCGACGAGGGCGCGCAGCTCCGCGAGCTCGCCCTCCCGGCCGCGCAGACCGCGCCGGGACAGCGGTCCGCCCGACCCCGCCACCTCGCCCCTCCCCCTGGTACGCACACGGACCGCCCGAGGCCGCCGTCACCGGCGCCAGAGCGCTCCCAGGGGGTCACTATCGCAAGAACCGCAGCTCAACGCACATCCGGGCACTTCCGACAGGGGATCGCCGGCCGGTCAGGCGGCCGGACGGCGCGGCTCCCGCGCCTCCTCCGGCCGAAGGGCCCGGGTCGTTCGCGCCGGTGCGGCGGAGTCCCGCCAGTCGGCCGGGGACATGCCGTACGCCGTGCGGAACACCCGGCCGAAGTGCGAGGCGCTGCTGAAGCCCCAGCGGTGGGCGACGCCGGCGACGGTGATGCCGGCCGCGTCCCGGCGGGCCAGCATCCGCCGGCACTCCTCGAGGCGGCGCCGCTGGATCCAGCGGCCGACGGTGGCGCCCTCGCCCTCACCCTCGAAGAGCTTGTGCAGGTAGCGCACGGAGATGTGGTGGGCGCGGGCCACGGTCGCCGGAGTCATGTCGGGATCGGCCAGATGGGCGTCGATGTGGGCGCGTATCCGCGTCATCAGCACCCGGGCGCCGCTGGGCGAGTCCTGCGCGTCCACGCCCCGCCGCTCGTCGGCGAGGACGGTCAGGAGGTCCACCACATTGCGGGCGACCAGTTCGCCGGCGGGCTCCGGACAGACCTCGGCGGTGTCCACGAGCCGCGCCAGGAAGGGCGCGAGGAGACCGCCGACCGGCGTCTCGGACCCGAGCGGCGAGGCGGTGATCCGGGACAGGTCCGACTCGTCGAGGCCGAGCACGGCCCGCGGCAGCACCAGGGACTTCGTCTCGAAGGGCTCGGGGAGGGTGAGCCGGATCGGGCGCGCCATGTCGTACACGAAGAGCTGCCCGGGGCGCACCGCGCTGTCCCGGGCGTCCTGCTCGACCCGCGCGCCGCCCCGGTGCAGCAGCTTCACGACCACGAAGTCCTCGTTGTCGCTGCCCGCGATGAGGCTCCGCGTGCGGCGCGCCGTCTGGGGCTCGCTCTCCACCGTGACGGCCTGCGCGCGCCCCAGTGGTGCCACCCGGATCGTGCCGGAGTGGATCTCGGCCGGCACGGTCATGTCCACGGAGCCGAACGTCGTCGCCAACGCCTCCCGCCAGTACGCCCGGCGCCGCGCGGGCGGCACCCCGTCCGTGGTGAAGCGGGTACGGCCGAGGGGCCCGGGCTCGGGTACCGGCGCGACAAGCGCCGGTACCCGTATCGGCATCGGTATCGGTCTCGACACCGGCATAGGTGTCGGCGTGCGCGACGACATGTGTTCTTTCCTCCGGGGCTGTGCTGGGGCACCAGCCTTCCGGTCGACCGCGCCGGGCACATCACGTGAATCCGCTAGATCGCCTCCGGCGTGTGCCTCCTACCCTGAGCCCGTGACACAGGACAACAGGCCCCTGGCCGTCTTCGACCTCGACAACACCCTCGCCGCGACCGCGCACCGCCAGCACTTCCTGGAGCGGAGGCCCAAGGACTGGAGCGCGTTCTTCGCGGCGGCGCCCGACGACCCGCCGCTGGAGGAGGGCGTCGCGCTGTGCCGCGAGGCGGCCGGGGAGTGCGAGGTCGTCTACCTCACCGGGCGGCCGGAGCGGTGCCGCCGGGCGACCGCGGACTGGCTGGCGGAGCAGGGGCTTCCCGCGGGCCCGGTCCACATGCGGCGCGACCGCGACTTCCGGCCGGCCCGGGTGACCAAGGTGGAGGTCCTGCGCCGGCTCGCCGCCGACCGCCCGGTCAGGATGCTGGTCGACGACGACCCGCAGGTCTGCGACGCGGCGGAGGCGGCCGGCTTCACCGTCGTACGGGCCCGCTGGGCCGCCCCCTCGGAGGCGTTGAGGGAGGCGCAGGAGGAAGAGGGCCGGACCTGACCCCGCCGCGCGGAGCCGGGCCCGGGGACCGGCCTCCGGGGCCGACCTACGGGACCGGCCTCCGGGACCGGGCCCCGAAAGCCGGTCCCGGTCGTCAGGCCTCGTCGTCCTCCAGCCGGAAGCCGACCTTCAGGCCGACCTGGTAGTGCTCGATCGTGCCGTCGACGAGGTGGCCGCGCACCTGCGTCACCTCGAACCAGTCGAGGCCCCTCAGGGTCTGCGAGGCACGTTCGATGCCGTTGCGGATGGCCTGGTCGACTCCCTCGGTGGAGGTGCCGACGATCTCGGTGACGCGGTAGGTGTGGTTCGACATGGGGGACGGACTCCTCTCGGTGCGTTCCCTCCACCGTGCCCCAGGCCGCGCCGGGGCGCGACACGACGACCTCCCCACGGCCCACCGGGAATTACCGGCGGTAAGGGTACAGACCGTCCCTCCGGGGGGCGGAACGGGATGGTCAAGGACTTGACCATCCCGTTGGTCCAGACCAGAATCCAGGCCACATACCCGCGCGAACGCCCCGTTCGGTCCCCCCATGCCGGGTCAGCTCCCCTACGCACGACCCCGTGCTGAACCGCAGAAGGTGACCCACGTGAAGAACCGACGTCTCGTCTGTCCCCTGGCAGCCGCCACCGCGCTCGCCCTCTCGGGCTGCGGGATGCTGCCGGGCGACGAGGGCACGAAGACCGTCAACATCTGGCTGATGCGGGACAGCGCCAGCGAGGACTTCGTCGAACGCTTCAAGGAGGCGTACGAGGAGGAGCACGACGGGGTCGAACTCCAGTTCACCATCCAGGAGTGGACCGGCATCGGCAAGAAGGTCACCGAGGCGATCGAGGGCCCCGGCGGACCCGACGTCATCGAGGTCGGCAACACCCAGGTCGCCCAGTACGCCGACACCGAGAAGGTGTTCGACCTCACCCTGGAGTCGGTCCGCGACCTCGGCAGCGAGGACTGGCTGCCCGGTCTCGCCGAGCCCGGCAACATCTCCGGCGCCCAGTACGGCATCCCCTGGTACGCCGCCAACCGGATCGTCATCTACAACAAGGACCTGTTCCGGGACGCCGGGATCGACAAGCCGCCGGCCACCCGCGACCAGTGGCTCGCCGACACCGAGAAGCTCAACAAGAACGGCTCCCAGGGCATCTACCTCGCCGGTCAGGACTGGTACACCCTCGCCGGCTTCATCTGGGACGAGGGCGGCGAACTGGCCGTCGACAAGGGCGGCGAGTGGACGGGCGCCCTCGACAGCCCGGCGGCCCGGCGCGGCATGGCCTTCTACAAGGAGCTCCAGTCCCTCGGCTCCGGCCCCAAGAACGCCGACGAGCAGAACCCGCCGCAGGCCGACGTCTTCGCCAAGGGCGACGTGGCCCAGCTCATCGCCGCGCCCAGCGCCGTCGCCGCCGTCCTCAAGGCCAACCCCGGACTCGGGGACAAGCTCGGCTACTTCCCGATACCCGGCAAGAAGGCCGACCAGCCCTGCGCCGTCTTCACCGGCGGCTCCGACCTCATCATCCCGGAGAACGCCCCCCAGCGCGGCGCCGCCCTGGAGGTCGTCAAGACGATGGCCGGCGAGAAGTGGCAGACCGAACTCGCCCGCGCCATGGGCTACGTGCCCAACAAGAAGGGCCTCGCCTCCGTCGTCGCCGGCCAGGAGGCCACCGCCGTCATGGCCCGGGGCGCCGCGCGCGGCCGGGCCACCCCGAACTCCCCGCAGTGGGCGAACGTCGAGGCGGACAACCCCATCAAGCCCTACATGACGGCCGTCCTCCAGGGCGAGGACCCGCTGAAGGCGGCCCGCAAGGCCTCGGAGGCGATCACCGAGACCCTCGCCGAATAGCATTCAGCGTTCGCACACCCGCGAGCCCCCGGACGGTCACGTCGAATCCAGCCGGTCACGGAAGAAGTAAGGAGCCGGGCCGCCGCGCGAGCGGCCCCGGCCCCGCCCCTTCCCTTCCGTCCGCCGGAGGAGCCCGCCATGTCCGCACCGACGCACACGCTCGCCGTCCCCGCACAGCCCCGGGCCCGGACCCGGGACGAGCAGCCCACGCCCCGGTACGCCGTCGGCCTCGCCCGTCACCAGGAGGACGTGCGCGCCGCCCAGCGACTGCGCCACCAGGTCTTCGCCGGCGAGCTGGGGGCCCGGCTCGACGGGCCCGAGCCCGGCCTCGACAGCGACGCCTTCGACGCGTACTGCGACCACCTCCTCGTACGGGAGGAGACCACCGGCGAGGTCGTCGGCACCTACCGGCTCCTGCCGCCCGAGCGGGCCGCCGTCGCCGGACGCCTCTACTCCGAGGGCGAGTTCGACCTCACCCGGCTCGCCCCCGTCCGGCACGACCTGGTGGAGGTCGGCCGCTCCTGCGTCCACCCCGCCCACCGCAACGGCGCCGTCATCGCCCTCGTCTGGGCCGGCCTCGCCCGCTACATGGCCGAGACCGGACACAACTGGCTCGCCGGATGCTGCTCGGTCCCGCTCGCGGACGGCGGCACCCTCGCCGCCGCCACCTGGGACACCGTCCGGGCCAAGCACCTCGCCCCGGAGGAGTACTGGGTCACCCCGCACCGCCTGTGGAACGCCGAGGGCGTCGCCCGCCCCGAGGGCCGCACCGAACTGCCCCCGCTGCTGCGCGGCTACCTCCGGCTCGGCGCCTGGGTCTGCGGCGCCCCCGCGCACGACCCCGACTTCGGCACCGCCGACCTCTACGTCCTGCTCTCGCTGCGCCGCACCAACCCGCGCTACCTCAACCACTTCCTGTCGCTCGTCCCGGCGCGGTGAACGGGACCACGGCCCTCCCGCCGTGGCTCCCCACGGCGCCCTGCACCCCGGGCCGCTGCACCGCCCACCCGGACGACCCCGCCCCGGACCCCGACCCCGGAGCCGGCCTCCCGCGGGCCGTGGCCCGGCTGACCGCCGGCACCGGCGCCGTCCTCCTCGGCGTCCTGCTCGCCCCGGCCGCCGCGCTCCTCCCGCCCGCCGCCCGGCTCGCCCTCGTCCGCCTCTGGACGCGGGCGGTGGTCCGCGCCTTCGGCGTCCGCGTCCGGTACGGGGGGAGCCCCGTCGCCACCGGTCCGCTCCTCGTCGTCGCCAACCACGTCTCCTGGCTGGACGTCCCGCTCCTCGCGGCCGTGCTGCCCGCCCGTACGGTCGCCAAGGCGGAGGTCCGCCACTGGCCGGTCCTCGGCGTCCTCGCCGCGCTCGGCGGCACCCTCTTCATCGACCGGGACCGGCTCAGGGCCCTGCCCGGCACCGTGCGCGCGATGACCGCCGTCCTCGCGGGCGGCGGCCGGGTGGCCGTCTTCCCCGAGGGCTCCACCTGGTGCGGCCGGGAACGGGGAAGGTTCCGGCCCGCCGCCTTCCAGGCCGCCCTGGACGCCGGCTGCGCCGTACAGCCCGTACGGATCGACTACCGGCCCGCCGACGCCGCCGCGTACGTCGGGGACGACCCGCTCGGCGCCTCCCTGTGGCGGGTCGTCACCACCCGGTGCCTCACCGCCGAGGTCCGCCTCGCCGACCCCCTGCCGAGCGGCCGCCACCCGGACCGGCGCGCCCTGGCGGCCGCCGCCCAGCGGGCCGTGGCCCGGCAGGACGCCGTTCGCCAGGACGCGACCGGACGGGTCCCGGCTCAGCGCGCCGCCGCCAGCGACAGCGCGTACCTGCCCCCGCTGTCCGTCCACCAGCGGGCCAGGCCGAGGCCCGCCGCCGCCAGCTCCTCCCGTACGCCCTCCTGACGGAACTTCGCCGACACCTCCGTGCGCAGCTCCTCGCCCGCCGCGAACGGCACCACGAGGTCCAGCTCCGGGATCTTCACGGTGAGCGCGCGGCGGGCGCGCAGCCGCATCTCGATCCACTCCCGTTCGGCGTCCCACACCGCCACGTGCTCGAAGTCCTCCGGATCGGCGTCCGCGCCCAGCTCGCGGTCGATCACGGCCAGCACGTTCTTGTTGAACTCCCCGGTCACCCCGGCCGCGTCGTCGTAGGCGGCCACCAGCGTCGCCTCGTCCTTCACCAGGTCCGTGCCGAGCAGCAGGAAGTCGCCCGGCGCGAGCATCGAGCGGACCGAGCGCAGGAAGGTGCGCCGCTCACCGGGCAGCAGGTTGCCGATGGTGCCGCCGAGGAAGGCCACCAGGCGCGGCCCCGGCGTCCCGGGCAGCGCGAGGCCCCGGGTGAAGTCCGCGACCAGGGCGTGCACCCGCAGCTCCGGTCGCTCCGCGAGCAGCGACTCCGCCGCCCCGGTCAGCGCCGACTCGCTCACGTCCACGGGCACGTAGTCCTCCAGACCGGGCAGCAGCGCGTCGATCAGGAACCGGGTCTTCTCGGAGGACCCGGAGCCCAGCTCCACCAGGGTCCTCGCCCCCGTCTCCGCGGCGACCTCCGGCGCCCGCGCGGCCAGGATCTCCCGCTCCGCCCGCGTCGGGTAGTACTCGGGCAGCCGGGTGATCTCCTCGAACAGCTCGCTGCCCCGGGCGTCGTAGAACCACTTGGGCGGCAGCTCCTTGGGGGAGCGGGTCAGACCGTGGACGACGTCGGCGCGCAGGTCGGCGCCGGCGGCGTCCGGGTCGAGGGTGCGGGTCAGCTGGTACGGGCTCACGCGGGCGGCTCCTTGAGCGGGGTGAGGGCGACGTCGGCGCGGTCGGCGGTCACGAGCGTGTGCTCGGGCACCTCCCGCCAGCGGGGATCGGCGTCGTACGGTTCGGAGGCCACGACCGTCCGGCCGGGGCCCGTCAGGTACCAGAGGCTGTCACCCCAGGTGGTCGCGGCGATCCGGTCGCCGTCGGTGAGCAGCAGGTTCAGCCGGGAGCCGGGGGCCGCCTGCGCGACCTCCCGCACGGTGGCGGCGAGCGCGTCCCCGGGCGCGTCCCCGGCCCGCAGCCGGTGCAGGACGAGCGCCCACACCAGGGCCGAGTCGGTCCGGGCCTCCAGGCGCAGCAGCTCCCCTGCGGACAGCGTCGCGGCGAGCGGGGACAGGGTGTCGGGCCAGCCCGTGACCGCGCCGTTGTGGCTGAACAGCCAGGGCCCGGAGGCGAACGGCGCCGCCGCGGCCTCCCCGTCGGCCCCCGGCAGCGTGGCGCTCCGGACCGCCGCGAGCAGCGCCCCGGAGCGCACCACCCGGGCGAGGTCCGCGAAGGGGAGGTCGCCCCAGATCGGCCCGGCGCGCCGGTAGCGCGCGGGCACCGGGTCCCCCTCGGCGTACCAGCCCACCCCGAACCCGTCGGCGTTCACCACGCCGCTGGCCTGCGTACGGGGTTCCCAGGACTGGCGCAGCAGTCCGTGCTCCGGCCGCACGACCAGCTCGCCGAGCGCCACCGGACCGCCCACGTAGGCGAGGTGACGGCACATCAGCCGAGCTCCGCGGAGCGGGCGGTGCGGAATCCGGAGAAGATCTGGCGCCGCACCGGCAGGTCCCAGTTGCGGAAGGTGCCCCGGCAGGCGACCGGGTCCACCGCGAACGAACCGCCCCGCAGCACCTTGTGCCCGGACCCGAAGAACACCTCCGAGTACTCCTTGTACGGGAAGGCCGCGAAGCCCGGGTACGGCAGGAAGTCGCTCGCCGTCCACTCCCACACGTCCCCGATCAACTGCCGCACGCCCAGCGGCGAGGCGCCCTCCGGGTAGCTCCCGGCCGCCGCCGGGCCCAGGTGCCGCTGCCCCAGGTTCGCGTGCTCGGGGCCCGGGTCGGCGTCGCCCCACGGGTAGCGGCGGGAGCGGCCGGTGGCCGGGTCGAACCGGGCCGCCTTCTCCCACTCGGCCTCCGTCGGGAGCCGGCGCCCCGCCCAGCGCGCGTAGGCGTCCGCCTCGTACCAGCTCACGTGCAGGACCGGCTCCTCCTCCGGTACGGGCTCGGTCACCCCGAACCGGCGGCGCAGCCACTGCCCGCCGTCCCGGCGCCAGAACAGCGGCGCCCCGATGCCGTGCTCCCGGATCTGCGCCCACCCCTCGGGGTGCCACCAGCGCCGGTCCGTGTAGCCGCCGTCCGCGACGAAGGCCCGGTAGGCGCCGTTGGTGACCGGCACGGTGTCGATGTGGAAGGCGGGCACGTCCCGCCGGTGCGCCGGACGCTCGTTGTCGAGGGCCCACGGCTCGTCCGAGGTCCCCATGGTGAACGGGCCGCCGGGGACCAGGACTTCGGACGGCAGCAGACCGGCGCGGCGGACCGGCGGCGGGGGAGCGGTCAGGACGGGCGGACCCTTCCGCAGCTGATGGGTGATCAGCATCGTCTCGTCGTGCTGCTGTTCGTGCTGGGCGACCATGCCGAAGACGAATCCCGCGTCCAGCAGCGGCCGCCCTTCCAGGGGCGCCCGCTCCAGCACGTCGAGGACCCGGAGCCGTACGTCCGCCGCGTAGGCGCGGGCCTCGACCGGCGAGAGCAGCGGCAGCGACGGGCGCTCGGCGCGCGGGTGCTCGAAGGCGTCGTAGAGGGAGTCGATCTCGGGCCGCAGCGCGTCGCGCTCCGCGACGTCCCGCCACAGCCACTGCTCCTCCTGGTTCCCGATGTGCGCCAGGTCCCAGACGAGCGGCGACATCAGGGGGGAGTGCTGGGCGGTGAGGTCGTCGTCCTCCACGCAGGAGGTGAGCCGCAGGGTGCGGTCCCGCGCCGCGACGAGCGCGTCCAGGGCCCGCTCGCGCAGCGCCTCGGTCCCGGCCTCCGTTCCGGTCGTGTCCCCGGTCGTTCCGGTCGTGTCCGCCTTCCCGCCGTTCCCGCCGTTCCCGCCGTTCGCGGTGTTCCCGTTGCTCCCGGTCATGACGTCACCACCTCGGGGGTGTCGGCCGGAGAGCTGCCGGGGACCACGTACCGCTCCCGGAAGGCGGCGACCGCCCGCCGCACCTCCTCGCTCGCCCCGATCCGGGGCAGCGCCTCCAGGGCGGCGGAGAAGACCGTCCGCGCGGCGGCGTGCAGATCGGGATCGGCCAGACCGTCACGGGCCGCCGCCACCCACAGCGGATTGCGCGGCGGGGGATCGTCGCCGGCCCGCTCCGCGAGCGGCTTCACCGCCCGGTACACGGTCTCCGCCGCCTCCGGGTCGTCGAACACCGCCGTCGTCACGGCCGCCGGCACCATCCAGCCGTCCCGCCCCGGCTGCGCGTCGACCATCCGCAGCTCCAGATGACCGCGCGGCCGCACCGGCGGGAAGAGGGTCGTCATGTGGTAGCGCAGGTCGTCGACGTCGGCCGGACGGGGCTGCCCCGTGCGCAGCCACTCCCGGAAGGTCAGCCCCTCCGGCACCGCCCACGGCCCCTCGTCGGTCCGCACGCACAGCACCGGGGTGTCCAGGACGTGCGCCGCCCACTCGGTCCGCGGGTCGCCGTCCGGCGGGGGCGCGGGCGCCCGCCGCGGCGCGAGCGTCCGCAGGGGGTCGAGCTCCGTCCACAGGGCCTGCCGGGTCGAACGCCAGCCGGTGCGGCGCCCGCCGTGCACCGGGGAGTTCGCGAAGGCGGCCACGAGGACCGCGCCCAGGAGGTGGGCGAGCCGCCACCGCCGCCGGTAGTTCAACGGGCCCGGCCCGTCGACCCCGGCGTCGAGGCAGATCTGCACCGACGCCGACTCGCACATCATCGCCCGCCCGGCCGGACCCGTCCGGTCGAGCGCGGCCTCCATCGCGTCGTACCGCGGCTCGTGGAGCACCCGGCCGCGCGCCGCCTGCCAGGGGTCCACCCCGTAACCGCTGAGCGCGAGGCCGAGCGGCCCGAGCGCGCCCCGCACCGCCCGCAGGTCGGCGGCGAGCGAGTCCAGGCACTCCATGAGGGATCCGGCGGGTTGCGAGCTGAGCTCCAGCTGACCGCCGGGTTCGAACGTCAGGACCGACACCAGGGGCAGGGCCCGCACGGTGTCGAGGGCCGCCGCGAGCCGCTGCGGCCGCACGGGCAGCCGGGGGTCGCGCAGCTCGTGGACCAGCCACTCCAGCTCCACTCCCACGGTGCGGGGCGGGCCGGTCTTGAAGCAGATACATCGCAGCAGTTCCTCCGCCTCCGCCTCGGTGAGAGGGGGGCCGCCACGCGGTATGCCGCTCGGCGACATCCGTGCACCTCCTGGTCCTCCGGGGGACCGGTCCCGGGACGGTCCGTCCCGTGGGCGCGGTCCCGGACGCGCCGGAAACAGGCTCCGGGGACGGAAGCCCCCGGAGCATCACTGGTTCCACCTAAAGCCACCACCGAGCGGCGTGCAAGAGCGCCCCGGACGGGCCGTACGCGCTCCCCGTGCCTCCGTCCGTCCGGATTTCCCCGTCGTCACGGAAACATTCACCCTGATCACGGACCGGCGAAAATCCGTTGCCCCGAAAGGGAGGAAACGATCATTCTGGCGCCCATGAGCACACGACTGCGCGAGATCGCGCGGCGGACCGAGGAGATCGTCGCCGCGGGCCACTACCGCACCCGGGACGGCCGGACCGTCTCCGTCGCCGACGACCTGGCCGCCGCCCTGGCCGGAACCCGGCTCCACGGGCCCGGCCCCGTCGCCGTCACCCCCGACACCGACCGCACGCCCGCCCTGGAGGTCACCGGCGAGAGCAGCCTGGCCGCCGCCCGCCGGATGACCTCGGCCGACCCCGCCCGCCCGGTGGCCGTCCTGAACTTCGCCTCCGCCCGCAACCCCGGCGGCGGCTACCTCAACGGCGCCCAGGCCCAGGAGGAGGCGCTCTGCCGGTCCTCCGCCCTGTACGCCACCCTGCTGCGCGCCCCCGGGTACTACGACCACCACCGCGCAGACCGGGACCTCCTCTACTCCGACCGGGTCATCCACTCGCCCCGGGTGCCGGTCTTCCGCGACGACCGGGGGGACCTGCTCGCCGAGCCCTTCACCGTCGGCTTCCTCACCTCGCCCGCCCCCAACGCGGGCGCCGTCCGCCGCGCCGCCCCCGAACGCGCCGGGCTGCTGCCCGCGGCCCTCGCCTCCCGCGCCGAACGGGTCCTGGAGACGGCCGCCGCGGCCGGATACCGACGGCTCGTCCTCGGCGCCTGGGGCTGCGGGGTCTTCCGGAACGACCCGGAGCAGGTCGCCGGCGCGTTCAAGGCGCTGCTGACCGGCGACGGCCGGTTCGCCGGCCACTTCGAGGAGGTCGTCTTCGCCGTCCTGGACCGCGCCTCCGGCACGCCGACGCTCGCCGCCTTCGCCCGGGTCCTCGGCCCCGCGGCCTGATGTGCGGGCCCGGTGCCCGCGTGCCACGCTGAAGGGATGCGGACCGATGTCCGAAACCCGTCACGGGAGGCACGATCGTGGGCAAGAAACAGACCCGTGTGAACAAGGGGGCCCGCACCGGCGGCCACGAACACCGCACCGACGCGGCCGCGAAGGAGAAGTCCTCCCGGGTCACCGCGAGGGAGGCGCCGATCCCGGCGGTGGAGCACGGCCACCGCAAGGAACGCAGGTTCGGCCACAACTGACACGGGTCCGGCCGTGGCGGCTCGGCCACGACCGGACCGGCTCCCGCCGCGACCGGAGACCACGGCCGACGTCACGGCCGCGACGGGACCGCGAAGGGCCCGACGCCGTCACGGCGCCGGGCCCGATCCGTGTCGGGGACGGGCCCGATCCGTGTCCGGGACGGACCCGGTCCGTACGCCCGAGGTCCCTGGTCCGGCACGGACCCGACCGGCACGGAGCCGGCCCGTACCCGGGGACCCGGCCCGGGACGGAGCCGATCCCGCACCCGGCCCGGCGGAGCCGGTCCCGCACCCGGAGCACCGGGCCCGCCCCGCCCAGGGAGACGCGGGCCCGGCCCGTACCCCGGCCCTACTCCTCCCCGTCGCGGACCGTGACCTCCACCCGCTCCCGCACCGTCTCCGCCGTCCGGGGCGCCGGCGGCACCGTCCCGCCCAGCTCCTCCCGCGCCGCCGGGCTCATCGTGGCCAGCAGCTGCCGGGCCAGACCGAGTCCGGTGCCGCCCATGGTCAGGGCCTTGGCGAACACGTCCGCCATGCCGTCGGCGCCGTTCAGGAGCACCATCTGGTCCACGTTCCCGAAGGCGGACGCGCCCGCGGAGACGATCTCCGGCCACTTCTCGGCCAGTTGCTGGGCGACCACGGCCTCCTGGTTCTCCGCGAGCGCCGCCGCCCGCGCCTTGATCGCCTCGGCCTCCGCCAGACCCTTCGCGCGCGTGGCCTCGGCGACCGCGAGCCCCTTCGCGTGCTGGGCCGCCGCCTCCGCCTCGCCCGTGAGCCGGGTCGCCGTGGCCCTGGCCGCGCTCGCCAGCTCGGTCTCCTTCGCCTCGGCCTCGGCGGCCGAGATCCGGGCGTCGCGCTCGGCCTCCGCCAGCGTCCGGGTCTCGTACGCCATCGCGTCGGCCGGCTTGCGCACCTCCGCCTGGAGCTGCTGCTCCTTGCGGTGTCCCTCCAGCTCGGCGACGCGCGTCTCCTGGACGACGACCTCCTGGCGCGAGGCCGCCTCGGCCAGCGGACCGGCCTGCCGGGCCCGGGCCGAGGCCTGGTCCCGCTCGGCCTGGTAGCCCGCCTGGAGGATCTCGCTGTCCCGGGTCGCCTCCGACATGCGTGCCGCGGCCTGCTGCTCCGCCTCGGTCGCCCGCCGGTTCGCCTCCGCCTGCGCGATCCGCGCGTCCCGCTGGACGGCGGCGGCGTGCGGGGCGGCCAGGTTCTTGATGTACCCGGTCGGGTCCTCGATCTCGTGGATCTGGAGCGAGTCGACGATCAGCCCGAGCTTCTCCATCTCCGTGCCACAGGCCGACCGCGCCTGCCCGGTCAGCTTCTCCCGGTCACGGATCATGTCCTCCACGGTCAACCCGCCGACGATGGCGCGGAGATGACCGGCGAAGACGATGTGCACCCGCTCGCTCATCAGCTTCTGCTGGTCGAGGAAGCGGCGGGCGGCGTTGGCGATCGACACGAAGTCGTCGCCGACCTTGAAGATCACCACGCCGCGCACCTTGAGCGGAATGCCCTGGTGGGTGACGCACTCGACGGACAGCTGCGTCTCGTTGAGGTCGAGCGAGAGCTTGCGCACCGCCTGCACCCCGGGCAGCACGAGCGTGCCGCGCCCGGTGACGATGCGGAACCCCATGCCCTCGCCGAGGCCCTCGTTCTTGTGGTTGGAACCGGAGATGATCAGCGCCTCGTTGGGTTCGGCGACGCGCCACATCATCTTGAAGACAGCGATCAGAACGGCGACGGCGCCGGCGGCGACGGCCGCGATGATTCCGATGCCCATGGACAAGGTCCCCCTTCACCGGGGCCGAGCGGACCCGGTGAGGGGAGTGTGCGCCCGCGACGGGCGCGGCTCAACGCCCCGGTCAGCCGTCGTACACGGCTGTGACATAGACGGTGCGCGGAGGGAGATGTTCCATGACGGTCACGACCGTTCCGATCTCGATCCGCTCCTTCGGCACGGCCGGGTGGGCGAGGAAGTGCTCGGCGCCGCCCCGGATCCGGACGATCACCTCGCCGACGAGGCCGGGCCCGACGGTGCCGGTCACCCGGCCGAGCAGTCCCACCATCGAGGTCTCCATCGACGCGTCGTCCATGACCGAACGGTACGTCAGATCCAGCCGCCCAGGGCGGACATGAACCCGCCGAAGTCGTCCCGGTGGACGGTGTGCCCGGTCTTCGCCACCGTACGGACCTCGAAGCCGCGCTCCGCCAGCATCCGGGCGCTCCCGGGCGGGACGAGCAGGCTCGGGTCGGCGAGGGCCACGAGCGAGGGGACGACGGGCCGGGCCGGCCACAGGTCGGCGCCCACGAACGGCGTCAGGCCGTACGCCGTCCGCTCGTCCCACACCCGTACCGCCGCCATCTCGTCGTCGACGTCCTCCTCCGCCCAGGCGGGGTTGAGCCCCCGGATCATCTCCCGGGTCAACTCCTTCCCCCGCACGAAGAGTTCGGGACGGAAACCGGTGGGGCCCGGCCTCAGGTGCCAGGCCGGGTCGCAGTACACCGCGCGGGCGGGGGCGAGCCGCTCCACCGCCCGGGCGAGCACGAGCGCCCCGAGCGAGTGGCCGACGGCCAGCTCGACGCCGTCCGGCACGGTCTCCACGAGGTCGTCGGCGTAGTCCTCCGGCCGGTACTCCTCCGGGCCCGCGCCCCGCCCGCTCGCCCCGTGCCCCCGCAGGTCCACCGCGACCACCCGGTAACCGCGCTCCGCGAGCGCGGGCCCGACCCGGCGCCAGGTGCGGTGGTCGGCCATGATGCCGTGGACGAGCAGGGCCGTCCGGTCCCCGGACCCCCACGTGGTGGTGTGCAGACGCACGGCGTCGCCCCTCCGTCTCTCCTCGCGCCCGGCGCGCCCCGCCGGCGCGCCCGGTACCGACCACACAGTACGACCACGGGGAGGAGCGGCGGCACCGGCCCCGAAGCGGAACCGCCGTCCTCGCGGGTCGCCCGGCGCGAGCCCGGCCGAACGCTTAGCGTCGACGCATGAACACAGTTCCGAAGCGATTCGAGATCCTGCTGGTGCCCGAGCACGTCCAGGACCGCCACGGCGCCTCCGTCGCGGACAGCGCCGTCCGCACGGCCGTCGTGGAGGCCACCGGACACCAGGGCGCGTCCGGCTACCCGATCTACGAGGGGCACGGCCTCAGGGCCGACATCGACCCCGAGACGGGCACGGTCGAGGCGCTCCTCGTCGACGGCCGGGAGCTCGACTACGCCCTCACGCCCCTGGTCCGACCCGCCCCCTGAACCCGGCCTCCCTCCCGCCGAAGTGCCCCGGACCGCCCCCGTACGTCCCGAAACGGCCCGTTGACAGGGCGGTCCCACGGGCAGAGACTCTGCGCGCCCGGTGGGACGAAAACGGTTCCGCCGGGCGAACAGACGAACAGAGTCGTTCCGAAGGTCACGTGGGAGAGAACCGATGAGCATCCGCGACGTCTACATCGTCGACGCCGTCCGCACCCCGATCGGGAAGTTCGGGGGAGCCCTCTCCTCCGTGCGCCCCGACGACCTCGCGGCCCATGTCGTGCGGGCGCTCGTCGACCGCTCGCCCGCGCTCGACCCGGCCCGCGTCGACGACGTCTACTTCGGCGACGCCAACGGCGCGGGCGAGGACAACCGCGACGTGGCGCGGATGGCCGTCCTGCTCGCCGGGCTGCCCGTCACCGTCCCCGGCGTCACCGTCAACCGCCTCTGCGGCTCCGGCCTGGAGGCCGTGATCCAGGCGGCCCGCGCCGTCGCGCTCGGGGACGCCTCCGTGGCGATCGCCGGCGGCGTCGAGTCGATGTCCCGTGCGCCCTGGGTCCTCCAGAAGCCCGAGCGGGCCTTCCCCGCCGGCCACCAGCAGCTCCACTCCACGACGCTCGGCTGGCGCATGACGAACCCCCGGATGCCCGCAGAGTGGACGGTCTCCCTCGGCGAGGGCGCCGAGCTGATCGCCGACAAGCACGGCATCACCCGCGAGCGGCAGGACGCCTTCGCCCTCGCCAGCCACCGCAAGGCCGCCGAGGCCTGGGCCAAGGGCCTCCACGACGACGAGGTCGTGCCGTACCCGGACGCGGACCTGACCCGCGACGAGTCGATCCGGGACGACACCTCCATCGAGGCCCTCGCCCGGCTCAAGCCCTCCTTCCGGCCCGAGGGCGGCACCGTCACGGCGGGCAACTCCTCCCCGCTCAACGACGGTGCCGCCGCCCTGCTCCTCGTCGACGAGGAGGGGCTGCGCGCGACCGGCCGCGAACCGCTCGCCCGCATCCGCACCTCCGCCGTCACCGGCATCGAGCCGCAGCTCTTCGGCCTCGGCCCGGTCGAGGCGGTCCGCCGGGCCCTGGACAGGGCGGGGCGCTCCTTCGCCGACCTGCGGACCTTCGAGCTCAACGAGGCCTTCGCGGCGCAGGCGCTCGGCTGCCTCGCCGAGTGGCCGGAACTCGACCCGGAGATCGTCAACCCGCGCGGCGGGGCCGTCGCGATCGGCCACCCCCTCGGCGCCTCCGGCGCCCGTCTGGCCGGGTCCGTGGCGCACCAGCTCGCGGCGGCCGGCTCGGGCACGGGCCTCGCCGCGCTCTGCATCGGCGTCGGCCAGGGCCTCGCGCTGGTCCTGGAGCGCTGAGCCCGCGCGGACACGCCGAAGAGGGGTACGGGAGGACCTCCCGCACCCCTCTCGCGTCCGTACGCCTCCTACGGAGCGGCTACTGCTGCACGTTCCCCTGCGCCTGCGCGTCCGCGACGGACTTGCGGACCTCGTCCATGTCCAGCTTCCGCGCCTGGCCGATGAGGTCCTCCAGGGCGGCCTCCGGCAGCGCGCCCGGCTGCGCGAACACGGCCACCTTGTCGCGCACGATCATCAGGGTCGGGATCGACTGGATCTCGAACGCCGCCGCCAGCTCCTGCTGCGCCTCGGTGTCCACCTTGGCGAAGACGAGGTCCTCGTGGCGCTCGGAGGCCGCCTCGAAGACCGGGCCGAACTGACGGCAGGGACCGCACCACGAAGCCCAGAAATCGATCAGAACGAACTCGTTGTCGCTCACGATCTCGTCGAAGTTGTCCTTGGTGAGCTCTACGGTGCTCATACCTGCCTGCCTTTCGGGGGTCTCCTGGTGGTGTCCTCACGGTCCCCGGGGGACTCGCCGGGCACAACGGCGTATCGAGCCGCACTATTCCAGGCCCCTGCCCGCAGACTGGGATCATGACACATACGGTGGAAGACGAGCAGGTCCACGACGTGGTGGTACTGGGCGCGGGACCGGTCGGCGAGAACGTCGTCGACCGGGTGCGGGCGGCCGGCCTGAGCGCCGCGATCGTCGAGAGCGAACTGATCGGCGGCGAGTGCTCGTACTGGGCCTGCATGCCCAGCAAGGCGCTGCTCCGCCCCGGGATCGCCCGCTCCGACGCCCGCGCGCTCCCCGGGCTGCGCGAGGCGGCCGGCGGCCCCCTGGAGGCGGCGGCGGTCCTCGCCCACCGGAACGAGGTCGTCGGCGACTGGAAGGACGACGGCCAGCTGGACTGGCTCGACTCGATCGGCGTCCGGGTCCTGCGCGGCCACGGCCGCCTCGCCGGACCGCGCCGGGTCGAGGTCGTGAGCCCCGAGGGCGAGCGCCGCCTGCTCACCGCCCGGCACGCGGTCGCGATCTGCACCGGCAGCCGCGCCGTCCTGCCCGAGCTGCCCGGACTGCCCGGCGCGCGGCCCTGGACCAGCCGCGAGGCGACCTCCGCCCAGCGCGTGCCCGAGCGGCTCGTCGTGGTGGGCGGGGGAGTGGTGGGCGCGGAGATGGCCACCGCCTGGCAGGCCCTCGGCTCGAAGGTGACGATGCTCGTACGGGGCGGGGGTCTGCTGCCCCGCATGGAGCCCTTCGTCGGCGAGCACGTGGCCGAGGCCCTCCGGGAGCGCGGCGCGGACATCCGCGACGCGACGGTCACCGCGGTGGTGCGGGACGGGGGCACCGGCCCGGTCACCGTGGTCCTGGAGGGCGGCGACCACGTCGAGGGCGACGAGGTGCTCTTCGCGACCGGCCGGGCCCCGCGCACCGAGGACGTCGGCCTGGAGACGGTCGGCCTGGAGCCCGGCTCCTGGCTGGCGGTCGACGACAGCCTCCGGGTCACCGGCACCGACTGGCTCTACGCCGTCGGGGACGTCAACCACCGCGCGCTCCTGACCCACCAGGGCAAGTACCAGGCCCGGATCGCGGGCGCCGCCATCGCCGCCCGCGCCGAGGGCGAGACGCTCCCGGACGCCGGGGACTGGGGCGCGCACGCGGCCACCGCCGACCACGCCGCCGTGCCGCAGGTGGTCTTCACCGACCCCGAGGCGGCCGCCGTCGGCCTGTCGCTCGCGGAGGCCGAGCGGGCCGGGCTGCGGGTCCGGGCCGTCGACCTCGACCTGCGCCAGGTCGCCGGGGCCGGCCTCTACGCGCCGGGCTACCGCGGCCACGCGCGGATGGTCGTGGACCTGGAGCGGGAGGTCGTCGTCGGCGCCTCCTTCGTCGGCCCGGGGATCGGCGAGCTCCTCCACTCGGCGACGGTCGCGGTCGTCGGCGAGGTCCCGATCGCCCGCCTGTGGCACGCCGTCCCCTCGTACCCGACCCTGAGCGAGGCGTGGCTGCGCCTCCTGGAGGCCTACCGGGGCTGAGGGCCCGCCCGGGAGCACCGGGGCCGGGTACTCGTCACCGGCCCCGTCACCGGTCCCGTCACCGCTCGCCGGGGGCGTGCCGGGGGACCAGGGCGAGCGCCGCCGAGCGGGCCACCTCCAAGGCGCCCGCCGCCTCCTGGCCCAGGACCACCCGGGTGCTCAACCCGTCGAGCAGGGCGAGGAGTTCGGAGGCGCGGGCGGCGGTGTCCAGCGGGGCGAAGCGCCCCCGCGCCACGCCCGCCGCGAGCAGGGCCTCCAGGTCCTCCTGCCAGCCCCGGTCCAGCTCGACCTGCGCCTCGCGCAGCGCGTCGTTCCCGGCCGCGCGGGCCCAGAGTTCGATCCAGAGTGTCCAGCGCGGGTCGCGGGGCCCGCGCGGCAGGTAGAGGCGCAGGAAGAGGTCCAGCTTGCGTTCGGCCGCGACCCGCCGGCCGAGCAGCGCGCGGCGCTCCTCGGCGAGCGCCGCCTCGCTCCACCGGAGGGCGGCGAGCAGCAGTAGGTCCTTGCTGCCGAAGTAGTACAGGATGTGGCCGCCGCTCGTGCCGAGCCGCTCCGCGAGCGCCGACATCGTGAGGGAGGCGAGGCCGTCCTCGGCGATCGCCGCCATGGCCTCCTCCAGCATCCGCTCCTGGGTGACGTGCCCGTCCCGCCGTCGTGCCGTGCCTGCCACCGCCGCCTGTCCCCGTCCCGCCGTTCGACCGTCTCGCCGTCTCCGTCGTGTACGGGACCGACCCTAACGGGAATCGGACGGGGTCTTGACGTGGCCGGAACCTTTCGCACATCTTGAATGCCGTTCTAAAACTTAGAACGGCATTCAAGACAGGAGTGCGGTGTGCTCGGACACGAGACGGCGGCCATGACCACGGGAACCGCGAAGACCACGGGCCGCGACGAGGTGTTCCAGGTCGAGGAGCACGGGATCGACCCCATACCCGACGCCGAACGGCACGGCAGCGCCAAGGACGTCTTCTGGCTCTGGTTCGGCTCGAACCTGACCTTCACCTACGTGATCAACGGCGCCCTCGCCGTCGCCTTCGGGCTCTCCTTCTGGCAGGCCACCGCCGTCGTCGTGCTCGGCGGCCTCTCCTTCCTCGCCATCGGCGCGGCCGGCCTCGGCGGCGTGCGCACCGGCACCGCCACGCTCGTCATCTCCCGCGCCGCCTTCGGCCGCCGCGGCAACTGGCCCGCCGGCCTCCTCAACTGGATCGTCAGCATCGGCTACACCGTCGTGAACACGGTGGTGGGCACCCTCGCCCTCGAAGCCTTCCTCGCCGACCTCGGCTGGAGCGGCGGACACGCCCCCCGCGCCGCGGCCCTCGCCGTCACCCTCGCGCTGACCTTCGCCGTCGCCCTCTGGGGCCACGCCACCGTCCAGTTCGCCGAACGCTGGATGGCGTACGTCCTCGCCGTCGGCTTCGCCGTCCTGGTCGTCCTCGTCCTGCCCGGCGCCGACACCTCCGCCCCCGCCGCCGCGCCCGGCGCCGCCGGCTGGAGCCTCGCCTTCGTCGTCATGCTCGCGGGCCCCTTCTCGTACCTCCCGATGCCCGCCGACTACACCCGCTACCTGCCCCGCACCACCTCCCTCAAGGCCGTCACCCGCAGCGCCGCCCTCGGCGGCTTCCTCTCCTCCGTCGCCCTGGGCGTCGCGGGCGCGGCCGCCGCGACCCAGACCGACATGACCGACGCCGTCGCGGGCACCGAGAGCCTGCTCCCCGGCTGGTTCCGGCCGCTCTTCCTCGCCCTGGTCCTCGGCGGCTCCGTCACCAACTCGATCATCACGCTCTACTCGTCGAGCCTGAACCTCCAGGTCCTCGGCATCCCCTGGAGCCGGGCCCGCGCCATCGTCATCAGCGCCGCCGTCACCGCCGCCGGTTCCCTCGGCGCCCTCTTCCTCACCGACTTCACCACCTCGCTCCTCTCCTTCCTCTCCCTCCTGATCATCGTCTTCGCCCCCTGGGGCGGGGTCTTCCTCGCCGACATGGTGCTGCGCCGCTGCGCCTACGACTCCGCGGGGCTGCACGCGGACACCGGCGGCCCCTACTGGTACCGCTCCGGCTGGCACCCGGCCGGTCTCACCGCCCTCCTCGCCGGCCTCGCCTTCTCCGCGCTCACCTGCGACTCCGAGCTGTGGACGGGACCCCTCGTCGCCCCGCTCGGCGGCGCGGACCTCACCCTGCTCGGCGCGGCCGTCTCCGCCCTGGTGTACGTGCTCCTCACCCGGGGGCGCGTCACCCCGCACCACCCCTGAAGACCTCTCCACCCACTCCCCGAGAACCGCACCCCGCCCCTCCCGTACGCCATGGAGCCACCCCGCATGAACAGCACCGCCCCCGTACCCGCGCAGGCGACCGCCCCCGCCGACCTCGTCCTCACCGGCGCCCGGATCCACACCGTCGACCCGGACCTCCCCGAGGCCCAGGCCCTCGCCGTCCGCGACGGGCGCATCGCCTGGATCGGCTCCGACGACGGGGCCGCCGCCTGGACCGGGCCCGGCACCCGGGTCCTCGACGCCGGCGGACGGCTCGTCCTGCCCGGCTTCGTCGACGCCCACAACCACGTCCGCCTCGGCTCCGACGACGCCTGCGTCCAACTCGCCGGCGCCCGCACCCTCGACGCGATCCACGAGCGGATCCGCACCTGGCACGCGGCGCACCCGGACGCCGAGTGGATCGAGGCCGAGGCCTTCGACTACTCGGCCGTGCCCGGCGGGCGCATGCCCACCGCCGCCGACCTCGACCCGGCCACCGGCGACACCCCCGCCCTCGTCCTCAGCTACGACGTCCACACCGCCTGGCTGAACACCGCCGCGCTCAAGCGGCTCGGCGTCGACCGCGACCACACCGACCTGCCCTTCGGGCGGGCCGTCACCGACCCGGCGACCGGCGAACCCACCGGATTCGTCAAGGACTTCGCGATCAAGGGCCTCTCCCGCGCCGGCCACCGCGCCCTGCGCGACCTCGGCCTCCCCTGGGCCTCGCCCGACCGCCAGTACGGACGGCTCGCCAAGAGCCTCGACGACGCCATCGGCTTCGGCATCACCACCGTCGTGGAACCGCAGAACTCCCTCGACGACCTCGCCCTCTTCGAGCGCGCCCGCGACGAGGGCCGGCTGCGTTCCCGGATCGTCGCCGCCCTCTTCCACCCGCGCGGCACCACCGAGGCGGACCTCGACGCCTTCGCGGCGGCGGCCGACGAGCACGACGACGACCGGCTGCGGGTCGGCCCGCTCAAGCTGTACATCGACGACGTCGTCGAGCCCCGCACCGCCGCCCTCCTGGAGCCGTACGCGGGCTGCTCCCACCACCGCGGCGACACCTTCTACCCGCCGGAGGAGTTCGCCGAGCTGCTCACCCGCCTCGACGCGCGCGGCTTCCAGTGCTTCGTCCACGCCACCGGCGACCGGGGCATCCGCACCGTCCTCGACGCCGTCGAACGGGCCCGCGCTGTCAACGGACCGCGCGACGCGCGCCACCAGGTCGTCCACGTCGAGTGCCTCGACCCCGACGACACCCCGCGCTTCGCCGCGCTCGGCGTCGTCGCCTGCATGCAGCCCCGGCACGCCGCCCCCGACATCGCGGGCCCCGGCCAGGACTGGGCCGAGAACGTCGGTCCCGACCGCTGGCACAAGGCCTGGCCGCTGCGCAGCCTGCACGCGGCCGGCGCGGTCCTCGCCCTCTCCAGCGACTGGAACGTCGCCGAGATGGACCCCATGGTCGGCATCCACGCCGCCGTCACCCGCCGCCCGCCCGGCGGCGGCGAGGCCTGGACGGCCGGCGAGACGATCGACGTCGCCACCGCCGTCGAGGGCTACACGAGGGGCTCGGCGTACGCCAACTTCCTGGAGCACGAGCGCGGTTCCCTGACCGTGGGCAAGCTGGCCGACTTCGTCGTCCTCTCCCGCGACATCCTCCGCGTCGCCCCCGAGGACATCCCGGGCACCGTCGCGGAGACGGTCGTGGTGGGCGGCGAGGTGGTCGTGGAGCGCCGCGCGGGGGAGTGACCCGGCCCCCGGTCCGGTCGCGGACCGTCCCCGGCCCGGCTCGGCCGGACCGGGGACGGCGGAAGGCCGGGATCAGAGCCGGCCGAGGATCCTCCGCAGCTCGGCCACCTCGGCGGACTGGGTCCGTACGACGTCTTCGGCGAGCTTCCTGGCCGTGGGGTTGACGCCGTTCCGCCGCTCGTCCTTCGCCATGGCGACCGCGCCTTCGTGGTGGGCGATCATCAGCTCGGCGAAGGCGCGGTCGAACTCCTCGCCCCTGGCGGCCGCCAGGTCCTTCATGTCCTGCTCGGACATCATCCCGGCCATGCCGTGACCGGAGCCGTGGCCGCTTCCGTGGCCGCTTCCGTGGTCGGCGGACTCGGGCCGGCCCCAGCCCTCCAGCCAGGCCCGCATCGTCCGGATCTCCGGGTCCTGGGCCCGCTCGATCGCGGCGACCAGCTTCTTGACGCCGGCGTCCTCGGCCCGCCCGTCGGCGAGTTCCGCCATCTCCAGGGCCTGCTCGTGGTGGGGGATCATCATCTGCGCGAACATGACGTCCGCGTCGTTGAAGGGCCCCGGAGCGGGCGCCTGCGAGGCGGCGGACCCCGGCGCGGCGGCGGTGGCGGACGGGGAGGCGGACGCCGACGGGGCGGTGCCGTCCGCGCCGCAGGCGGTGAGGAGGAGCCCGGCGGCGCCGACGAGGGCGGCCGTCCGGGTGGCGCGGTTCGTGAGGGCACGCATGTGCATGGAAGTGGATACCTCGTGTGCTGTTCGTACGGGCTCGTGCGGTCCCGTACGGGCGGAAAAGGGCAGGCCGAAGGGGCTCACGGGCGGCATGGAGCACCCGTGAGGGAGGACGGCCGGCCTATGTCCGCAGGACGGACAGCCGGGTGAGGTCGGGGGGACGGCGGGGCGGGGCGTGCGGCGCCCGCGCGTGCGCGAGGCGCGCCAGGAAGGGGACGAGCTGCCCGGGGCCGCGTCCCAGCGCGGCCAGGACGAGCCGCGCCAGCAGCCAGACGCCGAGGACGGCCACGCACAGGGTGCCCATGTCCGTCGCCGGGCCGGGATCGTGCCCGGCGTCGGAACTCCCGCCGCCGTGCGCATGAGGGGCGGTGGCGGCGGTCGTGTGCGCGCCGCCGCCGGAGCCCTCGGGGTGGCCCACGGTGTGCATCAGGAACACCCCGAGCGCGAGCACGACGACGAGCAGGAGGTGCGCCGCGGCACCTCCCGCTCGTCGACGGCGTTCCGCCCGTTGTGTCCGCACGACCAGGACCTCCCGGCCGCCGAATATACCGTGCGGGGGTATCAAGAACGCGTCAGGACGCGGTGTCGCCCGTCATCGCGGCGGCCATCCGCAGGTGCGGCGCTGCCTCCTCCGGGCGCCCCTGCCGCTCCAGGACGCGGCCGAGCATCAGCCGGGCGTAGTGCTCGACGGGGTCGCGCTCCAGGATCGCGCGCAGCTCGGTCTCGGCCCGGGAGAGCTGGGCGGAGTGGTAGTACGCCCGGGCGAGGAGGAGCCGCTGGGCCGTCTGCTCCGGGTGCTCGGCGACGAGGCCGCGCAGGATGCGGACGGCGGTCCCGTACTCCTTCGCGTCGAAGAACAGCCGCGCCCGGTCCCAGCGCTCCCCGGCCGTGCCGAACTCGTAGTACGTGTCGCTCACTCGCTCTTCCTTTCCGGAGCTCCGGGTCCGCCCGGTGGGGACGGTCGACCGGATCAACAACCCGGAATGGTTGAACATTCCACTACGTCTTCCCGTGCTTCCCCGACTTCTCGCGGCCCCGCCGGAGCGTCACGCCCCGCGGCCCCCGGACGCGCATAGGTTGGGCGCCATGAGCAATCTCGAACGCCAGGCCACGCCGACCGTCTGCGGCGGACGCGGCTTCGTCGTCGCCGAGCCGGTACGGGAACTCCTCAGCCCCCGCCACGTCCGGCTCGGCGAGTCGACCGAGGTCCGCCGGCTGCTCCCGAACCTGGGCCGCCGGATGGTCGGCGCCTGGGTCTTCGTCGACCACTACGGCCCCGACGACATCGCCGACGAGCCGGGCATGCAGGTCCCGCCCCATCCCCACACGGGGCTCCAGACCGTCAGCTGGCTCCACGAGGGCGAGGTGCTGCACCGCGACTCCACCGGCAGCCTGCAGACCGTCCGCCCGCGCGAGCTGGGCCTGATGACCTCCGGCCGGGCGATCTCCCACTCGGAGGAGAGCCCCCGGCCGCACGCCCGCTTCCTGCACGGCGCCCAGCTCTGGGTCGCCCTCCCCGACGCCCACCGCCACGTGGAGCCCCACTTCGAGCACCACGCCGACCTGCCCCGGGTCACCGCCCCCGGCCTCACGGCCACGGTGATCCTGGGCTCCCTCGACGGCGCCGCCTCGCCGGGCACCGCGTACACCCCGATCGTCGGCGCCGACCTCGCCCTCACGGCCGGTACCGAGACGAACCTCCCGCTGGAACCCGACTTCGAGTACGCCGTCCTCGCCATGTCCGGCGAGGCCCGCGTCGACGGCGTGCCCGTCCTGCCCGGCTCGATGCTCTACCTCGGCTGCGGCCGCACCGAACTCCCCCTCCACGCCCTCTCGGACGCGGGCCTGATGCTCCTCGGCGGCGAACCCTTCGCCGAGGAGATCGTCATGTGGTGGAACTTCGTCGGCCGATCCGGCGACGAGATCGTACAGGCGCGAAACGACTGGGAGGAGGGCTCGCGGTTCGGCGAGGTGCACGGCTACGACGGTGCCCGCCTACCCGCCCCGGCACTGCCCGCCACCCCGCTGAAACCGCGCGGACGAGTGAGCTGACCTGGGGAAGCCTATGGCCGCGCTGGCCGTGCTGCCATTGACGGCCGCCATGCCGGGACCCTCGATCCGCACCTTGTCCCGCGCTCGGGCTCGGGGGTCTGCCGGGTTTGAGAGGAGGTGTGCCGAACGGCTGTCCGCCGAGCCGTCCCCGCCCGTCCGCCTCGGCCCGGAGCTGTGTGAGGGTGCGGAGGCAGGTGTCGTCCCGTTTCCTGCGCCGGGAACAGGTCATAGGTCCGGTCCCGCGGCCCGTGGCGTTCGGATACGTCACGCAAAGCGGCGTCAGTGCGGGTCCGCCAACGTAGCCGTCCACCGACTGCCACCGTGTCCACGCCCGGGCCCGGCCCGGCTCGATGCCTCGCGGTAATAACGGCTCAAGCCGGATTCACCGGCTGTTCGTCAGGTCCTCACGTCCTACGGGACGTAATCGTGAGCGAGTACTGCTCTTTCCGTTGGCGGGGTGGGGTGGGGTCGGTGGGTGGAGGGTGAGGCCGGTGTGGGTGAGGAAGGACCAGGGCAGTCGCGGATTGTCGTTGATCCGGCGGATGCCCTGTTCGGTGGCCTTGGCGACATCGGCGAGCTCACGTTTCTTCAGCGAGGACCACAGGCCCGCGCTCTCCGACGCCACTCCCCTCTGTACCGACAACACCCTGATCGAAACGTGGTTCACCGACGTCGACACCCGCCACCCGGCACTGGCCAAGTCCGCCCGCGCACTGGAGCACTGACGACCGGGAGCGCGGTGGCACTGCCCGAGGACCTCGCGGGGGCTGCTGGGGCAGGTGCGCGAGCGTCTGGGCCGATTCTGGCTGGAGGAGGACAAGGCCGCGTACGCGATGACGCCGAAGGCCTGTGACGGAGCGGTACCCGCGCTCGCCGAGGCCCCGGGCATGACCGAGAAAGCCGCCCGCGCCGGCCTCGGGCACTACGAGCACCTCACCTGGCACCGACTCCGCCGGGCCCGCCGCCCAGAAGGACGTCAGGTCGGTGCGGCTCGTCGGGATCCGTGTTCGTGCCGAAGGACGGGCCGCGAAGGGAGCCGGTGAGCGGGCTCCAGGATCATCGGGAGGAACGGGCGCCGGTACCACAGGAGTTGCAGATGACGCGCACGTACCGCCGTAGGTGGAGCGCAATGTCAAACCGGCACCGGACGACGTGACGCCCGCACCCCCGTACGTTTCTGTATCGGCTCCGGCCGGGTCTGGCCGACGACCACCGAGGCCGAGGCGCTGAGGGAATCCGCAGCGCCGGTCAGGAGCATCCAACTCATGGGCATCGAAACGGAAGGTACGGGGTGAACATGCTCAAGCAGAACGGACGCGGGACCACGGAGTACGACGCGAGCGTGCGCACGATGCGTTCGGGCAGCCGCATGGCGCTGGCGGTGGTGGCACTCGCCGCGGCGGCCGTCGCCACGCCGGCCCCCTCGGCCGCCGCCGCCCCGGCAAGCGCGACCGAGGCGTGCACGGGGTGGCGGGTCATCCAGGTCGACAACAACGCCGCAGGGGTCAAGTACCGCGAGTGCGACCGGTACAGCGGGCTGAACACCCAGACGAGGGCGGAGTTCTACATCTGGGACAACCGTCACGACGGCAAGGTGGCCCAGGTCTACACGGCCACGGGCTCCAACCTGAACGGCCAGTGGCACCAGTCGTGGCAGAAGTTCTACGCCTGGGGCAACGAGAGTCACCACAGCCCGCTCGTGAACACGGGTTGGCACAAGGGCCACGACGTGAAGGTACTGCTCAAGGCCGTGCGCGGCTGACCCGCCCGTGAGGGGTGCGCCGCATCCGGGAGCCGAGGCAGGCTTTTGGAGGAAACGGCCCGACACCACATGGGCCGGGAGGCTCGTCGTGGCGGGAGCTCGTCGTCGCGTGCGGCGCTGGGCAGCGCGCGCACAGTGGAGAGGGGGCAGCCGTGAGCCGCGACAGCGGACGTGGATACGAAGACATCGGCTGGGGAGTTGCCGAGGAACCCGGCTGGGACCTGTGCCAGGCATCGGCCGAGGCCTGACGAGGAGCTGAGCGGCGTTTCGGCATGCGGCGGAGGCCCGCATCCGGTGGGGTGCGGGCCCCTTCTGCAGACAGCGCCCGGGACGAGACCGTGACGATCGCCGTCCCTCGGGGGGCGGGGGTCAGGCGGGGGTGATGTTCTCCGCCTGGGGCCCCTTCTGGCCCTGGGTGACGTCGAACGTGACCTTCTGGCCTTCCTGGAGCTCACGGAAGCCGGAGGAGTTGATCGCGGAGTAGTGGGCGAAGACGTCCGGGCCGCCGCCGTCCTGGGCGATGAAGCCGAAGCCCTTTTCGGCGTTGAACCACTTCACAGTTCCGGTGGCCATGTCTGATGCCTTCCAGTCGATGAACGCCTACCGCACGATGCGGAAGGCGGAGGTGATCGCCCTGGTTCCTGCGGCACAGCACAGCAGAACACCCACGCCGAAGGCGTGGGCAAAGGGGAACTTCCGAACCACGACAGCTAACGGTGACGCTACACGCCCGCACCCTCCGTGACCACCGGAAAAGGCGGTGCGTTCAGGCGGACAGGACGGCGAGAGCCCGTCGTCCGGCCGTGCTCGGTTCACTCCGCGGCCGGCAGGTTCGACCCGGCCGTCGCCCGGCGGTACTGGTCGTTGAGGCGCTGGGCCTCTTCGAGCTGGTCTTCGAGGATGACGATGCGGCAGGCGGCTTCGACGGGGGTGCCCCGGTCGACGAGTTCGCGGGCGCGGGCGGCGATGCGCAGTTGGTAGCGGGAGTAGCGGCGGTGGCCGCCCTCGGAGCGCAGCGGGGTGATCAGGCGGTGTTCGCCCAGGGCACGCAGGAAGGCGGGGGTGGTGCCGAGCATCTCGGCGGCCCGGCCCATGGTGTAGGCGGGATAGTCGTCGTCGTCGAACTTGTCGGCGGGGCGGGCGCTGCGAGGGGGCATAGACCTCTTCTTCCGGGGACGCGTCGAGGGGCCCGGACGCCGTAGCGGCGCCCGGGCCCCGAGCTTTCAACACCATCTACCGGCCGACTGCGCCGGGCTTCTTGTTCCGCAGGTGCCGCCTCGTGGGCGGGGCTGCGGGGATCGCGGTTGCGTGACCGGGGACCACCTTCCAATCCGGGGCCTGCGGTACCCGGGCTGCTGTGCCCGCCCGGGCGATCCTGATGGCGTCCTGCTCCTTACCTCTTTCACTCGTTTCCACTGCGTGTACCGCTCACGGCCCCTGGGGCCGCCCGGCCCGACGGCCAGCGGAGGAACCCGCCGTTTCCGGCTCCGCCACTCCGCCGTCGTTCCGCACCTGCTGGACCTGCCTGCGCGGCAGTGCGTCCCTGCCGCGCCCTTTCGACTTCTCTGGGTACGAGGAAGACACTAGCCCCGCTGAGAGAAAAAATCTACTTCCGCCACCATAGATTTCCTCTCCTGTGAGGTGGCGGCATTCTGCCTTGGCCGTCTCGCGTCGGGTAGACAGCGGGCCGTGGCCCGATCCGGTGGCCACGCGTCCGTGGCAGGAGCGAACCGGGATCGGGGGAGGCCGCACGAGAGCAGGACAGAGACGATCTCCAGCGGTCCGGCCGCTCCGGCGAGGCGAAGGGGTACGACGCCGACCGGCTGTCCGCGCCCGGACTCCCCGTGACGCCGCTCAAGCCCCGGGGCAACGTCCGCCGAACCGGCGGGGCCCGCCCCGTCCGTGACGGAGGCGGGCCGGTCGGGACGGCCGGGTCACGCCGCCGCGGGGGCGAAGGGGTGCAGTGCGTCGCCGCCCGGCTGGACGACGCCGTAGCTGCCCTCCGGCACCTCGTTCCAGGCGCCGGGCAGGTCGCCGAGGGGTTCGGACACGACGAGGCGGGTCTCCTCCGAGGCCTCCCGCAGGAACGCCATGTCGGGATGCAGGCGGCGCAGCGCGTCCACCCGGCTGCTGTAGAACAGGGACCGGGAGGCCCGCTCGCTGGAGTAGCGGAAGGCCCAGAGGCGTTCGCCGTCGGTGATGGCGAGCGTCATCTGGAGGGGGAACTCCACGCCGTGCTCGCGGCCGACGCGCTCCACCACCCCCGCCATCCGGGCGACGGCGGCGGGCGGGTCCCGGTCGAGGCCGAAGGTGAGGGCCAGGTAGAACATCACCTCGGAGTCCGTCGTCCCCTCGATGTCCGCGTACAGCTCCGGGTCGACGAGCAGGGTGAGGGCGCGGCGGACGAGGTGGAACTCCGCGATGGCGCCGTTGTGCATGAACATCCAGCGGCCGTGCCGGAAGGGGTGGCAGTTCGACTGCTGCACCGCCGTCCCGGTCGACGCCCGGATGTGGGCGAAGAACAGCGGCGAGCGGACGTGGTCCGCCAGCTCCCGCAGGTTGCGGTTGCTCCAGGCGGGGCCGATCTCCCGGAAGAGCGCCGGGGAGTCGACGCCGTCCGTGTACCAGCCGACGCCGAACCCGTCGCCGTTGGTCGTCTCCACGCCGAGCTTGGAGTGCAGGCTCTGGTCGATCAGGGAGTGCGCGGGCTTGTACAGGATGGTGTCGAGCAGTACGGGCGTGCCCGAGTACGCGAGCCATCGACACATGCGTCATCACCTGGGTCCCTGCCGTGCTCCGGGAGCTGCGCCGGGAAGATCCCGACCGGCCCTCCCATTCTCGGCCCCCTCGTCCGGGGGTGCCAGGCGTGCACCCGTGCGCCGGGGTCAGGACGTCGCGGCGGAACGTTTCGCGGCGGCCGTCCTGCGGGTGCCGGTGCTCGTGCCGGTGCCGGTGCCGGTGCCGGTGCCGGTGCGCTTGGGCTTGGGCTTGGCGGGGGCGCTCTTGCGCTGCCCCGCCTTCCTCGGCTTCTCCTGTTCCTCCTGTTCCTCCTGCTTCTCCCGCTCCTCCTCCGCTCCCACCGGAGGCTTCGGCGGCGCCGGGCGGAGGCGGGCGGTCGGCCACTCCAGTTCGATCTCCAGCTCGATCCTGCCGTCCCCGATCTCGACCTCGATCTCGCTGTGGAGCTCGTCGGGGACGCGCAGGCTCAGCGTGCCGTGGCTGATGTCCCACTCGACCTCCCCGCCGTCCCGCAGGGCCGTCGCGAGTCGCATGAGCTGTTCCGCGGCTTCGGCGCGCGACACGGAGCGCTTCTGCTCGAAGGTGAGGTCTTTCATGGCTGTCTCCGGTTCGGATGCTGGAAGGGGCCGGCGCCGGAGGGCGGGGGAGCCGGACACGGTCGTCCGAGGACCCGCCGTCGCTCCGGAACCGGCCGCGTCTCGTTCCCAGCGTGCGTCGTGACGGTGTCCGCCGCACCCCGAAGGCCCGTCACTTCGACATGACGAAGTCCAGGGCGGACCCCGAGGCGGTGGTCCAGTGGGTGACGAGCCGGCCGCCCTGTCCCCCGTACGGCGGGGGGTTACGCCGCGTCCCGCACCCTTCCGGTGAACTCCGGGCCCGGAACCGGCTCCCAGGAGCCGTCGAAGACCGACAGGGCGGCCCGCAGCGACTCCACCGGTTCCGCGACGCCGTCCGCGACGGTGGGCACGCTCACCTCGACGTCCGTCTCGCCGGCGGGGACGGAGAACCACAGGGGCAGGCCGCCCGGGACCGCCTCGGACAGCGGCACGGCCGGGTCCGGGACCTCGCCGATCTGCTGCTCCAGCCACTCCGGGTCGACGTCGGCCGTGGACAGTTCGGCGCCGCCGGTCACCGGCAGCAGGCCGACGGTGCCCATGATGTCGGCGTCCGCGGCGGCGGACAGCGTCACCCGCCAGGTCAGGGCCTCGTCCTCGGTCACGTCGGCGGCGACCGGCGTCACGGTCACCGCGGGCAGGGGATCGTCGTTCCGCGCGGTCACCCCGCCCCGGTGGGCGCCGACCACGGCCCCGCGCACCGCCTTCACGAACGCGTCGTGCGCCGCGTCGTAGCCGAAGCGGGTGTTGCCCCGGACCTCGACCGGTATGGCGATGTCGTGGCGTCCCGGACGCACCGTCACCAGGCGCGAGGCGACCCCTTCGCCGCCGGGCCCGGGCGTGAACAGCCGGACCTGCCCGCTGCCCCGCCCGGAGACCCGCACCGGGACGCGGTAGGTCCGCACCCCGGAGTCGCCCTCGTCGACCGTCAGACGGCCGATGTCGACGCGCGGCAGCGCGGCCGGTCGCACCGCCGGGGTGCCGGGGCGCCAGCCCCACGCGTCCACGAGCCACGCGCGGCCCGCGCCGCCGCCCGGGGACAGTTCGAGTGCCGCGATCCGCTTCGGGTCCAGGCCCGCCCGGCTCGCGGCGGACAGCGGGACGCGGACCTCGCGCGCCCACACGGACGCGGTCCGGTCGCTGCCCGGCAGGCCGTCGACGCGGACGCGGCCCAGGTGCGCGCGGCGGCCCGAGGTGTCGGTCACGGCGACGTCGAACCGGGTGCCCGCGCTGTTGGGCGGAACGGCCAGGCGCAGGGCCAGGGACTTCGAACCGGCCAGGGAGACCGGCCGGGACGGACGTACCGAGGCCGGTTTCCCGGGGACGTCCCACCGCAGTGCGACGGCGTCGCGGCCCGGCTCGGGGAAGGCGTCCCAGACCGCGAAGTGCGGGGAGGCGCCGCCCTCCTCGGGGTTCAGACAGGCGCGTGCGGCGTCGGGGTCGACCTGGGCGCACAGCCGGCCCGAGCCGGTGACCGCCGTCGAGGAGTCCGGCAGGAAGGCCGGGGTGCGGTGCCCGCCGACGGCATGGGTGAGGACCCGGGCCGGGCCCGCCGAGGGCGCGCGGCGGCCGGTGCCGTCGAGCAGCGGCCGGACCCGGTCGTCGCCGCCGACGAACAGCCGGGCCGACGCCGCGATGTAGGCGGCGCCCGCCCGCTGCTGCTGCCCGGCGGTCAGTCGGGTCTTCGCGCCGGGGGAGCAGACCGGGTCGGGCGTCTCGCCGGACCAGAAGTCGTCGGAGGCCGGGGCCTGGGCCTGTCCCGGGGTCCACTCGCTGTTGAAGAAGTTGTGGTTGGCCCCGACCATGTAGACCGAGCTGTGCAGGGCCGTGCCCCGGCCGACGCCGCGGGTGCCGTCGAGGTAGATCTGGCCCTGGAGGTCGCTCACGTCTCCGTCGCAGCCCGGCAGGATCGTCGTGGAGGGCACGTCGGGAGCCGGGTTCTGGCCGAAGATCGTGGGCCCGATCAGGACGTTGCCGCGGATCTTCCACCGTACGGGCCCGTGGTGGCCGTCCCGGTCGGCGGGCGGCGGATAGAGGCTGTCGAGGGCCGCCCGGTTGACGCCCTCGCCCCCGCGGGAGTGACCGACGAGCAGGACGCGCGAGAGGTCCGCGGGCGCGGTCCTCCGCACGGCGGCCGGCGCGGCCGACCGGTTCGCGGACCAGTCGGCCCAGCGGGCCAGGTGCAGCCGGACCAGGGACGAGCGCGCCTGCGCGCCCGCGTCGTCGATGCTGTGGTCCTGCCCGTTGACGCCGTTGGCGGATATGGACAGCGTCACGTAGCCCTGGGAGGCCAGGAGCTTCTGGGCGTTCAGGTACCCCCGGTGGCTCGGTATCTCCCGGGTGCCCGCCGGGCAGGGCCACGCGCCCGTCGCGTCCTCGGTCCCGGGCGTGTAGCAGGTGGCGTGCCGGCCGTGCAGGAAGAGGGCCACCGGCCGCTTGCCCGGCGCGCCGGCCGGGCCCACCACGACGGCGCGCATCTCGACGGGCACGGGGAAGTCGGGCAGCGACACGGACGGCAGGACGTACTCGCCGCCGACGGTGCGGTAGGGGCCGGGCGTTCCCGGGTCGACCGGGTTCGCCGGGAGCGGGGCCTCCGGCGCGGCGGACCGGGGCGGGGCCTGCGGCCCGGTGGGCGGTGCGAGGGGCCGGAGGCGGGCGGAGGGTGCGGCGGCGTCCAGTCGCCTGCCGCCGGCCGTCGCCCGCAGCCGGTCGTCCCCGTCGAGCCGGGCGTCCCCGAGGGGGAGCCGGAAGGTGTGCCCGTCGGGATCGGCCGCCGGCCGGCCGAGCAGCCGGTCGCCGGCGTGGAACTCGACCCGGGCGTCGCCCATGGGGACGGGGGCGGGCGACGTCCACACGAGCTGTCGGTGCGCGCCGGTCCCGGCGACCCGCCAGCCCGGGGGGAGTTCGGGGTTCCCGTGCCGGGGCCCCTGGGTCGTCGCTGTCGCTGTCGCTGTCGCCGGTGCTCCGGGCGACGGTTGCCGCGCGTGTGCCGCGCCGGGCGTCGCCGCCGCCAGCGCGAGTAAGGCCGCGGCGGTGGTCACGCCGCGTATGCCACGTATCAAGGCGGTCTTCCTCACGTTCGTTCCCGTGGGAGCACCGCCGGACAGACCCTGGGCCGCTCGGCTCCCCGGTGCCCCCTTCTCGCCCCGGAGGACGGCGGCGGAGGTGCCGGGGTTGCCTCGTACGGCGTCACGGGGCGCCCGGGAGGCGGGAACGGGACCGGCCCGGGTGGCGGGGAGCCACCCGGGCCGGGATGCCGGGCCGGACGACGGGGGGCGTCGTCCGGCCGCGGGGTGAGGGAGGGTCAGACGAGGTCGAACCGGTCCAGGTTCATCACCTTGTCCCACGCGGAGACGAAGTCCTTCACGAACTTCTCCTTCGCGTCGTCGCTCGCGTAGACCTCGGCCAGCGCGCGCAGTTCGCTGTTGGAGCCGAAGACGAGGTCGGCGCGGGTGCCCGTCCACGTGACCGTGCCCGTCGCGGCGTCGTGGGCCTCGAAGAGGTCCGCGTCCCCGGCCACCGGCCGCCAGACCGTGTTCAGGTCGAGCAGGTTGACGAAGAAGTCGTTCGTCAGGGTGCCCGGGGCCGTGGTCAGGACGCCGTGCTTCGAGCCCTGGTGGGTGGCGCCCAGGACGCGCAGACCGCCGACGAGGACGGTCAGTTCGGGGGCGCTCAGGTTCAGCAGGTTGGCCCGGTCGACGAGGAGGAACTCGGCCGGAAGCCGGCTGCCCTTGCCGAGGTAGTTGCGGAAGCCGTCCGCCTTCGGCTCCAGGGCGGCGAAGGACTCGACGTCCGTCTGCTCCTGGCTCGCGTCCACCCGGCCCGGCGCGAACGGCACCTCGACGTCGAAGCCCGCGTCCTTGGCGGCCTTCTCGACGGCCGCGGAGCCCGCGAGCACGACGAGGTCGGCGATCGAGACCTTCTTGCCGCCCTCGGCGTCGAAGGAGGCCTTGACGCCTTCGAGGACGCGGAGGACCTGCGCCAGCTCCTCCGGGTCGTTGACCTCCCAGGTGCGCTGCGGCTCCAGGCGGATGCGGCCGCCGTTGGCGCCGCCGCGCTTGTCGCTGCCTCGGAAGGAGGAGGCCGCGGCCCAGGCCGCGGAGACCAGCTGCGCGACGGTCAGGTCCGAGCCGAGGATCCGCTCCTTGAGGGAGGCGACGTCCGCGGCGTCCAGGAGCTCGCCCTCGCGCTCCGGCAGCGGGTCCTGCCACAGCAGCACCTCGGAGGGGACCTCCGGGCCGAGGTAGCGGGAGACCGGGCCCAGGTCACGGTGGGTCAGCTTGTACCAGGCGCGGGCGAAGGCGTCCGCGAACTGCTCCGGGTTCTCGTGGAAGCGCCGCGAGATCTGCTCGTACGCCGGGTCGAAGCGCAGCGACAGGTCGGTGGTGAGCATCGTCGGGCGGTGCTTCTTCGACGGGTCGTGGGCGTCGGGGATGATCGCCTCGGCGTTCTTCGCCACCCACTGGTGCGCACCGGCCGGGCTCTTGGTGAGCTCGTAGTCGTACGCGAAGAGGTGCTCGAAGAAGTCGTGGCCCCACCGCGCGGGGGTGGTGGTCCAGGTGACCTCCAGACCGCTGGTGATCGTGTCGCCGCCCTTGCCGGTGCCGTGGGAGTTCGCCCAGCCGAGGCCCTGGGCCTCGATCGGCGCGGCCTCGGGGTCGTCGCCGACGCTCTCCGACGGGCCGGCGCCGTGGGTCTTGCCGAAGGTGTGGCCGCCCGCGATGAGCGCGACCGTCTCCTCGTCGTTCATCGCCATCCGGCGGAAGGTCTCCCGGATGTCGCGGGCCGCCGCGACCGGGTCCGGGTTGCCGTTCGGGCCCTCGGGGTTGACGTAGATGAGGCCCATCTGGACCGCGCCGAGGGGCTCCTCCAGCTCGCGGTCGCCCGTGTAGCGCTTGTCGTCCAGCCAGGCGGTCTCGGGGCCCCAGTAGACGTCCTCGTCGGGCTCCCACACGTCCGCGCGGCCGCCGGCGAAGCCGAAGGTCTCGAAGCCCATCGTCTCCAGGGCCACGTTGCCGGTGAGGATCAGGAGGTCGGCCCAGGAGAGGTTCTGGCCGTACTTCTTCTTGACCGGCCACAGCAGACGGCGGGCCTTGTCCAGGTTGACGTTGTCCGGCCAGCTGTTGAGCGGCGCGAAGCGCTGCTGGCCGGCACCGGCGCCGCCGCGGCCGTCGCTGATGCGGTACGTGCCCGCGCTGTGCCACGCCATCCGGACCATGAGGGGGCCGTAGTGGCCGAAGTCGGCCGGCCACCAGTCCTGGGAGGTCGTGAGGACCTCGGCTATGTCGCGCTTCACGGCCGCCAGGTCGAGGCTCTCGAACGCCGCGGCGTAGTCGAAGTCCTCGCCGAGCGGGTTGGCCACGGCGGGGTTCTTGGCCAGGATCTTCAGGTTCAGCCGGTTCGGCCACCACTGGTTGTTGCCACCGCCCTGGGTCGGGTGGGCGGCGCGGCCGTGCGCGACCGGGCAGCCGCCCCCGGCTTCGTCCAGCTTCGCGTCCACGACGATCGCGTCGTGGTTCTCGGGCGCTTCGTTCTCGGGCACGCGGTTCTCAGACATCGGAATCCTTCCGGACCTGGCGGACGAACAGTGCGGGGGAGGTGCGATCGGCAGAGCGGCCGGGCAGGGCCCGGAGAGCCGTCACGTCTCGGACTCCCGCCGCGCTGAAGTCTTCCTGTCCCTTGGCCATCAACAGAACTGATCCTACAATGGACCTTGTCCAAGTCAAGAACAACGCCAAACCCTGTCCGAGGAGCACCGGCCGCACACCGGTCACCACGGGCCCCGCGCCGAAGCCGAAGAGGTGAACCGACATGAGCGACCTGCTGGAACGGCTGCGATCGCGTGGCTGGCGGATGACGTCCCAGCGGCGGGTGGTCGCGGAGGTCCTGGCCGGCGACCACGTGCACCTCACGGCGGACGAGGTGCACGCGCGCGCGGTCGAGCGACTGCCGGAGATCGCGCGGGCGACGGTCTACAACACCCTCGGCGAGCTCGTCGCCCTGGGGGAGGTCGTGGAACTCTCCACGGACGGACGGGCCAAGCGCTACGACCCGAACGCGCGCCGGGAGCACCAGCACCTGGTCTGCTCGGGCTGCGGACTCATCCGGGACGTCCACCCGACGGGGGACCCGCTGGCGGTCCTTCCCTCGAAGGAACGTTTCGGCTTCGCCGTGGAGAAGGCCGACGTGACGTACCGGGGGCTCTGCCCGGACTGCTCGGGGGGATGAGCGCGTACGCCGGAGGGGGCCGCCACCGGTGGTCGGTGACGGCCCCCTCCGAAGCGGTGGCGACTACTTCAGGACGGCGAGCGCCTCGTCGTAGCCGGGCTCGTCCGCGATCTCGTCCACGAGCTGCGCGTGCAGGACCTTGTCGTTCTCGTCGAGGACGACGACCGCCCGGGCGGTCAGACCGGCCAGCGGCCCGTCCGCGATCTCCACGCCGTAGTTCGTGTGGAACTCGCGGCCCCGGAGCGTCGAGAGGTTCTTGACGTTCTCCAGGCCCTCGGCGCCGCAGAAGCGCGCCTGTGCGAAGGGCAGGTCGGCGGAGATGCAGAGCACCACGGTGTTCTCCAGCTCGCCGGCCTTCTCGTTGAAGGCGCGAACGGAGGAGGCGCACGTCGGGGTGTCGACGCTCGGGAAGATGTTGAGGACCTTGCGCACGCCGGCGAAGTCCTCGAGGGACTTGTCGGCGAGGCCCTCGGCGACGAGCGTGAAGTCGGGAGCCTGGCTGCCGGGGGTCGGCAGAACGCCGTTGACCTGTACCGGGCTGCCCTTCAGCGTGACCTGGGCCATGGGGATCTCCTTCGGATCTCAAGGGTGACGACGAAGGGAATCGTACGGAGTCCGGACCGCCCGCACGGTCGCACCCCTTGACGCCCCCTTCCTTCACTTCTTAAATCAGGTGGGCGGCGAAGTGGCCCACCCGTGAGCATGTCATGTACGTGACATGCATCCACGGCGTGCCCCCACCGTGCCGTCCCCCCACACCCGACGGAAGAGAGAGCCATGACCTCCTCCCGCACGCGACGGCGCACGCTGTCCTCCGCCCTGTCAGCCCTCGCCCTGGCCCTCGCCGTCACGGCGCTCGGCCCGGCGGCCTCGGCCGGCCCCGCCGGGGGAGCCGGCCCCATAGGGAAAACCACCCTCGCGGGGGAAGCCGTCCCCGCCGCCGGCGCGGCCGCCGTCACCTTCTCCGACGACTTCGACGGCCCCGCGGGCGCCGCCGTGGACGGCGGCAAGTGGCAGATCGAGACCGGCGACAACGTCAGCAACCACGAGCGGCAGTACTACACGGCCGGCAACCGCAACGCCGCGCTCGACGGCCAGGGCCACCTGGTCATCACCGCCCGCAAGGAGAACCCGGGCAACTACCAGTGCTGGTACGGGCGGTGCGAGTACACCTCGGCGCGGCTCAACACCGCCGGGAAGTACACCGCCCAGTACGGGCACGTCGAGGCCCGCATGCAGGTGCCGCGCGGCCAGGGCATGTGGCCCGCGTTCTGGATGCTCGGCAACGACCTCGGCCAGGTCGGCTGGCCCAACTCGGGCGAGATCGACATCATGGAGAACGTCGGCTTCGAACCCTCCGTCGTGCACGGCACCCTGCACGGCCCCGGCTACTCGGGCTCCGGCGGCATCGGCGCCGGGTACACCCTGCCCGGCGGGCAGGCCTTCGCCGACGCCTTCCACACCTTCGCCGTCGACTGGTCGCCCGGCCGGATCACCTGGTCCGTGGACGGGAACGTCTACCAGACCCGTACGCCCGCCGACCTCGGCGGCCGGACCTGGGTCTTCGACAAGCCCTTCTTCCTGATCCTCAACCTCGCGGTCGGCGGCTACTGGCCCGGCGACCCGGACGGCTCGACCCCCTTCCCGGGCCGGCTCGTCGTCGACCACGTCCGCGTCACCACCTCCGACGCCCCCGCCGGCGGCGGACCGATCACCGGGATCGGCGGCAAGTGCGTCGACGTGGCCGCCGCCAACACCGCGAACGGCACCCCCGTCCAGCTCTACGACTGCAACGGGACCGCCGCCCAGCGGTGGACCGTCGGCACGGACGGCACCCTCCGCGCGCTCGGCAAGTGCCTCGACGTCACCTCCGCCGGAACCGCCGACGGAACGCCCCTCCAGCTGTGGGACTGCAACGGCACGGAGGCCCAGCGCTGGGTCGCCAACGACGCCCGGGACGTGGTGAACCCGCGCGCCAACAAGTGCGTGGACGCCACCGGCAACAGCTCGGCCAACGGCACCCGGCTCCAGATCTGGACCTGCTCGGGCACCGCCAACCAGAAGTGGACGGTGACCCGGTAGCAGCCCCGATGCGTCCGGCGACCCAGGCGCATCCGCCGGGCCAGGCGCATCCGGCGCGCCCGGCCGCGCCGAAGAAGGCCCCGTGGGCCGGGTGGTCGTCGGCGACCACCCGGCCCACGGCCCCGGGCGCTCAGTCCCGGGGCCTCGACAGGTAGTCCTGCCGCAGCGCGTCGAGGACCTGCGCGGCCTCGGGGTGGCCCGCCTTCCGGCAGCGCGCCGCCGCCGTCGTCAGCCGCGCGATCGCGTCATCGGTCCGGCCGAGGCCGTTCCCCTCGACCAGGGCGGCGAACCGCACCGCCTCGGCCCTCGGCAGCTCGCCCTGCTCCCCGCCCCCCTCGTGGACGCCGATCGCGGCCTCCGCCTCGGCCAGGGCCTCCTCGAAGCGCTCCGCCTCCGCCAGGACGCGGGCCCTGCGGCAGTGCACCTCACCGCGCTCGTACCAGAGGGCGAAGCCCTCGGCGTCCTCCGGCACGGCGTCCAGGACCGCGTCCGCCCGCGCCAGGTGCGCGAGCGCCGCCTCCACCCCCTGGTCCTCCCGGGCCGCCCTGGCGGGACGGGCGAACTCCCGCGCCATCCGCGCGATCATGGGAGGGTTCGGCTCCTCGGCGTGCGCGGCGAGGGCGCGCTCGTACGCGGCGTCCGCCGCCTCCCACCGGTCGGCGAGGGCCAGCGCGATCGCCGTGTCCGCCATCACCAGGGTGCGGATCGGGGCGTCGTCCTCCCACCCGGCGACCGTGCCCGCGAGCCGCAGGAACTCCTCGGCCGACGGCAGGTACTCCTCCAGCTCCCGCAGCCCGCGCGCCAGGGACAGCCGGATCTGGGCCACCGTCCGCTCGCCCAGCGCGGCGGCCGACTCCTCGGAGAGGAGCGACTCCAGGACCGCCACGGCGTCCGCCTGCCGCCCCGACTCCGCCAGCACGTCGGCCAGTTGGAGCCGTACACCGGCGGCGTCCCCGTGCTCCCCGTCCCGGTCGAACCGCGCGGCCGCCTCGGAGAGGTGGCGCACGGCCCCGGCGTGGTCCCCGAGGTGCGAGGACGCGTGGCCGAGCAGGGCGTACGTCGGAGCCAGCGGGAAGTCCGCGTCGTCGTACCGCACCGCGTCCGCGATCGCCCGGTGCAGCAGCTCCGCCGCCTCCGCGGGCTCCTGCCGGGACAGCACGATCTGGGCGAGCAGGGCGCGCGGGCGCGAGCCCCGCCAGGGCCGCCCCGAGGCCTCGACGTCCACGAGGGCCGCGCGCAGCTCCGACTCGGCGAGGGCGACGTCGCCCCGGCGCCCGGCGTCGTCCGCGGCGAACTGGCGCGCGTTGGCCACCTGGTGGGGCACGCCCAGGCGTTCCGCCTCGGCGCGCAGCGCCCCCACGGCCTCCTCGAACCGCTCCGGCACCGGAGCGGGCTCCTCCGGCTCCCGCCGCATCGTCTCCTGGTAGGCGGCGTAGGCGGCGGAGTACAGCACGGTGAGGTAGGCCAGGACGCGGTCCGCCGCCACGTCGGCACCGGCCGCGCCCTCGCCGTCGCCGGGCTTCCCACCGGTCAGCGGTGCCTCGTCCTTCAGACGTTCCGCCTCGCGCAGCATCCCGTCGAGACGGACCCGGACCGCCTCGTCGCGCTCGGCGTCGGCGTCGTCCTCACCGGTCGTCCACGCGAGGGCGCGGGTCCGGGCGGCGAGGGCCCGCCACTCCATCCCGAGCTCCTCGTAGAGCCCGGCGGCCGTCTCCAGCTCGGCGCCGCCCTCCGCGTCCTCGTCCTTCTGCCTGAGCCGGTACGCGCGCTCCTCGGCGAGTTCGGCCCGCAGCAGCTCCTCCGGGCCGAGCCGGTCGTCGTGCGCGGCCGAGCCGTCCGCGAGCCGCTCGGCGATCCGGGACCAGAGCCCGCCGTCCCCGGGGTGGCCGAGGCGGGCCAGGCGCCGGGCCTCGGTCACCAGGGCGACGAAGTCCCCGGGGACCTCGGGCGTCCCGGAACCCGCGGTGGCGGGGGCCGCCGGGGCCGCGGCGGTGCGGGGCGCGGCGGCCGTCCGCAGGCCGAGCGGCAGCGGCTCGTCGAGCAGCGGACGCCGGGCGAGGCGCTCCCGGCGCCGGTCCCCGACGGCCGTGGTGCCGTTGCGCGCGTCGAAGGCGGCGGCGAGCCGGTCCGCTTCGGCGCGGACGTGGGCGAGGAGCCCGTCCGCGGTCCAGTTCCGTCCGGGCGGCCCGGCGACGGGCGTCTCCCCGTGCCCGTCCTCCACGAGCCGGGCGAGCAGCACCTCCACGCCGGTCAGGAAGCCGAGCCGGTCGAGCGGCGCGCCGGTCGCCCCGAACAGCGGGCGGTTCTCCGCGAGGACCTCCAGGCCCCGGCCCTCGTTGCGCGAGAGGGCGCAGAACTCCAGGTGCAGACCGACCTCGTGCTGCATGCCGGTGCTGCCCCGGACCCGCCGGTAGCCGGTGAGGTGGTGGGAGCGGGCCTCGTCCGCGCGGCCCAGGCGCAGCAGCGGCAGCAGGGCGCGCGCCTGGCTCATCTGCGGCTCTTCGGAGCAGCCCTGCTCGCCCGCGAGGACGGGCCCCCAGGTGTCGAGGGCCCCGGCGTCGTCGCCCGCCGTCACCCGGTGCCAGGCGCGGTGCCGGGTCTCGCAGGCCTCGCAGTCGCTCAGTTCGGTACGGGGCCGGGTGACCCACAGGTCGTAGGCGTCGTCGACGCCCGTGCCGGTGTGGGCGGCCACGTGGTGGCGCATCGCCGCCACCGGCTGCATGCCGTGCCCGGCCCCCTCGTACCGCTCCCGCATCGTGTCGATCCAGCCCCGCACGGTGTCGAGGGGCATCTCCGGCACCTGGAGCAGGGACGTCGTCACCCACTTGAAGCGCCAGAAGACCTGGTGGGCCTCCCACGCGCTGAAGGACTCCGGGGCGGTGTCCCACAGCTTGAGCAGCCGGGCGAAGACCACGGGGGACTTGCGCTGCTCGCCGGTGAACTCGTACGCCGTCATCAGCTCCAGGAGGGCCGTGACGAGGGTGTCGGGCTCGTCGAAGACCTCGGCGGCCTCGACGAGCTCCTCCGCGGTGACGGTCCGCTGCGTGCCGTGGGGGCGGTCGTGGTTCTCGCGCAGCGCCTCGACGACGGCCTCGGGCGTGTCCAGCATCTACAGTTCCTTCCGGGGCTCGGAGCCGGGTGCCGCCGCGTCCGGACGGTGCATGGCGTGGGTCAGCAGGCCGATGAAGGCCCGGTTGAGCAGGGCGCTCTCGCTCGCCCGCAGCGGACGGCGGCTGAGCAGCAGCGCCTGGCCGTAGAGCGCCTCGGCGGTCGTCACGGCGAGTCCGCGCTCGCTGATCGTGATCGCCTGGCGGACCAGCGGGTTGAGGTGGTTCAGGACGAGCTGCGCGCGGGGGGTCTCGTGGCGCAGCGAGCCGAGGATGTCGGCCCACAGGCCGTCGCTGTCGGCGGCCAGGCCCGCCCGGGTCCGCTCGTGGCGCGCCTCCCGGTTGTCGAGCAGCAGCGCGGGCGCGGTGACCGGCTGGAAGTCGCGCAGGACGACGTCGCAGTCGTGGACGCCGATCGTCTCCCGGGCGACCGCGAGGAAGGCCGCCGCCCGCAGCTCGGCGGTCGGGTCCACGGCGTCCAGGTGCGCGGTGACCGTGGCCGGGTCCAGGTCCGTGACGGACGTGCCCGGCCGGATCTCGGGCAGCCGGTGCACCAGGTCGCGGTCGTAGGTGTAGCCGCCGTTGACGACGCCCAGGCCGGCGGCCGCCGCGATGGGGGCGACCTGGCGGAACTCCTCGACGCTCCGGGTGACCAGGACCGTCGGGTGCGTCCGTACGAACTCCTCCAGGGTCACGTTGCCGTCGGTGGTCTCGAACGGCAGCCACGGCAGCACGACCCGCAGCAGCTCGTCGTCGTAGCGGGCGAGCGCCTTGACCGCCAGGTGGTGGGTGTCGATGAAGCGGTGCAGGAGTGCCGGGTCGCTGGCGGCGAGCCCGGTGAGCCAGTCGCGGATCCGGTCGCCGAGGGCGTCCCGTACGGCGGACAGCGTGCCGTCCTCGTACAGCGACTCGCGGGAGGCGGTGGGCCGCAGACTGGTCGTGTCGACCACGCAGCGCACGAAGAACGCCCACTCCGGGAGGAGTTCGGGGGCCTTGTCGGTGAGCAGCATGCCCTTGAGGTGCACCCGGTGCCCCGCGCGCTGCGCCGGGCTGACGGCCGTCGGCAGCACGTACGCGACCCCGCGCAGGCCGGCCGCCGGCAGGTCGAGCTCGATGCTGTCGAGCGGGGTGAAGTCGAACAGGTCCCGGCAGTACGCGGTGAGGGCCTCGCGGCGCGCCAGTGGGGAGCGGTGGCTCCGCTCCCACGGCGGCGCCTCGTTGATCCGGTGCGTCTCGCCCCGGGAGTCGACGACGGTGACCTCGTGCCGCAGCAGCCCGCCGTAGTGCCGGGCGAGCTGCACGACCTGCCGCGGGCTCGTCCACTCGGCGTTGTCGGCGCGCGGCACGAGCCGGACGGTGGTGCCCGGCCCGGGCGCCTCGGAGGCGGGCAGGGTGCGCAGGGTGTAGCGGCCGTCGGAGTGGCCGCGCCACTCGACGGCGGGCGCCGACGGGTCCGACGCGGACCGGCTGACCACCGTGATCTCGTCGGCCACGACGAAGCAGGCGAGCAGGCCGATGCCGAACTGGCCGATGAACTCCCCGCGGGCGGCGTCGAGCCCGGCGCCGTCCAGGGCGCCGTCGGCGGTCCGCTTGGAGCTGCGCCCGATGGTGGCGAGGAAGCGGTGGACGTCGGCCTCGGTCAGACCGACGCCGGTGTCCGTGACGGTGAGGACGTCACCGGTACGGACCGTGATGGCGCCGGGCGCGTCGGGGTCGAGCGCCTGCCGGGCCGTGATGGCGTCCACGGCGTTCTGGAGCAGCTCGCGCAGGTAGACGCGGGGGCTGGAGTAGAGGTGGTGGGAGAGCAGGTCGACCAGACCGCGCAGGTCGACCTGGAAGGTGTGTGCTGACTCGGAAGGAGACACCCGGTGAAGTCTTTCGGTGAACGCGCCCGCGACGACGGGCGGGAGGAAGGAGGGGGTACGGAGGGGCGGGGGCGGTGGAACCGGCCGCCGGTCCGGTGGGGGCGGCGCCGGTGCGGAGCCCGGCCGCCCGCGGGTTCAGCGGCCGGCCGCCGCGCGCCGCTCGCGGTAGGCCGCGAGGGGGTCGGAGCCGTTCAGGTAGGACCAGGGGAACTCGGTGACCCGCCCCTCGGTGGCCCGGAAGCACTCCCGGGCGGCCTCGCGGTCCCCGGCGAGCGAGAAGGCCATGGCGAAGCTGTTGAGCACCTGGAGCCAGCCGCCCCGGCGGACGAAGTCCGGGTGCCGGTACGAGTGGTCCGCCGCCTCGTTCAGGGACGCGGCCACGTCGGGCCGGCGGATGTAGGCGGCGTCGGGACCGGAGTCGAGGGAGAGCCACTCCTCCAGGTGCGCGACCGCGACGAGCTGGCCGAGGAGCGTGCCGCCCGGGGCGGCCAGCATCGAGGTGCGCGCGAAGGCGTGCATCTCCTCGTGCGAACCGCCCCACTTGCGGCAGACCTGCTGCAACTGCTGCTGGTGCGCCTCCAGGTGGTGCGGGGCGCGCCGCACCGTCGCCTCGAAGCGCCGCCGCGCGATCTCCGGCCCGACCTCCAGGCCGCGCCCGCTGATCTGGAGGCAGTACCAGGGCGAGGCCCAGCCCGGTTCGAGCTCGGCCGCCTCGTACAGCCACCGCTCGGCCGTGCGCAGCCGCTCGTGGAAGACCTCGAACTGCTCCCGCGAGACGTGCTCGGCGCTTGCCGAGGTCCGGGCCTCCCAGCCCCAGCTGACGTGGCGCAGGCCCGCCACGAGGCGGGGCAGCGCCGCCCCCGGCTCGGCCCCGGCCACGCCGGTGATCCACTTCTCGACCCCGGCGGTGTCGCAGACGGTCCACAGGAGGTCCGTCCGGCCCTCGCTCTCGGGACGCGCTTCGAGCACCTCCCGGACGGTGGCCCAGTCCGCCGCGGCGGCGGCCCCCTTCAGGCGGAGCACCTCGGGATCGTCCGAGTCCTTCTCCAGCCGTGCGGCGGGCCGGCCCGCCCTCTTCCCCAGCGTGAGCCCCCAGCCACGGAGCAACGCCATGTCCCCACCCCTTGTTCCGTACGAACGGGGCGGTCAGTGATCACCCGCCCCGTGGAGGTAGTGACTATCACGCGCGTACGACAATCGCACGCCCGTTTCCCCGGGGGGTGGTCCGGGGGCCGTGCCGCTCAGCCGTCCGCGACCGCGCGGTCCGCCCCGGAGGACTTCTCCGGCGCCCGGCGCAGCGCCCGGACGGCGGGCACGGCCAGCATGACCGCGAGGCACACGACGCCCATGACGGACGAGAAGAGCAGCACGCGGTCGGCGCCCACGGACTCGGCCGCCGGACCGGCCAGGGCCCGGCCCACGGGGATGACCATGATGGACCCGGCGACGTCGTAGGCCGAGACCCGGCTCAGGACGGCCAGCGGGATGTGCGACTGCACGCTGGTGGCCCACATGACGCCCCAGAAGGCGAACCCGCAGCCCGCCAGGACGCCCGTGGCGGCCGTGAGCGCGAACGACCAGCCCAGCGCGGGCGCCAGGGGGTTGAGCGAGAAGAAGAACATGGCGCACGCGCCCGCGACCAGCGGCCGCCGGGGCCGCACCCGCATCCCGAGCAGCCCGCCGACGATCGTCCCGGCGCCGTCGGCGGAGGCGATCCAGCCGTACCCGTCGGCGCCGTGCTGCTCGGTGAGGAGCGCGGCGCCCAGCGGCAGGGCCGGACCGAAGACGAACAGGCCGTAGACGGCCCACACGGCGATGACGCCCCACAGCCAGGAACGGGACCGGAACTCGTGCCAGCCCGTGGCGAGCCGCTGCCAGATCGGCTCGTCGGTCCCGTCCGGGACCGTGCCGAGCCTCCGCAGCGGCGCGAGCCCCAGGGCGCTGCACGCGTAGAAGGCCGCGATCACCAGGAAGGAGCCGGCCACGTCCCAGTACGCCACGAGGAGACCGGCGAGGCCGGGGCCGAGCAGGGTGCAGATCGACTCCGATATCCGCAGCAGCGCGTTGGCCCGCTGGATGTCCTCGGCGACCCGTGGCACCAGGCTCGCCAGACCGGGCTGGAACATCGCGGTCGCCGCCCCGCTGACCGCGAGCAGCGCCATGACGTGCCACAGCCGTACGTCCCCGAGGGCGAGGAGCCCCGCGAGCGCGAGCATGGCCACCATGCGCACCAGGTCCGCGCCGACCATCATCACCTGCGGGGTGAACCGGTCGGCGAGGACGCCGCCGAAGAGCACCAGGAGGACGATCGGCGCCATCCAGGCGGCGAGCGCGTACCCCACGCCGCTCGCCCCGTACCCCGCGCCGAGCACGGCCGTGGTCAGCGAGACCATCAGCATGCCGTCGGCGAGCAGCGAGGTGCTGCGGGCGGTGAAGAACAGCCGGAAGCGGCCCGAACCCCACGGGCTGGGCGGGGAGTCGGGTTCCCGCTCCACGGGCGCGTCGTGCGTCGTCACGTCGTTCGTCGTCATGTCGGTTCCGCCGGAGTCCGGCCGTTCCCTTCGGTGAGGATGTGCTGCCGGAGCCACGCGTCCGTCCGGTCCGCCTCCTCCGGCGGGTCCTGGACGATCACGTACCGGCGGGGGGCGAGGACCCCGGGACGGCCCGGGAGGACGTGCATCAGCGCGGCGTGGGCCCGCGCGGGGGTCAGGGGCGTGCCGCCGGAGGCGACGAACGCGGTGAGGCCCTCCCCGGCCCCGTCCGCCGCGACGTGCACGGGCACGCCTCCGAGGGCGCCGCCCAGGGCGTCCGCGACGGCCGGCGGCGAGACCCAGCAGCCGTCCGTCCGCAGCCAGTCGGGGCCGCGCTCCACCGGACGGACCCCCGTCACCCCGGTCAGCGAGGCGAGCGGCACGTCCCCCTCGGCGGCGGCCTCCAGGAGCCGTACGAGACCGGTCAGGAAGCCCTCCGCCTCGCCCGGTGCGAACAGCGCGGGGTCGGCCCACAGACCGATCCGCAGCAGCGGCTCCGTCTCGTGCACGAAGGCGAGCAGCCGGGTCGGAAGGACCTGGACCGGGCCGCGGCCCAGTTCGAGGTCCGGCCCGTCCGGCTCCGTCCCGCCGGCCCCCGCCAGGGCGCTCACGTCGTTGAAGACCACGTCCCGCGCGAACCGGCTGCCGCGCTCGAAGGTGGTCCGGTCGATCATCTCCCACAGGGCGACCGCGTCGAACCGGCTGTGCCGGTAGGCGTCGAGCGCCGCCCCCCACGCCTTGGCGAGCAGCGCGTCGAAGGACGGGACCCGCACGTCGAGGGCGAGCAGCGCGTCCTGCGACACGGTGTTCACCGCGCGCACGAGCCGGTCGTGGAACCGGTTGGAGGTCGGGACGGCGGCGACGCAGGCGCTCTGTCCCGTCCGGTGGGCGACCAGCGCGCACCAGGCCGTGAGCAGCACCGTGGACGGCAGCCCGCCGGTGCGCCCGGCCACCCGGGCGAGCGCCCGCGCGCCCCGCAGGGACCGGAGCGTCACCTCCGGCGTCTCGACCTCGGTGCCCTCGGCGCCCGGCCCGTCGAACATGGCCTGGGGGCCGGTGCGGATGATCCGCTCCCAGTACCGCAGGGACGCCGCCGACCTCCGGAGGCCCGCCGGGGCGGCCTCCTCGGCGGCGAGGTCCAGCGGCGTGAAGGCGGTCTGCGGCGGCAGGGGCCCGCCGCTCAGGAGGGCCCGCCAGTCCTCCTCCAGGACGCCGAGGGCGCTGACGTCGGTCACGGCGTGGCTCGCCGCCAGGGCGACGAAGACCGGCGTGCCGTCCAGGACGACGAGGGAGATCCGCAGGCCGAAGTCCCGGTCCAGGCGGAAGCGTTCGACGCGGGACCGGCGGGCCACGGCGTCGGCGTACCGCCCGGCGTCCGGGGGGAGCGCCTCGTGGTCGAGGACGGTGACCGTGAACTCCCCCTCGGCCGCCACGACCTGCTCGCGGGGCACGGCGCCCCCGGCGGCTCCCGCCCCGCGCGGGAACGTGGTGCGCAGCGCCTCGTGCCGTACGACCAGGGCGCGCAGGGCGTCGAGCACCGCGTCCGTCCGGGTCCCGGCGGGCACCGGCCACACGTCGTGGATGTTGATGTGCTCGGGCTCGTCCCGCAGCATGCACCGGATCATGTTGGCCTGGCCCAGGGTGACCGGGCCCCGGCGCTCCTCGCCGCCCGCGTAGGCGACGGTGACGGCGTGCGTCTTCGACGGGCGCGGGAGGTCCCGCTCGTGGGCGGTCACGGGGCGGCCACCGCCCCGGGCCGGGGGAGGGGCCGTGGACGGCGGCTCATGCGGTGCCTTTCGGGGACGGGGGAGGGGTCTCGCGCGCGGAGGACGGGGAGCGGTGCCCGTACGCCGGGGACGGCGGGTGTCCCCCGCTCGCGCGGGCCAGGGACCCCCACGCGTCGACGAGGAGGGCGAAGTCCGCCATGTCCCGCCGCACCTCGTCGAGGAGGCGCTCGCGGCGGGCGGCGAGGACGTCGGCGGCGGCCGCGTACCGGCCGCCGAGCTTGCGGTAGGAGCGCTCGACCACGTCGAACCGCTCGGCGTCCTCCGCCGGGTCGGGGCCCGCCCCGTCCCGGATCGCCGCGGCGACGACGGAGGCGCGGACGAGCCCGTCGGCGTCGAGCAGCCCGTCGCCGGCCGCCGCCGTCCCGGCGTACACGGCCCGGAGGTGCGGGGCGGCGAGCAGGAACTTCGTCAGCCGCAGCTGGTACGCGAGGAAGCCCGCGTCCGAACGCCGCTCCGACGTGTGGAAGTTGACGATGTGCCGGTTGTGCAGGACGCCGGGCAGCCGGGCGCCGTGCACCAGGTGGACGAGGAAGTAGTCGCTGCCGATGGTGTCGGTGGCGGGCGGCAGCGGCACCCGGCCGTAGACCTCGCGCGCGAAGGCGATGTTGCACATGTCCACGCGCGTGGGGGCGACGGTGGTGAGCGTGGTGAGGTCGCCGGTGAACGCGGCGGTCCCGGCGCCCCGGAACGCCTCGTCGAGGAGGTTCCGCCGCCAGATCTCCGGATAACCGTCCGGGACGGAGAGGCCGACGAGGTCGTCGTGGACGAGGGGGTCGAGGGCCCGGATCTCCGCCACGTCCACGGACATCTCGCCGACGAACGAGCCGCCGACCATGGCCACCGTCCGCTCGGCGAGCGCCGGGTCGAGCCGGCTGCGCGACACGAGCCCCGCCACGTCGGCGGCCCGCCGCCCGATCGCCGTCAGCTCGTGGTGGATCGGGAGGACGGGCTTCCCGTCCAGGTGCTGGTAGCGGCTGTCGGAGTCCCTGCGGTGCACCGAGGCGCAGCCCAGGGCCTCCGCGATCAGGAAGGCCCGGTTGGTGCAGGCCCCGTAGGAGACCCCGGACGGCAGCATCAGGTCGAGCACCCGGTCCGGCGCGGCGACCCCGGACCGGGCGACCGCCCCGCGCAGGAAGTCCCGCTGCTCGTCCTCGTCGAAGTGGTGGACGACCACGCCGGGCTCCGGCGGCAGCGCGGCCACCGCCTCCCGGTGGGCGGCGAGGTCCGCCGCCCCGGAGGAGTCCAGGATGAGCAGGTGCACCTCGACGTCGAAGTGCCGGGCGCCGTGAGCCGCTTCCTCCGCGACCGCCCGTACGGTCGCGGCGCAGGCCCGGTCGGTGGGCAGGGTCAGACAGACGCGGCGCACGACGGCTCCCCGTCCTCGCTCGTCCGCCCCTCGCGGTCCTTCCACGAGGTGAGCCCGAGCAGCCGGCTCCCCAGCTCGTTCAGGACGGCGGTGGGGTAGCGCTCGGACTCGTGCCGGACGGGGTCGCCGACGAGGGTGCGGTTCCAGCGCGGGGTGCGCAGGTGCCGCCAGGAGTCGACGCGGGACCTCCGCAGCCGCTCGTGCTCCTCCAGGGCCGGCATCATCGACAGGTACTGGACGGCCCGCACCTGGTCCTCCGAGGTGTTGCGGGCCACCCCGTGGGCGAGGAGCCCGTTCCAGATCAGCAGGTCGCCGGGGCGCAGGTCGGGGCGGACGACGGGGTACTCGTCCCGGTCCGCGGCGGGCCGGAGCGGGTCCCGGTCGGCGGGCTGCCCGACCTTCCACTCCTCGAACCGCCGGAACAGCTCCGGGCAGCACTGGAACCCGCCCGACTCCGGACGGGTGTCGTTGAGCGCGACGATCCCCTGCACCCGCTGCGGCGGCACGCCGAGCGTGGTGTCGATGTCCCAGTGCAGCTCGATGTCGAACCCCCGGTCGGTGGGCTCGATCAGGGCGCGGTCGCGGTTCCTGACGTTGGGCGGGTTGAGGTTGAGCCGGTCCTGGGTGACCCACAGCTCCTCGCAGTCCCACACGTCCACGAAGGCGTCGTACACCCGCTGCGCCTGGCGGCTGTCCCACAGGAGCTGGTGGTGGTACGCCTCCACGAAGCCGTAGACGTGCAGCTGCCGGTCCAGTTGGGAGCGGAAGGGCCGGTCCTCGTACCAGCTCTCCGGCCGCTCCGGGTCGAGTCCCTGGAACTCCCAGGTGAAGTCCAGGAGCCGCCGGGCCGCCTCCGCCGGAATCGCCTCCCGGACGACGACGTAGCCGTACCTCTGCCAGTGGGCGAAGTCCTCCTCGGACAGCACCCGCAGCGGCCGCGACTTCCTCAGCTCCCGCAGGGTGGTCTGCGCGAGGTAGGACTCGCCGTCCGCGCTGAAGTACGGCAGGTCCGAGGCCGCCCGGTACAGGTGGGGGCGGCGCGGGGGACGGTGCGGGGCGGGGGTCGTCATGGGTCCCTCCAGGTGCGGGAGTCGGGAGAGGAGGTCCGGGAGCCCGGGCGGGAAGTACTTCTCCCCGGCCGGCGGGCAGCACGCGGCGACCCCGGCGAGGGGTCGGCGGCGGACGGCACGGACGGCCGGACGTGCCGTGGCGCTGGTCGGGCACCACGCCGTGCGGCAGAATTGGTTTAGACCTTAGCGGGTGGCAAGTGCCATCTCAATACGCCGAGTTGCGTCGCGGAGGGATCGGGGCAAACGTTGTCAGGACGGTTACTTTGGTCTAGACAACAGTTCGGGAACTGGCTTACTGTCCCCTTGCGCGGTCCGGCCCCTGACGAGGCGTCAGGTGTTTCTTCGCCGTGCCCCCGGTCGACACCGGCCGCCCGCGAGGCCGTTCACGGCCGGAGACCGGGCCGCGGCGCGTCCGCTCCGTCCGTCCCCGCCGACACCCCTGACTGTTCACCCACCCCAGAGGGAGCGGTTCCCCATGAGCACACCCGGCACCACGGTCCTGCCCGACGGCGGCCTGAGGAGTCCGGGGCCGGGTCTGATCACCCTGGACCCGGACCACACGGCACTGCTGCGCGGCCTGGACGAGCTGCTCACCGGCCTGGCCGCCCGGCTCTCCGCCCCCGAGGTGGTGGGGCCGCCCCTGCTCTCCGTGGAGGGCCTCGCCCGCCTCGACTTCTTCCGCAACTTCCCCCACCTCGGCGTCTCCGCCGGCCGGTTCGCGCCCGACGCGCTCGACGGCCTGGCGGCCGGGGAGGCCCCGGGCGACCTCCCGCTCCGGCCGACCGGCTACCTGCTGCCGTCCGCCACCTGCTACGGACTGCTGCTCTCCCTGGAGGGCCGGGACGTCGGCGAGGACGGCCTGCGACTCTCCGCCGCCGGCCGCTGCTTCCGCAACGAGACCCACTTCGACGGCCTGCGGCGCCTGTGGGGCTTCCACATGCGCGAGGTCCTCTACCTCGGCACCAAGGAAGGCGCCCTGGAACACCTGGAGCAGGGAGCCGCGTTCGTCCGGGAACTGGCCGGGCGGCTCGGCCTCGACCTCACCCGGGCCGTCGCCGACGACCCCTTCTACGACAAGGGCGGCTCCCGGGCCCGGCTCATGGCCCTCGACCCGGTCAAGCACGAGTTCAGCGCCCCCGACGGCACGGCGATCGCCTCCGTGAACCGGCACCGCAACTTCTTCGGCGAGCGCCTGGACATCCGCGCGGGCTCCGAGGGACCGGCGTACAGCGCCTGCGTCGCCTTCGGCGTCGAGCGCTGGGTCCACGCGATGGTCCTCGCCCACGGCACCCCCGCGCGGGCGCTCGACCGCCTGCGCGAGGCCGGCGCCTGAAGTCCCGTACGTACACCGCGCACGAAGTACGAAACGCACAGCACAGCACAGCGCACAGTGAGGAGCGACCCCACCCCATGGAACGCATCGCCGAGTGGCTGCACGAGAAGAACCCCGGCCTCGACGGACCGATCGACCTCGACGAGGACCTCATCGAGGCGCGTCTCATCGACTCCATGGACTTCCTGGAGTTCGTCGACCTCCTGGAGGAGCTCTCCGGCCGCTCCATCGACCTCCAGGAGGTCACCATCGACGACTTCCGCACGCTCGGCCGCGTCCGGGAGCGCTTCCTGAGCGCCGCCGGGTGATTCCCCCGGCGCCCCGCCGATGAACACGGGCCGGGCGGTCCTCGCCGTGGTGGCGACCACCGGCGAGGTCCTGGCCCGCCCGGAGCTGCACGAGGGACTGCTCGCGCCCTGGGAACGGCGGCGCCTCGACCGGGTGCGGGTGCCCGCCCGCCGCGACGACGTGCTGGCGGCCCGCCTCCTCGTCCGGCTGTGCGCGGCCCGGTTCACCGGGCTGCCCCTCGGGGCCTCGGGCCCGGAGCAGTACTGCGCCGCGTGCGACCGGACCGGCCACGGGCGCCCCCGCCTCGACGACCGGACCGGCCACGGGCGCCCCCGCCTCGACGGCCGGCCCGGCCTCGGCGTCAGCCTGAGCCACGCCGACGGCCTCGTCGCGGCCGCCGTCGGCCCCGGCCCGGTCGGCGTGGACGTGGAACCCGCGACGCGCCGGCCCGGCCCCCCGTCCGTCCTGCGACGGCTCCTGCCCGAGGCCGACCTGCGGGAGGCCGCCGCCCACCCGGACCCCGGCCCGGAACTCCTCCGGCTGTGGGTACGGGGCGAGGCCCTGTTCAAGGCGGGCGGCGGGACCGGCCTCCGGCTCCTCGAACGGACCGACCGGCGACGGGGAGCCGTCGCGGCGGTCGCGGCCGAGGCCCCCGTCACGGCCTTCTCCTCCCTGGAGGGGCTCCTCCTCCCCGAAGGGGCCGGGCCCCTCGGTGTGACAGTCACGGCCTCGGACGACCACGGGGTCCTGTAGGGCCCACGGCCGCCCACAGCCCCGCGGCCCGCCCGCGGTCACACGGACAGGGCCCTGAGGTACGCGCTCAGGGCGGCCGCGGCACCGCCGAGGGGGAACCGGGCGCCGAGCTGCCCGTCCGGTCGGACGACGAGACCGGTGGCGCCGTCGGGGAGGTAGAGCCGCGCGAACTCCCCGGCGGCGTCGCAGTACACGGGCACGGTGGGGGACGGGGACAGGGGCGCGGAGCCGGACCGGTCGGCCCCGGCCGCCGGCAGGACCACCACGGCCGGCAGCCCGCCCGCCGCCCGCGCCGCCTCCGCCGCGCCGGACAGTTCGGCGGCGTCGGAGCCGTACAGGAGCACCACGTGCCCCGCGCGGCCGCGCAGCACGTCGAGCAGCCGCAGCGGGAAGGCGGCGACCGGGGTGGTCAGACCGGCGCAGTCCGGGGCCCGGTCGCCGGGCTGCGGCGCGTCGGCCGGGCCGTACGGGGCGCCGGCGAGCGGACCGCCCCGGTAGCCGACGAGCAGTTGGGCCTCGCGCAGGAGCAGGGTCCGCCGGCCGTCGGGGCCTGCCTCGATGCCGTGGACGGCGTGCCGCACGGTCCGGCCCACCACCTCCTCGCCGACCGGACGCCGCTCGGCGTCGTACGTGGCGAGCAGTCCGGGACCCGCCCCGCCCCGGACCACGAGGGCGAGCTTCCAGGCCAGGTTGCAGGCGTCCTGCACCCCGGTGTTCATGCCCTGGGCGCCGGTGGGCGGATGGATGTGGGCCGCGTCGCCCGCGACGAGGACCCGGCCCTCGCCGTAGCGGTCCACGATCCGGTGGCTGATGCGGAAGACCGAGGCCCAGCGCAGTCGGGAGAGCCGCGCGGGCCGGGGCGCGAGGCGGTCCACGACGGCCTGGAGGTCGGAGAGTTCCGGCGTCCGCCCGGTCTGCACGCCGTGTGCGACGCCGTCCGGCGCCGTGCTTCCCCGGCCGGACAGCCCGGGCGGGACCCGCATCGACATCCGGTAGCGGCCCGCGCCCGGCAGCGGGATGCAGACGAGGACGTCGTCGGCCGAACCGTCGGCGGACCGGCGGCTCGACCGCACGCCGTAGCCGTGCGGCAGGTCCCAGTCGGCCTCCACGTCCCCGAGCATGTACTCCTCCGGGAACGCGCCGCCCTCGAACGACAGCCCCAGGGCCTTCCGCACGACGCTGTGCGCCCCGTCGCAGCCGATCAGGTACGGGACCCGCAGCTCCTCGTCGGCGCCGGACGCGGTGCGCAGCCGCGCGGTGACCCCGTCCCGGTCCCGGTCGAACGACACCAGTTCGGTGCCGCGCTCCACGACCGTCCCCAGCCGGTTCAGGTACTCCTCCAGGAGGCGTTCGGTCTCGTACTGGGGGAGCGCGGCGAAGCCGTAGGGCACCTCGGGCGGCATCTCCAGCTCGATCCGGGCCCGTTCCTCGCCGTCGGCGTACAGGAGCTGCCCCCGTATCGGAACGGCGGCCTCCAGGACCTCGCGGACCAGGCCCATGCGGTCCCACAGCTCCAGGGTGCGCGGCTGGATCCCGACCGCCTTCGCGTACGGCAGCCGGGCCGGCAGCCGGTCCACGATCCGGCAGTGCACCCCGTGCCGGCGCAGTTCGGCGGCCGCGCTCAGGCCGACCGGGCCCGCGCCGACGACCAGGACGTCGGTGGTGGTGCGGTGGTGCGCCACGAGTGCCTCCAGCGCTGCCTCGCCCCCACGGGCCCCCGCCCCCCATGGTCGCCCGCCCGGCCCCGGACGGCGAGCGGTGGGACGCGGGGAACCGGGCGGGGGCCCTTCGCGTCCCTCCCGGGCATGAGCGAGAAGCCCGCGGAGGAGTCCCGCGACCGGATGGAGAGCGCCGTCGGCTGTCTGCTCGCCGTCCTCGGCGCCGCCATTACGGGCGCCTTCGCGCTGTCCCGGGCCGCGTACACCATCGAGGGCGGTTTCGAGGCCCACGCCCGGGACTGGGGAGTGATCCTCGTGGACCTGCCGCTCATCCTCTTCGCCGGACTCGTCGTCCCGCCCCTGACCTGGGCGGCGGCCACGCGGTGGCTGCGCCCGTGGGCGGCGGCCCTCGTCTGCGCGGCCGTCGTGGGCCTGGGCCTCTGGGGCCTCGCGGCCGGGTGGCACCCGCGGCAGGCCCCGGACCCGGGGTACGGCCCCGGCCTCTGACGGCCGCCACGCGCCGTTCACGCCGCTCGCCCGGGCGATCACGGAGATCGTCACCCCGGCCGACGCCTACGCCGGGGCGGGCCGGCCGAGCTGGGGGTACGGGACCGGCGCGACCCGCCGCCCGGTTCCGTACGACGGCCACGGCCCCGTACGACGGCCACGGCCCCGTACGACGGCCACGGCCCCGTACGACGGCCACGGCTCCGTACGGCGATCACGAGGCCTGGTCGACGGCCGCCGGGTCAGACGAGGACCACCGGCCGGCCGACGAGGCCGACTCCCGCCGCGCGCAGTTCGTCGAGCGCGCGGTCGGTGGTGTCGGCGGCGACGCCGACCGTGTGGTCGAGGAGGACGCGCACGTCGAAGCCCTCCCGGACCCCGCCGAAGGCGGTCGCCTTCACGCAGTGGTCCGTTCCGATCCCGACGACATCGACCCCGTCCACCCCGCGGGCGCGCAGCCAGTCGCCCAGCGGCGTGCCGCTCGCGGTCGCGCCCTCGAAGCCGCTCTTCGAGGCGGAGTGGGCGCCCTTGAGGAAGACCTCCTCCACGGCCCCGGAGGCGACGGCGGCCGCGAAGTCCGGGTGGAACTCGGCGCCCTCGGTGCCGGCGACGCAGTGCACCGGGAAGGAGTCCTCGAAGTCGGGCTCGTCCGAGAAGTGGTCGCCCGGGTCGACGTGGTGGTCACGGGTGGCGACGACGTGCGCGTACCGGCCGCCGGCGCCCCTGACCAGGTCGGCGAGGGCGACGGCCAGGTCGGTCGCACCGTTCACGGGGACGTCGCCGCCCTCGCAGAAGTCCTTCTGTACATCGACGACGATCAGGGCACGGCGCACGGGAGCGGCCTTTCCTCGGGGGTGGGAAGAGTCCCTGGCATCGTCGCGTCTCCGAGGCATGCCGGGAGGGGCACGCGCCCGCGTTCACCCGATCGGGATCATGGAAACGCGACTCCGTGGAAAGGTGCGCCGGGCCCCGACCGGGCCCCTCGTCCCCGCCGTGCGCCCCGCTCACCCGCCCTGCCCGGCGGACACGGCCTGATGGTCCCGGACAAGCTGGCGGGGCCTGGAGATACGAAGCCAATGGGCCGCGGGCGGCGGGAAAAGTGGTGTGGTTGGAGGTCAGCCGGCCGCCGGGTCGGGTGCCGGACCGTCCTCCAGCAGAGCGGCTCTGAGGTCACCGAGGATGCGGGTGAGCAGCCGCGAGACCTGCATCTGGGAGAGGCCGATGCGCCGGCCGATCTCGGCCTGGGTGAGCTCCTCCCCGAACCGCAGCGCCAGGATGTGCCGGTCGCGCTCGTCGAGCCGGTCGAGCAGCGGCCGCAGCGCGGCGAGGGACTCGATCAGCTCGTAGGCGGGCTCGGCGGTCGCCAGGTGCCGGGGAGCGGCGCCGGAGTTCTCCTCGTCGTCCCCCGCGGGGGTGTCGAGGGAGCGGGTGGCGTAGCCGTGGGCGGCGAGTTGTCCTTCAGCGATTTCTTCTTCGGTGAGGTGGAGGTGGTGGGCGAGTTCGGTGCGGGTGGGGCGGCGGCCGAGGTGTTGTTCGAGGTGGTCGGCGGTTTTGGC
>NZ_JBIVIR010000012.1:0-292274 GCF_044749825.1 Streptomyces sp. NPDC088915
CCCGTCGAGCGCATGATGCGCGACGCCAAGATCACCCAGATCTACGAAGGCACCAACCAGGTCCAGCGCATCGTCATGGCCCGCAACCTCCCGTAACCACACGACCGTTGAGCTGTTGAAAGGAGACAGGCCGTGACCCTGAAGATCGCTGTCTGTGTGAAGTACGTCCCCGACGCGACCGGCGACCGCGGTTTCGCCGACGACCTGACGACCGACCGCGAGGCCGTCGACGGTCTGCTCTCGGAGCTGGACGAGTACGCCGTCGAGCAGGCCCTGCAGATCGCGGAGGAGGCCGACGAGGCCGAGGTCACCGTCGTCACCGTGGGCCCGGACGACGCCAAGGACGCGCTGCGCAAGGCGCTGTCGATGGGCGCCGACAAGGCCGTCCACGTCAACGACGAGGACATCCACGGTTCGGACGTGTTCGCCACCTCCGCGATCCTCGCCAAGGCCCTGGAGAAGACCGGCTTCGACCTGGTCGTCTGCGGCATGGCCTCGACCGACGGCGCCATGGGCGTGCTGCCCGCGCTGCTCGCCGAGCGCCTGGGCCTGCCGCAGGTCACCCTGCTCTCCGAGGTCTCCGTCGAGGACGGCACCGTGAAGGGACGCCGGGACGGCGACGCCGCCACCGAGCTCCTGGAGGCCCCGCTGCCGGCCGTCGTGTCGGTCACCGACCAGTCCGGCGAGGCCCGTTACCCCTCCTTCAAGGGGATCATGGCCGCCAAGAAGAAGCCGGTCCAGGAGCTGGACCTGGACGACCTGGACGTCGACGCCGACGAGGTCGGCCTCGGCGGGGCCTGGACCCTGGTCGACTCCGCGACCCCGCGTCCGGCCCGTACCCAGGGCACGATCGTCACGGACGAGGGCGACGGCGGCAAGCAGCTCGCCGCCTTCCTCGCCGCCCAGAAGTTCATCTGACCCGCCACCGGCCAGACACCCACACAGGAGCAACGAATCATGGCTGAGATCCTGGTTCTCGTGGACCACGCCGACGGCGCGGTCCGCAAGCCGGCCCTCGAACTGCTCACGATCGCCCGTCGCATCGGCGAGCCCTCGGCCGTCGTCCTCGGCGCCGGCGAGGCCGCCGCGTCGATCGCCGCGGCCGCCGGCGAGTACGGCGCGGCCACCGTGTACGTCGCGGACGGCGCCGAGTTCGCCGAGCAGCTCGTCGTCCCGAAGGTCGACGCGCTCACCCAGCTCGCGAAGGAGAAGGGGGCGGCCGCCGTCCTGGTGACCTCCTCCGGCGAGGGCAAGGAGATCGCGGCCCGCGTCGCGCTCCGCCTCGGCTCCGGTCTGATCACCGACGCCGTGGAGCTGGAGGCCGGCGAGAACGGCCCGGTCGCCACCCAGTCCGTCTTCGCCGCCTCGTACCAGGTGAGGTCGACGGTCTCGAAGGGCGTGCCGGTCGTCACCGTCAAGCCCAACTCCGCCGCCCCGCAGGCCGCCCCGGCCGCCGGCACGGTCGAGAACGTCTCCGTCGCCTTCACGGGCAACGCGGCGAAGGTCGTCTCGCGCACCCCGCGCGTCTCCACCGGCCGCCCCGAGCTGACCGAGTCCGCGATCGTGGTCTCCGGCGGCCGCGGCGTCGGCGCGGCCGAGGGCTTCGGGGTCGTCGAGAAGCTGGCCGACTCGCTCGGCGCGGCCGTCGGCGCCTCCCGCGCCGCCGTGGACGCCGGCTGGTACCCGCACGCCAACCAGGTCGGCCAGACCGGCAAGCAGGTCTCGCCGCAGCTGTACGTCGCGGCGGGCATCTCCGGCGCGATCCAGCACCGGGCCGGCATGCAGACGTCGAAGACGATCGTCGCGGTCAACAAGGACCCGGAGGCCCCGATCTTCGACCTCGTGGACTACGGCGTGGTCGGCGACCTCTTCGAGGTGCTGCCGCAGCTGACGGACGAGATCGGCACCCGCTGACCTTCCGGTGGCGGAAAGGGGCGGTGGGGTGGCACTCTGTGCCACCCCACCGCCCCTTTCCCATGTCGTGGGACCCTCATGACGGGGGACCGGGACCCGCTCACATCCACCCGTCGAGCGGGACCTCTTCGCAGAGCCGGACGACCGGCCGGCGGCCGGAGACGCCGACGCCCGAGGAGAGCCTGACCCGGGCTCCGGGGCGCACCGCGTGCGGCGGCCCGTCGACCCGGCAGCGGACCACGAAGCCCTCCGTCATGTGCACCGGCCAGAGGTCGGCGTCGGCCGCGGCGACCCCGCGCCGTACGGAGATCACGCCCTCGCCCCCGCTGAGTTCGGGCGCGAGGTCGGTCGACCCGCAGGTCGGACAGAGCAGTCGCTGGAACGTGGTGGTGTGGCACCAGCGGCAGCGCTGGAAGTAGAGCTCGGAGTCGGGGGCCGACTCCTCGGCCTGGACGGCGGTCCCGCTCCTCAGTCCCGTGTGGAACACGATGCCTTCTCCTTGCACTCGGCGGCTCGACCGTGCAGGAGCAAAGATATGGCACTGAGTGCCATCAAATAAAGACCTGAGTTCCCTCAATTGGAGATACCGAGATCCCCGAGCGCCTCCGGATCCCACTTGGACCCCGCCCGGACCCCGCCCGGGCGCCCCTCAGCCCTCGCCGAGGCTCGACTCCACCTCGCGCACCACGCGCCACATCGGGGTGGACCGCTTGGTGATGACCACCACGACGTCCTCCGTCTCCTCGGCCGGGACGTCCGCCGCGGGGGCGGCGCCCCAGGTGGTGCGCACGAACTCCAGGGCCTCGTCCACCGCGGCCAGCGGGTCGCCCTCGCCGCCCGAGCGCAGCCAGTGGCGCAGGGCGTGGTTGTGGGCGGCGACCACGGCCGCCGCGACCACGTTGGCCCGCAGGGTGCCGTCCCTGCGGTCGGCCCAGCGGGTGCGCAGGTAGTCGCCGAGGGTCTTCTCGTACCGCCAGACCACCGACAGCTCGTACGTGCGCAGCCCGGCCACCTCGCGGGTGAGCCGGTAGCGCTGCACGGAGAAGGTGGGGTTCTCGGCGTACATCCGCATGACGAGCCGGGCGGCGCCGCAGACCCGGGCGACCGGGTCGTCGGAGTCCGCGCTCGCCGCGAGGAAGCGGGTCATGTCGTCGAGGCACTGGTCGTGGTCGGGGAAGACCACGTCCTCCTTCGACGGGAAGTACCGGAAGAAGGACCGCCGGCCGACGCCCGCGAGGGTCACGATGTCGTCGACGGTGGTCTGCTCGTAGCCCCGCTCCAGGAAGAGCTGGAAGGCCGCGGCGATGAGGGAGTCCCGCATCGCGGGCTTCGTGGAGTTCGTCGACGCTGTTCCCATGCGTCGAAACTAGCATTGGACATGCGGACGCGCGGCACTCGGTACCGGACGGATCCGGCACCGAGTGCTTTCTGGAGGGTACGGAGGGTCAGCGCGCGGTCATCCGGAGGGCGCCGTCCATGCGGATCGTCTCGCCGTTGAGGTAGTCGTGCTCGACGATCATCGTGACGAGCCGGGCGTACTCCTCCGGGCGGGCGAGGCGCTGCGGGAAGGTGACGCTCGCGGCGAGGCCGGCCCGGACGTCCTCGGTGAAGCCGGCCATCATCGGGGTGTCGACGATGCCGGGGGCGACGGTGACGACCCGGATGCCGAACTGCGCGAGGTCGCGGGCGGCGGTGACGGTCATGCCGGCGACGCCCGCCTTGGAGGCGGCGTACGCGATCTGGCCGACCTGGCCCTCGAAGGCGGCGATGGAGGCGGTGTTGACGACGAGGCCGCGCTGTCCGTGCGCGTCGGGCTCGTGCCGGGCGATGGCCTCGGCGGCGAGCCGCATCACGTTGAACGTGCCGATCAGGTTGACGTTCACGACGGCGCGGAACAGGTCGAGGTCGTGCGGCCCCTTGCGGCCCAGGATCCGGGCGGAGGGGGCGATGCCGGCGCAGTTCACGGCGAGCCGCAGCTCGGCGCCGTCGGCGTCGGTCTCGGCGAGGGCCGCGCGGACCTGCTCCTCGTCGGTGACGTCGGCGGCGAGCAGCCGGACGCCCTCGGGGAGGGCCCCGGCGGCGGCCACGGCCTTGTCCAGGTCCAGGCCGTAGACGGTGGCGCCCCGGGCGGCGAGCGCGGCGGCGGTGGCGGCACCGAGGCCGGAGGCGGCGCCGGTGACGAGAGCGGCGGAGCCTGCGATGTCCATGGAACTCCTCGTTCGTGTCGTGCGGGGGCGACCCTGCCGCCGGGGTGGCCGCCGGATCGGGCGCGTGCCCGCGGAGGACCGCGCGGTCCGCGCGATCTGCGCCGCCCACCATAGAACCGCGCGCCGCGCCCCCGGAAGCGGAGGCCGGGCCCGGTGGGCACGGCGGTCGGTCGTGGGCGCGTGCCGCGAGCGGCGGCAGGAAGGAACACGTCCCCTCCGGCGCCCGCCGCTCCACGCCGGTGAACCCGGGCGGCCGTCCGACGGGAACGCCCGGAGAGCCGGAAGGCCGGTGCCTTCGTACGGACTCCGTACGAAGGCACCGGCCTTGTGAGCGGTGCGGCCCGGTCAGCCGTGGTACAGCACCCGCACGACCATCGTGTCGGGGGCCAGGCCGTCCAGGTAGTCGTTGAACCACTGTCGGCGCTCGTCACCGGCGATGCCGATCCAGGCGCCGTCCAGGGTCAGCAGGGCGGCCGTGGGCAGGGCTTCCGCGACTTCGCGCGCCACATAGGAGGCGTGGTCGGTCCCCAGTAGGTCCAACGGATCGCTGCCCACGCGGTCCCACAGTTCCGTCCGTTCGTGCAGCGCTTCGATCACGGGCTGGGCATCGTGCTCCGCCCAGGCCTTCATCGGATCGGCCGGCCACCGGTCGCGGAAGACCCTGTAAGGCTGCGCGGCGGGGTGGCCGGCGGTCAGTTCCCGCCAGTCGGCCCAGTTCCGCTCGGCCTGCTCGGCAACCGGTCGCCGGGCCGCGTCGAGGTCGAGCAGCCTGCGCGGACCGCCGTCGCACAGTCCGGGAGGCAGCACTCGTGGCCCCGAGGAGAGCTCCAACTCCTCCCGGACCAGACGCGGGTCGCCTTCGTGACCCGCGACCACCGGAAACTCGCAGCCCGCCCCGGAGACGTACCAGTGGTCCCACTCGCCCTCCCAGTCCGGCGGGGCGTCGTCCCGTTCGTACCGGTAGGGCGCCATGACGCGTCCGATTTCCCGCTGCAGATCAGCCGGCTCGCAGGGGGGAAGACAGACCGTGACTCGTTCCTTCGCCATTTTCCGTGCCTTTCGTCACGCCGCCGTGAGGGTGCTCGGCGCGTCCGCGACCGGACCGCCCGTGGTCCTGCCATCGGCCCGGTACCCCCGGGTGGCACCCGAGGAGGACTTGCAACCCGCCTTGCCGGCCGTCAGACCGGAGGTCCAGGCATGGACCGGCTCACCCAGGTAGTCGTAGGTGAAACACTGGTTGTCCCAGGTTTTGGTGGTTCCGTCCACCTCCTCGCGGGCTGCCGAGGTGAGGTTGCCGGCCTGGTCGTAGGAGAGGTAGGTGCCGGAGATCCGGTGGGAGTCCGGGGTTTCGCGGTCCCAGACAGTGCGCTGGAGACGGCCCGAGCCCTCGTCGGTGAAGTTCGTGGTCCACACGCGGTTCGGCTGTGATCCGCTCACGGTCCGCAACGGTTCTCCGAACGCGGAGTAGGTCACGTCGGACGTGTACCACGACTGTCCGGAAGTGGACTCGGCGAGACCGTCCTCGTCGTACCGGGTGACGATCTTCTCGGCGGCCAGTCCCCCGGCCGCCGGGAGGGTGGTGGTGAGCGGCTTTCCGCTACCGGTGCGGGTGTAGCCGTACCTGTACGTGCCGGCGACTCCCTTGGTCAGGCTGTTCTCGGGAATGACGGCTTCACGGCCGGTCGGCCGGTACTCGACGTCGTAACCCGTGACACGGGAGACGTAGTCGCCCGTGGCGTCGTGCCGGATGGAGGGCACGGGCTTGCCCAGCGCGCCGGGCATGTCGTAGGTGAACTCCTTCACCGGAGCGGCGGTGGCCGGACCCTGGCGCACCGCCACGACGCGGTTGAGCGCGTCGTACTCGGTGTACGTGGTGCCCTTCGGCCCGGTGGCGCTGATCTGACGGTCGAGGTCGTCGTATCCGAACGAGCCGCTGCCGAGGTCGGGGTCCTCGGACGCCACCAGGCGTCCTCGGGTGCCGTACGTGTAGGACCAGACGTTGTTCGCGGCGTCCTTGACCTCGGTCTGGTTGCCGCGCGCGTCGAAACTGCAGGAGGTGGAGCGCCACTTCGACTGGGCCATGTCCGTCGAGTGGTCGATCCGCACCGTGCGCCCGAGGGCGTCCGTCACGGTGCGGACCGAACTCGGCGCCAAGGTGTCGCTGACGCGCTGGAACGGCGTCGTGGTCGGCTCGCCCCGGGCCAGGTAGGAACTGGTCTGCTCGCTGACCCGGCCGTGGTCGTCGTACTTGGTGTCCATGATGATCCGGCCGGGGCCATGGGCTTCGCGCCGGGTCTGGACGCCCCGCATGAGGCCGTCGTAGATCGACACCTGCGAGGAGTACGTGAGCCCGTCGTCCTTGAGCGTGCGGACCGTCACCGAGGTCGGCAAGGACGGCAACCTGTCGTCCGTGAACTTCGAGATGTGGCCCGGCGGCGGCAGCGGCAGCCTGCTGGGCGGCAAGGGCAGGGCTCCGGTCGGCAACGGCGCGGGCACGACCCACACCGATCCGTTCGCCACCGGCTGCACCGGTCTCAAGCTGGTCGACGGCAAGACGTACTCGTGGCGGGCCAAGACGATCGACAAGGCCGGTGCGGCATCGGGCTGTTCGCCGTCCACGACCCCGTGCCGGTTCGTCTTCGACAGCTCGCGGCCGACCCCTCCGAGGGTGACGTCGACGGACTTCCCGGACGCCGACGCCCTCGACAACGGTTTCGGAAGCAGCGCCGAGGAATCGACGTGGAGCAAGAAGGAGTTCGGCGAAGCGGGCACCTTCGACTTCGAGGCCGCGCAGACGGACGTCGACTACTTCGAGTACGGCTTCAACCAGGGCTCCTATCCCTTCAAAGCCGAACGCACCGCGGGCGCCTCGACGACCACCGTCACGCCCGCCACCGGCGCCAAGCCGCCGCTCGCCGGCTCCAACGTGCTCTACGTCCGTGCGGTCGACGACGCGGGGCACCGCTCGGAGGAAGTGGAGGCCGGGCCCCGCCTCGGCTCCGGTCAGTCCGAGGGCACGGCGTGCGGCCGGAGCACCATGAGCCCGTCCTCCACGGCCGCGACCATGGCGAAGGGGAACCGGTCGAGTTCGAGGCAGAGCGCGACGTCGTCGGGGTGGGCGCCTTCGCGCACGCCCTCCGTCAGCTCGGCGGCGGCGCGCGACCGCGCGGCCCGGCGGAGGAACCCGGCCGGGTCCGTCCCGGCCCCGGCGGCCCTCCCCGCGATGTACTGGGCGCACGCCAGGTCCTCCTCGGCGCGCCCGTCCTCGCCGGTGACCACGAACGTGACGCCGTCGCACCCGCGCGACCGCAGGAGCCGGGCCGTCGCCTCCGCCACCACGAAGGCGGCGCACAGCACCAGCGACGCGTCCTCGACCGCGAGGGCGCCGACCGTCCCCGCCGTGGTCTTCTGCACGACGGTCCGTCCGCAGAGGTCGGCGGAGCGCAGCAGGCCGGGCGAGTTGACGGCGTCGAAGCCGGGCGCCGGCGGACCGTCCTTGAGCGCCACCCAGTCCGGGTGACGGGCCTTCAGCGCCAGGGCCTCGTCCAGGGATCCGGCGAGGACGATCCGCTCCGCTCCCCCGCCGAAGGCCCAGGCGGCCACGGTGAAGGCGCGCATGACGTCGACCACGACGGCGGCGGATGGGGTGTCGGTCAGCTCGGGGATGCCGAGGAAACGAGCGTCCATCCGGCCATGATCGACCACGTCCGGCACCAGGGCCATAGCCCGCCGGACAGGCCCCGCCTCCCCGGGCAGTGGCGCGCGTCACGCCGACGGGCGTCGGGGCCGACCGCCTGACGGCGCCTCCCGACCGGCCTCCCCGGAGGCGCGGCCCGCTACTTCTCCGCGAGCGCCAGCCCCCGGCTGATCACCAGCCGCTGGATCTGGTTCGTGCCCTCGAAGATCTGCATGATCTTGGCCTCGCGCATGTAGCGCTCCACCGGGAAGTCCCGGGTGTAGCCGTAGCCGCCGAGGACCTGGACCGCGTCCGTGGTGACCTTCATGGCCGTGTCGGTGGCGATGAGCTTGGCCGCGCTGGCCTGGCGGCCGAAGGGGCGGCCGAGGTCGCGGCGGCGGGCCGCGTCCAGGTAGGTGGCGCGGGCCGCGTCGACGGCGGCGGCCATGTCGGCGAGCAGGAAGCCGAGGCCCTGGTGGTCGACGATCCGGCGGCCGAAGGTGGTGCGCTCGTTGGCGTACGCGACGGCGGTGTCCAGGGCGGCCTGGGCGAGGCCCGTGGCGCAGGCGGCGATGCCGAGGCGGCCGTTGTCGAGGGCGCTGAAGGCGATCTGGAGTCCCTGGCCCTCCTCGCCGACGAGGCGGTCCTCCTCCAGGAGGGCGCCGTCCCAGTAGGCGGCGGTGGTGGGGACGGCCTGGAGGCCCATCTTGCGCTCGGGCGCGCCGAAGGTGAGGCCCTCGGTGGCGCCGGGGGCCAGGAAGCAGGAGACACCGTGGCTGCCCGGGGCCGTACGGGCGAAGAGGGCGTAGAAGCCGGCCCGGCCGCCGTGGGTGATCCAGGCCTTGGTGCCGGTGACCCGGTACCCGCCGCCGTCCTCCTGCCGCTCCGCCTTGCAGCTGAGGGCGGCCGCGTCGGAGCCGGCCTGCGGCTCGGAGAGGCTGTAGCCGCCGATGGTCCGGCCCTCCAGCATCGCGGGCAGCCAGCGCTCCTTCTGCTCCGGCGTGCCGAAGGCGTGCAGGGGGTGGCAGGCCAGGGTGTGGACGCTGGTGGCCACGGCCACGGCCGCCCAGCGCGCGGCCAGTTCCTCCAGGACCTGGAGGTAGACCTCGTACGGCTGGCCCCCGCCGCCGTACTCCTCGGGGTACGCGAGGCCCAGGAGTCCCGCCTCGCCGAGGGTCGCGAAGAGCCCCTCGGGATAGGTCTCGGCGGCCTCGTGCTCGTCCACCCGCGGAGAGAGCTCCTTGTCGGCGATCTCCCGGGTGAGGGCGATGAGGTCCGCGGCTTCGGGGGTGGGAAGCAGGCGGTCGACATCCATGGCGACTCCAGCGGCGCGCAAAGTGGTACTGGGGATGGTACTCCAGTACCGGTCAGAGTAGCGCAGGGGGCGGCGACCGCAACCCCTGGAGCCGTATCGCGCGGGCGGCGCCGCAGGTGCGGGGGCCGGGCGCGCCGCGCCCGCGGACCGCGGCCTGGAATACTGGCCGGGTGATCGAGACCTCCGCCGCCGACGCCCCGCAGCTGACGGGCCGCGGAGCGGCACGCCGCTCCGCCCTCTTCGAGGAGCTCGTCGCCCTCCTCGTCGGCGAGGGCTTCGCCGGTCTGACGCTCGACGACCTCGCCGCCCGGCTGCACTGCTCGAAGCGGACCCTGTACGGCCTGGCCGGCAGCAAGGAGCAGCTCGTCCGGGCGGCGGTCGTGCACTTCTTCCGGCGCGCCACGGCCCGGGTCGAGGCCGTCCTCGCCGCCGCCACCGGACCCGCCGAGCGGCTCGCCGCCTACCTGCGGGCGGTATCGGCCGAACTCGCCCCGGTCTCACCGCAGTTCTTCGACGACGTGGCCGCCTTCGAACCGGCGGCCGAGGTGTACGAGCGCAACACGCGCGCGGCCGCCGGGCGGGTCCAGCAGCTCATCGAGGAGGGCGTGCGGGCCGGGGTCTTCCGCGAGGTGCACGTGACGTTCGCCGCCGACGTCATCTCCTCGGTCATGGTCCGCATCCAGCGGCGCCAGGTCGCCGCCGCGACGGGCCTCGCCGACGCGGAGGCGTACGACCAGCTCGCCGAACTCCTCCTCAGCGGCCTCCGGAAGGCTTGACCCCCGCGTTCAGGAAGTGAAGGCGATCAGTCGCCCACCCCCTTATTTCACGTCATGACTTAAATCTAAAGATAAAGTCGCCCCCAGTGCCCCCGCGGCGGTATGTTGCGGTCAGGACTATTCCACCAGGGGGCCCAGTGACCATGCGGAACGGACGCACCGTCCGTGACCTGCGGCGCGAGAACCGCACCGCCGTCCTCCAGCGCCTGTACTTCGACGGGCCGATGAGCCGCTTCTCGCTGGGCCCGGCGACCGGGCTGAGCTCCGGCTCGGTCAGCAACGTGGTCGCCGAGCTCGTCGCGGAGGGCCTGGTCGAGGAGGCCGGCAGCGTCGACTCGGCCGGCGGACGCCCCCGCACCCTGCTCCGGATCTCCCCCGGCAGCGGCTTCATGATCGGCGTCGACGTCGGCGAGACCCGGATAAGGATCGAGCTGTTCGACCTCGCCCTCACCGAACTCGCCCGCACCGAGCGCCCGTTGGCCGTGGGCAGTCCGCACCCGCACGGCCGGTACGAGGTCGGGGTCGTCGTCGGTCACCTCCGGGACGGCATCGCGGAGGTGCTGCGGACCGCCGGCGTACCCGCCGAGCAGCTCCTCGGCGTCGGCGTCGGCGTGCCCGGCATCGTGGCCCGCACCGCCGAGGACGGCGCGGTCGTGCACGGCCAGACCATCGACTGGGACGCCGTCCCCCTGGAGCGGCTGCTCCGCGAGAGCGTGGAGCTCCCGGCCTCGGTGCCGTACCGGATCGACAACGGCGCCAAGACCCTCGGCCAGGCCGAGATGTGGTTCGGCGCCGGGCGCGGCGCCCGCAGCGCCGTCGTGGTGCTCTTCGGGTCCGGCGTCGGCGCCTGCGTGGTCACCGACCCGACGGGGCCGGGGCGGGCGGTCGAGTGGGGCCATCTGAAGGTACGGGTGCGGGGTCGCCGCTGCCGCTGCGGCGCCCTGGGCTGCCTGGAGGCGTACGCGGGCGCGGAGGCCCTGCTCGAACGCTGGCGCGAGGCGGGCGGGCGGCCACCGGAGGACGCGGACGAGGAGACGGCCCTGACGGCGATGCTCGCCGCCGCCTACCCGGCCGGAGCCGGCACTCCCCCGGACGCCACCGCCCTCGCCGTCCTGGAGGAGACCGCCGAGTTCCTCGGCGCCGGATTCGCCGACCTGATCAACCTCTTCCAGCCCGAGCGCATCCTCGTCGGCGGCTGGGCCGGCCTCCAGCTCGGCACTCCCTTCCTGGAGACGGTCGAGGGGTACGCCCGGGAGTACGCCCTGAAGTACCCGGCGGCCCACGTGTCCATCGGTCTGGGCACCCTGGGCCCGGACGCGGTCACGGTCGGCGCGGCGATCCTGCCGCTCGCGGACTTCTTCGCCCGGGGCGGCCGGCGGGCCGGGACCGGGACCGGGACCGTCGAGGAGCAGCCGGCGTGGGCGACGACCGTACGGGAGCGGACGGCGCACTGAGACGGCGGCCCCGCGGCGGTCCCGCCCCGGGCCGATCGGGCCCGGCTCCCGCCCGTCAGGGCGTCCCCCGGCGGGCGGGGAAGCCGTGGGCGCGCGCCGCGACGACCACGGCCGCCACGGGGACCAGGAGGACCGGCACGCTCCAGGGGAGCGCCCCGGTGCCGAACGCGTCGAGGAGGAGGCCGCCGACCACCCCGCCGCCCGCCATCGCGACGTTCCAGAGGGTGACCAGCATCGCCTGTGCCGCGTCGGCCTGTTCGCCGCCCGCGTCGCCCGCCGCCGTCTGCAGCAGGGTCGGCGCGCCGCCCCAGCCGAGGCCCCAGAGCACCACCGCTCCGTACACGAGCGCGGGCGACCGCGCGAACAGCGCCAGGACGGCACCGGCCACCGCTACGAGCAGCGTGCCGGTGATCATCAGGGCGCGCAGCCTGCGGTTGATCAGGGCGCCGACGGCCCAGATGCTCAGCAGCGAGGCGCCGCCGAAGACCAGGAGGACGGCGTCGGCCCGGTCGCCCATCCCGAGCCGGTCGAGGAAGGCGGCGATGTAGGTGTAGAGGAGGGTGTGGGCGAGGACGAAGACGAGGGTGACGGCGAGGACGGGGGCGACGCCGGGCACCTTGAGCGCCCCGAGCATCGACGGCGAGGAGCCCTTCTCCGGGCGGTGTCCGGGATAGTCCGGGACGGCGGCCGGGATCCAGGCGAGGAGGACGAGCGTCAGGCCGGTCATGACGAGGAAGGCGGTCTGCCAGCCGGCGGCCTTGCCGACGAACGTCCCGGCGGGCACGCCGAGGGAGAGGGCGACGGGGATGCCCGCCATGGCCACCGCGATGGCCCTGCCCCGGAGGTGCGCGGGGGCCATCCGCCGGGCGTATCCGGCGAGCAGCGCCCACGCCAGGCCCGCCGCGACCCCCGCGGTGAACCGGGCCGCCATGGTCAGCGGGTAGGAGGTGGAGAGCGCCGTCACGGTGTTGGCGGCGGCGAAACCGGCCATCGCGGTCAGCAGGAGCCGGCGTCGGCGCCATCCCGCGGTCGCGGTGGAGAGCGGGACGGCGGTGAGCACGGTGCCGAGGGCGTAGACCGTCACGGTCTGTCCGGCGGCGGACTCGCCGACGCCCAGGTCGCCGCCCATCGCGGGCAGCAGTCCGGCGGGCAGCGTCTCGGTGAGGCTCGTGAGGAACACGGCGGTCGCCAGGGCGAGCAGCGCCGCCAGGGGCAACTTGCCTGACGGTGAAGGGGTTTCGGTCCGTCGGGGAGCGGATGCGGGGCCGTGCGAGGGCCCCCTGGTCAGATCGGTGCGCGACATGGCAGCATGCTCGAACCCTTCCACTGATGTGAAGGTCAAGCGGGATCCGGAAAGGCGCAGGAGCGTCACGGGGAGGACGAGGGCCGTGCGGATCGGGGAGCTGTCGGAACGCACCGGTGTCTCCCGCCGGATGCTGCGGTACTACGAGGAGCAGGAGCTGATCGCCTCGCGGCGGTGCGCCAACGGCTACCGCGACTACCCCGAGCCCTGTGTGGACCGCGTCCAGCAGGTGCGCGGGCTGCTCGACGCGGGCCTCTCGACGCAGACGATCCGCAGGATCCTGCCCTGCCTCGGACCGCCCGGACGCATCGACATCCCGAACCCGACGCCGGAGACGATCGCGCTGCTTGAGCTGGAGTGCGCGCGCATGTCGGAGCGGATCGGCCAACTGACCCGCAACCGGGACGCCATGACCGCGTACCTCGCGGAGGTCCGGAGGGCGGCCCCGGCCGAACCCGCCGAACCGGCCGCCTGACGTCCCGCGCGTCTCCTTCGGTGAAGACCGGCCCGCGGACGGCGCGTCGCCCGGTCAGTGCGGCGGGGGCGCCGGGTCCGGGGCGTTGGCCCTCCGGCAGCCGGGCCGCCTTCCTGGCCGCCTCCCGGGCGGCGGTCGTCCTCTCGTCCTCGGAGAAGTGCGCCACCCCGCAGACGACGGCGAACGGGAGCGGGGCGAGGAGCCACAGCGGTCGACGCATGGGGACACCTCGCCACACCGCGCGCGACGGGCGACCCCTCGCGCACTCGGGTCGGCGTGGGCGATCGTGCTCAGCCGGCCGCTGGACGGGCCGACGTCGCCGGGCCACCCGTCAGGCGGGGACGAAGAGGTCCCCGGGGGCGTCGTCGAGGACGAAGCCGTTGTCGAAGCGGACGCGGACGGTCGTGCGGAGCCTCCGTTCCTGATGGGCGGTCCAGGCGGGTTCCAGGGCGGCGACCTGCTCTTCGAGCTGTCCCCTGCTGGCCGGGGGCATCTGGTGGCCGAAGTCGTCCAGGAGGGACCTGAGCCGTTCGTACTCGCGTACCTCCGGGCTCCGGGGGCGGTCCTCGTCCACCACCCGCTCGACGGTGCCCTCGACGCCCGCCGCCAGGGCCAGGAACCCGGCCCCGGTGCCCGTCTCCGCCGCGGGGCCGCCGGCCGGGACGACCTCGCCGGCCAGTCTGAGGTCCACCGCAAGCCGTACTCGCCGGCCCTCTTTCAGCATCATCGGCCCTTCGTCCTCGGGATGGTCGGGCCGTACGTCCACGCGCACGGCCCGGGCCGATTATCGCGGGCCTGGCCCCGGCACCGTTTCGGGGGCCGGTTCGCGGTTATGCGGCATGTCACCAAGGCAATGGTTTTCCAGGTTCTCGGAGAGGAGCCACGATGTCCGGCAACGAGAAGATGAAGGCCAAGGGCGAGCAGGTCAAGGGCGCGATCAAGGAGACGACGGGCCGTGCGCTCGGCGACGAGCGGATGGCCGGCGAGGGCCGTGCCGAGCGGGCCAAGGGCGACGCCCGGGAGGCCAAGGAGAAGACGAAGGACGCCTTCAAGCGCTGACCCTCCGGTATCGGCACCGCCGCGGCCCCCGGCCCCCTCTGGGGCCGGGGCCGCGGCGCGTGCGGAGCCGGACGGGTCGTGACGAGGGGTCGGGACACGAGGGAGGGAGGGGCCCGGATGGGATCCATCGGGGAGGACAGGGGGCCGGTCCGGCGCGGTCCCGCGACGATCGGGCGCGATCTGGTGCTCGTGATAGGGCTCGCGGGGGCGTGCGTCGGCGGTCTGGCCCTCTTCTTCAAGACGGCCGAGGCGGCCGGGGACCGCGGCTCGGGGGTGTCGGCCGCCCTCCTGGTGGCGTTCGCCGCCCTCGGGGCGCTGGCCGTCGGCTTCGCGCTGGTCCGGAGGGCCGCGGTGCCCGTCAGGGTCCGTCGGACCCTCCGTACGGCCGTCGCCGCGCCGGTCCCGGACGTGCCCGCGGTCGGGCCGGAGGCGCTGGACCACACGGCGGTGGACCCCGACGGCTTCGAGCACACGGTCGCCGCGCTGTGCGCGCGGGACGGCTGCTCGCCGGTGGAGGTGGTCGGCGGCGCGGGCGACCTGGGCGCCGACGTGATCGCGACGACCGTGGACGGGCGGCGCGTGGTGCTCCAGTGCAAGCAGTACGCGGAGGACCACCGGGTGGGTTCCCAGGACCTCCAGCGGTTCGGCGGCACCTGCTTCACCGTCCACGAGGCCGACGTGGCCGTGCTCGTGACCACCAGTTCGATCACCGCGCCGGCCGCCGAGTACGCCGCCACCTGCGGGATCGTCTGTGTGGACGGCGAGGCCCTGGCCGCCTGGACGGACCAGCTGGCGCCTCCCCCGTGGGAGGCGCTTCCGGTGGATCCGGCCTGAGCGACGGGGTCGCCCCTTCGCTCCCGGCCCGCCCGGACAGGCCCTGGGCCGTGTCCGGGCGGGCCGCTCGTGCGGTCGGCCCGGACACGGATGCGGCAGGGGCGGCCGAGCCGGTCCCTTGCAAGACACGGGGCGGGCGACCGACCCCTTCCAGGACACGGGGCGGCCCCGGTCCCTTTCAGGACGCGGGCCGGACGGCCGGTCCTTTCGGGCGAGTCCGGCCCGCCGTCGCGTCGGCCGCCGTCGCCTCCGTGGGCGCCGAGCGGCCGGACGGTCTCCGGTGATCAGACGGTGAAGCGGTCGGGGTCGGCGGACTTCCAGTCGGCCGCCCAGGAGGCGGGCGGCTCGGCGAGCAGTTGTCCCGGGTGGAGCCACTCGTGGAGTTCTTCGTAGGAGCGTTCGGTGACGGGGTCGATGCGTCGGCGGAGCATGTGCGGGCGCAGTTGCGCGGGGTCGGTGACGCCCATGGAGGCCATGATCTGCAGGGCGCTGGCCACGGTCGCCTCCTGGAAGCGCTGGACGCGCAGCGTCTTGTCGGGGACGTGGATCGCGCGGGCCCGGCGGGGGTCCTGGGTGGTGACACCGGTGGGGCAGGTGTTCGTGTGGCAGCGCTGGGCCTGGATGCAGCCGACGGCGAACATCATCGCCCGGGCGGCGTTGCCGTAGTCGGCGCCCTGCACCATGCGCTTGACCAGATCGGCGCCGGTGGCGATCTTCCCGCTCGCCCCGATCCTGACGCGGTCGCGCAGGCCCGCGCCGACGAGGGCGTTGTGCACGGTGAGCAGGCCCTCGGTGAGCGGGGTGCCGACGTGGTCGGCGAATTCGAGCGGCGCCGCGCCCGTTCCGCCCTCGGCCCCGTCCACCACGATGAAGTCGGGGGTGGTGTCCTCCTCCAGCATGGCCTTGCACACGGCGAGGAACTGCCGGCGCGAGCCGACGCAGAGCTTGAACCCGGCGGGCTTGCCTCCGGACAGCTCCCGCATCCGGGCGACGAAGCGGACGAGTTCCCGCGGGGTCGAGAAGACCCGGTGGTACGGCGGGGAGACGACCGTGCGCCCCTCGGGCACCCCCCGGACCCGGGCGATCTCCGCGTTGACCTTGGCTCCCGGCAGCACACCGCCGATGCCGGGCTTCGCTCCTTGCGAGAGCTTCAGGGACACGCACTTGACGTGGTCGTGGGCGGCCTTGTCGGCGAACTGGGACGGGTCGAAGTCGCCCTCGTCGGTCCGGCAGCCGAAGTACCCGGTCCCCACCTCCCAGACGAGGTCGCCGCCCGGGCGCAGGTGGTGGTCGGAGAGACCGCCCTCGCCGGTGTCCTGGGCGAAGCCGCCGGCCGCCGCACCCCCGTTGAGCGCGAGGACCGCGTTGGCCGACAGGGAGCCGAAGCTCATCGCCGAGACGTTGAGCAGCGCCATGTCGTAGGGGCGGTCGCAGCCGGGCCCCCCGATCCGTACGCGGGGAGGCGCCTCGGGGACCGCACAAGGTGCCATGGAGGGCACGAGGAACTCGTACCCGGCCTCGTAGACGTCCCGTTCGGTGCCGTAGGGCTCCTCCGCCTCCGTGCCCTTGGCGCGCTCGTAGACGATGTTGCGCACGTCGCGGTCGAAGGGGCGGCCGTCGTAGTTCCGCTCGACGAAGTACTGCTGGAGCTCCGGACGTATGCGTTCCAGGAGGAAGCGGGCGTGTCCGAGGACGGGGTAGGCGCGCAGCACCGAGTGCCGGCGCTGCAGCAGGTCCCACGCTCCCAGGAGACCCAGGAGGGCGAGCGGGACGGCGGCGAGCCACCACAGGGGCGAAGTCTCCGCACCGGCCACGGCGGCCGTGCCCGCGGCACAGAGGATCAGGACGACGATCATCACGCGTATCACGCGATGCGCCTTGCCCGGGGGCGGGCCCTCACGCCCTTCACCTGCTCAAAGGTCTCCCAAGTCTTCGCCCGGGATCCGTAAGGGGGGGAGCCTAGGCCACGGACCCGATCCGCCCCAGCGGGCCCCGGGGTCCGTCGTGGTGGATCGGGGTGTGGGCGCCGGTGAGGGAGGCGCCGGTGCCGCCGCGCCGGTGGGCGACGATCTCGGCGCCGATCGAGAGGGCGGTCTCCTCCGGCGTGCGGGCGCCGAGGTCGAGGCCGATCGGGGAGCGCAGGCGGGCGAGTTCGATCTCGGTGACGCCGACCTCGCGCAGCCGCTCGTTGCGGTCCAGGTGGGTGCGGCGGGAGCCCATCGCGCCGACGTAGGCGACGGGGAGCCGGAGGGCGACCTGGAGCAGGGGCACGTCGAACTTGGCGTCGTGGGTGAGGACGCACAGGACGGTCCGGCCGTCGACGTCGGTGGACTCCAGGTAGCGGTGGGGCCATTCGACGACGATCTCGTCGGCCTCGGGGAAGCGGGCCGGGGTCGCGAAGACGGGCCGCGCGTCGCAGACGGTGACGTGGTAGCCGAGGAACTTGCCGACCCGGACGAGCGCGGCGGCGAAGTCGATGGCCCCGAAGACGATCATGCGCGGGGCGGGGACGGAGGACTCGACCAGGAGGGTCAGGGGCTGCCCGCAGCGGCTGCCGTCCTCGCCGATCTCCACGGTGCCGGTGCGGCCCGCGTCGAGCATCGCGCGGGCCTCGCCGGCGGCGGTGCGGTCCAGCTCGGGGTGGCCGCCGAGCTTCCCCTCGTACGAGCCGTCGGGGCGGACCAGGAGGGCCTGGCCGAGCAGGTCGTCGGGGCCGGAGACGATCCGGGCGAGGGCCGCCGCCTCGCCCTCGACGGCGGCGGCGAGCGCGGCGGGGAAGACCCCGCCGCGGACCGGGGTGACGAGGATGTCGATGATCCCGCCGCAGGTCAGACCGACGGCGAAGGCGTCCTCGTCGCTGTAGCCGAAGCGCTCGACGACGGTCCGGCCGTCTTCGAGGGCCTGGACGCACAGGTCGTAGACCGCGCCCTCCACGCACCCCCCGGAGACCGATCCGATCGCCGTGCCCTCGCCGTCGACGGCGAGTGCGGCGCCCGGCTGCCGGGGCGCGCTGCCGCCGACCGCCACCACGGTGGCGACGGCGAAGGCGCGTCCCTGCTCGACCCACCGGTGCAGCTCTTCGGCGATGTCCAGCATCTCGGTTCTCCTTGGGGTGCGGGGAGGGCGGTGGGGGCGTCAGCCGACGCCGAGCCAGCTCTCGATCGGATGGATGGCGAAGTACACGACGAAGATCGCGGTCAGGCCCCACATGAAGGCCCCGACCTCCCGCGCCTTCCCCTGAGCGGTCTTGATCACCGCGTAGGAGATGACACCGGCGGCGACGCCCGTGGTGATGGTGTACGTGAACGGCATCAGGACCACGGTGAGGAAGACCGGGATCGCCACGGAGCGGTCGCTCCAGTCCACGTGCTTGGCGTTCTGCATCATCATCGAGCCGATGACGACCAGGGCCGCGGCGGCGACCTCCTGCGGCACGATCGCGGTGAGCGGGGTGAAGAAGAGGCAGAGGGCGAAGAAGCCGCCGGTGACCACGGAGGCCAGGCCGGTGCGGGCGCCCTCGCCGACGCCGGTGGCGGACTCGACGAAGACCGTCTGGCCCGAGGCGCCGACGCCGCCGCCGACGATGCCGCCGGCCCCGTCGATGAAGAGGGCCTTGGAGAGGCCGGGCATGCGGCCCTTGTCGTCGGCGAGCTTGGCCTCGGTGCCGACGCCCAGGATGGTGGCCATGGCGTCGAAGAAGCCGGCGAGCACCAGGGTGAAGACGATCATGGTGATCGTGATGTAGCCGACGTCGCCCCAGCCCTTGAAGGACACCTCTCCGATGAGGGAGAAGTCGGGGGCGGAGACCGCGCTGCCGTCCAGCTCCGGCGGGCCGGAGAACCAGGCCTTGGCGGGTATGTCGGCGACCGCGTTGAGGACGACCGCGACGACCGTGCCGGCGACGATGCCGATGAGGATGGCGCCGGGGACGTTGCGGGCCTGGAGGGCGAAGATCAGGAGCAGGGTGAAGGCGAAGATGAGCACGGGCCAGCCCTGGAGCTCGCCGGCCGGGCCGAGGGAGACGGGGCCGCCGCCCGGGGCGGGGTTCTCGTGGACGAAGCCGGCCTTCACGAAGCCGATGATCGCGATGAAGAGGCCGATGCCGATGGTGATGGCGTGCTTCAGGGCGAGCGGGATCGCGTTCATGATCATCTCGCGGAGGCCGGTGACCACCAGGAGACAGATCACCGCGCCGTACGCCACGGACATGCCCATGGCCTGCGGCCAGGTCATGACGGGGACGACCTGCGAGGCCATGACGCCGGAGACGCTCAGACCGGCGGCGAGGGCGAGCGGGACCTTGCCCCAGAAGCCCATGAGGAGGGTCGTCGCGGCCGCGGCGAGGGCGGTGGCGGTGATGAGCGCCGGCTGGCTGAGCAGGTGCCCGTCGACGTCCTTGCCGCTGAGGATCAGGGGGTTGAGCAGGAGGATGTACGCCATCGCCATGAAGGTGGTGACGCCGCCGCGGACCTCCGTCGCGACGGTGGATCCTCTCTCCGAGATGTGAAAGTACCGGTCGAGCCAAGACCTGCCGGCGGGGGTGCGCGAGCCGGAGCCCGCGTCCTCTGCGGTGGTCTTGGGCTCCACTGACGACTGGGTCATGGGGCCTACTCCCAAGGTTCAAAGGGGCACCCGCGTCGGACTTCGAAGGGTTCTGGTCCGGCTGAAGCCGCGGGATTTGGGATGCTGCGTGGCTGCACGACCCGGGGGACGGCCCGAGACGAACGGGGTGGTACGGGGGTGGTGCGCGAGGACTCCGGGCGGTACGGAACGGGGAAGGGTGACGTTCCCGGGACGGGCCGTACCGCCCGGAGGGTCCTACAGGGTGCCGGTGAGCGCCTCGGGGCGGACCGGCGTCTTGTTGAGCTCCAGGCCCGTCGCGTTCCGGATCGCCGCGAGGACGGCCGGGGTGGACGACAGGGTCGGGGCCTCGCCGAGTCCCCGCAGGCCGTACGGCGCGTTGGGGTCGGCCAGTTCGAGCACGTCGACCGGGATGGTCGGCGTGTCGAGGATCGTCGGGATCAGGTAGTCCGTGAAGGAGGGGTTGCGCACCTTCGCGGTCTTCGGGTCCACGATGATCTCTTCCATCACCGCGACGCCCAGGCCCTGGGTGGTGCCACCCTGGATCTGGCCGACGACGGAGAGCATGTTGAGCGCCTTGCCGACGTCCTGGGCGGTGGCGAGCTCGACGACCTTGACGAGGCCGAGCTCGGTGTCCACCTCGACGACCGCGCGGTGCGCGGCGAAGGTGTACTGGACGTGGCCGTCGCCCTGGCCGGTGACCAGGTCGAAGGGGACGGTCGGGCGGTGCCGGAACTCCAGCTCCAGGTCGATCGGGTCCTCGCCCTCCAGGACGTCGGCGAGAGTCGCGAGGACCTCGCCGCCGTCGGTGACGACCTTGCCGCCCTCCAGGAGGAGTTCGGCGGTCGCCCAGGCGGGGTGGTAGGAGCCGTTCTTGCGGCGGCCGATCTCCAGGACCTTCTCGCGGACGGCCTCGCAGGTGTTCTTCACCGCGCCGCCGGTCATGTACGTCTGCCGGGAGGCGGAGGTGGAGCCTGCGGAGCCGACCTGGGTGTCGGCCGGGTGGATGGTGACCTGGGTGACGCCGAGCTCGGTGCGGGCGATCTGGGCGTGCACGGTGACGCCGCCCTGGCCGACCTCCGCCATGGCCGTGTGGACCATGGCGACGGGCTCGCCGTTGATGACCTGGAGGACCACGCGGGCGGTCGAGTAGTCGTCGAAGCCCTCGGAGAAGCCGACGTTCTTGATGCCGACGGCGTAGCCGACGCCGCGGACGACGCCCTCGCCGTGCGTGGTGTTGGAGAGGCCGCCGGGCAGCGCGCGGACGTCCGCGCCCTCGCCGGCCGACTCCCACTGGCGCTCGGGCGGCATCGGGCGGGCCTTGACCCGGCGGAGCAGCTCGGCGACCGGGGCGGGCGAGTCGACGACCTGGCCGGTGGGCATGAGCGTGCCCTGTTCCATGGCGTTGATCTGCCGGAACTCGACCGGGTCCATGCCCAGCTTCGCCGCGAGCTTGTCCATCTGCGCCTCGTACGCGAAGCACGCCTGGACCGCGCCGAAGCCGCGCATCGCGCCGCAGGGGGGGTTGTTGGTGTAGAGGGCGACGGCCTCGATCTCGACGTCGTCGACCACGTACGGGCCGGCGCCGAGCGAGGAGGCGTTGCCGACGACGGCCGGGGAGGCCGAGGCGTAGGCGCCGCCGTCGAGGACGATCCGGGCCTTGAGGTGGGTGAGCTTGCCGTCCTTGGTGGCACCGTGCTCGTAGTGGAGCTTCGCCGGGTGGCGGTGCACGTGGCCGAAGAAGGACTCGAAGCGGTTGTAGACGATCTTGACCGGCTTGCCGGTGCGGAGCGCCAGGAGGCAGGCGTGGATCTGCATCGACAGGTCCTCGCGGCCGCCGAAGGCGCCGCCGACGCCGGAGAGCGTCATGCGGACCTTCTCCTCGGGCAGGCCGAGGACGGGCGCGATCTGGCGCAGGTCGGAGTGGAGCCACTGGGTGGCGACGTACAGGTCGACGCCGCCGTCCTCGGCGGGCACGGCGAGGCCGGACTCGGGGCCGAGGAAGGCCTGGTCCTGCATGCCGAAGACGTACTCGCCCTCGACGATCACGTCGGCCCGCTTGCGGGCCTCCGCCACGTTGCCGCGGACGATCGGCTGGCGGTGCACGACGTTGGGGTGCGGGACGTGTCCGGCGTGGTGGTCGTCGCGGCCCTCGTGGATGAGGGGCGCGTCGGGGGCGAGCGCGGAGGCCTCGTCGGTGACGAGCGGCAGCTCCTTGTACTCGATCCTGATCTTGGCGGCGGCGCGGCGGGCCGTCTCCGGGTGGTCGGCGGCGACCAGGGCGACCGGCTCGCCGTGGTGGCGCACCCGGCCGTGGGCGAGGACGGGGGTGTCCTGGATCTCCAGGCCGTAGTTCTTCATCTCGGCCGGCAGGTCGTCGTAGGTGAGGACGGCGTACACGCCGGACGTCGCCAGGGCCTCGGAGACGTCGATGGAGACGATCTCGGCGTGGGCGACGGTGGAGCGGAGGGTCTGGCCCCACAGCATGTCCTCGTGCCACATGTCCGAGGAGTAGGCGAACTCGCCGGTGACCTTGAGGGTGCCGTCGGGGCGGAGCGTGGACTCGCCGATGCCGCCCTTGGTGTGGTTCTGGGTGACGTTGGTGGGCGTACCGGCGGGTGCGGTACGGGTGTTCTGCGCCATGGTCAGACCGCCTCTCCCTGACGGGCGGCCGCGAGGCGGACCGCGTCGAGGATCTTCTCGTAGCCCGTGCAGCGGCACAGGTTGCCGGAGAGGGCCTCACGGATGTCCTGGTCGGACGGGTCGCTCTGCCGCTCCAGGAGTTCGTCGGCGGCGATCAGCAGACCGGGGGTGCAGAAGCCGCACTGGACGGCGCCGGCGTCGATGAACGCCTGCTGGATCGGGGAGAGTTCGACGCCCTCGCCGGTCTGGGAGTCCTGGCCCGGCCTGGCCTCCCACTTCTTGGCGGCGTCGAGCGAGGTGCCGCCGCAGGCGCCCGTGCCGCAGGAGCCGTGCTCCGTGCGCTCCTTGGCGAACTCGGCGAGGCCCTCGACGGTGACGACCTCGCGGCCCTCGACCTGGCCGGCGGCGACGAGGCAGGAACAGACGGGGACGCCGTCGAGGCGGACCGTGCAGGAACCGCACTCGCCCTGCTCGCAGGCGTTCTTGGAGCCGGGAAGGCCCATCCGCTCGCGCAGGACGTAGAGGAGGGACTCGCCCTCCCAGACGTCGTCGGCCTCCTGCGGACGTCCGTTGACCGTGAAATTGACGCGCATGTTATGCAGCTCCCTCAAGCGTGCGGCCGGTGCCGCGGTACTGCTCCCAGGTCCAGCCGAGCTGGCGGCGGGCCATGATTCCGACGGCGTGGCGGCGGTACTTGGCGGTGCCCCGGACGTCGTCGATCGGGTTCGCGGCGCCCGAGCAGAGGTCGGCGAACTGCTTCGCGATCGACGGGGTGATGATCTTGCCGTTGTCCCAGAAGCCGCCCTCCTCCAGGGCCGCGTTCAGGAAGGCCTCGGCCTCCTTGGCGCGGATCGGGGTCGGCGCGGCGGAGCCGATGCCGGTGCGCACGGTCCGGGTCTCCGGGTGGAGCGCGAGACCGAAGGCGCAGACGGCGATGACCATCGCGTTGCGGGTGCCGACCTTGGAGTACTGCTGGGGGCCGTCCGCCTTCTTGATGTGGACGGTCTTGATGAGCTCGTCGGGCTCCAGCGCGTTGCGCTTCACGCCCGTGTAGAACGCGTCGATCGGGATGAAGCGGCTGCCGCGCACCGACTCGACCTCGACCTCGGCGCCCGCGGCGAGCAGGGCCGGGTGGGCGTCGCCGGCCGGCGAGGCGGTGCCGAGGTTGCCGCCGATGCCGCCGCGGTTGCGGATCTGCGGGGAGGCCACCGTGTGCGAGGCGAGCGCCAGGCCGGGCAGCTCGGTCCGCAGGTTCTCCATGATCCGGGTGTACGGGACGGAGGCGCCGAGCCGGACGTTCTCCTCGCCGACCTCCCACTCGCTCAGCAGCTCGATACGGTTCAGGTCCAGGAGGTACTCGGGACGCCGGTGGTCGAAGTTGATCTCGACCATGACGTCGGTACCGCCCGCGATGGGCACGGCCGTGGGGTGCTCGGCCTTGGCGGCGAGCGCCTCCTCCCAGCTGGCGGGGCGAAGGAAGTCCATGGTGGCTCTCTTCTAGTGATTCTGGTGATCGGATGATCAGTGCGGTGCGGATGGGCCCGGGAAGACGGCCGGCCCTCGACTTGTTCATGTGCTGTTCACGCGGTGTGTGGCCTAGTACACAAGGCCACGATCGCCCGGGTGCAGTCACCGAAAACATGAAGGAGTTGGCTGGTGCCCACTGTCGTCTTGTAGATTCGAACGAAAGACGGAGAACGGAAACCTCACCGTTTCCCCATGGAAACGGTGGCACCACCGACCCGTCGACAATGCGACAACGCGACAACCACGACCACTGACGAGAAGGACGGCGGCGACATCATGCGGCTGCGCGCACTGCTGGAGAACGACGCGCTGGGGCTGCGCCTGCTCGGCGGCGACGACGAGCTGGACCGCACCGTCCGGGGCGTGATGACGACGGACCTCAAGGATCCCAGCCGTTACCTGTCCGGCGGGGAGCTGGTCCTCACCGGTCTCGCCTGGCTGCGGGAGCCGGCCGACGCCGAGCCCTTCGTCCGGATCCTGGCCTCGGCCGGGGTGGCGGCGCTCGCGGCGGGCGAGGCGGAGCTCGGGGACATCCCCGACGATCTCGTACAGGCGTGTTCGCGCCATCGGCTGCCGCTCTTCGCGGTCAACGAGACCGTTGCGTTCGCGACGATCACCGAGCACGTTGTTCGACAGGTGTCCGGCGAGCGGGCCGGGGACCTGGCGGCCGTCGTCGACCGGCACAGGCGCCTGATGACCTCCGGTCCGGCGGGCGGCGGCCCCGAGGTCGTGCTCGACCTGCTCGGCTCCGACCTGGACCTGCGGGCCTGGGTCCTCTCCCCCACCGGCCGCCGGATCGCGGGCGCCGGGGAGCCGCTGGACGGCGGGCTCGCCGCCTCCCTGGCCGGTGAGCACCTGGCCGCCGTCCGGACCGGCCGGCGCGGCCCGTACCGGGTGTCGGGCGGCGGCACGACGTACTCGCTCTTCCCGATCCGCAACACCGGCCGGGGCGCCGCCCCCGCCGTCCGGGACGTGCGCGAGACGGTCCTCTCGGACTGGCTGCTCGCCGTCGAGGCGGACGCGGGCGAGTGGCCGGCCGCCCGGCTCGACCTGCTCCAGGGCGTGACCCAGCTGATCGCGGTCGAGCGGGACCGGCGCGACGCGGCCCGTACGGTGCGGCGCCGGCTCGCCCAGGAGGTCCTGGAGCTGGTGCAGACGGGCGCGGCGCCCGCCGAGATCGCGGCCCGGCTGCGGGTGGCCGCCCCGGTGCTGCTGCCCGGGCTCGGGACGGCCCCGCACTGGCAGGTCGTCGTGGCCCGGGTGGACTGGGAGCAGGAGGCCGGCCAGGGCTCCCCGGTGGACGGCGGCCCGGTCGCGCAGGCGCTCCTGGAGGAGATCCTCGTGGACCCGGCGGCCGTCGGCGCCGAGTCGGCCGACCGGATCGCCGTCGCGCACAGCGGGGACGAGGCCATCGCCCTGGTGCCGCTGGCCGCCGGGCCGCTGCCGGACGGCGAGGACGAGGGCCGGACGCCCGTCGCCGGTCTGCACGCGGACGCGCTCCTCGCCGCCGTACGGGCTCCGCTCTCCGCGGGCCTCGCCGACGACGGGCGCCTGACCCTGGGCGTCAGCGCGGCCGTGCACTCGGCGGAGGGCCTGCGCGGGGCCCTGGAGGAGGCCCGGCACGCCCGCCGGGTCGCCGCGGCCCGGCCCGGCCGGGTCTGCGCGGCCGGCCACCACGAGCTGGCCTCGCACGTGCTGCTGCTGCCGTTCGTGCCGGACGACGTCCGCCGGGCGTTCACGGCCCGGCTGCTCGACCCGCTGCGGGACTACGACCGGCGCCACCGGGCGGAGCTGATCCCGACCCTGGAGGCGTTCCTGGACTGCGACGGCTCCTGGACGCGCTGCGCGTCCCGGCTCCACCTGCACGTGAACACGCTGCGGTACCGGGTGGGCCGGATCGAACAGCTCACCGGCCGCGACCTGTCCCGCCTGGAGGACAAGCTCGACTTCTTCCTGGCGCTGCGGATGAGCTGAGGCACCCCGCGGACGCCTCCGGCGAAGGCTCGGAGACCCGTCCGGGAATTCACTCCTTCGGAGGAGTCCGAAGGAGTGGCGTCCGGCCTGGTGGGGGCCTGTCGGCCGGAGCGGCCGACGGGTCGCGCCGGGCCCGGTCCCGGGCCCGGCGGCGATCTGACGGGCCGTCGGGCGTCCTCCGAAGGGTGGTCACGCCATCGATCGTCCCTTTGTGAAATCTTTCACCCGACCCCTTGGCCGGGTGCGGCCCTTCGTGCTGAGATGCGGGTCTACTCAACAGCTCGATGGCGCGCTCGGGGAGGGCAATGTGGCGGACACCGCCATGTCTGGTTCCGAATCACGGGATGGCGGAGACCCGTCCCTCGCCTACGGCAAGGAGACCCCCGTGGAGACCGCCGTGTGGCGTCTCCGCTCCCGGGGTTGCTGGACGGACGCGGCGGCGCTGCTCACGCCGCGCGCCGCCGAACCGGGCGCCGCGCTCGAACGGGCCGCGCTGCTCATCGAACGCTGCCTCTACACCGAGAAGGGCTGGGCCGACGCCGAGGAGGCCCTGCGGGCGGCCGAGGCGGTCGCCCGCACGGACGAGGAGCGCGGGGCCGCCGCCTGCGAACGCGGCTACCTCGCCTACGCGTCCACGCTGCTCGGGGTCCGCGACCGGGCCGACGAGGCCCGGATGGCCCTGGGCCGGGCGGCGGCCCTGATCGCCCCCACCGCCGGGGGCCGGCCGCTGCTCGACTTCCGGCGCGGGCTCATCGCCCAGAACCTCGGCGACTCCCCGCAGGCGGCCCGCGCCGCGTACCGCAGGGCGCACGCGGGGGCGGCCGCCCAGGGCGACTCGCTGCTGCTCTCCTCGACCTGGCGCCATCTGGCCGGACTCGCCCTGCGCGAGGGCGAGTTGGCAGAGGCGAGGCACGGATTCGCCGAATCGCTGCGGATCCGCGAGGAGTTGGGCTACCTGGTCGGTACGGCTCCGGCCCTCACCGCCCTGGCCACCACGGAGACGGAGCCGGAGGCCGGGCGGCTGCGGGCGGAGGCGAGGCGCCTGTTCCGGCTGCTCGGCGGGGTGCCCACCTGGCTGGCGGTCCAGCTCGCCCCCCGCCCGGTCACGTGAAACCCCTTCGAGGCAAGCCCTATTGACTTCCCGTCACTTCTTCGCCGCGAGGCAGAGGAGGCTCTCGTCGGTGCCGACGAGGAGGGAGCCCGAGCCGGTGACGGCGACGGCGCGGACCGGAGGACCCGGGCGGAAGGAGAGCTTCGGTCCGCCCTCCGGCCGGTGGAGTTCGACGAGCCCGTCGGCCCAGGCCGCGGCGACCAGGGGGCCGTTCGGGGTCTTCGCGGCGTGCAGGGAGACCACCGGCGAGCGGCGTTCGGCGAGCGGCTCGGGGATCGGGTCGCGGCCCGGGGTCCAGAGCCGTACGGTCCCGTCGGCGCCGCCGGAGCAGACGAAGGGGGTCTCGGACTCCACCGCCGCGACCGCCGTGACCCGGCCGCTGTGGGAGGCCGCCTGGTGGAGGCCGGTGAGCCCGAAGGCGTGCACGGAACCGAGCCGGTCCCCCACCACCACCGAGCCGCCGATCGCCGCGAGGGCCGTGCCGGGGTGACGGGCGAGGGTCGCGGAGACCGCCTCGGTGAGGCGCTCCAGGTACGGGGGCCGGGGGGCCGTTCCCCGTACGGTGTGCAGCCGGCCCCGGTCGTCCAGGATCAGCACCGTGCCGTCCGGGGCGGGCGCGAGGGCCGCGATCCGGCCGGGGACGGCGTGCGCCAGGCGCCCGGCGGAGGCGGCGTCGGCCTCGTGCAGCAGGCGTACGGTGCCGGTGCGGTCGCCCACGAGCAGGGTGCCCTCCAGCGGGCCGCCCGCCGAGCCGAGGACGGTGACGGGTCCCGGCCAGGGCGGGGTCAGGTCGCCGCGGTGGCGGGCCCAGCGGAGCCGCCAGGGCGCGGCCGCCGCGAGGTCGGCGAGGGCGGGGCGCAGCCGGGGGTCGGCCCCGTCACCGAGCGCGGCGAGCAGCACCAGGGCCCGTTCCGCCGGGGGCTGGGCGCGGCAGAGCGACTGTCCGGCCCGCATCCAGGCGGTGCGCAGGCCGCCGTGGTCGTCGGCGACGGTCTCGCCGGGGCGGCCCGACGGCTCGGGCCCGTCGAGGGTGCCGGGCACGCCGGCCGGGGCGGAGCCGGTGACGTACGCCGTGGTGACGAGCAGCGGGTCGGCGGCGCAGACGGCCGCGGGGTCGGAGAGGTCCGGGAGCGGCCGGGCGGGCTCCTCGGCCGGGTCGAGGGGGCCGGGGTCGCCGTCGAGGTCGACGACGGTGACCCGGCGGCCGGCGCGCAGGGCGGCGAGGGCGGGGGTGTCGTCGCGGGCCTCGACCACGAGCCGGACCCGGCCCACCCCCGCGAGTTCCGTGACCAGCCGGGCGAGCGCGTCGGGTTCGGCGGCGGCGTGCAGGTCCGTGAGGAGGAGGACGGCCCGGCCGGTGGGGCTCGCCTCGCTGGTGGCGAGGGCGTCGACGAGGTCGCCCGGGGTGCCGGCCACCACGCCGAGGCGGTCGGCGACGGTCCAGGCCGCGCCGAGGGCGCACTGCCCGGCCAGCGGGACGAGCACCCGGGCGGGCCGGCGGCGGGTGCGGCCGGAGCGCGGGCCGTGCGCGGCGAGCCAGCCGAGCAGCGCCGTCTTGCCGCTGCCGGGGGCGCCGGTGACCAGGCAGAGCCGGGGCGCGTCGGGGTCGGTGAGCCAGCCGAGCAGGGCCGCGGCCCCGGGCTCCGTACCGGTGGCGGGCCGGCGTCCGTCCCAGGCCGGGGACGGGGTCGCGGACGGCATGGGGACACCTCACGGACGGCACGGTGCGAGCGGCTGACGCCCCCAACCTTAGGGGGTGCCCTGCGGATCGGGCCGGGCTCTCGGTGTCCGGTGCCGCTCCCCGATCCGGTCCGATCCGCAAGGCACACCCGGTCGCCTCGGGCGCTCAGCACTCCGATCCGGTGAAGTGCTCCCGTACGAGGGACTGGACGACCGTCAGGTCCTGGGCGATCAGGGCGTCGAGCAGGGCGGTGTGCTCGGCGGCGTCGGCGACGAGGACGCCGTGGCGGAGGGCGGGGGCGCTGATCAGGGGCCACTGGGAGCGGCGGTGGAGGTCGTCGGCGACGGCGAGCAGTTGCCGGTTCCCGGCGAGGGAGAGGACGGCCCGGTGGAAGGCGCGGTCGGCCTCGGCGTAGTGGGCGCGGTCGCCCCGGGCCGCGGCCGTGGCGGTGGCCTCGGCCAGCGGGCGCAGCTCGGCCCAGCGGGCGGCCGGGACGGTGCGGGCGAGCCGCAGCATGACGGGGACCTCGATGAGCGCGCGGATCTCGGCCAGCTCGGCCAGCTCGCGGGGGGTGCGCTCGGTGACGCGGAAGCCGCGGTTCGGCACGACCTCGACGGCGCCCTCGACGGCCAGTCGCTGCATGGCCTCGCGGACGGGGGTGGCGGAGACGCCGAAGCGCTCGGCGAGCGCGGGCGCGGAGTACACCTCGCCGGGGACGAGTTCGCCGCCGACGAGGGCGGTGCGGAGCGCTTCGAGGACCTGCCCGCGCACGGAGTGCCGCCGCACGGGCCGGGGCCCGAGCCCGACCGGCTCGCCGTGGGGGTGCTCGTCCCGCGCGTACGGGATTCCGGGGGCCGCGTCCCGGCCGGGCTGCGGGCTCCGGGCCCGGCCCGGTACGCGGGCGGCTCGCGGGCCCCCGGAACCGGCCGGATCCGCCGGTTCCCCGTGCGCGGGGTCGGCGGAGGGCGGGGGCGCGGACGGGGCGTCCGTCGTCCGCTCGCGCGCTGCGCCCTGCTCCACCCGGGTCCTCCTGCGGCCTCGTGCCGGGCCCGGCTCGCGTCGCGCGGGTCCTCTGTGCACCATAGGCGAACGGACCGGCGTCAGGGGTGCGAGGGGCGCCCCGCAGGTCGGAGCGGTGCGCTGGTGGTGAGACACCCGATCGAATCGGGTAAGGTAAGCCTTACCTGCCAACGATCGCGATTCGGTGGTCCGCATGACCGTCCCCGCCCTGTTGCCCGCCCCGCCCGCCTCGCCCGTCGCGGCTTCCTACGCCCGCCTCGCCGAGGTCTTCTCGTACCTGCGCATAGAGGAACACGCCCCCGGCGAGCTCCTGCCGCGAGGCGAGGGGTGGGTCGGCGGGGAGGCGCTCGCGGCCGGCGGCGCCGAGCTCGACGCCTTCCTGGTCTGGGACGACGAGCAGGTGCTGCGCGACTACGGCACCCGGGCCCGCCCCGACGTCGTCGCCAGTATGGGACTGCACCGCTACGCCTGGCCCGCCTGCCTCCTGGTCACCGTCCCCTGGTTCCTGCACCGCCGGGTCCCCCGCCTGCCCGCCCGGAACGTCGCCTTCCAGCGCACCCTCGGCCGCATGGCGGTCCGGATCGAGGGGTTCGCCTGCCTGCCGGACGACCCCGCCGCGGCCCTGCCCGGTGCCCGGGTCGTCGCCGACGAGGAGGCGCTGCGGGCCGAGGTGCGCTCCTCGCTCGCCGAGCACTTCGAGGCGCTCCTCGACGGCTTCGGCTCCCGGATGCGGCGCGGCCGCCGGGCCCTGTGGGGGATGGCGACGGACGAGATCGTCGAGGGCCTCTGGTACGTCGGCACCCTGCTCGGCGAGGAGCGGCGGGCCATGGAGGAGCTGGAGCTCCTGATGCCGGGCACCGCCAAGCCGTACGCGGGCTCCGCGGCCTTCCGGGAGCTGCCCGGCGCCGAGGGGCCGGACGGCGCCCCGCTCACCACCCGCGACCGGGCCACCTGCTGCTTCTTCTACACGGTGCGCCCCGAGGACACCTGCGTCACCTGCCCCCGCACCTGTGACGCCGACCGGGTCCGCAAGCTGACCGCGGCCGCCTGAGGCGCCGTCGTCCGCACGACGATTACGCCACCCGGAAGGGTGGCGTCAATCGAACGCAACCTCCCTTCCCTGCAAGGGCGTTCGACCAAATCGCCCCTCTTCGCACGGCCCGGCCCCCCGATGGCGTGCTCTTGCCCCGAAACGGCGTGAGCGCCGCGCGGGGTCGGTCAGTATGGGCGACCGAACGCCCTACCGCGATGCAAGGGACACCGCATGAGACTGACCGACATATCGCTGGACTGGCTGCTCCCGGGCGGCGTGATGGTCGCCGGAGTCCTGACGGCGGTGGCGGTGCTCGCGCGCGGGAAGCGCGCCGGTGACCAGGCCGCGGCCGACGACTCCTGGGAACGCAGCGAGGAGCGCCGCCGGCGCAAGGAGGCCGTCTACGGGTTCGCCTCGTACGGCCTGCTCTTCTGCTGCGCGGCCGTCGCGGCCGCGCTCTCCTTCCACGGCCTGGTGGGCTTCGGCCGCCAGAACCTCAGCCTCTCCGGAGGCTGGGAGTACCTCGTGCCCTTCGGCCTCGACGGCGCCGCCATGTTCTGCTCGGTCCTCGCCGTCCGCGAGGCCAGTCACGGCGACGCGGCCCTCGGCTCGCGCCTGCTCGTCTGGCTGTTCGCGGGCGCGGCGGCCTGGTTCAACTGGGTCCACGCGCCCAGGGGCTTCGGCCACGACGGGGCCCCGCACTTCTTCGCGGGCATGTCCCTCTCGGCGGCGGTCCTCTTCGACCGGGCGCTGAAGCAGACCCGCCGGGCCGCGCTGCGCGAGCAGGGCCTCGTGCCCCGTCCGCTGCCGCAGATCCGGATCGTCCGCTGGCTGAGGGCGCCCCGGGAGACCTTCGCGGCCTGGTCCCTGATGCTCCTGGAGGGCGTGCGGACCCTGGACGAGGCGGTCGACGAGGTGCGGGAGGACCGCAGGGAGAAGGAGCAGAACCGGATCCGCAGGCGGGACCAGGTGAAGCTGGACCGGGCCCGGCTCAAGGCGATCAACCGTCAGCACCGCGCCTTCGGGCTCGGTCGCGGCGGCGGCCGCCAGGTCGAGGTGGCGGCGCTGAACGCCACGGCCGCCCCGGGCTCGGCGCCCGCCCAGGTCTCCGGGTCGGGCTCCACGACGGGCGCCGTCCAGGCGCCCGTCGTGGAGCCCGCCATAGCGGACCCCGGACAACTGCCGCTTCGCCCCCGGCCGTCCCTGCAAGCCGTGAAGGGCGATGAGCCCCGTCCGGGAGACTCCGGGACCGGAGACTCCCGGACGGTGGACCTCACCGCCGAGGACGACACCCAGGCGTTGCCCCGCCTCGACTCCCTGGAGCGCAAGCTCAAGGACCTGGAGCAGCAGTTCGGCTGAGCAGTACGGAGATCGCGCGGTAACGGATCACTCCGTACGGAAGCACGCCGCACGGGAGCACGGAGAACGGCGGGGTCGCCCCCTCAGGCGGCCCCGCCGTTCAGTTCGAACCACACCACCTTGCCCGCCTCCTGGTCCTCGACCCCCCAGGAGTCGGCCAGGGCCTGGACGAGGACGAGCCCCCGGCCGTTCGTGCCCTCGTCGGCGGGCGGCGCGTCCGGCGCCTTCAGGCCGGGGACGAAGTCGCGGACCTCGACCCGTAACTGCTCGGGGACGACCGTCGCGGTCACGACGGCCCCGTGGTCGGTGTGGACCAGGGCATTGGTCACCAGCTCGCTGGTGAGGAGCTCGGCCACGTCGGAGGCGCCCGGATCGCCCCACTTCCGCAGCAGTTCCCGCAGGGCGTGCCGCACCTCCGGCACCGCGGTGAGATCCGCGCCCCCCACCTTTCTGAGCAGCTGAGTCGGCTGTCGTGCCTCCCCGGTCATGTCCCCCCACCCGTGGTCGCGTCGAACAGGCTCACGGGGATGCATGCCCCACAGGACCGTCGGCATACATGGGTCGTGGCGGAGGGTCAGGGCCTGGGCACGTTCCGCAGGTTGGAGCGGGCCATCTGGAGCATCCTGCCCACGCCCCCGTCCAGGACCATCTTGCTCGCCGAGAGCGCGAAGCCGGTCACCATGTCCGCCTTGATCTTCGGCGGGATGGAGAGCGCGTTGGGGTCGGTGACGACGTCCACCAGGGCCGGGCCCTTGTGCCTGAAGGCCTCCTTGAGGGCGCCCGCGAGCTGCTTGGGCTTCTCGACCCGGACGCCGTGGGCCCCGGCGGCGCGGGCGATGGCGGCGAAGTCCGGGTTCTTGTTCGTCGTCCCGTAGGAGGGCAGGCCGGCGACCATCATCTCCAGCTCGACCATGCCGAGCGAGGAGTTGTTGAACACCACGACCTTCACGGGCAGGTCGTACTGGACCAGGGTGAGGAAGTCGCCCATGAGCATGGAGAACCCGCCGTCGCCGGAGAGCGTGACGACCTGGCGGTTCGGGTCCGTGAACTGGGCGCCGATCGCCTGCGGGAGCGCGTTCGCCATCGAGCCGTGGCTGAACGAGCCGATGATCCTGCGCCGCCCGTTGGGCGTGAGGTAGCGGGCCGCCCAGACGTTGCACATGCCGGTGTCGACGGTGAAGACGGCGTCGTCGTCGGCGAGTTCGTCGAGGACGGAGGCCACGTACTCGGGGTGGACGGGGACGTGCTTCTCGACCTTGCGGGTGTAGGCCTTGACGACCCCTTCGAGGGCGTCGGCGTGCTTCTTGAGCATCTTGTCGAGGAAGCGGCGGTCCTTCTTGGCCCGGACCCGGGGGGTCACGCAGCGCAGGGTCTCCCGGACGTCGCCCCAGACGGCCAGGTCGAGCCGGGAGCGGCGCCCGAGGTGCTCGGCCCTGACGTCCACCTGGACGATCTTCACGTCGTCGGGCAGGAAGGCGTTGTACGGGAAGTCGGTGCCGAGCAGGATCAGGAGGTCGCACTCGTGGGTGGCCTCGTAGGCGGCGCCGTACCCGAGCAGACCGCTCATGCCGACGTCGTACGGGTTGTCGTACTGGATCCACTCCTTGCCCCGCAGGGCGTGGCCGACCGGCGCCTTGACCCGCTCGGCGAACCGCATCACCTCGGCGTGGGCCCCGGCGGTGCCGCTGCCGCAGAAGAGCGTCACCCGGTCGGCGTCGTCGATCATCCGGACCAGGGCGTCGACCTCGGCGTCCCCGGGGCGGACGGTGGGCCGGGTGGTGACGAGCGCGGACTCCACCGCCTTCTCCGGGGCCGGCTCGCCGGCGATGTCGCCGGGCAGCGAGACGACGCTGACGCCGCCGCGGCCGACGGCGTGCTGGATCGCCGTGTGGAGCAGCCGGGGCATCTGCTTCGGGCTGGAGATGAGCTCGCTGTAGTGGCTGCACTCGCGGAACAGCTGGTCGGGGTGGGTCTCCTGGAAGTAGGAGAGGCCGATCTCGCTGGACGGGATCTGCGAGGCGAGGGCGAGGACCGGGGCCATGGAGCGGTGGGCGTCGTACAGGCCGTTGACGAGGTGCAGGTTGCCCGGCCCGCAGGAGCCCGCGCAGGCGGCGAGGCCACCCGTGATCTGGGCCTCGGCGCCCGCGGCGAAGGCGGCGGTCTCCTCGTGGCGGACGTGGATCCAGTCGATCCCCTTGGTGCGGCGGATCGCGTCGACGACCGGGTTCAGACTGTCACCGACCACGCCGTAGAGGCGTTTCACGCCCGCGCGCACGAGGATGTCGACGAACTGTTCAGCGACGTTCTGTTTGGCCATGGCTCCATCAACACACGGCCCGCCGGATCACGCCTCCCAGACGGCCACCCCCGTACGGTCATCGGCGTAACCGGTCACCCTCACCTGGGTGTCGGCGAGGAAGGCGGCGAGGCCGGGCGGCTCCGCCCCGTCCCAGCGGTCGGCGAGCTCACGGGCCAGGTCCGGTTCGCCGCGCATCGGCTCGGCGAGGCCGGGCGAGGCGAGCAGCAGGGTGTCACCGGGACGGGCGACGGAGGCCCGGAAGCGGAACGGCTCGGCGGGCGGCGGGACGGGCTCCTCGACCAGCGGTCCGGGCGCGGTCGTGATGCCGAGGTCCATGGTGAGCCGGTCCTCCTCCTCGGTCGCCTCCGGGACGGACGGGGCGGGCGGCGGGGAGCCGAAGCCGACGACGGGGGCGCCGACGGCGGCCCGCTCGGGAAGCAGCGGTTCGATGTCCTGCCAGGCGCCGTCGCGGAGCCGGAAGAGACCGCCGCCGCCGACGCCGAAGAAGACCCGGGTGCGGCACGCGGGGTCGGCGGGCAGGAGGAGGCAGCGGAGGGACGCGGTGTACTCGTCGGGGGCGAGGCCCCGCTCGGCGGCGCGGGCGCGCAGCTTGCCGTACGTGCGGTCGGTGAGCCGGTGCAGTCCGGACTTGAGGTCGCCGCGGCGGCCGGACCTGATGTCCTCGGAGAGCCGGGTGTGGCTGCGGCAGACGGCCTCCGCGATCCACCGGCAGGCGTCGGCGGCGGCGAGGTGGGCGTCCTCGGCGGCGCGGGATCCGGCGGCGACGGCGACGAGGACGAGCGCGGCCTCGTCGTGGCCGAAGCGGGCGGTGAGGAGGGCGTCGCGGCGGGGCTCGCCCCGGAAGCGGGCCGAGTCGCCGCGCACGGAGGCGGCGCGCAGCGTGCAGGTGCCGTAGCGGGCGCCGTCCAGGACGGTGTCCGCGACCACGTCGGCGAGTTCGCCGGGGCGGGCGACGGGCAGGGCGGTGGGCTCGGGGTCGTAGGTGGGCGGCCTGTCGCCGACGAATCCGGTACGGGGCCGGGGCACGGGGACGGCGACCTGGACGGTCGGGGCGTGGTCGGCGCGGGCCGACGGCTGCTCCCGCTCTTCTTCCTTCTCCGCCTCCTGGTCCTTCTCCGGCTCCTGGTCCTTCGCCGGCTTCTGATCCTTCGCCGGTTCCCGGCCCCTCTCCGGCTCCTGTTCCGGATCCGGCGGGTCCGGAGGCACCGGCACCTGGACGGTGGGCGCCTCGGCCGGCGGGGCGGGGAAGGTCCGCGGCCCGGCCTCGGCGGCCTCCCAGGGGGCCCGCCCGGGAACGGGCGGAACGGGGGCGGCGACCGGTGCGGGTGGTGCGGTCGGCGCGGGTGGTGCGGTCGGTACGGGTGGCGGTTCCGGGGCCGTGTCGGGAGCGGTGCTGCTCGGAGCCGGAGCCGGTGCCGGAGCCGCGGCCCGGGGGTCCGGGCCCGTCGGGTGGGCCGGGCTCTTCGTGTCGGGCGGCGGGTCCGTCGTGGCGCGGGCCGCCGTGTCGAAGCGGTCGTCGACCGTGTCACCCGAGGCCGTCGGGCCAGTGTCCGGCGCCGACTCGTCGTAGAGCTTGTCCCACCAGCTGTCCCCCTGCTGCGTCATGCCCTTATTGTCCACCGCGCGGGGGGCCCGAAAACGGCACATCGGGAAAAGCGTTGCGGCGAATGGGTGGTCCGCCGGGCGGCCCCACCCCCCACGGGAAGGACGCCCGGCGGACCGGCGTGGTCAGCGCACGTCGTAAGCGCGGACCACGGTCTGGGTGACGGAGTCGCCCCTGGCGTCCGTCGGTTCGGTCTCCAGGGTGACCTGCTCGCCGGTCGCGCCCGCGTGGTTCGCGGTCGCGGTCCAGCGGCCGCCCTGCTGGGAGACCCGCGCTTCGGTCCAGGTCGTACCGCCGTCGTAGGAGTACGAGAGCCTGGCCGAGGTGAGCGTCGCGGGGGTGTGGCCCGCGTGTCCCGTCACGGTGCGGCCGATGTGCCGGCCGTCGGTCACGGCGAGGGCCTTGAGGCCGTCCTCCGGAAGGTCGTACCGGGGGAAGAGAATCGGGATGCCCTGAGAATAGACGCTCTCGTCAAGCTTGGAGGTGAATTCCCACACCGAGTTGACGGAAGTGGAGCGGGCCCACACCTTGCTGCCGGTCATCCGCTCCCGGGCGGCGTCGCCGGCGGAGTAGTACTCGGTGCGGGTGCCGGGCACGGGGACCGATTCGAGGGAGCCGAAGGAGACGGCGGTGCCGTGGGGACGGTGGGCGGCGGGGCTGTCGAGGAAGTCGGTGGCGGTCCGCGGACGGCGCGACCGCGGCGGCGGCCAGGACGGCGGCGGTCGCCGCCCCCAGGGCCGTACGCGAGATCGGACGCATCGCTCTCCCCCTCTGGTTCCGGGCAGGGCGGTGCGAGTCGCCCGTTCCCGGAGGCTGTCGGTGCTGCGGTGGCGCCACATTGGCAGAGGTGAGGGCGGTACAGGGATGATGAGCCCGGCGGGAATACGCCGTGGCTGTTTCCCGCCAGGTCACCGACGGAACGAAAGCCTCCGGCGCACGTCCCCGGAAGACGCGGGACGCCCGGCGGAGGTGGGGCGAGGGATGGGGCATCCATGCTGGGAGCGATAGGACTCGACGAGCGCCAGGAGTCGGCGTACCGCGCTCTGGTCTCGCTGGGCGCGGCCGAGGTCACGGATCTCGCCCATCGGCTCGCCCTGCCCGAGCAGGAGACCGAACGGGCCCTGCGCCGCCTGGAGTCGCAGGGGCTCGCCGCCCAGTCCTCGGCCCGCACCGGGCGGTGGGTGGCGGCCCCGCCCGGGGTGGCGCTCGGTGCGCTGCTCACCCAGCAGCGCCACGAGCTGGAGCAGGCCGAGCTGGCGGCGGCGCTGCTCGCCGAGGAGTACCGGGCGGAGGCGGCGGAGGCGGCCGTGCACGACCTGGTGGAGGTGGTGACCGGGGCGAGCGCGGTGACCCACCGCTTCCTCCAGCTCCAGCTGGGCGCGACGGAGGAGGTCTGCGCCCTGGTGACGGGCAAGCCGATCGCGGTCTCCGGGCTTGAGAACGACGCGGAGGAGCAGGCGGCCGGGCGCGGGGTGCGCTACCGGGTGGTGATCGAACGCGAGGTGCTCTCCCTGCCGTCGGGGCTCCTGGAGCTGTCGGCGGCGCTCGGTCGCGAGGAGCGGATCCGGGTCGCGGACCGGGTCCCCACGAAGCTGGTGGTCGCCGACCGGACCCTGGCGATGGTGCCGCTGACCGGGCGGGGTGCGGAGCCGGCGGCGATCGTGGTGCACGCGAGCGGGCTCCTCGAATCGCTGATGGGGCTCTTCGAGTCGGTGTGGCGGGACGCGCTGCCGCTGCGGCTCGGGGTGGGCGCGCAGATCACCGAGGACGAGGCGCCGGGCCCGGACGCGGTGGACCTGGAGATCCTCTCCCTGCTGCTCGCGGGGATGACGGACGCGAGCGTGGCGAAGCATCTGGACCTGGGGCTGCGGACGGTGCAGCGGCGGGTGAAGGGGCTGATGGAGCTGTCCGGGGTCTCGACCCGGCTGCAGCTGGGCTGGCACGCGTACGAGAAGGGATGGGTGGCGCGCGGCTGAGACCGCGGGCGCGAGCCGGGGCCGGGGCCGGTGTCGGGGCCCGGTGTCGGGTGCGGCACCGGGGGCGAGGGCTCGGGGATCCGGGGTCCGGGCGCCGTACCCTCGTCCGGTCCGTAGCCCGTCCGCACGCCGTGGCCTGCGGGAATCCCCGGGGTCGTGCACGCTGGGCAGCGTGGGTGTGTGGCAGCTCCTGATGGTCGCGACGGTGATGCTGCTCGGTCTGTTCGGGGTCCTGACGCCCGGCGTGCCGGGAACGTGGCTGGTGTGGGCCGCGATGCTCTGGTGGGCGCTGCACGAGCGGACGGACCTCGCCTGGATCCTGCTCGCCTCCTCGACCGGTCTGCTGCTCCTCACCCAGGTGGTCGTCTGGCAGTTGCCCGCCCGCCGGTTCCGGGGGGTCGGCATCACCCGCCGGATGGTGACGTACGCCGGGGCGGGCGCGCTCCTGGGCTTCGTCCTGGTTCCGGTGGTCGGCGCGGTCCCCGGTTTCGTCGGCGGGATCTACCTCGCGGAGCGGCTCCGGCTCGGCGGCCACGGGCAGGCGCGGGCGGCGACCCGGGCGGTGATGCGGGCGGCCGGCACGAGCGTGCTCGTCGAGCTGTTCGCCTGTCTGCTGATCGTGGGGGCGTGGGCGGGGGCGGTGTTCGGGGGCTGAGGCCGCGGGTCCTGGTCCCGGAGACGGAGGCGGCGTCCGCCCCACCGCCGATCCGCCGGGCGGGGATCGGCGCGATCCTGGACGCATGAGGGATTTCGAGGGTTTCAGCGAGACGGAATGGGCCTACCTGACGGAGGACCGGGCCCGGCTCGGCCGGATGGCGACCGTCGACCCGTCCGGGCAGCCGCAGGCCAACCCGGTGGGGTTCTTCCCGAGGGAGGACGGCACCGTCCTGGTCGGCGGGTTCGCGATGGGCCGTACGAAGAAGTGGCGCAACCTGCGGGAGAACCCGAAGGTGGCCCTGGTCGTGGACGACGTGGTGAGCGTCCGCCCGTGGCGGGTCCGGGGCGTCGAGATCCGCGGCGAGGCGGAACTCCTGGTGGGCCCGCACGACCTGGGGCCGCACTTCAGCGAGGAGGTCGTCCGGATCCGTCCGCGCCGGATCCACAGCTGGGGCCTCGACGACTCCCGGGGAGCGGGCTCCTGAGACCCACCCGGAAGGGTCACCCGGAGCGGGGCCCCGGGGCGGCCGGGGCCGTGAGGTAGCGGAGGGCGTACGAGCGCCAGGGCCGCCACTCCCCCGCCTCCGGGCCGTCCGGCAGGGCGACGTCGGGGTCGCCGAGGGCCCGCATCCGGATGAGGGCGGCGGCCCCGGGGGTCACTCCGGGGACGGCGAGCAGCGCGCGCTCGGCCTCGTCGCGGTCGGCGCCGGGGTCGAGGCGTACGGCTCCGTCGGCGAGCGCGCGGGCCAGCGGACCGGCGACGGGGTGGCCGGTCAGGTCCCGGGGCGCGGGAAAGAGGTGGGTGAGGCCGCCGCAGGCGGTGGCCGGGCGGGTGCCGTGCTCCTCGACGGCCCGCGCGGACCCCTCCGCGCCGAGGAGGGTCCGCAGCGCGAACTCCTCGGGGTCGGCCGTGCCCGGGGAGCGCACGCCCGGCCGGGCGGTCACCTCGGCGGCGAGCGCGGGGGCGGCCCCGAGGCGTTCGGCGACGGCGTACGGGTCGGCGTCCAGGTCGAAGAGGCGGCGGAGGCGGTGCACGGCGGTGGTCAGGTCGCGCAGCTCGGTGAGGTGGATGCGGGCGTCCAGCCAGCGCCCGGCGGAGCGCTCGTCGACGGAGACGATCCCGGTGCCGTACGGGAGGCGGAGGGTGCGCCGGTAGGTGCGGGCGCCGGGGGCGCCGGCGACCTCCTCGACGCGGGGCACGGCCTCGGCGGCGAGCAGGTCGAAGACCTCGCCGGCCGCGTACGGCCCCCGGTGGGCGAGCCGCAGCGGGACTCCGGCGGCGAGGGCGGTCCGGGCTCCCGCACCGGTGCCGGCCTCGGCGCGCAGGGCGGTGGGGGTGCGGGCGTAGACGGCGCGGATCGTGTCGTTGAACTGGCGGACGCTGGCGAAGCCGGCCGCGAAGGCGATCTCGGTGACGGGGAGCCCGGTGGTCTGGAGCAGCAGCCGGGCGGTGTGGGCGCGCTGGGCGCGGGCGAGGGCGACGGGCCCGGCGCCGAGTTCGGCGGTGAGCTGGCGCTGGACCTGCCGGGTGCTGTAGCCGAGGCGTCCGGCGAGGCCGGGGACGCCCTCGCGATCGACGACGCCGTCCCCGATCATGCGCACGGCGCGCCCGACGACGTCGGCCCGCGCGTTCCACTCGGCGGAGCCGGGCACGGCGTCCGGGCGGCAGCGGCGGCAGGCCCGGAAGCCGTGGCCCTGGGCGGCGGCGGCCGTCGGGAAAAAGGCGACGTTCCGCCGCTTGGGGGTGACGGCGGGGCAGCTGGGACGGCAGTAGATGCCGGTGGTCCGGACGGCGAAGAAGAACTCTCCGTCGAACCGCGCGTCCCTGCTGCTGACCGCCTCGTAGCGGGTGTCGTCGTCCTTCACGGCCTCCAGTGTGCGGCGGCGGCCGGCCCGGGGCTCGCGGTTTTCGGACACCGCGCTCCCCGGGGCCGTACGCCCCTGCCCGTACGGGCTACCGCAGGCGTCCGTTGCGCTTGAACTCGACGGCGGCGCGGCCGGCGGCCATCGTGCGCTTCCAGTCCCTGCGGATCTCGCCGCGCAGCCGGGCGTCGGTCTTGGCCACGAGCCGCTGGTTCTCGCGCATGAGCTTGCGGAAGCTCTCCAGGCGGCGCACGGGCAGGGTGCCGTCCTCGATGGCGGCCACCACCGCGCAGCCCGGCTCCGCCTCGTGGGCGCAGTCGTGGAAGCGGCAGTCCCGGGCCAGCTCCTCGATCTCCGAGAAGACCTGGCCGACGCCGGCCTCGGCGTCCCAGAGCCCGACGCCGCGCAGGCCGGGGGTGTCGATGAGGACGCCCCCGCCGGGCAGGACGAAGAGGTTGCGGGTGGTGGTGGTGTGGCGGCCCTTGCCGTCGACGTCACGGGCGGCCTGGACGGACATGACGTCCTCGCCCACGAGCGCGTTGGCGAGGGTGGACTTGCCGGCACCGGAGACGCCGAGCAGCACGGTCGTGCCGCCCGCGACCACCGCGGAGAGCACGTCGAGTCCCTCGCCCGTGGTCGAGCTGAGGGGCAGCACCTGCACGCCGGGGGCGACGGTCTCGACGTCCTCGACGAGGTAGGAGAGCCCGACGGGGTCGGGGACGAGGTCGGCCTTGCTGAGGACGACGGTCGGCTGGGCGCCGGACTCCCAGGCCAGGGCGAGGAAGCGTTCGATCCGCCCGAGGTCGAGCTCGACGGCGAGCGAGACGGCGATGACGGCGTGGTCGACGTTGGCGGCGAGGATCTGCCCCTCGGACCGCTTGGAGGAGGTGGAGCGCGCGAAGGCGGTACGGCGCGGCAGGCACGCCCGTACGTACCGGGGGTCACTGGCGCCCTCGGGGTCGACGGCGGCCCAGTCGCCGGTGCAGACGACCCGGAGCGGGTCGTGCGGGGTCACGAACGCCGTGTCGGCACGGACGGTTCCCGCGTCGGTCGCGACGTCGCACTGACCGCGGTCGACCCGGACGACCCGTCCGGGGACGAGCCCCCGGGCGGCGTACGGCGCGAAGGCGGCGGCCCAGCCGGAGTCCCAGCCGTGGGCGTCGAGCGGGGAGGATGAACCGGGGGAAAGCGAGGAAGACAAGGGGGACCCTTCGAAGGGCGGCCCCGGCGGCGCGCTCCGAGCGCGCGGTTCGAGTGGGTGTCAGCCGGAGGCCACGGAAGTGGGAACGATGAACTCCTGAATGCGGGCAGCGCCCGTCACCGTGACAGTCATCAATGTCCTCACCTCCGGCTGCTTCTCCACGAACTGATCACCGCTCACTCGGCTCACTCGGCTCACTCGTGAACGGTCGAGCAGAACCATAGCCCCGTCCCGGGCGGTGGCACCACCGGATTAAACGGGGTCGGCGGCAGACCGGGCTCCGGGGGCGTGCCACGGGTGCCCTGGCCCGTGTCCGATTCGTACAAGACCCGGGTGGCGGGTGCCCCTAGCGTGCGGCACATGGACACCACACCCCGTACCCCTCCCACCCCCCGGCTCGATCTGATCGGGCTCGTCGTCTCCGACATGGCCGCCTCGCTCGCCTTCTACCGGCGGCTCGGGCTGGAGGTCCCGGAAGGGGCCGAGGCGGCGCCGCACGTGGAGGTGGTGCTGCCCGGGGGGCTGCGGTTCGCGTGGGACACGGAGGAGGTGGTCCGGTCCTTCGATCCGGGGTGGACGCGGCCCGGGGGCGGGCACCGGATCGAGCCGGCCTTCCGGTGCGGGTCGCCGGCGGAGGTGGACGCGTTGTACGGGGAGCTGGTCGCCGCCGGGTACCGGGGGCACCTGGAGCCCTGGGACGCGGTCTGGGGGCAGCGTTACGCGGTGGTGCTCGACCCGGACGGGTGTGCGGTGTCGTTGTTCGCCGAGAGCGCGTAGGCGCCGAGCGTCGTGCCCGTGAGCGTCCGGACCTCGCGGGACAGGTGGGCCTGGTCCGCGCAGCCCGCGCGGACGGCCGCCTCCGCGTACGGCACGCCGGACCGGACCAGGGCGAGCGCCCGCTGGAGGCGGAGGATCCGGGCGAGGGTCTTGGGGCCGTAGCCGAAGGCGTCGAGGGAGCGGCGGTGGAGCTGCCGGGCGCCGAGGCCGACCGCGTCGGCCGTCTCCGCGACCGGCCGGCCGGCGGCGAGGCGCGCCACGACGGCCCGCAGGAGCGGGTCGGGCGCGGGGGCGCCGGCGGCCCGGAGCCGTACGAACTCCTCCAGGGCGGCGGCCGGGTCGGGGGCGTCGGTGATCCGTTCGCCGGTCCGGCGCGCCTCGGCGCCGCCCCACAGGGCTTCCAGGGGGACCAGGCGGTCGCGCAGTGTGCGGGCCGGGACGCCGAGGACGCGGGGCGCGTCCCCGGGGGCGAAGCGGAGCCCGGCGTACCGGGCGGCGGTGTCCGTGGGCACGTGCGCGCGTGTGTCGGGTCCGGCGACGAGGAGGCGGCCGTCGGCCCAGATGAGGTCCATGCAGCCGTCGGGGAGGACCGGGCGGGCGGGCGCCGCCGGGTCCGTCGTGGCGGTCCACAGGACGGCTCCCGTGAGGCGGGCCGGGCGTTCCTCGTACAACGGTCCTCCCTCCCTCAGTCCTTCTCCCAGTTCGAGTGCAGACGGGACTTCACGTCGTCCGGGGGCAGGAACTTCGACCAGCGTTCGGGGAACTCGGAGGGCATGTCCGGGTCGTCCTCGTCGACGTCCTCCGCCTCGGCCCGGACGCGGGCGACGAGTTCCGCCGCCTGGACGGCGCGGGCGCGTTCGTTGGCCTCGCGGGCGGCGGCGGTGGCCACGGAGGGCCAGACGCGGTCGATGGCGGCGTTGACGGCGGCGCCGACGAGGACGGCGAAGGCGGAGACGCCGATCCAGAGGAGGACGGCGATGGGCGCGGCGAGGGAGCCGTAGATGGTGGGGCCCTCGACCTGGCTGGTCAGGTAGATCCGCAGCAGGAAGCTGCCGAGGGCCCACATGGCGAGCGCGACGAGGGCGCCGGGGATGTCCTCGATCCACGGCGACCGCACGGGCACGGACACGTGGTAGAGCGTGGTGAGGAAGGCGATGGAGAGGAGGATGACGGCCGGCCAGTACAGGACGGAGACGACCTCCGTCCCCCAGGGGACGAGTTCGACGACCCGGTCGGGGCCGACGACGGCGAGCGGCAGCACGACGGCGCCGATGACCAGGGCCACGAGGTAGAGCAGGAAGGCGAGGAGCCGGGTCTTCACGATGCCGCGGTGGCCGTCGAGCCCGTACATGACGGTGATGGTGTCGATGAAGACGTTCACCGCGCGGGAGCCGGACCAGAGGGCGATGGCGAAGCCCAGGGAGATCAGGTCGGGCCGTTTGCCCCGGGTGACGTCGTCCAGGACCGGTTTGGCGATCTCCTCGACGCCCCGGTCGGACAGGACCGTCCCGGCGGCGCGGAGGATGTTCTCCTGGATGCTGGTGACGGTGTCGGTGTTGGTCCAGTCGTCGGCGTAGCCCAGGAGGGCGATCAGGCCGAGGAGCAGGGGCGGCAGGGACAGCAGGGTGAAGAACGCCGCCTCGGCGGCGAGACCGAGGATCCGGTACTCGACGCACGAGTTGACGGTGTCCTTGAGGAGCAGCCAGACCATCTTCCGCTTCGAGACGTTGCGGTAGAGGACGCGGGCGCGGTGGAGCCTGCTCCCGGGCCGCCGCTCGGGCCGCTCGGGCCGTTCGGGTGTTTCTCTTGCTGCCTGCACCTGCTTACCGTATCCGCATGGCGCGGACCACCCACACAGTGACCAATCAGCCCCCTCCCCTGGTGGGGTACGACGTCTTCACCGGCGACCGTGCCCTGGTCGAGGCGGTGGAACGGCACCTCGCTCCGGGACTCTTCGACGAGGCCCGGGAGTCGCTCGCGCTGCTCGGCCGGGCGACGGGTTCGGAGCAGGTGCGGGAGTGGGGCGAGCAGGCGAACGAGAACCCGCCCCGGCTGCGGACCCACGACCGCTACGGCCACCGGGTCGACGAGGTCCACTTCCATCCGGCCTGGCACCGGATCCTGGGCCGTTCCGTGTCGGCCGGGCTGACCGACGCGTGGGACCTTCCCGGCGGGCACGTGCGGCGGGCGGCCGGGTTCCTGGTGGCGACGCAGGCGGAGGCGGGGCACGGCTGCCCGCTGTCGATGACCCACGCGGCGGTGCCCGCGCTGCGGATCGAGCCGGAGCTCGCCGAGGTGTGGGAGCCGGCGGCCCGCTCGCACGTGTACGAGCGGGCGCTGCTGCCCGTCGCGGAGAAGCCGGGCGCCCTGCTCGGGATGGCGATGACGGAGAAGCAGGGCGGCAGCGACGTCCGGGCGAACACGACGGGGGCGAGCCCGCTGGCGGCGGCGGGCGAGTACGTCCTGACCGGGCACAAGTGGTTCTGCTCGGCGCCGATGTCGGACGCCTTCCTGGTCCTGGCGCAGGCCCCGGCGGGCCTGACGTGCTTCCTGGTGCCCCGGGTGCTCGCGGACGGCTCGCGCAACGCCTTCGCGATCCAGCGCCTGAAGGACAAGCTGGGCAACCGGTCGAACGCCTCGGCCGAGGTCGAGTTCGACGGCACGACGTGGGCGCGCCGGATCGGCGAGGAGGGGCGCGGGATCCGCTCGGTCATGGGGATGGTGGCGGCGACCCGGCTCGACTGCGTGCTCGGCTCGGCGGCGCTGATGCGGCAGGCGGTGGCGCAGGCCGTCCACCACTGCTCGTACCGGAGCGCCTTCGGCGGGCCGCTGGCCGAGAAGCCGCTGATGCGGAACGTGCTCGCGGACCTGGCCCTGGAGTCGGAGGCGGCGACGGCCCTGGGGATGCGGCTCGCGGCGGCGTACGACGCGGCGGAGGACGGCGGGGAGGACGCCGCGAGGGAGCGGGCGCTGCTGCGGATCGCGGTGCCGGTGGCGAAGTACTGGGTGACCAAGCGGTGTACGCCGGTGGTGACCGAGGCGCTGGAGTGCCTGGGCGGCAACGGGTACGTGGAGGAGTCGGGGATGCCCCGGCTGCTGCGGGAGTCGCCGCTCAACTCGGTCTGGGAGGGCTCGGGGAACGTGCAGGCCCTGGACGTGGTGCGGGTGCTGCGGACCGAGCCGCTCTCGCTCGACGCGTTCCTGCGGGAGGTCGGGGCGGCGCGGGGCGCGGACCACCGCTTCGACCGGGCGGTGCGGGAGCTGCTCGCCGAACTGGCGGACCTGGACGGCATCGAGGCGCGGGCGCGGCGGCTCGTGGAGCGGATGGCCCTGGTGCTCCAGGGGGCGCTGCTCGTGCGGTGGGCCCCGCCGGAGGTCGCGGACGCGTTCTGCGCGGCGCGGCTCGGCGGGGACGGCGGCGCGGCCTTCGGCACGCTGCCGCACACCCTGGACCTGCGGTCGGTGGTGGAGCGGGCGCGGGTGGAGGTGTGACGGCGGGAGCCTGCGGCTCGGGCGGGCGGTCGACCCACGGCTCAAACACGCGGCACGGGCGGGCGGTCGGCCCACGGCTCAAACACGCGGCACGGGCGGGCGGTCGGCCCACGGCTCAAGCACGCGGCACGGGCGGGCGGTCGGCCCGCCGTGCGGGCGCGCGAAGAAGCGGGGGTGGTGCTGCGCCGACACGGCACCACCCGCCGCTCGCACAAGCCTCGCTCAGGAGGGCGGGTGAGGGCGAGAGTTGCAAAGGGTTGCAGGATTACCCGAACCGGGTCTCGCCGGTCGGTCCCGGGCGGCACGATGGGCACCGACGCTCCGGACGTCCGCCCCTGGACGGACTCCGGTCGTCTGCCCCGTGCAGAACCGTTACAGCACCCCGGGTGGCTGGGAGGGACCGATGAAGAACACGCAGCTCGACATGGGGCGGCTGGCCGCCATGGACACCGCCCGGGCCGCCAGGCTGCTGCACCGCGTGCGCGAGGAGACGCTGGCGGGCCGGACCCCGCCGATCGCGCCCCGTCCGGTCATCGACGCGTCCTGGCAGCGGATGGCCCGGCTCGGCCTCGACCCCGACCGGGGCACCAGCAGCGTGCTGCTCCGCCGCGACGAGCTGGAGGAGCGGCGCAGGACCACGCTCCTCGCCGAGGTCATGCAGACCCTGACCCGCGGCCTCGCCGGCATCGCCGACGCCTCCCTCCAGATCATGGTGGTCACCGACGAGCACGGCCGGGTGCTGTGGCGGCAGGGGAACGCCGGGGTGCTGCGCCGGGCGAACGGCATCTGTCTGGAGGAGGGCGCGGCCTGGACCGAGCGCACGACCGGGACCAACGCGGTCGGCACGGCGCTCGCCCTGGGCCGGGCGGTGCAGGTCCACTCCGCCGAGCACTACCTCCACACCCTGCACAACTGGACCTGCGCCGCCGCGCCCGTGCGCGACCCGCGCGACCGGCGGCTCCTGGGGATCCTCGACGTGAGCGGCCCGGCCTCCACCTTCCATCCGGCGATGCTGGCCCTGGTCGGCTCGGTGGCGCAGCTCGCCGAGGCCGAGATGCGCGAGCGGCACCGCCGGTCGGTCGAGCGGCTGCGGGCCGTCGCCGCGCCGATCCTGTGCCGGGTGGGCGGCCGGGCCGTCGCGGTGGACCCGTACGGCTGGACGGCGGCGGTGACCGGGCTCGCGCCGGTGGACCGCGTCCCGCTGCCGAAGTCCCTCCGCGCCGGCCGGGTCCGGCTGCCCTCGCTCGGGGCGTGCGCGGTGGAGCCGCTGCCGGGCGGCTGGCTGCTGCGGGTCGAGGAGGAGGCCGGGGCGCCGGACGCGGAGGCGGCGCAGCGGGTGGTGCTCGACCTGAGCCGGCCGCGCCGCTGGACGGTGTCCGTGTCGGGTCCCGCGGGCGGCTGGCAGCAGGAGCTCAGCCCCCGGCACGCCGAGCTGCTCTACGTCCTGGCGCTGCACCGGGACGGGCGGACGGCGGCGGAGCTGGCGGAAGACGTGTTCGGGGACCGGACGAGGACGGTGACCGTACGGGCCGAGATGTCCCGGGTGCGCCGGACCCTGGCGGGGGTCCTGGCCCACCGCCCGTACCGCTTCCGCGAGGAGGTGACCGTGGAGGTCCTGCGCCCGGAGTCGCCGTCGGACCTGCTGCCGCACTCGACGGCACCGGCGGTACGGGCCGGGGTGGCGGGATAGCCGGTGGCGTGGGCCCCGGCCACCCAGCCCCTGTCCACCATGCGGACAACCGTCTCCCCGGAGCCTCCCCCTCCCCCGGGGCCGCCCTGGGCATCCCGCGCCCCGCATGATGCGATGGCCCCATGAGCATCACTCTCACCACGTGGTCCCTCGAACAGACCTCCCCGTCCGACCTGCGTCCCGCCACCCCGCCGGAGGGCGACGACGTGGTGGTCCGGCGCGCCGAGGTGCCCTCGGCGGAGTTCAGCCGCTTCCTCTACACCGCCGTCGGCGGCGACATCCGCTGGTCCGACCGCCTGTCCCTGACGTACAAGCAGTGGCAGGAGATCGTCGAGAAGCCGGGTGCCGAGATCTGGGTGGCGTACGACAGGGGGACGCCGGCCGGGTACGTGGAGCTGGAGGCACAGCCCGACGGCGTGGTGGAGATCGTCTACTTCGGCCTGATCCCGGCCTTCCGGGGCCGCCGGATCGGCGGGCACCTCCTGTCGTACGGGACGGCCCGCGCCTGGGACCTGGCCGGGCGCTGGCCCGGACGGGAGGCCACGCGGCGCGTCTGGCTGCACACCTGCTCGCTCGACGGCCCGCACGCCATGGCCAACTACGAGCGGCGCGGCTTCCGGCTGTTCGACACCAAGGTGGAGCAGGCGGAGGAGACCGGGACGCCCGGCCCGTGGCCCGGCGCGTACGCCTGAGCGCGGTCACGTGAAAGGAGTCCTCTCGGGCTCCTTTCGCGTGACCCAGAACACACCATCTCGTTCTGCGAGACGACAATGTCCATATCCTGGACGATGCTGGACTGGTTCCAAAGTCCCGTGACACGCTTCCGCCATGTCTGGAACTGGAATTGCCTTGGTGAGTCGGCGGCACGTCGACCTCGGCCGCATGTCCAGCGCCATCTGTCCGGCGCGCTGAGAGAACCAGCACCGCCGCGATCACTTTTCCACCCGACTCCGCCCCACCCTGCTGCGCACTGTCGCGCCACCCTCTGACCCGAGCGCGCGTGTGCAGGTCAGAGCCGCCCTCTCGCAGTCCCGAAGGACGAAACGCCATGGCCGCCACCCCGGAAAACCCCACCCCCGCCGCCGCCCGCCGCAAGGCCGGGCGTCACCGTGGCGAGGGTCAGTGGGCCGTGGGGCACTTCACCCCCCTGAACGGCAATGAGCAGTTCAAGAAGGACGACGACGGTCTCAATGTGCGGACACGTATTGAGACGGTCTACTCGAAGCGCGGATTCCACTCCATCGACCCCAACGACCTGCGCGGACGCATGCGCTGGTGGGGCCTCTACACCCAGCGCAAGCAGGGTCTGGACGGCACCAAGACGGGCGTCCTGGAGCCGGAGGAGCTGGACGACGAGTACTTCATGCTCCGGGTCCGCATCGACGGCGGCCGGCTGACCACCGCGCAGCTGCGGGTCGTCGGCGAGATCTCCGAGGAGTTCGCCCGGGGCACCGCCGACATCACGGACCGGCAGAACGTCCAGTACCACTGGATCCGCATCGAGGACGTCCCCGAGATCTGGAACCGCCTGGAGGCGGTCGGCCTGTCCACCACCGAGGCCTGCGGCGACACCCCGCGCGTCATCCTCGGCTCCCCCGTCGCCGGCATCGCCGCCGACGAGATCATCGACGGCACTCCCGCCATCGACGAGATCTACCGCCGGATCGTCGGCAACAAGGACTTCTCCAACCTGCCCCGCAAGTTCAAGTCGGCGGTCTCCGGCTCGCCGCTGCTGGACGTGGCGCACGAGATCAACGACATCGCCTTCGTCGGCGTGCGCCACCCGGAGCACGGCCCCGGCTTCGACGTGTGGGTCGGCGGCGGGCTCTCCACCAACCCCAAGCTCGGCGTCCGCCTCGGCACCTGGGTCTCGCTCGACGAGGTGCCCGACGTGTACGAGGGCGTCATCTCGATCTTCCGCGACTACGGCTACCGCCGGCTGCGCAACCGCGCCCGGCTGAAGTTCCTCGTCGCCGACTGGGGCCCGGAGAAGTTCCGGCAGGTCCTGGAGGACGAGTACCTGAAGCGGAAGCTGACGGACGGTCCGGCTCCCGAGCAGCCCGCGGGCCGCTGGCGCGACCACGTCGGCGTGCACCGGCAGAAGGACGGCCGCTTCTACGTCGGCTTCGCGCCCCGCGTCGGCCGCGTCGACGGCGCCACTCTGACGAAGATCGCCGAGGTCGCCGAGGCGCACGGCTCCGGCCGGGTCCGCACCACCGCCGAGCAGAAGATGCTCGTCCTCGACGTCGAGGAGGCGCAGGTCGACTCGCTGGTCGCCGGCCTGGAGGCGCTCGACCTGCGGGTCACCCCCTCACCCTTCCGGCGCGGCACGATGGCCTGCACCGGCATCGAGTTCTGCAAGCTGGCGATCGTCGAGACGAAGGGCCGCGGCTCCTCGCTCATCGACGAACTGGAGCGCCGGATCCCGGAGTTCGACGAGCCGCTGACCATCAACATCAACGGCTGCCCGAACGCCTGCGCCCGCATCCAGGTCGCGGACATCGGCCTCAAGGGCCAGCTCGTCCTGGACGACGAGGGCAACCGCGTCGAGGGCTACCAGGTGCACCTGGGCGGCGCGCTCGGCCTGGAGGCCGGTTTCGGCCGCAAGGTCCGCGGCCTCAAGGTCACCGCGGCCGAGCTCCCCGACTACGTGGAGCGGGTCCTCAAGCGCTTCCAGGCGGAGCGCGAGACCGGCGAGCGCTTCGCGACCTGGGCGGCCCGGGCCTCCGAGGAGGCGCTGTCATGAGCGAGCGTGCCGCGCCCTTCTTCTGCCCCTACTGCGGCGACGAGGACCTGCGTCCCAACGAGCAGGGTCACGGCGCCTGGGAATGCGCCGCGTGCAGCCGGGCCTTCCAGCTGAAGTTCCTGGGGCTGCTCGCCCCGGCGACTTCGGACAGGCCTTCTGGAGGGGACGACATATGACGATCGACCAGGACCTCACCGAGGCCGACCTCAAGGCACTCGCCGAGCGGGCCGGCCGCGAACTGGAGGACGCCTCCGCGACGGAGATCCTCCGGTGGGCCGTCGACACCTTCGGCGAGCGCTTCTGCGTCACCTCCTCCATGGAGGACGCGGTCGTCGCCCACCTCGCCTCCCGGGTCCGCCCCGGCGTGGACGTCGTCTTCCTCGACACGGGCTACCACTTCGAGGAGACCATCGGCACCCGCGACGCCGTGGACGCCGTCATGGACGTCCGCGTCATCACCCTGACCCCGCGTCAGTCCGTGGCCGAGCAGGACGCCGAGTACGGTCCGAAGCTGCACGACCGCGACCCCGACCGGTGCTGCGCGCTGCGCAAGGTCGCCCCCCTCGAAGAGGGCCTGACCGCGTACCGCGCGTGGGCCACCGGTCTGCGCCGCGACGAGTCCCCGACCCGGGCGAACACCCCGGTCGTCGGCTGGGACGAGAAGCGCCGCAAGGTCAAGGTCTCGCCCATCGCCCGCTGGACGCAGGACGACGTCGACGCGTACGTCGCGGAGCACGGCGTCCTCACCAACCCTCTCCTCATGGACGGGTACGCCTCCGTCGGCTGCGCCCCCTGCACCCGCCGCGTCCTGGAGGGCGAGGACGCCCGCGCCGGACGCTGGGCGGGCCGCGCCAAGACCGAGTGCGGGCTGCACGGCTGATGACCACGACCCCCCGACCCCCCTCAGAGACCTCCCGGGAGAACCACGTGACCGGTGCCACCATCTGGCTCACCGGCCTGCCGAGCGCCGGCAAGACCACGATCGCGTACGAGCTGGCCGGACGGCTGCGCGACGAGGGCCACCGCGTCGAGGTCCTCGACGGCGACGAGATCCGCGAGTTCCTCTCGGCGGGCCTCGGCTTCAGCCGCGAGGACCGGCACACCAACGTGCAGCGGATCGGCTTCGTCGCCGAGCTGCTCGCCTCGCACGGCGTGAAGGTCCTGGTGCCGGTCATCGCCCCGTACGCCGACAGCCGCGAGGCCGTCCGCAAGCGCCACCACGCCGAGGGCACCGCCTTCGTCGAGGTGCACGTGGCCACCCCCGTCGAGGTCTGCTCCGTCCGTGACGTGAAGGGCCTGTACGCCAAGCAGGCGGCGGGCGAGATCAGCGGGCTCACCGGGGTCGACGACCCCTACGAGGCCCCCGAGGCGCCCGATCTGCGGATCGAGTCCCAGGACCAGACCGTGCGGGAGTCCGCGGAGCGGCTCCACGCGCTGCTCACCGAGAAGGGTCTGCTGTGACCACTGTCGCCCACGTCCACACGACCGACGGCTCGTTCGCGCTGTCGCACCTGGACTCCCTGGAGTCCGAGGCGGTGCACATCTTCCGCGAGGTGGCGGGGGAGTTCGAGCGGCCGGTGATCCTCTTCTCCGGCGGCAAGGACTCCATCGTCATGCTGCACCTGGCGCTGAAGGCGTTCGCGCCCGCGCCGGTGCCGTTCACGCTGCTCCACGTCGACACCGGGCACAACTTCCCCGAGGTCATCGAGTACCGCGACCGCACGGTCGAGCGGCACGGGTTGCGGCTGCACGTGGCCTCCGTGCAGGAGTACATCGACGCCGGAAAGCTCCGCGAGCGCCCCGACGGCACCCGCAACCCGCTCCAGACCGTGCCGCTGACCGAGGCCATCCAGGAGCACCGGTTCGACGCCGTCTTCGGCGGCGGACGGCGCGACGAGGAGAAGGCCCGCGCCAAGGAGCGCGTCTTCTCCCTGCGCGACGAGTTCTCGCAGTGGGACCCGCGCCGCCAGCGCCCGGAGCTGTGGCAGCTCTACAACGGCCGGCACGCCCCCGGCGAGCACGTGCGCGTCTTCCCGCTGTCCAACTGGACCGAGCTGGACGTGTGGCAGTACATCCAGCGCGAGGGGATCGAGCTGCCGGAGATCTACTTCGCGCACGAGCGCGAGGTGTTCGCCCGCAACGGCATGTGGCTGACGGCGGGCGAGTGGGGCGGTCCGAAGGAGACCGAGACGGTCGAGTCCCGGCTGATCCGCTACCGCACGGTCGGGGACATGTCCTGCACCGGTGCCGTGGACTCCGACGCCACCACGCTCGACGCGGTGATCGCCGAGATCGCCGCCTCCCGGCTCACCGAGCGGGGCGCCACCCGGGCCGACGACAAGCTGTCCGAGGCCGCGATGGAAGACCGCAAGCGCGAAGGGTACTTCTAATGAGCACGTCCACCGAGCAGCCGGCCGACCTGTCGGCGGCCACCACCCTGCTGCGCTTCGCGACCGCCGGTTCCGTCGACGACGGCAAGTCCACCCTGGTGGGCCGGCTCCTGCACGACTCCAAGTCGGTCCTCGCCGACCAGCTGGAGGCCGTGGAGCACGCCTCGCGCTCCCGCGGCCAGGAGGCGCCCGACCTGGCACTGCTCACCGACGGCCTGCGGGCCGAGCGCGAGCAGGGCATCACCATCGACGTGGCCTACCGCTACTTCGCCACCGCCCGGCGCCGGTTCATCCTGGCCGACACCCCCGGGCACGTGCAGTACACCCGGAACATGGTCACCGGCGCCTCCACCGCCGAGCTGGCCGTGGTCCTGGTCGACGCGCGCAACGGCGTCGTCGAGCAGACCCGCCGGCACGCCGCCGTCGCCGCCCTGCTCCGCGTCCCGCACGTGGTCCTGGCCGTGAACAAGATGGACCTCGTCGACTACGCCGAGCCCGTCTTCGCCGCCATCGCCGAGGAGTTCACCACGTACGCCAAGGAGCTGGGCGTCCCGGAGATCACGGCGATCCCGATCTCGGCGCTCGCCGGCGACAACGTCGTGGAGCCGTCGGCGAACATGGACTGGTACGGCGGCCCGACGGTCCTGGAGCACCTGGAGACGGTCCCGGTCAGCCACGACCTGACGGCCTGCCACGCCCGGTTCCCCGTGCAGTACGTGATCCGCCCGCAGACCGCCGAGCACCCCGACTACCGGGGCTACGCCGGTCAGATCGCCGCCGGTGCCTTCCGGGTCGGCGAGGAGGTCACCGTACTGCCGTCCGGGAAGACCTCCACGATCACGGCGATCGACGCGCTCGGCGAGGCCGTCGACATCGCGTGGGCGCCGCAGTCGGTGACGATCCGGCTCGCGGACGACATCGACATCTCGCGCGGCGACCTGCTCGCCCCGGCCGGTGACGCCCCGGCCACCAGCCAGGACGTCGAGGCGACGGTCTGCCACGTGGCGGACCGGCCGCTCGCGGTCGGCCAGCGGGTCCTGCTCAAGCACACCACCCGTACGGTCAAGGCGATCGTCAAGGACATCCCCTCGCGGCTGACCCTGGACGACCTCTCCCAGCACCCGGCCCCCGGGCAGCTGGTCGCCAACGACATCGGCCGGGTCGTGGTCCGCACCGCCGAGCCGCTCGCGCTCGACGCGTACGCGGACTCCCGCCGCACCGGTTCGTTCCTGCTGATCGACCCGGCGGACGGCACCACGCTCGCGGCCGGCATGGCGGGCGAGTCCTTCGCCACCGCCAAGGCGGTCGCGGCGACCGAGGACGAGGAAGGATGGGACTTCTAGACATGCTCCCCGACGTCTACTCGACCTTCGCGAAGGAGGGGGGCCGCGTCGGCAGCGGCACCCTCGGCAGCGGCCAGGGAGGGGTGGCGCGATGTGCGCGATGACGTACGCGCACCGCTTGCGCGCCCACACCCCCCACGAGCCGTACCCGCCCCTGCCCCACCGCCGAAGACGTGCGTCATGAGACCACGTGCCGAGAGGAAAACCCCGCGTGTCTGCCACCGGAAACTCCCGCACCACCCGTAAGCCGCTGCGCGGCGGCATCGTCGCCGCCGCCGCCCTGCCCCTGCTGATCGGCGCGCTCGCCTCCTGCGGCTACGGCTCCGACGCGAAGAAGGACGAGTCCTCCGACAAGAAGGCTCCGGTCGCGGCCGACGCGAAGAAGCTCTCCGCCTCCGAGGTGCGGATCGGCTACTTCCCGAACCTGACGCACGCCACCGCGCTGATCGGCGTCCAGGACGGCCTGATCCAGAAGGAGCTGGGCGGCACCGCGCTCAAGCCCCAGACCTTCAACGCCGGCCCGTCCGAGATCGAGGCGCTCAACGGCGGCTCCCTCGACATCGGCTTCATCGGCCCCTCGCCCTCCATCAACGCCTACGTCAAGTCCAAGGGCAAGAACCTGCGGATCATCTCCGGCTCCGCCTCCGGCGGCGTGAAGCTGGTCGTGAACCCGGACAGGATCAAGACCCTGGACGACCTCAAGGGCAAGAGGATCGCCACCCCGCAGAAGGGCAACACGCAGGACGTCGCGCTCCTCAACTGGATCGCCGAGAAGGGCTGGAAGGTCGACCCCGAGTCCGGCAAGGGCGACGTCTCGGTCGTCCGCACGGACAACAAGGTCACCCCGGACGCCTTCAAGTCCGGCTCGATCGACGGCGCCTGGGTGCCCGAGCCGACCGCGTCCAAGCTGGTCGCCCAGGGCGGCTCCGTCCTCCTGGACGAGACCACCCTGTGGCCCGACAAGAAGTTCGTGATCACGAACGTCATCGTGTCGCAGAAGTTCCTCACGGAGCACCCGGACGTCGTCGAGGCCGTGCTCAAGGGGACGGTGAAGACCAACGAGTGGATCAACGCCAACCCGGACAAGGCCAAGGAGTCGGCCAACGCGGCGCTGAAGAGCCTCGGCGGCAAGGCCCTGGACGCCAAGGTCATCGACCCTGCGTGGCCCAGCATCGCGATCACCGACGACCCGCTGGCCGCGACGCTGAAGACCCAGTCCGAGTGGGCGGTCAAGGCGCAGCTCATCGAGCAGCCCGACCTGGCCGGCATCTACGACCTGACGCTCCTCAACAAGGTGCTGAAGGCCGCCGGCAAGCCCGAGGTCTCCGACGCCGGTCTCGGCGTCAAGTAACCGCCGGCGAACCCACGAACCCCAGGAGGTGACGACCATGGCCACGACGCTCGCCAAGGCGGCCGAGGGCACGGCGGCGGAGCGGACGCACGCCGCCCGGATCGAGCACGTCTCGAAGTCCTTCTCCGGCCCGGCCGGTACCCAGCTCGTCCTGGACGACGTCAGCCTCGACGTCGCGCCCGGCGAGTTCGTCACCATCCTGGGGGCCTCGGGGTGCGGCAAGTCCACCCTGCTCAACCTGGTCGCGGGGCTCGACCGGCCGACCCAGGGGTCCATCGCGACCCCGGGCGGCCGGCCGGCCCTGATGTTCCAGGAGCACGCCCTCTTCCCGTGGCTGACCGCGGGCAAGAACATCGAACTGGCCCTGCGGCTGCGCGGGGTGCCCCGGGCCGAGCGCCGGCCGGAGGCCGAGCGGCTGCTCGAACTCGTCCGGCTCGGCGGCGCGTACGGCAAGCGGGTGCACGAGCTGTCCGGCGGCATGCGGCAGCGGGTGGCCCTCGCCCGGGCGCTGGCCCAGGACAGCCAACTGCTCCTGATGGACGAGCCGTTCGCCGCCCTGGACGCCATCACGCGTGACGTGCTGCACGGCGAGCTCACCCGCATCTGGGACGAGACGAACCTGTCCGTCCTCTTCGTCACCCACAACGTGCGCGAGGCCGTGCGCCTCGCCCAGCGCGTGGTCCTGCTCTCCTCCCGGCCCGGCCGGGTGGCCAAGGAGTGGACCGTGGACATCCCGCAGCCGCGCCGCATCGAGGACGCGAACGTGGCCGAGCTGTCCGTCGAGATCACTGAACACCTGCGTGGGGAGATCCGCCGCCATGGCCAGCACTGACACCGCCCCGAAGGCCAAGGCGGACGACCTCGCCGGTCTGGAGGCCGGGCTCGACGCCCTGGACGCGGTCGAGATCCGCCGCACCCCGGTCCGCGAGGTCCTCGTCAAGAAGGTCCTCCCGCCCACCCTCGCCGTCGCCCTGGTCCTCGTCGTCTGGCAGGTCCTCGTCTCGGCGAAGATCACCGAGGAGACCAAGCTGCCCGCGCCGTCCGCGGTGTGGGACGGCCTGGTCGACATGTGGCTCCAGGGCACCCTCCTGGAGGTCATCTGGACCAGCGTGTCCCGCGGCCTGGCCGGCTTCCTGCTGGCCCTGGCCATCGGCACCCCGCTGGGCCTGCTGGTGGCCCGGGTGAAGTTCGTGCGCGCCGCGATCGGCCCGATCCTGTCCGGTCTGCAGTCGCTGCCCTCGGTGGCGTGGGTGCCGCCGGCCGTGCTCTGGTTCGGCCTGAACGACGCGATGATGTTCACCGTCATCCTGCTCGGCGCCGTCCCGTCCATCGCCAACGGTCTGGTCTCCGGCGTGGACCAGGTCCCGCCGCTGTTCCTGCGGGCCGGCCGCACCATGGGCGCCACCGGCCTCAAGGGCACCTGGCACGTGGTCCTCCCGGCCGCGCTGCCCGGCTACCTGGCGGGCCTGAAGCAGGGCTGGGCGTTCTCCTGGCGCTCGCTGATGGCCGCCGAGATCATCGCCTCCTCGCCGGACCTGGGCCTGGGCCTGGGCCAGCTCCTGGAGAACGGCCGCAACAACATCGACCTGCCCGGCGTGTTCCTGGCGATCCTGCTGATCCTGGTCGTCGGCATCGCGATCGACCTGCTGATCTTCAGCCCGCTGGAGCGATGGGTGCTCCGCAGCCGCGGCCTGCTGGTGAAGTGAGCTCCGAACCATGAACCACCGTCCCGTCCTCCTCGTGATCGCCCACGGCAGCCGCGACCCGCGGCACGCGGCCACCGTCCAGGCGCTGGTGCGCCGGGCCGGTGCGCTGCGGCCGGGGCTGCGCGTGGAGACGGCGTTCCTGGACTTCAACCTGCCGTCGGTGACGGGGGTCCTCGACCGGCTCGCCGCCGAGGGGGTGCGGGACGTGGTGGCGCTGCCGCTGCTCCTCACCCGGGCCTTCCACGCGAAGGCGGACGTGCCGGCCGTCCTGCGGCAGGCCCCCGCCCCGCTGCGGATCCGCCAGGCGGAGGTCCTGGGCCCGTCGCCGCTGCTGATCGCGGCGGTGGAACGGCGGCTGTACGAGGCCGGGCTCGCGCCCGGCGACAAGAGCGCGACCGGGGTCGTCCTGGCCTCGGCGGGCTCCACAGACCCGGAGGCGATCGCGGTGATCGCAGAAACGGCGCGGGAGCTGCGGCGCACCGGTTGGTGCTCCGTGCGGCCCGCGTTCGCCTCCGCTGCTCTTCCCCCCACGGAGGACGCCGTACGGGCGCTGCGCGCCGAGCCGGGCGTCCGGCGGGTGGCGGTCGCCCCGTACGTGATCGCGCCGGGGCGCCTGCCGGACCGGATCGCCGCGGGCGCGGCGGAGGCGGACGTCCTCGCGGACGTGCTCGGCCCCTCGCCCGAGCTGGCCCGGCTGCTGCTCGCCCGCTACGACGGGGCGGCGCGGGCGGCCGAGCGGGTGACGGCGGCGGCCGTCTGAACCGGCGCGGCCGTCCGAACCGACGCGGCCGACCGAACCGACGCGGCCGACCGGACGGTCAGGCCTTCGGGTTCCGGCCGCTGACCGCCAGCGCGCGCTCGAACGGCGGGGCGTCGTCCGGGACGTCGACCGGCGCGGCGAAGCCCTCGTACTGGCGGTAGACCTCGGCGTGCTCCTCGACGACGCCGAGGACGAAGGCCGCCGTCCCCTCCGGCAGCTCGAACTCCTGGCCCGTGGAGCGGGCCAGGTCCCAGCCGTGCAGGGCGAGTTCCTTGACGACCAGGGACGCGATCACGGGGGCGGGCATCGCGGTGAACCCGAGGTCGACCTCGCCCTCCCAGACCCCGGGCCGCTCCCAGGCGGCCAGCGCCCGGTCGAGCTGGGCCGCGTACGCCCCGGCCCAGCCGGGCTCCCCGGCGAAGTCCCGCCCGGCGGTCTCCTCGGGGAGCGGGGTCCGCAGGGCGCGGTGTTCGAGGCCGTGCGCGGAGTAGGCGACCAGGTGGTTGGCGAGTGCGCGGACGGTCCAGCCGTCGCAGACGGAGGGCGCCGCGAGCTGCTCGTCGGTGACGCCCCGGGCGACCCGGCTCGCCTCGGCGGCGCAGACGGTGAGGTGGGTGTGGATGTCGTTCATGCCCCGACGCTACGGAGCGGCCCGCCACCCGGTCTTGAACTTTCGCGACACCCCGATTCCCGTGACGCCCCGACTTTCGCGACTCCTCCGTCTCCTCCGCCATCGCCGCATCCACCGCCCCCCGATGGGCCGAATGCAGCACGGGGCCACGCATCGCCCCCGTTCCCGGGTAGACCCAACCGGGACCGCTTCCGAGGTGACGTGAGGGGGGTGACGGGCGCCCATGGACGTCGGCACCGAGATGGACGCCGGTACCGAGGCGGACGGCGGCACCGAGGCGGACGCCGGTACCGAGGTGGTCGTCGTCGGGGGCGGCGCGGCCGGGCTGTCCCTCGCGTGGCGGCTGCTCGCCCCTCCGCACGGCGTCCCCGCCCCCCGCGTCACCCTCGTCGAGGCGCCGCCGGGCCCGCTGCGGCCCCCGGAGCGCACCTGGTGCTTCTGGGAGACAGGGCCGGGCCCGTACGACTCCTTCCTGGCCGCGAGCTGGGACGGGCTCCGGGTGCGGGGGCCCGACGGGTCCGGTCCCGTGCGCTCCCTCGGGGGCCTGCGGTACAAGATGCTGCGCTCCGGGGAGTTCGAGCGGGGGCTGCGGCCGCGGCTCTCCGCGCTGCGCCGGGTCGAGGCCGTCGTCGAGGAGGTCGCCGACGGGCCGGACGGCGCCGTCGTGAGCTGCCGGGCGGCCGACGGGACCGTCTCGCGGCTCGCGGCCCGCTGGGTCTTCGACTCCCGGCCGCCCGCCGCCGCGCCGCCCGCCCGCACCGCCCTGCTCCAGCACTTCCGGGGCTGGTTCGTGCGGACCGGGCGGCCGGCGTTCGCACCGGACGTCGTCGAGCTGATGGACTTCCGCACGCCCCAGCCGGCGCACGGCCTCTCCTTCGGCTACGTCCTTCCCACCGGCCCGTGCGAGGCGCTCGTCGAGTACACCGAGTTCGGCCGGGCCCCGCTGACGACCGCCGCCTACGACCGGGCCCTGGCCCGGTACACGGGGGACGTGCTGGGGCTCGGGCCCCTCCAGGTGCTCGAAACCGAGCAGGGGGTCATCCCGATGAGTGACGGCCGCCACCCCCGCGAGGCCGGCCGGCACGTCTTCCGGGTCGGGGCGGCGGGCGGGGCCGTCCGGCCCTCCACCGGGTACGCCTTCGCGGCGATCCAGCGGCAGGCCCGGGCCGTCGCGGACGCCGTGCACGGGGGCCGCCGCCCGGTGCCCCCGCCCGCGTACTCCTCCCGGGCGCTCGCGATGGACTCCGTCCTGCTGCGCGGCCTCGACACGGGTCGGATCGACGGCCCGGCCTTCTTCACCCGGCTCTTCGCTCGCGTGCCCTGCGAGCGGCTGCTCCGCTTCCTGGACGGTGCCACCGGCCCGGCCGAGGAGTTCGCCATCGGGCTGCGCACGCCCGTCCCCGCCATGCTCCGCACGGCGGCCGAAGTCCCCCTACTCCCCCGGCGCCCCCGCCCGGGACCGCACCAGGAGGCCCCCGATGACCGGCCGTGAACTCCCCTCAGCTCCGGAACGGACCCCGGACCGGACCCCGGCGCCGCGCCGTGGCCGCGACCGCCGGGCGGCCGTCCTGCCCGCGCACCCCGGGCGGGCCCGGGCGGACCGGGACGGGCCGCGCTGCGCCGTCGTCGGGGGCGGGATCGCGGGCCTCGCCGCCGCCACCCTGCTCGCGGAGCGCGGGGTCCGCGTCACCCTGTACGAGCGCGAGGCGTCGCTCGGCGGCCGGCTCGCCGGGTGGCCCGTGGAGCTGGCGGACGGCTCCTCCGCGACGATGAGCCGCGGCTTCCACGCCTTCTTCCGCCAGTACTACAACCTGCGCGGCCTGCTGCGGCGGGTCGACCCGGGCCTGGAGCGGCTGCGGCCGCTGCCCGACTACCCCCTGCTGCACGGCTCGGGCCTGTACGACAGCTTCGCGCACGTCCCCCGCACGCCGCCGTGGAGCGCCGTGGGCTTCGCCGCGCTCAGCCCCTCCTTCGGCGTACGGGACCTGGCCCGGATGAACCCCCGGGCCGCGCTGCCCCTCCTGGACGTGCGCCTGCCCGGCGTCCACGAGCGGTACGACGACGTCAGCGCGCGGGAGCTGCTCGACCGGATCCGCTTCCCGGAGAAGGCCCGGCACCTCGCGTTCGAGGTCTTCTCCCGCAGCTTCTTCGCCGACCCCGGGGAGCTGTCGGCGGCCGAACTCGCCCTGATGTTCCACATCTACTTCCTGGGCTCCTCCGAGGGCCTGCTCTTCGACGTGCCCGACGAGCCCTATCCGCAGGCCCTGTGGGAGCCCCTCGCCCGCTACCTCGAAGGCCACGGCGCCGACGTCCGTACGGGTGCCCCCGTCGACCGGGTCGAGGCCGCGCCGGACGGCGGCCACCTGGTGCACGGCCCGAGCGGTACGGAACGGGTCGACGCGCTCGTCCTCGCGCTCGACACCGCCGGGCTCCGGGCCGTCGCGGCGGCCTCGCCGACCCTGTGCGACGAGGCCTGGCGCACCCGGGTCGCCGCCCTGCGCACGGCCCCGCCGTTCCTGGTCACCCGGCTCTGGCTGGACCGCCCCGTCGCCCCGGACCGGCCCGGCTTCCTCGGGACCGGGGGCTACGGCCCGCTGGACAACATCAGCGTCCTCGACCGGTGGGAGGGCGAGGCCGCCCGCTGGGCCGGGAAGACCGGCGGCTCCGTGGTCGAGCTGCACGCCTACGCGGCGGACGCGGCGGCGGGACCGGCCCCGGTGGGGCGGGAGCTGGTGGAGCAGCTCCACCGCGTGTACCCGGAGACGGCGGGCGCGCGGATCGTCGACCGGCGCGACGAGTGGCGGGACGACTGCCCGCTCTTCGCCGTCGGGAGCCACGCGGACCGGCCCTCGGTCGACACCCCCGACCCCACCGTCACCGTCGCCGGCGACCTGGTCCGCACCGACCTGCCGGTGGCGCTGATGGAACGGGCCGCCACGACGGGCTTCCTGGCGGCCAACGCGCACCTGTGGCGCTGGGGCCTGCGGGGCCAGACGCTGTGGACGGTGCCCCGGCGGGGCCGGTCGGCCCTGCTGAGGGCGGCGGCCCGGGCGTACGGGGAGTACTGACCGCTTCCCGGCGGCCCGGGCGTACGGAACCGGCCCCCGTACGAGAAGTCCCGGGCCCCACCGCCCTGCGTCAGCCCGGGAACAGCCCCCGCGCCCGCAGCGACCAGCGCCGCTCGGCGTACGCCAGGTCGTCGCGCCACAGGCGGCCCGCCGCCGCCCGCATCGCCGGGCGGAGGAGGGGGGCCGCCAGGCGGGCCACGGCGAACCCCCGCCGGTCCGAACCGGCGACGACGGCCTCCACGACGGCGGTGCGCGGGCGCCGGGCGCCGGGCGGGGTCAGGGGCGTGGCGTGCGTCTCGACCACCGATCCCGCCCCCTCGCCCGCCGTGATCCGCATGACGACCGTCCGGGGTCCGGGGGCGGTGAACACGGCTCGGACGGGCACCACGACCCGCCCGGCCACCTTGAACGACACCTCCACCTCCAGCGCGTCGTCCTCCTCGGTCGGGGTCCGCAGCACCTCCAGGTCGACGAAGGAGTACGGGTGGAGCCAGGCGCCGTGCCAGGGGTCGAGCCGGTTGGCGACGACGTCCTCCGGCTCGCAGGTCCCCACGCCCGTGTAGACGGCGGCGACCGCCCCGGCCGCCGGCGGGCGTTCGGGTACGGAGGGCCGTTCCGTCGGGGTCTCGCCGCCCGCCCGGTCGAGCCTGACCCAGAGCAGCGTCCCGTCGTCGTGGACGGGCCACGGCGACCAGCCCGCGAAGGGGCCGCCGTCCAGGGCGAGTCCGTGCCAGTGGCAGATCAGGGTCCCGCACCGCACGACGCTGTCCTTCAGCGGCGCCCCCAGGTGCGGGCAGGCCCCCGGGCCCGCGTGGGGCGTCCCTTCGGCGTCGCGCCACAGGACCAGTTCCGTGCCCGCCACGGTCCGCCCGAGCGGCCGGCCGTCGCGGAGGTCGCGGCCGGCGCCGACGACGAACCAGTTGCCCGAGGGGCGGGCCCCGGCGCGGTCGAGGGCCTCGGCGATCAGGGCCGGTTTGGCCTCCCGCCACGTGGGCCGCTGCCGCTCCCAGGCGACGGCGTTCCGGCGCAGCCGCAGCGGGATCTCCGGCCTCCGCATCGCGCTCACCGCTCGCCGCCTCCCGCCGTCCCCGTCGTGCCTGTCGTACGTGTCGTACGCGTCGCGCGGTCGAGTTCGGCCCCGCTCCTCGCCCACGTCCTGCGCACGTCCGTGCGCGGAACCGCCGGGACGGCGGGGGCGGTCCGGGTGCGCTCCGGCAGGGTGCGGGCGGCGAGGGCGGCCACCAGGCCGCGCCCCGCCACGGCCGCCCTGCGGCGGCGGCCGACGACCGCCCGGCGGTGGACCGCCGCGTACCCGTCCCGCTCGATGGCCGTCAGGATGTCCCGGTACAGCACGAAGGCGGTGCGGACGCAGGGCGCCGACACGGGGGCGAGCCGGGCGATGCCGGGTTCGGCCTCGCGGTAGACGCCCCGGGTCAGGGCGGCGGCGGCCCGCAGCGCGGCGGTGATCCGGGCGTCCCGGCAGCCGGTCATCCTGCTCCACATCAGCAGGTCGGGGTCGACCCCGTACGCGGCGAGGAGGTCCAGGGGGAGGTAGACGCGGCCCCGGTCGAGGTCCTCGCCCACGTCCCGGAGGAAGTTGGTGAGCTGGAAGGCCCGGCCGAGCGCCGCCGCGTACGGCTCGGCCTCCGCACGGGGGACGACGGTGCCGAGGACGGGGACCATCTGGAGCCCGATGACGGCCGCCGAGCCGTGCATGTAGGCGTGGAGGTCGGCGTAGGTCGCGTACCGCTCGACCGTCAGGTCGCTGCGCATCGAGGTCAGGAAGTCGGTGAAGTGGCGCTCCGGGATGTGGTGGCGGGCGCGGGCGTCGGCCGCCGCCATCACCACCGGTTCGCGGACCTCCCCGCCCCGTACGGCGTGCCGCCACTGGCTCTCCAGGACGTCCAGGGCGGCGGAGCGCTCCTCCGTCGTCGCGTCGGTGCCCAGGTCGTCGACGATGTCGTCGGCGCGCCGCGCGAAGCCGTACAGGGCGTGGACGGCCGAGCGCCGGTCGACGGGCAGGAGGCGGGTGGCCAGGAAGTACGTCCTGCCGTGGCGGGCGTTCAGGCGCCGGCAGGCGGTGTACGCGGCCCGCAGGCGGGGGTCGGTGATGCCCGCCGCGTCCAGCTCCCGGGCCGTCATCGCGCGGCCCCGTTCGCTCCGGGCACCCGGGTCCGGTCCGTCCCCGGTGGCGCGGGGCGCCGGCCGGGGCGGGCGGGGCCGCCGGTGATCCGGGCCGCCGCGAGCTTGCCGGAGACCAGCACCGTGGGGACGCCGACGCCGGGGGTGGTGCCGCAGCCGGCGAGGACGGCGTTGGCCGTGCCCCGGACCAGGTTCCGGGGCCGGAAGGGGCCGGTCTGGGCGAAGGTGTGGGCGGCGGAGAAGGGGGTGCCGGCGGCGTGCCCCCGGGCCGTCCAGTCGGCCGGGGTCACCAGGGCCTCCTCCTCGATCGAGTCGCCGAACCCGTCGAGGCCCCGGCGTTCGAGTTCGCGGACGAGCGCGTCGCGGTAGCGCGGGCCGAGGTCGCCCCAGTGGGCGGCGTCCGGCCCGGTCCGGGTGTTCGGGCAGGGGGCGAGGACGTAGTGCAGGTGACGGCCGGGCGGGGCGAGGGAGGGGTCGGTGGCCGTGGGCCGGGTGACGAGCAGCGAGGGGTCGCTCATCAGGTGTCCCCGGTCGATCAGCTCGTGGAACGTGCCCTCCCACGCCGTCCCGAAGGAGAGCGTGTGGTGGGCGAGTTCGGGCCAGGTGCGGTCCGTCCCGGCGTGGATGACGACCGCGCTCGGGGAGTGCCGCAGCCGGACGGGGCGGCGGGGTTCGCGCCCGAGGAGGCCGTAGGTGACGGGCAGGTCGGGGGTGAGGACCACCGCGTCGCAGGGGATCCGGCCGTGCTCGGTGAGGACGGCGGTGACGCGCTCGCCCCGGCGTTCGAGCGCGGTGACCGGCTCGTCGTACCGGACCGTGCCGCCGGCCCGTACCACCGCGTCCGCCATGGCCGCCGGTACGGCGTGCATCCCGCCGCGCGGGAAGTAGACCCCGGCGACCGTGTCCATGTACGAGATCACCGCGTAGGCGGCCAGGGCCCGGGAGGGCGCCACGCCCGCGTAGAGGGCCTGGAAGGAGAAGACGCGCCGCAGCCGTTCGTCCGCCAGGAAGCGGGCCACGGCCCGGTCGAGCCGGCCGAAGCCGCCGAGGGCGGCGAGCCGGGCGAGGTCGGGGTGGAGGAGCTGGGCGGGGGAGTCGAAGTTGGCGTCGATGAAGCGGCGCATCTGGACCGCGTACAGCTCCTCCAGCCAGCGGCGCAGCCGGCCGTACCCCGCGGCCTCGCGGGGGCCGGCGAAGGCGGCGACCTCCGCCTCCATGGCGTCGGCGTCCGTGTGCACGTCGAGGCGCGTGCCGTCGGCGAACAGGGCCCGGTAGGCCGGGTGGAGCGGGACGAGGTCGACCCGGGCGCGCAGGGAGTCCCCGACCGCCCGGAAGGCGTCGTCGAGGAGGTCGGGCATGGTGAGGACGGTCGGCCCGGTGTCCGCCCGGTAGCCGCCGAGGTCGAGGCGGCCGGCGCGGCCGCCCGGGAGCGGTTCGCCCTCGACGACGGTCACCCGGCGTCCGGCGCCGAGCAGGTGGAGGGCGGCGGCGAGCCCGGCGAGCCCCGCGCCCACCACGACGACGTGGTCCGTCGGTCCGGCGATCGTCTTCACCGGGCCTCCCCGATCAGGACGGGCAGGGTGGGCGGTACGGATGGTGTGGACGGTGGGGGCGGTGCGGTGGCGCGCCCCGGTTCCAGTCCGCAGGCCGCTCCGAAGAGCGCCCCGATCCGGTCCGCCGCCTCCCGCGCGAGTCCGGCGCGCGCCACCGTCTCCGCGCCCCGGGCACACAGTTCCTCGACCCGCCGGGCGACCCGGTCCCGGGCGCCGCAGGAGACGAGCAGGTCGAGGACGCGGTCCACGTCCTCCTCGGTCGTACGGGCTCCGCCGGTGATCCGTTCCAGGAGTCCGAGCCCGGCCCGGTCCCCCAGCTCGGCGCAGCGCTCCCCGGCGACGGCCAGGAGGTAGGTCGCCTTCCCCTCGCGGATGTCCTCGCCGACCGGCTTCCCGGTGGCCGCCGGATCACCGAAGGCCCCGCGCACGTCGTCGTGGAGCTGGAAGGCGAGCCCGGCGGACCGGCCCGCCTCGCGGAGCGCGCGGACCGTGTCCCCGGACGCTCCGGCGAGGGTCGCGCCCAGGGCCAGGGGGTGTCCCATCGAGTAGAGGGCCGTCTTCAGGACGGCCGTGCGCGCGGCCCGGTCGGCCGAGCCGTCGCCCGTGACCTGGGCGCGCAGGTCGAGGTACTGGCCCGCGACCATCTCCGTGCGCATCACCCGCCAGACCCCGGCCGCCCGGGACGCCGACGGCAGCCCCGCGACGGACTCGGCGAAGGCGTCGTCGGCCCAGGCGAGGGCCAGGTCGCCGGCGAGGACGGCGGCGGCGCCGCCGAAGGTGCCGCAGGGCAGCGCCCGCTCCCCCGTGCCGAAGCGCGCGTCCAGCTGCACGTGCACGGCGGGACGGCCCCGGCGCAGGGGCGAGCCGTCCATCACGTCGTCGTGGATCAGCGCGCACGTCTGGACGAGTTCGAGGGCGGCCGCGACCCCCAGGGCCGCCGGCGTCTCGGGGGCGCCGCCGCCGCTGCCGCGCAGCGCCCACCACAGGAACTCGGCGCGCAGCCGCCTGCCGCCGCCCAGGGCGAAGGCGGCCACCCGGTCGGCGACGTCGGTCGCGAAGTCCGGGTCGGCGTCCGCCGCGTCCGCCGTCCGCTGCCGGAGGACGGCGGCGAGGTGCTCCTCGACGGCGGCCGGTACCCCCTCGTCTACCTGAAGTGGATCGCGCACGCGCATCGGTTCACCCCTCGCTCGCCGGGCGGCATCTCTTCGTCCTCACGGGTCATTCAGTACCGCCGGCGGCATCGGATGCACCGTTCCTTGGGCCGCCCGGCCCAATCACCGCCCGGCGCCACCCCCGTCCGCACCCGTCCGTCCCCGCGGCGGGCGACACTGCGGGCGAGACCCGATGCGGGAGACCCCACGGAGGAGCGGTCCATGACCTTGCTGTACGACGCCGACCTCGCCCACGCCTTCGACCGCGCCTCGCGGACCTACGACCGGATGACCTCCGCGAGCCCCGGCTACCACCGGCACCTGCTCCGCTCCGCCCGCCGCCTCGCCCTGCCCGACGGCGGCCGGGGGTGGTCGGTGCTCGACCTCGGCTGCGGTACGGGGGCGTCGACGCGGGCGCTGCTGCGGGCCGCGCCCGGGGCGTCCGTCACCGGGGTCGACGCGTCCGCCGGGATGCTCGACCGGGCGCGGGACAAGCCGTGGCCGCCCGGGGTCTCCTTCGTGCACGCGCCCGTGGAGGGTCTGGCGGAGGCCGGGGTGCGCGGCCCGTACGACGCGGTCTTCGCCGCCTACCTCTTCCGCAACGTGGCCGATCCCGACGGAGCCCTCGCCCGGGTCCGGGAGGTCCTGCGGCCGGGCGGGCGGCTGGTCGTCCACGAGTACGCCCTCGGCGGCCGGGCCGCCCACCGGGCGGTGTGGTCGGCGGTGATGGGCGCGGTCGTCCTGCCGTGGGGCCGCCTCCACGGGGACGGGGCGCTCTACCGGCACCTGTGGCGCAGCGTCCTCGACTTCGACACCGCGCCCGCCTTCGCCGACCGGCTGCGCCGCGCGGGCTTCACGGACGTACGGGCGCTTCCGCAGCCGGGCTGGCAGACGGGCATCACCCACACGTTCGTCGGGGTAAGGCCCTGGGTGACGGCGAAACCGATCGGGTGACCGCGAGGCCGATCAGGTGACCGCGAGGCCGGTGCTGACGGCGTTGGCGATCAGGTACGCGGCCGTGGTCGCCACGGCGACGGCCGTGTTGGTCCGCCGTACCGGGGTCTGCGCCTCGGGGTCGGCCCACCGGTAGAGGACGCAGGAGGTGCAGCCCACGCCGACCAGGGTGTGGAGCAGGGTGGCCAGGTGGATCTGGTCGACCAGGGTCACCCCGAAGGACGTCCCCGTCAGGCTGACGGCGCGCATGCTGAGGACCACGCCGAAGAGGGACGCGCCCAGGAGTCCGAAGCGCGCTCCCAGGACGGTGATGTCGAACGGGTACTCGCTCAGGTCGAATTCCTGCCGGAAGGTCCCGGACACCTTCACCTGGGACCGGTACGCGTCACCGACCCTCTCCACGGACCTGTCGCTCTGGGTGGCGCTCGTCGCGTCGACGGACTCCAGGCGCCGGGTGGCGTCGGGATCGGCGGTCGGGGCACGGACGGTCGGGCTTTCCCGTGGGCTCAAACCGGCGGAGCCCTCCGAGGCCTTTTCCGGACGACACACCCCGGGAATTCCCCCGGCGGATCCCCTCGCCCGCGGTCGTCCCCGGTCTTGTCCGCGGGCCCGCCCCGTGCGAATGTGACCGGCAGGTAACTTACCCGGCGTCAGGATCGGTGGTGCGGTCATGAGGGGCAGAACGCGTTCGTGGTGGGGATGGGGGAACGTCGAGGACGCGGTGACGGGCCGGGAACGCGAGGAACTCACCCGCCGCACCGCCGCGTTGCTGCCGGGGGCGGACCTGACCGTCCACGAGCCCCCCGCGATCGGGTCGTTCGGCGTCGGCCGGAGCAGGATCCGGACGCCGCGGGCCCTGGCGCCGATCGTCTCCGAGGACGTGCGCGACCGGCTCGCGCACAGCCACGGGCAGGCCTTCCGCGACGTGGTACGGGCGCTGCTCGGGCGGTTGCCCCACGTGCCCGACCTCGTGGTGCGCCCGACCTCGGAGGAGCAGGTCGTCGACGTGCTGGAGTGGTGCGGGGACGCGGGCGTCGCCGTCGTCCCCTTCGGCGGCGGCTCGTCCGTGGTGGGCGGCGTCGAACCCCGCGTGGGCGACGCGTACGCCGGGGCGGTCAGCCTGGACCTGGGCGCGATGGACCGGGTCCTGGAGGTCGACCGCACCAGCCGGGCCGCGCTCGTCCAGGCCGGGGTCCTCGGCCCGCACCTGGAGGACCAGCTGCGCCCGTGGGGCTGCACGCTCCGCTTCTTCCCCCAGTCCTTCGAGTTCTCCACCCTCGGCGGCTGGCTGGCCACCCGGGCGGGAGGCCACTTCGCGACGCGCCTGACCCACATCGACGACCTCACCGAATCGCTGCGGGTCGTCACCCCCGGCGGCGTCGTGGAGTCCCGCCGGCTCCCGGGCTCGGGCGCCGGGCCCTCCCCCGACCGGATGTTCCTCGGCTCGGAGGGGTCGCTCGGCGTCATCACCCAGGCCTGGGTCCGCCTCCAGGACCGGCCCCGGTGGCGCGCGGGCGCCTCGGTGGGGTTCGCGGACCACGACGCGGGCGTGCGGGCGGTGCGCGCCCTGTCCCAGTCCGGGCTCGATCCGGCCGGCTGCCGACTCCTGGACCCCGTCGAGGCCTTCATCAACGCCGCCTCCCCCACCGCCGTCCTGGTGCTCGGCTTCGAGTCCGCCGACCATCCCGTGCACGCGTGGATGGAACGCGCGCTGGAACTGTGCCGGGACCACGGCGGCACCTTGTCCGAACCGCCGCGCTACACGGACACCACCGACGGACCGGCACACACCGACACCGCCGACCGGTCCGCGCGCGCCGGAGCGGCCGGCACCTGGCGCGACTCCTTCCTGCGCATGCCCTACCGGCGGGACGCCCTCGCCGCCCAGGGCATGATCGTGGAGACGTTCGAGACGGCCTGCACCTGGGACCGCTTCGACGCCCTGCGCGCGGCCGTCGACGACGCGGCCCGGGACGCCCTGCGCCAGGTCGGCGCGGAGGGCGTGGTGACCTGCCGCTTCACCCACGTCTATCCGGACGGCCCCGCGCCGTACTTCGGGATCTACGCCTCGGGCCGGTGGGGCAGCACCGTGGAGCAGTGGGACGAGATCAAGCGGGCGGTCTCCGAGGCGCTCCTCGCCCACGGCGCCACCATCACCCATCACCACGCGGTGGGTCGCGACCACCGGCCCTGGTACGACCGGCAGCGCCCCGAACTGTTCGCGGCCGCCCTGCGGGCCGGCAAGGCGGTCCTGGACCCGGCCGGGATCCTGAACCCGGGAGCCGTCGTCGATCCCCTGCGGCCCGGCCCCGGTTCCTGAATCGGGGCGGACGGAACCGAGGGCGGATCGGGGCGGGCGGATCCGGGGGCGGATCGGGGCGGACGGCCCGTCAGCCTTCCCGGGTCATCTCCACCAGCTTGAGGACCGTGTTCCAGTTGCGGGCGGTGACCACGAGCCCCTTGGAGAGGGACGGCCGGGAGACGGCCTCCCCCAGCCGGGACCTGCCGAGGCCCTCGGGGACGTAGAGGTAGAGGACCCGGTCGCCGAGGGCGAAGGCCTCCGGGCGGTAGGCCTCCCGGTCGATCGCGGCGAACCGCTCGACGTCCGGGGGCCCCGAGAAGTAGAGGGCGTGGAGCTGCCTGCCCTCCAGCTCCGCGGCGGGGAACGGGCAGGCGTCGGCGACGGCGGCGAGATAGGCGCCGCCCCGGACGAGGCAGTCCACGCGGAACCCGAACCGGTCCTCGATCGCGTCCTCGAGCGCGGTCGTGAGCTCGCCCTCGGAGGCGTCCGCGCCGGTGGTGAAGACGGCGTTCCCGCTCTGGAGGTGGGTGCGGACGTTCCGGTGGCCGAGGCCTTCCAGGAGGGAACGGAGTTCCGCCATGGGGACCTTGCGGTGCCCGCTCACGTTGATGCCGCGCAGCAGGGCCGCGTACGTCTGCGTCATGGGGCCACTGTAGGACGCGGAGGCGGGCGGGCCACCGCGCCTCGTGGGGGGCGGCACGGTGGCCGGTTCGAACACTGTCCGATGGAGAGGGGCGGGAGAAGGTCCGTCACCCTACTGTGACTTTTTCAACAAGGTTTCGTAATGACGGGCTCCCCGCGAACCGTTCATTTCCGCTGATAGCGGGCGAGCACCCGGTTGCCGTCCTCGACCAGCCGTCTGCGCAGCTCGGCCTCGTCGACGGCGCCGCTGTAGTACTCCTGGAAGGCCGGGGTCGCCACCTTGTCCTTCCACTCCGGATACCCCCGCACGGACTGCGCGGGCGCGGGCAGCAGCCGCTCGGCCACGGCGGCCCCGGTCGCCCAGCCGTCCTCGGCCGTGTGCAGGGAGGGGTCCGCGAGCGCCGTCGTGCCGACCGGCAGCATCCAGTCCCCGCGCGCGAGCCGCACCATGTTCTCCGGGCGCAGGAAGAAGTCGAGGAAGGCCGCCGCCTCCTTCTTGTACGGGCTGTCCTCGGCGATCGACAGGGTCTGCGGGGAGACGCCCTGGGCGAGCCCGGCGCTCCCGGCGGGGGCGGGCAGCACGGTCCATGCGAAGCCCTCGGGCGCCTGCTGGACGATCTGCTGCCGGTAGGCGAAGCCGAGCGGGACCATGGCGTACTTGCCGGCGAAGAAGCCGGGCAGGGTGTCCGAACCCCCGCTGCCCAGCGTGGTGCGCGGGGCGGTGCGGTCCTCGACGACCTGGGCGCGGACGGTGGCGGGGACGACGGCGTCGGCCCCGGTGAAGTCGACGGTCACCCGGCCGTCCGCGCCCCGGTGGAAGAGTCGGCCGCCCGCCGAGAGGCCCAGGTTGAGGCTGACGGAGACCGGCTCCTTGAGCGGCCAGGCGACGGCGTACCGGCCGGGCCCCATGCTCCGGGTGAGGTCCCGGGCTACCTGCCGGAACTCGCTCCAGGTCCAGGGCTTCTCCGGAGTGGGCACCCGGACGCCGGACGCCTCCAGGAGCTTCCGGTTGGCGAGGATCACCCGGGGCTCCTGGAGGAACGGCACGCCGTAGACCCCCTCGCCGAAGGTGGTGGTCTCCCAGCTCCGTGCGGGTATGTCGGCGCGCAGCCGCGCGGACAGCAGCGGGCGCAGGTCGGCGAGGTGGCCGCCGTGCGCGAAGTCGGCCAGGTCGTCGGAGGCGTCGTGGACGATGTCGGGCGCCTCGCCGCCCTCGAAGGAGGTGAGGAGCTGGTCGTGGACGGAGTCCCAGCTTCCCTGCACGTACTCGACCTGGACGCCGGGATGGGTGGCGTTCCACTCCTCCACCAGCCGCCGGTTGGCGTCGACGGACTCCTTCTGCCAGGCGAGGGACTGGAACCGGAGCCGCACCACCCCGTCGTCGGGGCCGTCGTCCCCGGCGGCGCAGCCGCTCAGGAGCAGGAGGAGGACGGCGAGGAGCACGGGGAGACGCCCGAGGGACACGGGGAGACGCCCGAGGAAGACCGGGAGGTGCCTCATGACTTCACCGCCCCGGCCAGCGTCCCGCCGGTGATCCGTCTCTGGAGGACGGCGAAGACGACGAGGGACGGCAGGGTCGCGAGGAAGGCCGCGGCGGCGAGGGGCCCCAGGTCCGCGACGCCCTCGGCACCGAGGAAGTGGGTGAGGACCACCGGCAGGGTCTGCTTCTCGGGGGTCTTGAGCAGGACGAGCGCGAAGAAGAACTCGTTCCAGGCGGTGACGAAGGCGAAGAGGGCCGTGGCGACGACGCCGGGGGCGAGCAGCGGGGCGGTGACCGAGACGAGGGTGCGGAGCCGGCCGGCGCCGTCGACGGCCGCCGCCTCCTCCAGTTCGGCCGGGACCGCCCGGACGTATCCGATCAGCATCCAGAGGGCGAAGGGCAGCGACCAGACCACGTAGACCAGGACGAGCCCGAACACGCTGTTGATCAGACGCAGGTTCTTGAGGATCAGGAAGAGCGGGATGATCACCAGGACGAAGGGGAAGGCCTGGCTGATCACCACCCAGCCGGTGGCGGCGCCGGAGAGCCTTCCCCGGTGACGGGCCGTCGCATAGGCGAGCGGGGTGGCGAGGGCCACCGCGATCAGGGCGGCGGCGACCGCGGCGACCAGGCTGTTCGCGGCGGCCCGGAGCAGCGGCTGCTCGTCGAAGGCCTGCCGGAAGTTGTCGAGGGTGGGCTCCCGCGGGATCCAGGTGGGGTGGAGCGAGGCCAGCTCGGGCGCGGGCTTGAAGGCGGTGGAGACCAGCCAGAGGAAGGGGAGGGCGAGGAAGGCCAGGTACGCGAGGAGGGCCAGGTACTGGCCGGTCCTGGCCGCCCTGCCGGTCCGGAAGGCGCTCACCGGTCCTGGTCCCCTTTCAGTCGGCGCACGAGGGAGAGGGCGACGAGCACGGAGACGGCGGCGACCATCACGCAGCCCATCGCGGCGGCGTAGCCGAACTGGCCGTAGCGGAAGGCCTCTTCGTAGGCGAAGAGCATGGGGAGCCGGGTCCGGCCGCCCGGTCCGCCGTTGGTCAGCACGTACACCAGGGCGAAGGAGTTGAAGTTCCAGATGAGGTTGAGGGCGGTGATGGCGAGGGCCACCGGCCGCAGCGCGGGCCAGGTGACGGTGCGGAAGCGGCGCCAGGCCCCGGCGCCGTCGAGGGCGGCGGCCTCGTGCAGTTCGCGCGGGGTGTTCTGGAGTCCGGCGAGCAGGGCGACGGTGGTCTGGGGCATGCCGGCCCAGACGCCGACGACGACGACGGCCGGGAGGGCGGTGGCGAGCCCGGAGAGCCAGTCGTGGCCCTGGCCGAGTCCGAGGTCCCGGAGGGTCTCGTTGAGGATGCCGGCGTCCGGGTTGTAGACGAGCCGCCACATGATGCCGACGACGACCTCGGGCATGGCCCAGGGGACGATGGCGAGCGCCCGGGCGAGCCAGCGGAACCGGAGCTTCTGGTCGAGGAGGAGGGCGAGGCCGAGGGCGAGCAGGAACTGGGGGACGGTGACCCCGACGGCCCAGACCAGGCCGATGCGGAACGACTCCCAGAAGAGGCCGTCGTGCAGCAGGTCCTGGAAGTTGAGGGTGCCGACCCAGCGGGTGGGCTGCGTGCGGCCGGACTGGGCGTCGGTGAAGGCGAGGGCGACGCCGTAGAGGAGCGGGCCGACGCTGAGGACGAGGATCGGCAGGAGCGCCGGGAGCACGAGGAACCAGGCGCCGAAGTCGGGCCCGCGCGGCCGTGTCCCGGAGGCGGCGCGCGGTGTGCGCGCTCCGTCCGGTCGCTTCGTGACGGTCGTCGAACCCACGGCCCCTCCCCCTTCCACCCGTTCCCCCGGCTCGCCCGGATCCCCCGGACCGGTCGCTCCGGTCCGTCCGTCTACCTCTGCCCGCTGCCGCCGCCGCGCGAACCCCGGGGGAACCCGGAGGGAACCCCGAACGAACCCCGCCGCGCCGCCGGGGCGATCTCCGGGGCGGGCCGGCCGGATGCGAGACTTCGACGCGAACGCAGAGGTGAGGGAGAGGTCGATGGACGAGGCGCGGGCACGGGAGGTCCTGGACGGGGCGGGGCTGCCGGCCGGGGAGGCCGAGCTCCTCGCGCTCGGCGAGAACGCGGTCTTCGCCGTGGGCGACCTGGTGGTGAAGGTGGGCCGGGACGCCGAGCTGCTCGGACGGGCGGAGCGCGAGCTGGCGCTCGCCGCCTGGCTGGCGGAGGCCGGTGTCCCGGCCGTGCGGGCGGCGGAGGAGGAGCCCCGGCTCGTGGCGGGCCACCCGGTCACCCTCTGGCACCGGCTGCCCGCGGCGGTCCGGCCGCCCGAGCCCCGGGACCTCGCCCCGCTGCTGCGGCGGGTCCACGCCCTGCCGGAACCGGAGGGCTTCGCGCTCCCCCGCCGCGAGCTGCTCGGCGGCGTCGAGCGGTGGCTGCGGCTCGCGGGGGACGCGATCGACCCGGCGGACGCGGCCTTCCTGCGCGAGCGGCGCGACGCCTTCGCCCCGGCGGCGGCCGCCCTGACCCCGCGCCTGGCGCCGGGCCCGATCCACGGGGACGCCCTCCCCCGGAACGTCCACGTCGGCCCCGACGGCCCGGTCCTGGTCGACCTGGAGACCTTCTCCTCGGACCTGCGCGAGCACGACCTCGTCGTCCTGGCGCTCTCCCGCGACCGGTACGGCCTCGACCCGGCCGCGTACGACGCCTTCACCGAGGCGTACGGCTGGGACGTCCGGGAGTGGGAGGGCTGCGCGGTGCTGCGCGGGGCGCGGGAGACCGCGAGCTGCGCGTGGGTGGCCCAGCACGCGCCGGCGAACCCGAAGGCCCTGGCCGAGTTCGAGCGCCGGGTGGCCTCGCTGCGGGACGGCGATCCCGAGGTGCGCTGGTACCCGTTCTGACGGGCCCCTCTCCCCGCGTACCCGCCTCGGCGCCCACCCCTTCTCTCATCACGCCCCCGTCGAACCGGGCGCCGGGAACGGGGTGTTGTGATGCGGGGGGGGGAGCTGTCGGACGTCACGCCGGACGTCGACCGGTTCCGCCTGGTCGGCCACGACCGGCCGGAGAAGGTGAACGAGCCGCTGTTCTCCTTCCTGAAGGAGAACCGACCGCCGGGAGAGGTCAGCGCGTCGACACGGCCGCGTCGCGCAGGGGCCACGCCGTGTCGACGACCGCCTCCGCGTCCCCCTTGCGGCGCAGGAAGGCCTGGAAGTCCTCGGCCCAGGCGCGGTACCAGTCGATCTGGCGCGCGTGGAGCTCGGCCGGGTCGAGGTCGGCCACCCGCCGGTGCCGCTCGGCTATCGCGACGGCGACCCGGACGGCGGCGAGCGCGTCGGCCGCGGCCTCGTGGGCGGCTTCGAGGACGACGCCGTACTCGCCGCAGACCGCCTCCAGGGTCCGCTTGCCGCGCCGGTAGCGGTCGACGGCGCGGTCGATGGTGTACGGGTCGACGACCGGGCCGATCCCGGTCCCGCCGAGCCGCTCCTCCATCGGGGGCAGCCCGTGGCGGCGCAGCTCGGCGGCGAGGAGGGTGAGGTCGAACGAGGCGTTGTACGCCACGACCGGGACGCCGTCCTCCCAGTACTCCGCGAGGGCCTTCGCGATCTCGTCGGCCACCTCGCGCACCGGCCGGCCCTCGGCCGTGGCGCGCTCGGTGGTGATGCCGTGGATCGCGGCGGCCTGGTCCGGGATGTCGACCCCCGGGTCGGCGAGCCAGTCCCGCCGCCGTGCGACGCGTCCCCCGCCGTCGACCTCCACGATCGAGGCCGTCACGATGCGGGCCTCCAGCGGATCGGTGCCGGTCGTCTCCAGATCGAAGCCGACCAGCGTCTCGCCGTGCCAAGCCATCGGGTCCTCCTTACGTGATCTCCCCCGTGGTACGACCACCCTCGCACGCGACACTGACAACCGCCTCGGGTCCCCCTCGCCGACGGCTCAGGAGACGGGCCGGGAGTCCAGCCAGACCGATTCGAATTCCTCGCGGTACGTCTCGAACAGCCCGTGGTCCCCGTCACCGGCCGGCCGGCCGTGGCGGACCACGTTCCGGCCGCCGCCGCGCAGCACCAGGACCGGGGCCTCCATGCCCCGGGCGCGGCGCAGGTAGGACTGGACGACGCCGACGCCGTCGGGGCCGTCGCCGTCCACCAGGTAGGCGGTGAAGCGGGGGGTCTCGTCGAAGACGTGGATCTGGAAGGCGCCCGGGTCACGGAGCTTGGAGCGGACCCGGCGCATGTGCAGGATGTTCATCTCGACCGAGCGGCTCAGCTCGCCCTTCTTGAGGCCGAGTTCCCGCTCGCGCCGCTTGACGGCGCTGCTGGCGGGGTTGAGGAAGAGGAGGCGGGTCCGGCAGCCGGACTCGGCGAGGCGCACCATGCGGCGCCCGGAGAAGTTCTGCACGAGCAGGTTCAGGCCTATGCCGGTGGCGTCGAGGCGGCGGGCGCCGCCGAAGAGGTCCTCGGCGGGCAGCTGCCGCTGGAGCCGGACCCGGTCGGGGTGGACCTGTACCACGTCCGCGTACCGGTCGCCGACGAGGTCCTCGACGGCGTCCACGGGCAGCCGGTCGGCGGACGGGACCCCGGCCCCGCTGCCGAGGATCTCCAGGATGCGGGCGGAGGCGCGTTCGGACTGGGCGAGGACGGTCAGCGAGAGGGCGCGGTTGCGGGAGACCACGTTGCGCGTGACCTCCAGCTCGTCGAGGGCGAGCTCGACCTCGCGCCGGTCGTCGAAGTAGGGCTCGAAGCAGGGCCAGTGCTGCACCATCAGCTCGCGGAGCTGCGGGAGGGTGAGGAAGCTCAGCACGTTGTCGTCGGCCGGGTCGAGGAGGTAGCCCTTGCGCCGCGAGACCTCGCGCACGGCGACCGCGCGCTGCACCCACTCCTGGCCGGCCGGTCCGGCGGCGGCGACCACCCACTCCTCGCCGTGGACCGGTTCGTAGATGGGCCGCAGGACGGCGGCGACGACGGCCCGCAGGCGCTGTTCGACGAGATTCAGCCAGATGTAGGCGCGGCCGGCGCGCTGGGCCCGGGTGCGGACCTCGCTCCAGGCCTCGGCGTCCCAGTCGAGCTCGGCCCCTATCTCGACCGGCCGGGCGACGGCGACCGTGCCGGGCGGCGCACCGGCTCCCGAGGGCGCACCCGCGCCCGGGGGCGCACCGGCTCCCGGGGGTGCGGCCGCTCCGGACGGCGCCTCGGCGGGGCCGCCCGGGCCTCCGTCCCGATCCGCGTCCCCTGGGGGCAGCTCCAGACCTCCCGAGCTCACCCGCGCACCGCCTTCTGCTCCTGGACACTCGTTTCGACCACTCCGGCAACGATCAAGGAAGGGTACTCCGGGAGCGGGAGGCGGTGCAGCAGGATCGGCAGGCTCCTTCCTCAACTGCCCACCCGGAAGCGCCTGTTCCATGGGGCGAGATCGGGTGGAGTGAGCGGATTCATAGCGGTTGCGCCCCCGGGTGCCGACGGGGTCCCGCCGGTGGACCGGCCCCGGTCGACGGCACCCGCCCGGGGCGGTGCGGCGGAACCCGATGTTGACTCCGGAGGCGGTCCGTCCGGAGTCTCCCGGGTTGTCCGTTCCCCCGGGTGGCGGGATGTCTTTTCGTACACATTTGCCCCCCGTCCCCCGCACGGTCGGGGGTCACCCGGCAGGACCGGGCGAAGTCCTAGGAGCTCGCGCCTCTTTCGGGCAGGATCTGGCCGAAGACCATCCAGAAGAACCCGGACAGAAGAGGAATAGTCGTATCCATGCAGGTCTGGCCGGGACAGGCGTACCCCTTGGGCGCCACCTATGACGGTGCGGGAACCAACTTCGCGGTCTTCTCGGAGGCCGCCCACAGGATCGAGCTGTGTCTGCTCCACGACGACGGCTCGGAGACGGCGGTGGAGCTGCGCGAGACCGACGCGTTCGTGCGGCACGCCTATCTGCCGGGCGTGATGCCCGGACAGCGGTACGGGTTCCGGGTGTACGGCCCGTACGCCCCGGAGCAGGGGCTGCGCTGCAACCCGGCGAAGCTGCTGCTCGACCCCTACGCGCGCGCGGTGTCGGGGCAGGTCAAGTGGAGCGAGGCGGTGTACGGCTACCCGTTCGGGAAGCCGGACGCGCGCAACGACCTCGACTCGGGCCCGCACACGATGACCTCGGTCGTGGTCAACCCGTACTTCGACTGGGGCGACGACCGGCGTCCGCGCACCGAGTACCACCACACGGTGATCTACGAGGCCCACGTGAAGGGCCTGACGATGCTGCACCCGGACCTCCCCGAGGAGCTGCGGGGGACGTACGCGGGCCTGGCGCACCCGTCGGTGATCGGGCACCTGAAGGAGCTGGGGGTGACGGCGCTCGAACTGATGCCCGTCCACCAGTTCGTGAACGACCACCGGCTCGCGGACTCGGGGCTCTCGAACTACTGGGGCTACAACACGATCGGCTTCTTCGCCCCGCACAACGCGTACGCGTCCTGGGGCGACCGGGGCCAGCAGGTCCTGGAGTTCAAGTCGGCGGTCCGGGCGCTGCACCAGGCGGGCATCGAGGTCATCCTCGACGTGGTCTACAACCACACCGCCGAGGGCAACCACCTGGGCCCGACGCTCTCCTTCAAGGGCCTGGACAACCCCTCGTACTACCGGCTCGTGGACGACGCGCCCGCGCACTACTTCGACACGACCGGCACGGGGAACTCGCTGCTCATGCGGTCCCCGCACGTGCTCCAGATGATCATGGACAGCCTGCGGTACTGGGTGACCGAGATGCACGTGGACGGCTTCCGCTTCGACCTGGCGGCCACCCTGGCCCGCCAGTTCCACGAGGTGGACCGCCTGTCGTCCTTCTTCGACCTGGTGCAGCAGGACCCGGTGGTGAGCCAGGTGAAGCTGATCGCCGAGCCGTGGGACGTGGGCGAGGGCGGCTACCAGGTGGGGAACTTCCCGCCGCTGTGGACCGAGTGGAACGGCAAGTACCGGGACTGCGTGCGGGACCTGTGGCGGGGCGAGCCGCGCACCCTCGCGGAGTTCGCCTCCCGCCTGACCGGCTCCTCCGACCTCTACCAGGACGACGGCCGGCGGCCGCTCGCCTCGGTCAACTTCGTCACCTGCCACGACGGCTTCACCCTGCGCGACCTCGTGTCGTACAACGAGAAGCACAACGAGGCGAACGGCGAGGAGAACCGGGACGGCGAGGGCCACAACCGCTCGTGGAACTGCGGGGAGGAGGGCGAGACCGAGGACATCGGGATCAAGGAGCTGCGCGCCCGCCAGATGCGCAACTTCCTCGCCACCCTGATGTTGTCGCAGGGCGTGCCGATGCTCAGCCACGGCGACGAGTTCGGGCGGACGCAGGGCGGCAACAACAACGCGTACTGCCAGGACAACGAGGTGTCCTGGGTGCGGTGGCCCAAGGAGAACAGCGAGGTGGAGGCGACCCTGCTCCGCTTCACCCGGGCGATGGTGCGGCTGCGCCGCGAGCATCCCGTCTTCCGGCGCCGCCGCTTCTTCCACGGGCGGCCGGTCGAGGGCACCCACGACGAGCTGACCGACATCGCCTGGTTCACGCCCGAGGGCGAGGAGATGACCTCCCGGGACTGGCAGGCGGCGCACGCCAAGGCGCTGACCGTCTTCCTCAACGGGAACGCGATCTCGGAGCCGGGCACGCAGGGCGAGCGGATCGCCGACGACTCCTTCCTGCTGATGTTCAACGCCTCGTCGAAGGAGCTGGAGTTCTCGGTGCCGGACAGCCACGGCCACTACTGGCGCACGGTGGTGGACACCTCCGACCCGCAGGGCATGCCGCCACACGAGGGGCCGGAGCTGGCGGGCGGCGAGCGGGTGACGCTCGCGCCGCTCAGCCTGACCGTGCTGCGCCGGCCCGCCTGAGCACCGTCCGAGCACTGTCCGAGCACCACTTGCGGACCACGGCCCCGCCGGGCGACCGGCGGGGCCGTTCGGCGTCATCCTTTCGGGGGAATCCGGGGCGATGGGCACGGACGGACGCGGAGGCGATGACAGAGAAGCCCTCCAGCCGGGTACGTACGTTCGCATGACCTCCTTTCCGGCCCGTTCCCCACTCTCGCGCCTCACCTCCCCGCCGACCGCCACCTACCGGCTCCAGCTCCAGCCGGACTTCCCGTTCGCGGCCGCCGAGCGCGCCGTGCCGCACCTGGCCGGTCTCGGGGTCTCCCATCTGCACCTCTCCCCCGTCCTGGAGGCGGTGCCCGGCTCGACCCACGGCTACGACGTCACCGACCACCGGTCCGTACGGGCCGAGCTGGGCGGCGAGGAGGGGCTGCGGTCCCTGGCCGCGACCGCGCGGGCGCACGGGCTCGGCCTGGTCGTGGACCTGGTGCCCAACCACATGGCGGCCTCCCCCGTCCACAACCACGCGCTGCGCGCCGTGCTCCGCGACGGCCCCGACTCGCCGTACGCCCGCTGGTTCGACGTGGACTGGCGGGCCGGGGACGGCCGGCTGCTGCTCCCGGTGCTGCCCGCGCGGCTCCCGGAGGTACGGGACCGGTTCCGGGTCTCCGGCGGGGTGCTGCGCCTGGACGGGCAGGAGTTCCCGCTGCGCCCCGGCACGGAGGGGCTGCCGCTGGACGAGCTGCTCGACGCCCAGTGGTACCGGCTCGGCTGGTGGCGGCTCGCCCGCACCGAGCTGAACTACCGGCGCTTCTTCACCGTCTCCGACCTCATCGGGGTGCGGGTGGAGGAGCCCGGGGTGTTCGAGGCCACCCACGCGAAGATCGTGGAGCTGGTCGCGGACGGGGTGGTCGAGGGACTGCGCATCGACCACCCGGACGGCCTCGCGGACCCGCAGGGCTATCTGGAGGACCTGGCGGAGGCGACCGGCGGGCGCTGCTGGACGGTGGTGGAGAAGATCCTCACCGGTACGGAGGAGCTCCCCGAGGCCTGGCCGGTGGCGGGCACCACCGGATACGACGCGCTGCGGCGGCTCGACGGGGTGTTCACCGACCCCGTGGGCGCCGACACGCTCGCCGAGCTGTACCGGGGGTTCGTCGGCAAGGCCGCCGACCGGGGCGGCCGCTGGGAGGCGACCGAGCGGCGCGCCGCGTACGAGGTGGTCGGGCACGACCTGGCCGCCGAGACGGCCGCGCTGACCCGGATCGCGGAGCGGATCTGCGCCGCCGACCCCGGCCTGCGGGACCACGCGCCCTGGGCGCTGCGCACCGCGGTCCGGGAGCTCCTGGTCCGGGTGCCGGTCTACCGGACCTACCGGACCGGCGGCGAGGAGGTGATCACCCCCGAGGCGGCGCGCGGTGCGAAGGCCGCGTTCGCGGTGGAGGAGGAGGCGACGGCGGTCGACCTCGTACGGGAGCTGGCGCTCGGCCTGCGGGGCGACGGGGCCGAGCACCGGGCGTTCCGGGCCCGGTTCGCGCAGACGTCCTCGGCGCTGCGGGCCAAGTCCGTGGAGGACACGGCCTTCTACCGGTACACGCCGCTGCTCTCGGCGAACGAGGTGGGCGGCGACGCGGGGCGCCCGGCGGTGCCGGTGGAGGAGTTCCACGCGTACTGCCTGCGGATCGCCCGGGACTGGCCGGCCACGGGCACGGTCCTGTCCACCCACGACACCAAGCGGAGCGCGGACGTGCGGGCCGCGATCGCGGTCCTCGCCCAGTGCCCGGAGGTGTGGACGGAGCTGCTCGGGGAGGTGGCGGGGGTGCCCGCGCCCGACCAGCACCTGGCGTGGACGGCCTGGCAGACGGCCTTCGGCCTCGGCACGCCGGACGCGGACCGGCTCGTGCCCGCGCTCCTCAAGTCCGTGCGGGAGGCGGGGCTCAGGACCAGCTGGACCGAGCCGGACGAGGAGTACGAGCGGGCGGTGGCCGAGTTCGCGGCGGCCGGGCCCGGCCGGATCCCGCTCCGGGCGGCCTCGGAGGCGGCCTTCGCCCTGGAGCCGCACATCCGGGCGCACGCGCTGGGCGCGCTGCTCGCGCAGCTCACGATGCCGGGGGTGCCGGAGCTGTACCAGAACACGGAGCGGGAGTACCGGGCGCTCGTCGACCCGGACAACCGGGCCCCGTTCGCGGCCGGTCCGGACGACGACCGGACGGCCCTGGTCCGGGCGGCGCTGCGGCTGCGGCGCGAGCGCCCGGGGGCCTTCGGACCCGGCGGGGCGTACGTGCCGCTGGCGGCCGAGGGGCCGGCCGCCGGCCACTGCCTGGCCTTCGCCCGCAGGGGCGAGGTCGTCACGGCGGTGACCCGGCTCTCGCTGCGGCTCGCGGAGATGGGCGGCTGGCAGGACACGGAGCTGGTGCTGCCGGAGGGCCGCTGGGCCGACGTCCTGGACGGGGTGCGGGAGTTCACCGGCGGCCCGGCGACGGAGCTGAAGCTGGCGGAGCTCTTCGAGGAGCGGCCGGTGGCGCTGCTCGCGCGGATCCCGGACGGGGCGGGATGACGGACGGGGGAGGGGCGCGGTCCGCGCCCCTCCCCCGTCCTCCTGCGCGGGTCAGGAGCGGTTGGCCCGCGTGACCTCGCACTTGGTGTATTCGGAGCCGTCGCCGGTGCCGGGGTAGGCGGTGGTCACGTCGACGCTCTTGGAGGCGCCCGCCGTGACCGCGACGTCGGTCGTGGTCGCGGTCGCCGAGACCGCGGAGGTGCCCTTGAACTGCAGCGTGACGTCGTAGTCGTAGTCGAGCACGCCGTCGTTCTTGATGGTGACGCGCGCGGTGAGGTTCTTGGTCGCCGCGTCGTAGGCGCACGTGTCGATGGTGATGTCGCGCAGGGCCTTGTTCGCGCTGCTGGAACCGCCGGACGCGGAACCGCCGGAGGTGCTGCCGTTGTCGTCGTTGTCGTGGTGACTGCCGCCGCTGCTGGAGCTGGAGCCGCTGTGGCTGCTGCAGCCGCCACCGCCCGAGCCGCGGGCACCGGTCAGGGCGACGAGCGCGATGCCGAAGACGGCGAGTGCGCGGACATGACGGATCTTCATGTTTCAAACCCCGTTGAAAGTGGTAGTAAATACGGCTCATTTGACGAGCGCACGACACCCTAACAGTGACGGGGGACAGTCCTTCCGGCCTCCGGTTCAGCCTCCGGGACGGACGATCAGGGTGCGCGGGGCACGGGTGATGAGACCCGCCGGGGTGGGCCGGAAGCCGTCGGCGAGGCGCAGCCGGGGCATCTCGGCGAAGAGGGCCCGCAGGGCGTACTCGGCCTCGATGCCGGCGAGGAGGACGGCCGGGCAGAAGCCGGACCCGTAGGTGAGCTGGCCCGGGTCGTCGCGGAACGGGTCGAAGCGGTCGGGCTCCCGGAAGCGCTCCGGGTCCCGGCCGGCCGAGCCGACGAGCAGCGCGACGGACGCGCCCGCCGGGACGGTGCCGCCGCTCACCGGCACCTCGGCGGCGGTGCGGCGCACCGCGATCTGCACGGGCGGGTCGCGGCGCAGCGACTCGGTCCAGGCGCGGGCCACGAGCGCGGCGGGCGCGTCGCGGAGGGCGGCGACCTGGTCGGGGTCGGAGAGGACGTTGCCGAGGAAGGAGGCGAGCGCCTTCTCCCGTACGGCGATCTGGGCGCCGCACTCCCCCGCGAGGGCCCCGGCCGCCCGGCCCCGCACGAGCCGCATCATGTCCCGGTAGGGGACGCCGACGGCGGCGGCGACGGTTCCGGCGGGCAGCCAGTGGCAGAAGTCGGCGACCAGGTCGGCCTGCGGCCGCTCGGCGATCCGGCGGGCGAGGACGTACGCGGTGCGTTCGGTGACGGACCGCAGCGCGGCCGTGTCCACGTCGACGTGGGCGCGGGCGCACGGCGGGTCGCCGGGGCGGTGCCCGTGGGTGAAGCGGCTGTCGGTGAGGGCCGCGGCCACGTCCGCGTACCGGCTGAGGACCCAGGCCCGCAGCAGCGGGTCGTAGGTCAGCGGGAACTCCTCGCGGAGCCTGCGGTGGATGCCGTGCGGGTCCTGCGAGGCGCCGGGGTCGAGGGGGCTCGGCGCGACGGTCCGCCCGCCGGTGGCCGGGGAGGGCGCGGTGCGCACGCGGCCGGGGAGGGACGCGGCGCCCCGTCCGGTCCGTACGGAGGAGGTACCCCGGACCGGCCCCGTCTCCGAGGGGGCGGCGGCCGAGGGGGTGGCGGCCGAGGGGGTGGCCGGGTTCATGGCCGGCAGCCGGGTCCAGGCCCCGCCGGACCTCTCCGGCTGGTCGCCACGCACACCCCGGCTCTCCGGCCGGTCGTCGTACGCGCCCCGGCTCTCCGGCCGGTCGCCACGCGCGCCCCGGCCTTCCGGCAGGTCGTCGCGGACGCCCCGGTCTCCCGGAAGGTCGTCATGGGTGCCCCGGCCTTCCGGCCGGTCGTCGCGGATGCCTCGGGTCGGTTCGGCGGTCATCACGCCCCCTGCTCGGTCGGCGGTGGGTGCCGCGGGCCGGAGAACGTGGCGCGCGTCCGGACCAAGCCCACCATCCGGGGGACCTCGGCGCCCACTCACGTACCGCCGAACAGGTGAACCTTCCGGGGCCGCTCAGCGGTACTCGACGGCGCTCACTGGTGGGAGAGGCGGAACACCGTCTGGCCGAAGCCGACCACGTCCCCGGGCCGCACCACCACCGCGCCGGCGACCCGGCGCCCGTTGACGGTGGTTCCGTTCGTCGAGCCGAGGTCGCGCAGCACCCACATCCCGCCCTGGAGCGAGAGTTCGGCGTGCAGCCGGGAGGCCGTCTCGTGGCTGAGACGCAGTCCGTTGACCGGGTCGCGCCCTATCCGCAGCGGGTACGGGCCGGGGTGCGGAAGCAGCAGCTTCGGCAGCCGCTCCGCGTGCCAGGCGCGGCCGAGCTTCGCCGTGAAGGCGGACATCCGCTCCACCGCGCCCACCACGCGCCGGGTCCAGGTCCCCTCGGTCCTCAGGTCGGCGACGAGCAGGTCGAGTTCGTCCGGCCGGCGGGCCTGGAGCGCACGCTCCATCCGGAAGACGAAGGTGTCGTGGGAAAGGCGGCCCTGAGCGGCGCCCTCACGGAGCAGCACCAGCGCGCGGTCCCGCTCGGCGTCGGTCAGCCGGGGGGAGTTCGCCGGAAGCTCGAAAGGGGTCGTCACACCCGAGATTGTCGGTCCGACGGGCCCGAAGTGTCCAGAAGGGCCCCGGAACCGGACCCGGAGCCCCCGCGAAGGCCCCACCAGGCCCCCCGCCCGACTCCGGCGCCCCGCCGAAAATCCCGTACCCCCCTTCCAAGATCACTGCTACGGTCGCCCGGCCCCACCACCGAATTCCCCAGGAGAACACCACACGTGATCGCGATACGCCCGCTCGCAGGACCGCAGGAGCTGGACCTCTTCCTCCGTCTCACCTACTCGCTCGACCACGAGCTCGCCGACGACCTGGCCACCGGCCGCCGCCTCCCGGAGTGGATGTGGGTGGCCCTGGACGGCGACCGGCTCCTCGGCCGGATCGCCTGGTGGACCCACGCGGCGGGCGCCGAACCGCAGGCGCTCGACTTCTTCGACCTGGCCCCGGAACTGTCCGACGGGGACCGCGCCGACGTCGGCCTGCGGCTCCTGGAGACGGCGACGGCTGCGGTCGTCCCGGCGGGGGCGCGGCGACCCGAGTACGGGCGGTTCCTCCCCGCCGACTGGCGCGAGGTCCCGGAGACCCGGGCGCACCTGGAGTCGCTCTTCGCCGTCCTGGAGCGCTCCGGCGCCCGCCCCCTCGTGGAGCGGCTGCGCCTGGAGTGGCGGTCCGGCACCCCCGTACCGGAGCCGAGCGGGCGGCTGGAGTTCCGTCCGGTGCGGGACCGCGAGGACCTCGTCTCCCTGATGGTCCCGGTGCTCGACGGCACCCTCGACGCGCACGGGCGGGCCGACCTGGCGTCCGGGCTCTCGGCGCGGGAGGTGGCGGAGCGGCACTACGACGAGGAGTTCGCCCACTACTCCTCGCCCCGTGAGTGGTGGCGGGTGGCGCTGCTGCCGGGGACCGGCGAACCGGTCGGCTTCGTCGTGCCCGCCCGGAACAACTACCACCACACGATCGCGTACATCGGTGTGCTGCCCGCCCACCGGGGGCACGGGTACATCGACGACGTCCTGGCGGAGGGGACCCGGATCCTGGCCGCCGCCGACGTGCCCCGGATCCGGGCGGCCACGGACCTGGGGAACGTGCCGATGGCGGCCTCCTTCGCCCGTACGGGCTACGACACGTTCGAGCGCGCGATCAACTACGTGTGGGACGCGCCGGGCACGCCGGGGTCCTGACTGCCAGGATGGTCGCGGTGACCGGCCGTGACCACCGCGCGGCCGACTGGTTCCGACGACGAGGGGATTCCCGTGCTCTTCGAGGTGTGGGCGCCGAACGCCCGTGACCGGGTGACGCTGGAGCTGAAAGGCACCGGCCACCCCCTGGAGCGGGACGCCGAGCGGGACGGCTGGTGGACGGGCGTGGTGCCCGCCGGGGACGGCGACCGGTACGGCTTCGCCGTGGACGACGGGCCCGTGCTGCCCGACCCGCGCTCCCGCAGGCTGCCCGACGGGCCCGACGGGCGGAGCGCGGTCGTCGACCACTCCGCGTACGCCTGGCGGAACGGGTCCCCGACGCTGCGGCTGCGCGGCGCCGTCCTGTACGAGCTGCACGTGGGCACCTTCACCCCCGAGGGCACGCTCGACGCGGCGGCCGGACGCCTCGGGGAGCTGGCGGGCCTCGGCATCACCCATGTGGAGCTGATGCCGCTGTGCCCGTTCCCGGGGACGTGGGGCTGGGGGTACGACGGGGTGGCGCCGTGGGCGGTGCACGAGCCGTACGGCGGCCCCGGGGCGCTGAAGCGGTTCGTGGACGCGGCCCACGGGCTCGGCATGGGCGTGGTCCTGGACGTGGTCCACAACCACCTCGGGCCCTCGGGCAACTACCTGCCCGCCTTCGGGCCGTACTTCACGGACACCCACCACACCCCGTGGGGCTCGGCGGTGAACCTGGACGCGGCCGGTTCGGACGAGGTGCGGGCGTACTTCCTGGGGAGCGCGCTCGCCTGGCTGCGGGACTACCGGATCGACGGGCTGCGGCTCGACGCGGTGCACGCGCTCGCGGACACGCGGGCGCTGACGTTCCTGGAGGAGCTGTCGGCGGCCGTGGACGAGCTGGCGCGGGAGCAGGGCCGCCAGCACTTCCTGATCGCCGAGTCCGACACGGGCGACCCGCGCACGACCACCCCGCGCGCGCTGGGCGGGGTCGGGCTCCACGCCCAGTGGAACGACGACTTCCACCACGCCCTGCACACCGCCCTGACCGGCGAGTCTCAGGGCTACTACGCCGACTTCGCGCGGGCGCCGATCGCCGCGCTGGCCAAGACGCTGACGCACGTCTTCTTCCACGACGGCACGTACTCCAGCTTCCGGGGCCGCCACCACGGGCGGCCGGTGGACCGGGAGCGGACCCCCGCCCACCGCTTCCTCGGATACGCGCAGACGCACGACCAGATCGGCAACCGGGCCCTCGGGGACCGCCTCTCGGCCTCGGTCTCCCCCGGCCTGCTCGCCTGCGCGGCGGCCCTGGTCCTGACCGGGCCCTCGGTGCCGATGCTGTTCATGGGCGAGGAGTGGGGGGCGACGACGCCCTGGCAGTACTTCACCGACCACACCGACCCGGAGCTCGCGGAGGCCGTGCGGCGGGGGCGGCGGCGGGAGTTCGCGGAGCACGGCTGGGACGAGAACGAGGTGCCCGACCCGCAGGACCGGGCCACCCGGGACCGCTCGGTCCTGGACCGGAGCGAGCGCGAGGAGGACCCGCACAGGCGGCTGCTCGCCTGGCACCGGGAGCTGATCGCGCTGCGCCGCACGCTGCCGGACCTGACGGACCCGGACCTGGGGGGCGTGAAGGTCGCCTACGACGAGGAGGACCGCTGGCTGGTCTTCCGGCGCGGGGACCTGCGGGTGGCGGTGAACCTGGGCAAGGAGCCGGCGGTGATCCCGCTGGGCTCCAACGGCCGGGACCGGGTCCTGGCGTCCTGGGAGCCGGTCGACCCGCCGGCGGAGGACGGGGTCCTGCGGGTGCCGGCGGAGTCGGCGGTGGTCCTGTCGGACGGCTGACGGGGGCGGATACGGGGGCGCTCGGCGCGGTGGCCCCTTCTCGGACCGCCGCGACCGGTCAGCGGCGGTCGGGCCCCTGGGCGATGAGCCGTTCCAGGAGCTCCTGGAAGTCGTCGCCGACGACGATCCGCAGGTCGCCGCGCTCCTCGTCGTGCTCGCTGAGCTGGGTGAGGGCGCCGTCGCGCCACCAGAAGACGTACGGGCTGATGGCGCCCGGGGTGTCCTCGTACCCGGTGGCGGCGAAGGAGGCCATCGCGCCGAGGGCCGGGATGATGGTGGTGTCCCGGATGGGGTGGAAGGCGAGCTGGTGCCGGAAGGGCAGGGCGACCAGGGCGCCGTGCTCGCCGAGCGGGAGACCGGTGACGCGCCGGGCGACCCCGTCGAGGTCGAGGACGCGGCTCGCGGTGTAGAAGGAGTCGCCGAGGACGACCTCGAAGCACATGCCGTCGGCGTCGCGGACGGTCTCGTGCCCCTCGACGGGGAGGCCGCGCAGGTTGCGCATGGCCCGGTCGCGCAGCTGCGCGTGGTCCCCGAGCCGGGCGAGGGCGTCGTCGGTGAGCATCATGACGCTCTCGGGCAGGTCGAGGGCGAGGACCTCGTACAGGCCGGGGGCGACGGTCCTGGCGTATCCGAAGGAAGCGGCGTCGATGCCGTCGCCGCTGACGACCCGGGGGTAGAGCTGGGCACGGATCTGCTCGGGCGGGAGGGTGTCGAGCGCGGAGGGGCCGTCCATGGCCCGGACGACCAGCTCGATGTGGCGGCGGACCAGTCCGGGCCAGGCGCGGGGTCCGCGCCGGTCCTGGTGGCAGACGGCGGCGAGGTTGGTGAGCCCGAAGCGGCGTCCCCGGTCGTCGACGACGTGGTCGGCGTAGACGGTGACCTCCAGACCGAGCTCGGCGAAGGTCTCCCGGACCCGGCCCCGGAAGAGCGCGGCCTCGTTCCGGGAGAAGTACGCGAACTCGGGATCCCTCGGCGCGTCGTCGCCGTCCCGCCTGGGTCCCCGCCGCAGCCAGCCCACGCCCGCCCGCCTTCCGTCGCCGTCGGTCCCAGGGTAGCGACTGCGGATGTCGGCTCCCTTTCGGTCGGGTCAACTCGTCCGCGGGCCGGTCGGGTTCGCCGTGTTTCCGCTCAGGAGCCGTCGGGGGCGGTGAGGAGCGCGCGGGCGTAGTGGGCGAGGGAGCGGTTGTAGCGGGGCAGCAGGGGGGCGAGGGCGCCCAGGGCCAGGGAGGCGGCCTCGCGGTCGCGGCCGGTGTCGGCCAGGGCGAGCGCGAGGAAGGCGTCGACGGCCCCGGCGAGCGCCTTCTCGTCGGCGTCGAGCCGGTCGGCGGGCAGGTCCCGTTCGGCGGTGAGGAGCTCCACGGCGCGGTCGGGCCGGCCGAGGTTGCGCAGGCTGCTGGCGAGCTGGATCACGGCCCGGCGGCGGCGCAGCCCGGTGAGCCCGTGGTCGAGGGCGCGCCGGTAGAGCGCGACGGCCTCCTCCGGCAGGCCGGTGGAGTCGTGGGCGGCGCCCTGCTCGAAGAGCGCGGCGGCGTCGTCGGCGGGCCGCTCGGCGGCCAGTCCGGCCACGCGGGCACGGAAGTCGGCGGGCTCGTGGTCGTCGATGCGCTCCCAGAGCGCGGCGATCCGGCGCTCCCAGTCCTGGTCGTCGGTCATGGCGGCGTCGTCGGTCATGGCGGCACCCTAGAGGACGGCGCGGCTCCGCCGGAGGGCGGGCGGGGATGGCTGGGGCGGGCGCGGCCGGGCGACGGGCAACAGGCAGCCGCACCGCTAACCCATCGGTACGACGAGGTGGGCGCGGTCCCGGCCCCGGGCGACGAGCCGGGCGTTGGACTCGTCGGAGGTGTGGACCCAGTGTTCGGCGCGGGTGCGGTCCTTGCCGAAGCGGACGTGGCGGTCGATCAGGCGGGGGACGCGGAGCCGGGCGTCCAGGTCGAGGTACCAGGCCTCGTCGAGGAGGGGCAGGACCCCGGCCCAGGCGCCCTCGTCGTGCAGGAGGTAGTTGCCCTCGGTGACGACGAGCGGGACGTCGGGGCCGACGGGGACCGATCCGGCGACCGGCTCCTCCAGGGAGCGGTCGAAGGCGGGGGCGTAGACGGTGGTGCCGGGCTCCGGGGCGCGCAGCCGGGCGAGGAGCGCGGTGTACCCGGCGGCGTCGAAGGTGTCGGGGGCGCCCTTCCTGTCCGCCCGGCCGAGGCGTACCAGCTCGGCCCGCGCGAGGTGGAAGCCGTCCATGGGGACGAGGACGGCGAGCCCGCCGAGACGGTCGACGAGCCGGGCGGCGAGCGTGGACTTTCCGGCGCCCGGCGGTCCGGCGAGCCCCAGGATCCGGCGCCGCGCCCCTGCCGGTCCGGGCTCCGCCAGGGTCCGCGCGCGGGCCGCGAGGCGCTCGAATTGTTGCGTGTCCATGTCGGACATGGTCGCAGCGGGCGTGGCGATTGACGCGGGTAGATCGATACGTATTACTTTTGGCTCCATGCCGTCCATCGCGCTCGTCACCCTCGTCGTCCGTGACTACGACGAGGCCATCGCCTTCTACACCGACGCCCTCGGGTTCGACCTCGTCGAGGACACCGACCGGGGTGGCGGCACCCGCTGGGTCGTCGTCCGGCCGCGTGGCGCGGCCGGGGTCGGCGGCCTCGGGAACGCGGGGCTGCTCCTCGCCCGTGCCAAGAACGAGGCCGAGGAGGCCGCGATCGGCAACCAGACCGGCGGCCGGGTCGGCTTCTTCCTCCACACCGAGGACTTCGCCCGCGACCACGCCCGCATGACGGCGGCCGGCGTGAAGTTCCTGGAGGAGCCGCGCCACGAGCCGTACGGCTCCGTCGCCGTCTTCGAGGACCTGTACGGCAACCGCTGGGACCTGCTCCAGCCGGCGGACGCGGGCGCGTAGGCCCCCTGGGGGAGTCGACCGGGTACGGAACGCGCGACGGCCGTCGATCCGGACGCGGCCAGGACCGGCGGCGAGGAGCCGGGCAACTCCTGCCAAGGGGTCGCCCGTTGCTCTCCGGGGCGCGCCCGCGCCCCGGAGCGGAAAACCGCTGTCGCGCCGCGCGCCCGGCTCCCTACACTCACGTCCCGGCGCACCGTTCGGTGCCGCCGACAGACGTCCGCGCATCCGTCCGCGCGTCCGATCGAGGGGAGAAGACCGTGCGCAGCCACGCCGCCGTCGCCGTGTCCTCCTCCCGTGCCCGGTACGACGTGATCCTCGCCTCCTCGGCCGAGCGGTGGCGGCTGCGCGCCCGCCATCGCCGCCCGTGACGACCCCGTACGCCTCCCGTACCTGAGCGTCGTCCGGGAATCGCGCTGCCCGTTCCACCACCGCAGCAGCGAAAGGCACGAGACCGTGCGTACCCCTGACATCACCGCCGGCATCACCACCGTCCGCAACCTCGGCATCCTGGCCCACGTCGACGCCGGCAAGACCACCGTCACCGAGCGGGTCCTGTACCTGACCGGGGCCGTCCACAAGCGGGGCGAGGTCCACGACGGCACCACCGTCACCGACTTCGACCCGCAGGAGCGGGACCGGGGCATCACGATCTTCGCGGCGGCCGTGAGCTGCGACTGGGCCGGTCACCGGATCAACCTGATCGACACGCCCGGCCACGTCGACTTCTCCGACGAGGTCGAGCGCTCGCTGCGCGTCCTCGACGGCGCGGTGGCCGTCTTCGACGCCGTCGCGGGCGTCGAGCCGCAGAGCGAGACGGTGTGGCGGCAGGCCGACCGGCACGGCGTCCCGCGCCTCGCGTTCGTCAACAAGCTGGACCGGGCGGGCGCGGACCTCGACGCCGCCGTGGAGTCGATCCGCGACCGGCTCGGGGCCGTACCGCTCCCCGTGCAGCTTCCCATCGGGCGCGAGGACGGCTTCACCGGCGTCGTGGACCTGCTCCGGATGCGGGCGTACGTGTGGGCCGACGGCGCCGACACGTACACCGAACAGGACCTTTCCGAGGGCCTGTTGGACGAGGCCCGGCAGCGTCGGCGACGCCTGGAGGAGGCCGTGGCCGAGCTGCACGCGGGGGCCTTCGAGGAGTTCCTCGCCCGCGAGGAGCTGGCCGAGGAGACCCTGCGGGGCGCGCTCCGCGATCTCACCCTCGCCGGGGAGGCCGTGGTCGTGCTGTGCGGCTCGGCCTACCGCAACCGGGGCATCGAGCCCCTGCTCGACGCCGTCGTCGCCTACCTCCCGGCCCCGTCGGACATGCCGCCCGTGCGCGGCGAGGTCCCGGCGGATCCGGAGGCGCCGTTCACCGCGCTCGCCTTCAAGGTGAACGCCACGGCCACCGGCCGCATGACGTACGTCCGCGTCTACGCGGGCACGATCGGGAAGGGGGACACCGTGCTGGACGCCGTCGGCGGACGCACCGAGCGGATCGCCCGCATCCTGCGCGTGCAGGCGGACCGGGCGACGGAGGTCGAGTCGGCGCGCGCCGGTGACATCGTCGCCGTCGTCGGCCCGAAGGCCGTCCGCGCCGGGGCGACCCTGTGCGACCCGGCCGCGCCGGTCGTCCTCGAACCGCCCACGACAGCGGACCCGGTGGTCTCGGTCGCCGTCGAGGCCCGCCGCAGCACCGACACCGGCCGGCTGGCGACGGCCCTCGCCCGCCTGTCGGAGGAGGACCCGTCGCTCGTCGTCCGGTCCGACCCGGAGACGGGCCAGACCGTCCTGTCCGGCCTGGGCGAACTGCACCTGGAGGTCGCGGTAGAGAAGCTGCGCCGCGACCGGGGCCTGGAGGTCACGGTCGGGCGCCCCCAGGTGGCGTACCGCGAGACGGTGGCGAAGGGCGTCACCGGTCTGCTGTACCGCCACGTCAAACAGGACGGCGGCGCGGGCCAGTTCGCCCACGTCGTCATCGACCTCGAACCCCTGGAAGGAGACGAGGAGTTCACCTTCACCTCCACCGTCACGGGCGGTCGCGTCCCGCAGGAGTACGTCCGCGCGGTCGAGGCCGGCTGCCGGGACGCCCTCCTGGAGGGCCCCCTCGGCGGCCACCCGGTGACCGGCGTCCGGGTCACGCTCACGGACGGCGCCACGCATCCGAAGGACTCGTCGGAGATGGCGTTCCGCACGGCGGGCCGCTTCGCCCTGCGCGAGGCGCTCCGGGCGAGCGCGATGACCCTCCTGGAGCCGGTGGCCGAGGTGACCGTCACCGTCCCGGCGGAGTCGGTCGGCGCCGTCCTCGGCGACCTCGCGGCCCGCCGGGGCCGGGTGAACGACCAGACGGCCCGGGGCGGTACGGCGGTGGTGGCGGCGACGGTGCCGCTGGCCGAACTGTTCGGCTACGCGTCCCGCCTGCGGGGCCGCACGCAGGGCCGGGGCACCTTCACGACCCGCCCGGCGGGGTACGAGCCGGCCCGGGGCTGAGGTCCAGCTCGGCCCGTACGGTCTTCCCGACCGGTACGCGGTCGAGCACGGCCCACCGCGAGGCCAGCGCCCCGACCAGGAGCAGCCCGCGCCCGCCCTCGTCGAGCGGCCCCCGCTCGCCGGGGGCGGGCCGCCGCTCGCCCCGGGTGTCGGAGACGTCGATCCGGAGCAGCCGCCCGGGCGTGTACGAGAGCGTCAGCTCGCAGTCGCGTCCGGGCACCCGGCCGTGGGTGACGGCGTTCGCGGCGAGTTCCGCGACGAGCAGCGCGGCGGTCTCGGAGGTCTCGGAGTCGTACGGGACGCCCCAGCGGTCGAGCTGGAGCACGGCGAGCCGCCGGGCGAGCCGGGCGCCGCGCGGCGTCGAGCTGAAGCGTTGCACGAACACACGTACGGTGACGGGCACTTCGCGGGTCACGGGGGAGGTCATGGGGCCAATGTGGCGTTGTGCGGGGAGGGTTGCCAGCTCAGAAACCCGTACGCTGCGACAGCGTACGGGTTCACCCTCTGGACTGTATTGGTCACTAGCCGTGAGCATGGGTGCGTTCAGTACGAGTGCACGGGTGCGGGAGGTGGCCGGGTGACGGACGGGTTTCCGGATGACGCGACGGATGGCGGACTCAGGGCTCCGAGGGGGAGCGAACCGGAGGCGTCGGAGAGTCTGAAGGCTTTCGGGGAAGTTCTCAAGGTTCTGCGCAAACGGGCGGGCCTCACACAGGAGCAGTTCGCGCCGATGGTGGGCTACTCGGTGCCGATGGCCGCCTCGATCGAACAGGGGCGGCGGTTGCCGTCGAAGACGTTCGTGGACCGCTCGGAGGAGGTGTTGGACGCATTTGGGGTGGTCCGGGCGGCGGCCAAGCACCTGACGCGCAAGGCGGGGCTGGCGCGTTGGTTCGAGAAGTGGGCGGAGCTGGAAGCCCTCGCAGTGACGCTGTACACCTTCGAGAGCCGGTTCGTCCCCGGCCTGCTCCAGACGCCCGCGTACGCCCGGACGCTCTTCGAGGAGCAGATTCCGGCGATGGGTGACGACCAGATCGAGTCCCACCTGACGGCCCGTATGGAACGCACGAAGATCCTCACAGAGCGTCCGCACACGATCTTCAGCTTCATCATCGAAGAGCACGCGCTGCGCCGCCAGATCTGCGCTCCGGAGGCCATGCGCGAGCAGATCGATCACATCCTCGCACTCTGCGAACGGCGCAACATCGACATCCAGGTCATGCCGCAGTCACGCGGATATCACGCAGGTCTCGGAGGCCCCTTGTGCCTCCTGGAGACCCCCGAGCACGTATGGCACGCCTACTCCGAAGGTCAGGAAACCGGCCACATGATCTCGGACCCCAAAGTGGTCAGCATCCTCCAGCAGCGGTATGCCAGGATGCGGACACAGGCTCTGTCCGTGGAGGACTCCGTGAGCCTGCTGCGGGAGATCCAAGGAGCACTATGAGCACCACAGAACTGGCCTGGTTCAAGAGCAGCTACAGCAGCGGCAGCGGCGACAACTGCGTGGAAGTCGCCCTCTCCTGGCACAAGTCGAGCTACAGCAGTGGCGGCGACGGCGACTGCGTCGAGGTCGCCTCCTGCCCCTCCACCGTCCACGTCCGCGACTCCAAGAACGTCACCGGTCCGCAGCTCGCGCTCTCCCCCGCCGCCTGGACCTCGTTCCTGACCCGGCTGAGCTGAAGGGCGACACCATGAGCACGACCCCGGCCGACTACCTCTCCGGCCTCTTCTCCCTCGAAGGGCGCACCGCCCTCGTCACGGGAGGCAGTTCCGGTATCGGCCGGGCCATCGCGGGGGCCCTGGCCCGCGCCGGGGCGAAGGTGGTCGTGCTCGCCCGCAAGGAGGCCGGCCTCGTCGCGACCGTGGACGAACTGACGGCCGACGGCTGCCGGGCGGCCTGGGTGAGCGCGGACCTGAGCACCCGGGAGGGGATCAGGGCCGGGGCCGAGGCGGCGGCGGCCGTGTTCGGGGAGCCGGACGTCCTGGTGAACTCGGCGGGGATCAACCTCCGCCCGCCGCTGGGCGAACTGGGCGAGGACGTCTGGGACGCGACGATGACGGTGAACCTGGAGGCGCCGTTCCTGCTGGGTCAGCGGTTCGGGCCCGGGATGGCCGAGCGCGGCTTCGGGCGGATCATCCACGTCACCTCGCAGCAGGCGCACCGCGCGTTCGTGCAGAGCGGGGCGTACGGGGTGTCCAAGGGCGCTCTGGAGTCGCTGGCCCGTTCGCAGGCGGAGGCGTGGTCGCCGTACGGGGTCACGGCCAACACCCTGGTCCCGGGTTTCGTGATGACCCCGCTGAACGAGCGGCTCTCCTCCGACCCCGAGAGGGTCGCCGCGCTGGCCGCCCGCACGATGGCCGGCCGCAACGGGCTCGCGGCGGACTTCGCGGGCGCGGCCGTCTTCCTGGCGAGTACGGCCTCCGCGTACGTCACCGGTCACTCCCTCTTCGTGGACGGCGGGTTCTCCGTCCACTGACGCCGCCCCCGTGCTCCGTCACCGTACGGAACAAGCCACAAGGCACGTACCCTCCGACCGTGTTGACGGTTTTCGGTCATTGTTCGCCGAACCTCTGGCATCACGCGCTGTGACCACTTGAATGGCCTCACGTGTGTGCGGAGAACAATCGGGGGAGCACATGGATCCACTGACGGCCATCGCGGCGGCGGGCGTCGCGCTCGTGGTCAAGGGCGCGCTGGAGGCCACCGGTCAGGAGGCCGGGCGCAGCGGCTGGACCGGCGGGGCCCGGCTCGTCGCCCGGATCAGGGAGCGGTTCCGCGGGGACGCGGACGCCGAGACCGCGCTGGAGCGCGTGGCCGACGCGCCTGACGACGAGGACCGGCAGCGGGACCTGGAGCGGATGCTCACGGCGCACATGCTGCGGGACCGGCAGTTCGAGAGCGACATCCGGCAGATGGTCGACGAGGCCGTCGTGGCCGGCGGCCGCGGAGGCCCGCAGGTCAGCGCGGCCCTGATCAAGAACGCCCAGGTCTTCAACGAGAAGGTCGAGATCCAGGGCGACTGGAACGTCTCGTAACGACGCCCCTTCGCGTCGTGGGCCCCTGCCCCTTCCGGGCCGGGGGTCCGTCGTGCCTCGTTCCCGCCCGTACGGAGAAGGGCCGCCGTCGTGCCGCCCTTCGTCGCCCCATCCCGGAAGACCGTGTGCCATGAGTGTGGAAGCCACCACGGAGCCGCCGTCCGGCGGCACGAGCGGCCGCTCCGACCCGGCCGCCGCCCCGCCCGCGTCCTCCGACGCCCCCAAGGGTGCGCCGGAGGGTGAGCGGCCGGTCGGGCCGGAGCAGGACGGCCCCGTCAGCGAGTCCGACGCGCTGCGTTCCCTCCAGGAGGTCACCGCGGCCGAGGACGCCGAGCGGTCCGAGGCGCTGAAGGCCGGCGCCATCGCGGACCTCATCGCGCAGCGCCTCAACGCGGACGCGTCCGGCACCCGGATCGGGACGCTCGCGCTCTTCAACGACACCGTCAGCTTCGGCGGCGGGTTCCACAGCGGCGGGTCCGGCCGTTCGTCCGGACGCCCGTCCGGCGGTGGCCGCGGCTCCGTGCTGCCGCTCACCGCCGCCGAACTGACCGACCACACCGAGCTGTTCGTCGAGCCCGAAGGGTACGGCTCCGCACTCGGCCTCCTCCGCGAGCGGCACCTCCTCGTCCTGACCGGGCCCTCCGGCAGTGGGCGCGAGGCCGCCGGAGTCAATCTGCTCGCCGAGGCGCTGGTGCTGGGCGGCGCCGAGGGCGGCGGAATCTGCCACCGGCTCCTCGACCCCGCGGCGGTGCTCACGCCCGGCTGGGAACCACTCGTCGAGAACAGCGGCTACCTGGTCTCCGTCGAGGACGGGCCCACCGGGGCGCGGGGCTTCGACGCGCTCCCCCGGCAGCTGCACGCCGTCGTCGCCGCCCTGCGCGCCCGGGGCTGCCACCTCGTCCTCACCGGCGGCCAGGACCTCGCCGTCGCCGTGCGGGGCGACGGCGGCGAGATGGTCGCCGCGCACTCCCTGACGCCCGTCGATCCCCTGGCCGTCCTCGAACGGCGGGTGCTCGGCCACGGCGGCGGCCGGGAGGCCCGCGCCGAACTCCGCGCCCGGCTCACCGCCGGCGGGGTCGTCGCGGCCCTGCGGGAGATGCCCGCCGCCCGGCACGCGGTCCGGCTGGCCGCCGACATCGCCGCCGGCCGGGACGTGGCGGCCGCCGCGGCCGCGCTGCGCGACCCCAGCGAACAGGTGCGGACCTGGTTCGACCGGCACCGGAACCCGGAGACGGTGGCGTTCGCGCTCGCCGCCGCCGTCCTGGAGGACAGCGGATACCTCACCGTCGCCGAGGCCGCCGTCAAGCTCCGGGCCGCCCTCACGACGCCCGAACCCGCCCCGCCCGACGTGCGGTTCAGGGACCGGCTCGGCGACGAGCAGCAGTGGATCCGGCTCGACGCCGACGGTCCCGGACAGCCCCGGGTGCGCTTCCGCAACGCGATGCTCGGGCAGGTCGTCCTCGTCTACGCCTGGACCGGTCTGGACGGCTGGCGCGAGCCGCTGCTCGCCTGGCTGCGCCGGCTCCTCGACCACGGCGACCTGGAGGTGCGCGCCCGGGCCGCCGTCGCCGCCGGGGTGCTCGTCTGGGTCGACCACCACTACGCGGCGCACCGCTTCCTCACCACCTGGGCCGCCGGGGAGTCCTGGCCGCTGCGCCAGGCCGCCGCGACCGCGCTCGGCGTGGCGGGCAGCCGCGCCGACTCGGCCGAGGCCGTGTGGGAGCTGCTGCACGGCTGGGCGCGCGGCGGGAGCTCCGCGCGGCAGCGGCGCCTGGCGGGGACCGCCGCCAACACGGCGGGCGGGCTCCTCGGGCGGGCGGCCCCCGAACGGGCCGTGGCCGTGCTGCGCGACGCCCTGGACCGGGACGACGACTGGGGCACCCTGCCCTCCGTGGCCTGGGGCGGCGTCCACCTCCTCCACCAGGGGCAGGGCGGTCCGCTCCTCGACGCCTACCTGGAGTGGTCCGCACCGCAGGACCTCTCCCCCATGGTCGTGAAGTCCCTCTCCGCCTTCCTCTTCGCGGCCTCCCGGCCGTACGAGACGACGGCCGGCGGCCCGGCGGACGGCGTCCCGGGGGTGCCGCTGCTGCTCAGCGGCCTGCCCGCGCACCGCAAGGCCGTCGGGGAGCTGTGGGCGCGGGCCCTCGCCCGCCGCCCGATGCAGGACACCGCGCTCCTCGCGCTGCGCGACTGGATCGACGTATACACCGACTGGGGCGGTCCCGGCACGCTCGACGCCCTCGGCGGCCTGCTCCGGGACGTCGCCCGCAGACCCGGCTCGCACCACGAACGGCTGGTGTGGTGGCTGGACAAGTGGGCGCACGACCGCGAGCGGCCGTCCCGCAACGCGGCCCGGCTGCACCGGTACCTGACCGCCCGTACGACCTGATACGCGTCCTCACGGCCCCGCGCACCACCAGGACGTCCGGGAGATCCGGGACGTCGAGACATCCGAGGAAGGAGGAGGAGCCCGTGGAACAGCAGACCTACGACCCGGTGCTGTCCAGCGAGACACTGCCCAAGTGGCGGCTCACCAAACCGGTGCGGCCGCCCGATCCGGGCCGCGCGCTCGTCCTGGTCCGGGACGGCGGTCCGTCCCTCACCGTCCGGAACGGGGAGGAGATCCCGTCCCCCCGCTTCGGCGCGTACACCGGGGTGTTCACCGTCGACATGACCGAGCACCGGCTCGTCCTCGACATCCCGCTGCTCAGCCGCGACCCCACGTTCTCCTTCCGCAGCCGGGTCGACCTGGTGTGCCGGGTCGCCGACCCGGCCCAGGTCGTGGCGCGCGGGATCCGGGACATGAGCGGGGCGCTCTTCGGCTACCTGCGCAAGACGCTCCGCGAAACGGCCCGGGACTACGACATCGCCGCGTTCCACGAGGCGGAACGGGCCCTGAACGCGACGGTGGCCGGGTTCACCGGCGACGACGCGGTCCGCCTGCGGAACATCCAGGTCGAACTCCTCGTCGACGAGGACGAGATCCGCGCCAGTGGACGCGAGTTCCGCGACGTCGTACGGGAGACCCGGCTCTCCGGCATGCGGCGCGGACGCCACCTCGACATGATCCGCGAGGAGGGCGTCGACGGCCTGATCGCCGAGATCATGGAGAGGGAGGGGCCCCGGGCCGCGCTCACCTGGATCGAGAAGAACGAGGCCGAGAAGAACGCGGTCCGGCGCGAGATCATGCGCCTGGTCCTGGAGCGCGGCGACGCGGACCGGGAGCCCTTCGAGCAGGCCGAGCTGGAGCGCACCGTCCTGGAGGAGGTGCTGCGCGGGGGCGACGGCGGGCTCTTCGACGGCGCGACCCGGCGCGGGCGCCTGCGCGGCTCGCTGGCCCGCGCCGCGGACTCCCTTCCGGCCCTCGGATCGGCACCGGACGACGAGGAGCGCCGCGAACCGCTGCGGGGCGAGGCCTCCGGGAGTACGCCTACGGGCCGGGTCCGCTCCGGCGGGCGGGGCCCGGGGGCGTACGGCTCCGATCCCCGGCCGGGCCGCGACGGCGGGCGCGAACGGGACGGCGGGCGCCCCGGACCTGCGCCGCGCGGCGCCGAGCGCTCCGGGCCTCCCGAGGACGAGCCGCTGCCGGGCGCCGGTACGGGCGCGCGCCCGGGGCCGGGCACGGCGGCGGAGCCGGGGACAGAGGCAGGACCGGGGGCAGAGGCTCCCACGGCGGCCGAGGGGCCGTCCGGCACACCGCCCGCGGACCGGCCGGCGCCCCGGGTGAGCAGGGTGCGGGGCACCGTCAAGCGGGACACCCCCCGACCCGGACCTGACAGGGAGCGCGGATGACGGACCAGGAACACAGGACGGGGCACTCCGCCCCGCCCCCGCATCCCCCCGGTCACCGGCCGCCGCCTCCGCCGGCGCCCCCGGGACCGCCCCCGAAGGCCGGGGCGGGGGCCGTGCCGGAGGTCGGGCCGGGCCCCATGGCCTCGAAGGGACCGGCGGGCCGGGTGCTGCCGCGCCAGACGGTCTGGACGCCGTCGCAGAGGTCCAAGGGCCTCCAGGCCCTCTCGGTGTGGACCGAGCAGGTGTCCGGTCTCGGCGAGGACGCCGAACCGTTCGTCGTCCACCACTGGGACACCCAGCAGGGCATGATCGCCGTGTTCGACGGCTCGGGCGGCGCGGGCGCCACCCCCACCTGGCAGGGTCCTGACGGCGTCTGGCACACCGGGGCCTGGGTCGGGTCCCGGGTCGCGCGCCTGGCCGCCGACTGCTGGTTCCACGAGGTGGCGCTGGGCACCGAACAGGCCACTCCGGAGAGCCTGCACGAGTACCTGACCTGGTTCCTGGCCAAGGCTCCCCAGCGGCACAGCAAGATCGGCGGCACCATGCGCCGCCGGCTGCCCACCACCCTCGCGGGCGTGCACTACCGCCTCCGCGAGGAAGGTTCCGCGGTCGAACTGCGTCCGCTGTGGGCCGGTGACTCCCGGGCGTACGTGCTCTCCCCCACGAGCGGGCTGCACGTCCTCACCCGGGACCACACCCGGGAGAGCGACGCCCTCGAACTGCTGCGCACCGATCCGCCGATGACCAACGTGGTGTGCGCGGACCGCGAGTTCACGGTCGACACGCAGCACATCGCCTCGTTCGCGCTGCCCTGTGTCCTGGTGGCCGCCACGGACGGCTACTTCGGCTACGTGCACACCCCCGCCGACTTCGAGTACCTGCTCCTGAGCACCTTGCGCGAGGCCGGCAACGAGTACGAGTGGGCGGATCTGCTGCGCCGCGAGGTGCAGGCGTACACCGGGGACGACGCCTCGCTCGCCCTGCTGGCCCTGGGTCACAAGGACTTCGCCCACGTGCGGAACGTCTACGAGCGGCGCTTCGCCGACCTCGCCGACCGGTACGTGCGGAGCCGTCCCGGAATCCTCGACCGCGCCGGGGGCGGGGGGCCGGGAAGCCCGGAGGAGGAGCGCGAGGACCACGCCCGCGTCCGTGCCTGGCAGGACCAGAGCTGGCGGTCCTACCGCGCCGGATACGAGACCTACCTGCCGCCCGCGGCCGAGGAGTACCGATGAAGAAGGGCGACACGATCGCGGGCTACCGCATCGTCACCGATCCCACCAACGCCAACGGCGGCAAGTGCATCTGGGCCTTCGCGGAGAAGGACGGGGGACAGTACTTCATCAAGCAGTTCCTCGAACCCAAGCGCCCGCGCGACGACGCCGCCGACTCGAAGAGCGTGCGGATCCGCCGCGAGGTCGCCCGGGAGTTCGAGCAGCGCCACCGCAGGATCATGAAGCGGCTGCGCCCGGACACGCTCGGCGGCGGCAACCTGGTCCTCGCCACCGACTTCTTCCACGAGGGCAGCACCTACTACAAGGTCACGGAGCGGATCGACACCTCCAGCCTGGAACGGCCGCAGAGCCTCGAACCGCGCCAGAAGACGGTGCTGCTCAAGACCCTCGGGTCGAGCCTCAAGCAGCTCCACGACACCGGCACCGTGCACGGGGACCTCAAGCCGCTGAACGTGCTGGTCCAGAAGCGCGAGGACGCCGCCTTCCACTCGGCGAAGCTGATCGACTTCGACGACTCCTACGACTCCGGGAACCCCCCGAACCCCGAGGACATCTCGGGCGACTCCGTGTACGGCGCCCCGGAGTGGCGGCGCTACCTCCGGGGCGACGGGGCGGCCGGTCCGAAGGACCTCACCTGTGCCGTCGACGTCTTCGCGCTCGGGCTCATGACCCATCTGTACGTGGCGGGGGACCTGCCCTCGTACGACGCGGGGTTCGGCTCCCCGGCGGACGCCGTGAACGCCGGGGAGGAGCTCCGGCTCGACACGCGCCTCTCCGACGAACTGCTCGACCTGCTGCGCCGGATGACCTCCGCCGACCCGCGGGCGCGCCCGGACGTCGCCGCCTTCCTCACGGCGCTCTCCGACCCCGGAGTGTGCGTCCTCCAGCACCGCAGGCCGGGCACGACGGCGCCGGGCGCGAAGACGACCGCCCCCGCCTCCGCGCCGGCCCCCGCGCCGGCTCCCGCTCCTCCGGCGGAGGCGGAGGGGCGCCGCACGAGCCGTGTCCGGTCCACTTTCGGACGCCGCAGGGAGGCCGACGCGCCCCCGGCCGCCGCCCCGGTGGCCCCGACCGTCCCCGCGCCCGCGCCGCCGCCCCCGGAGACTCCCGCGGCCCCGGCGGCCGAGGAACCGGCCCCGGCTCCGGGCGCGTCCCGCGTCCGCATCAACCTCGGCGGCCGCCGCGGCGACCGCCGCACCCCCTGACAAGGAGAGACACCCATGACCGACGCCCGCGGGCAGTACCAGGGAAATCTGCAGTACGCCGTCGACATCGCCCTGTGCATCGACGCCACCGGCAGCATGCACCCCGTCCTCGACACGGTGAAGTCGAGCGCCCTCCAGTTCCACCAGCGCCTCGACGACGTGATGGCCAAGAAGGGCAAGTCCATCAGCCAGCTGCGGCTGAAGGTCATCGCCTTCCGCGACTTCGGCGACGACCCCTCGGACGCCATCGAGGAGACCGACTTCCTCCACCTCCCCGCCCAGGCGAAGGAGTTCGAGCGGTTCGTCAGCGGGATCGACGCGGGCGGCGGCGGCGACATCCCCGAGTCCGGCCTGGAGGCGCTGGCGCTCGCGATCAACTCCCCCTGGGAGACAGGGCTCGACCGCAGGCGCCATGTCATCGTGATGTTCACGGACGCCCCCGCGCACGCCCTCGGGACGGTCGGCGCGGACGCGTCCACGTACCCGGCGCACATCCCCCGCAGCATGGACGACCTCTTCGAGCAGTGGGGCTACGCCCGCAGCCAGACCTCGGTCATGGAGCAGTCCGCCAAGCGGCTCGTGCTCTTCGCGCCGGAGGAGGCCCCCTGGTCCGACCCGATCGCCGAGGAGTGGGACCTCACCCTCCACTTCGCCTCCAAGGCGGGCGAGGGGCTGGAGGAGTTCGAGATGGACGAGATCATCGAGACGATCGCGAACAGCCTGTGAGTCTGGAGTGGGACGGCTTCCACCTCTCCCTGGACCGTGAAGGGCTGGTCTTCGCCTGGTCGGGCGGGTACATGAACGCCGGGGTGACGAAGTGCGTCTCGGCCGCCGTCCTCCCTCCGGGGGACGCGGACGGGCGGCACCGGCTCGTCTTCCGGTTCCGGTTCCCCGGCGCCGCCGCGGGGGCCGAGTCCGCCGTGGTCCGCGCCGATGTGCCTCCCGGCATGGTGGGTGCGGTCCAGCGCTTCGTGGACCTGCTCTGGAGGGAGTACTCGGTGCCGAACCGGGAGGAGACGGAGCCCGGGCACGGAGGCGGGGAGGGCCCGGAACCGGAACCGGAACCGGAGCCGGAGGCGGAGGCGGAAGTGGGGGCGGAGGCGGTCCCGGCGGGCGAGGCCGAACTGGAGCGGGTTCCCGACGCTCCCGGCTGGATCGTCAGCCCCGCCGGACCGGGATCGGAAGAACTCTTCCGGGACGTGATGACACGCCCGGCGCACGGCGACCGCTAGGAGGGACGACAGGGGTGGCGGGCTCGGCCAACTGGAAGTGCGCGGACTGCGACAGCAACAACGGACCGAAGGACCCGGCCTGCGGCATCTGCGGGTCGACCCGGCGGGCCCCGATGCCGCGGCCCGCCGCCCCGCCGCGCCCCGCGGCCAGGCGCCCGTCGCCCGAGCGCCCGTCCGGCGACTGGCGGTGCACCGTCTGCCGGGCCACCAACGGCGCGCGGAACCTCAGCTGCGTCGGCTGCGGCAAGAGCTGGAAGACGAGCGGCGGCCCCGTGCCCGGGAAGAAGACGGCCGCGAAGAAGACGACGTCCGGACCCGCCGCCCCGAAGAAGCCGACCGCCTCGAAGGCCACGGCGCCGAAGCCGACGTCGTCCGGGACGGCGTCGAGGCCGGGCTCCGCGAAGAAGGCGGCTCCCCGGAAGACGGCACCGCCGCGCACCGGGAGCGGGACGGGCGGCCGGCCGACGGGCGTCTTCTATCCGCCGCCGGGTGGCACCGGCTACACCCCGACGCCGCCGCGCACGACGGCCCCGCCGCCGTACACCCCGCCCCCGTACACCCCGCCGCCGTACCGGAAGCCGGCGAAGAAGTCGCGCGGCTGCCTGTTCAGCTGCCTCGGCGTGGTGGTCGGGCTCCTGCTGCTGGGGGGCGTGCAGAGTTTCGTCGTCGGAGCCCTCGACTCCGGCGGCCCGGACGACGCGGAACCGACGGCGAAGCCGACCGGGACCGGCGCCGCGTGCCCGTCCCGGATCGCGTCCGCGCTGCCGAGCGGCGAGGGAGCCACGCTGGTCGACGCGTTCCGCACGGACGATCACCGGATCACCCTCTGCCGCACGAAAGCCGGGAAGCTCTACTACTACGGCGAGTTCAGGGACGGGCGCGAGGCGGGCATCGCCATGCCGGCGAAGAAGACGAGCGACGGGTACGAGGCGAACAACCGCCCCTACCGCTACGTCATCAGCGGCGACACCGTCAGCATCTACAAGTCGGGCTCCCGGATCGGCCGGAACGAACTCACCCCGGAACCCTCCCCGAGCTGAGCCTCCCTCCGTCCGGTCACCACGTCGAGGGCGTGGAACCAGGGCGCGAAACGCTCCCGCATCTCGTCGCCGTCCAGGTCGTGGCCGTAGTCCAACGTCCGCAGCCACGCCTCGGCCAGTGCCTCGGCGCCCACCGCGCCGAGGAAACGCGCGTCGCCGAACCAGGGGGCGGCGCCCCACGCCACGTCGGGCCGCACACCGGTGACCGAACCGAGGGCCGTCACCGCGTCGTCCATGTTCCCTTCGAGGAAGAAGAAGTACGCCCGCGCCGACACAGCGCTCAGGAGCCGCCGGTGCGGAGGCCATCGCCCCCACCGGAAGCTTCACCGCGCCCACCGGGCTTCCGCCGCAGTGCGCCATCACACCGGCGAGACCGACTCCCGCCGCCACCGACCGATTCGACATGGCCGGGGGATACCCGTGGGCAAAGCTTCTGTGCGCACTCCCGCCCGGGCGGCGGGTGCCGTCGGCGCGCACACGGCACGGGGACGGCCGAGGGGCACTCCCGTCCTCCGCCCACTCCGGGCGGGCGGCGCGGGAGGGCCCCGTCGTCCGCTCAGCCCTCCGTCGGCTCCAGCCGCAGCGAGATCGAGTTGATGCAGTACCGCTGGTCCGTCGGGGTCGGGTAGCCCTCGCCCTCGAAGACGTGGCCCAGGTGGGAGCCGCAGCGGGAGCAGCGGACCTCCGTGCGGACCATGCCGTGGGTGCGGTCCTCGATCAGTTCGACCGCGTCGGAGTCCTTCGGGTCGTAGAAGGACGGCCAGCCGCAGTGCGACGGGAACTTCTCGTTCGAGGTGAACAGCTCCGCGCCGCACGCCCGGCAGGAGTAGACGCCCTTGGTGGTGGTGTCGGTGTACTCGCCGCGGAAGGCGGGCTCGGTGCCCGCTTGACGCAGCACCTGGTACTCCGCCGGGCTCAGCTCCGCACGCCACTGCTCGTCCGGCTTCTCGACGTCGTACGCCATGGGCTCGCTCCCTCTGCTCCGCACTACTTCGACAGGTGGTCCAGGATGCGCGGGCCGAGGTCCGTGACGTCGCCCGCCCCCATGGTGAGAACGAGATCGCCGGGGCCGGCCATTCCCTCGACGATCTCGGGCACGGCACCCTTGTTGTGGACGGGCGTCACGTCGGCGCCGGCCTTCCGGGCCGCCTCGACGATCAGCTCGCTGGTGACGCCCGGGATCGGGTCCTCGCGGGCCGGGTAGACGTCGAGGACGACGGAGGCGTCCGCGAGGGCCAGCGCCTCGCCCATCTCCTCGCCCAGCTCCTGGGTCCGGGAGAACAGGTGCGGCTGGAAGACGACGAGCAGGCGGGCGTCCCCGGCGGCGCCGCGCATGGCCTCCAGGTCGGCGGTCATCTCGGTGGGGTGGTGCGCGTACGAGTCGATGACCTGCACGCCCTTCGCCTCGCCCTTGAGCTGGAGGCGGCGGCCGACGCCGGTGTAGGCGGTGAGGGCCTGGGCGAGCTCGGCCGGGTCGATGCCGACGCGGGCGCCGGCGGCGAGCGCGGCGGCGGCGTTGTGGGCGTAGTGGCGGCCGGGGACCGAGACGGTGAAGGTGTGCTCGGTGCCGTCGAGCTCGACGGTCACCTCGCTCTTCATGCCGTTCGGGACGATCTTCAGGATCCGGGCGTCGGAGTCCTCGGACTCGCCGACCGTGACGATCTCCAGGCCCTCGCGGTCCGCGACCCGGCGGGCCAGCTCGCGGGCGCCGGCGTGCTCGCCGACAACGAGGGTGCCGCCGGGGCGGATCTTGGCGGTGAAGGCCTCGAAGGACTCGTAGATCTCGTCCAGGGAGGCGTAGTTCGCGTGGTGGTCCAGCTCGACGTTGAGGACGATCGCGACCTCGGGGTCGTACTTCTGGAAGCTGCGGTCGCTCTCGTCGGCCTCGGCGACGAAGACCTCGCCGTCGCCGTGCCGGGCGTTGGTGCCGGGACCCGCCAGGTCGCCGCCGATGGCGTACGAGGGGTCGAGGCCGAGGTGGCCGAGGGCGACGGCCAGCATGGAGGTGGTCGTGGTCTTGCCGTGCGTGCCGGCGACCGCGATCGCGCGCAGGCCGTCCATGAGGGAGGCGAGCGCGTCGGAGCGGTGCACGACCGGGATGCCGAGCTCGGCGGCGCGGGCCAGCTCGGGGTTGTCGGCGCGGATGGCGCTGGAGACGACGACGGCGGAGGCGTCGTCGGCCAGGTGCTCGGCGGCGTGGCCGATGTGCACGGTGACGCCGAGGGCGCGCAGGGCCTCGGCGGTCGCGGAGTCCTTGGCGTCGCTGCCGGCGACCTTGGCGCCGCGCTGGGCGAGGATCTTCGCGATGCCCGACATCCCGGCACCGCCGATGCCGATGAAGTGCGGCCGGTCCATGGCGGCGGGAATGGCGGGTGCCATGCGGATCTCTCCCCGAGGTGTTTCGTTGCGCGTCGTCGCGCGTCGTCGGCTGGAAGTCCCCAGCCTAGTGGCTTCCTCCGGACGCGCCCGGCAGGGCACGGCCGGGCCCGCGCCCCCTGCACGGAGCGCGGGCCCGGCCGTCACCGCCCGGTCACTCGCTGTGCGCGAAGAGCTTCAGGACGGGGACGCCCACCTTGTGGCGGGCCCGGGAGGCCCAGTCGCGGTGGAAGAACTCCTCCACGTAGTGCGGCGCGGTGAGGACGATGACCTCGTCCGCCCCCGCCTCCTCGACGACCGCCTTCATCTTGTCGAGCGGGTGGTCCTCGACGACCTGGCCGACCGCCTCGCAGCCGGCGTCCCTCAGGGCCCGGAGCGAGTGCTCCAGGGCCTGTTCGGCGGGGGGCCGGGCCTCCTTGCCCTCCGGTTCCTCGCCCTCGCGGGCGGCTTCCCTCAGTTCGCCCATGGCGACGTCGTCGATGGCACGCAGCAGTACATCGGCCTGGTCACCGCGCGGCTGCATCAGGACGATGAAGGACACGCCCTCGTCGCCGTGCAGCGTGGTGACGAATTCCACGTCGACGGACGTCAGGGGCTTCTCGATCATCAGAACGCTTGTGAACACTTCGGGAGCCCTTCTGCGGAAACCATCCTTCCCCGTGTTCGCACGGGGTCTGCGACAGTAAGTGTGCCCGGCGGACAGTAAGCGGAACGACGAATTCCGCTTTTTTCAGGACCGAAGGTAGCGGGTGAAGAGGAAGCCGTCCCGCTCCAGGACGGAAGCCACCCGGAAGCGTGTCGGGACGGCCACCGGGGGGCCTCCGGCGATCCGCTGGGCGTCTCCGGCCGTCATGGTCGGCGAGATCGTCAGGCACAGTTCGTCGAGGACCCCCGCCGCCACGAACTGGCCGAGCAGCCGGGGCCCGCCCTCGGTGAGCTGGCGCCGCAGTCCGCGCTCCGTCAGGGCCGCGAGCGCGCGGGCCGGGTCGACCCTGGTCCCCTCGCCCGCGAACAGCACCTCGGCCCCCGCCTCCCGGGCCGCCCCGACCCGCTCGGCGGGCGCCCCGCTCCCGGTGAGGACCAGGGTCGGCACCAGCGGCGCGGTGAAGAGCGGAAGCGAGAAGTCCAGGTCGAGTGAGGCGCTGACCACGGCGATCACGGGGGCCGGGCCCTGTCCGGCGGCGGCCCGGCGCTCCGCGAAGGCCTCCCGCGCCCGGGCGGGGCGGTAGCCCTCCAGGCGTACGGTCTCCGCGCCCACCACGATCACGTCGGCGAGCCCGCGCAGGGTGCCGAAGATCCTCATGTCGGTCTCGGAGGAGAGCGGCTGGGAGCGCCCCTCGTGCTGGCCGGCGCCGTCGAGCGAGGAGACCATGTTGGCCCGCAGCCAGGGGGCGTCGCCCTCCGGGTAGGCGTAGGCGTCGGCGAGCGCGTCGAGGGACCAGTCCCCGCCCTCCCCCTCCGTCCCGGCCCCGCCCTCCGTCCCAGCCCCGCCTTCCGTCCCGGCCCCGTCGGCAGGTCCGGCGGATGCGGCAGGTCCGGCGGGTGCGGCAGATCCGGCAGGTCCGGCGGGTGCGACCGGCACGGCCGGTCCGGCTGTCATGTCCGTCACAGGAAACAGGCGTCGCATCCAGGCAGTCTGACATGGCGCTTACAGTGGGGAACTGTGTCGACCCGTGCCCTCACCGAAGCCGTCCCCTCCGCCGCGGCCCCGCTCTCGCTCTGCTCCCGAGAGCCCCGCGTCCCCGCCGAGCGCCTCGTCGCGGAGATGGTGCCGCCGCCGCGCTTCGACTCCGTGCGCTTCGACACGTACATCCCGGACCCGAACCAGCCCAGCCAGACGCAGGCGGTCGAGGTCCTGAGCGGCTTCGCCGAGGGCCTGGGCGGGGCGCACGCCTCCGGCGCCGGGAAGCGCCGCTGGTTCGCGCGGAAGCCCGCCGCCCCCACCGGGCCGCGCGGGGTCTACCTGGACGGCGGCTACGGCGTCGGCAAGACCCACCTCCTCGCCTCGCTCTGGCACGCGACCCCCGCCGAGCCCGCCCTGAAGGCCTTCGGCACCTTCGTCGAGCTGACCAACCTGGTCGGCGCGCTCGGCTTCCAGCAGACCGTGAAGACCCTGAGCGGGCACCGGCTCCTGTGCATCGACGAGTTCGAGCTCGACGACCCGGGCGACACCGTCCTCGTCTCCAGCCTCCTCGGCAAGCTGGTCGAGTCGGGCGTGGCGCTCGCCGCCACCTCCAACACGCTGCCCGGCAAGCTCGGCGAGGGCCGCTTCGCCGCCGCCGACTTCCTCCGCGAGATCCAGGGCCTCTCCGCCCACTTCCGGCCGCTGCGGATCGACGGCGAGGACTACCGCCACCGGGGCCTGCCCGAGGCCCCCGCGCCCTTCTCCGACCAGGACGTCACCGCGACCGCGTACGCCACGCCGGGCGCCTCCCTGGACGACTTCCCGCACCTGCTCGACCACCTGGCCAGGGTCCACCCGAGCCGGTACGGCGCCCTGACCGACGACCTCACGGCCGTCTGCCTCACCGACGTGCGGCCCGTGCCCGACCAGTCGACCGCGCTGCGGCTCGTCGTCCTGGCCGACCGGCTCTACGACCGCGAGATACCCGTCCTCGCCTCCGGCCTGCCCTTCGACCGCCTGTTCAGCGACGAGATGCTGAACGGCGGATACCGCAAGAAGTACTTCCGGGCGATCTCGCGGCTCACCGCGCTCGCCCGCGACGCGAAGGGGCTCGTCGCGCAGTAGCTTGGGGGCCGTACCCGATCGATCGAAAGGGATCCACCATGGCCACCGTGCGTCACGCCCACACCGTCTGGCAGGGCGACCTCCTCAAGGGCTCCGGCACCGTCTCCCTCGACTCCTCCGGCATCGGCTCCTACGACGTCTCCTGGCCCGCCCGGTCGGAGGAGCCGAACGGGAAGACCAGCCCCGAGGAGCTGATCGCCGCCGCGCACTCCTCCTGCTTCTCGATGGCCCTCTCCCACGGGCTGGCCGGCGCGGGCAACCCGCCCACCCGCCTGGAGACGAAGGCCGACGTCACCTTCCAGCCGGGCGAGGGCATCACCGGCATCCACCTGACCGTGCGGGGCGAGGTCCCGGGCCTGGACGCGGACGGCTTCCGGGCGGCGGCGGAGGACGCGAAGAAGAACTGCCCGGTCAGCCAGGCCCTGTCGGGCACGACCATCACGCTCGACGCCGAGCTGGCCTGATCCCCTCCTGACGCGGGGTCAGGAACTGCGCCACGCGCGGAAGTTGCGGCCCGCATGGTTCACGCGCCACCGGAGCGCGTGATACACACGTGCGGGTCGCACGTCACACAGGCAACACGTGACGCGACGGAGTGTCACCACCTGTCCGCCAACAGGGGAGCCCGTTGCCCATGTCCGCAACACGACGTCAGATCCTGTCCCGCACCGGCGCGTCCGTCGCCGGGATCGCCTTCACCGGCGCCCTCTCCGAGCTCTTCGCCGGAAGCGCCGGCGCTGCTCCCGGCGACCGTCCGCCCCGGGGAGGCTACGGCCCCCTCGTCCCCGACCCCCGCGGTCTCCTCGACCTGCCGGCCGGTTTCCGCCACAAGGTCCTCTCCCGGCAGGGCGACCCCCTCCGCTCCGGCGAGGGGCCCGTCCCCAGCAACCACGACGGCATGGGCGCCTTCCCCGGTCACCGGGGCCGGGTGCACCTGGTCCGCAACCACGAGAACAAGGCCACCGGGAAGATCGGCGTCCCGACCGTCCCCGGCCTCACGTACGATCCGGCGGCCAAGGGCGGCTGCACGGTCCTCGAACTCGACGGGCGGAACAATGTCCTCGGCGAGCGGGTCGCCGTCGCCGGCACGGCCGTCAACTGCGCCGGCGGGCCCACGCCCTGGAACACCTGGCTGACCTGCGAGGAGACCGAGGACCGGGCCGGCACGAACGGCTACACCAAGGACCACGGCTTCATCTTCGAGGTCGACGGCGCCGACCCGCGCCGCACCGGAGCCGTCCCGCTCACCGCCATGGGCCGCTTCCAGCACGAGGCGATCGCCGTCGACCCGCACAGCGGCGTCGTGTACGAGACGGAGGACGCCTTCGACCGCCCCTTCGGGCTCTTCTACCGCTTCCTCCCCCGCAAGCCGCTCGGCGGTACGGGCTCGCTGCGCGCGGGCGGCGCCCTGGAGGCGATGCGGGTGCCGGGCGTCCCCGACCTCTCCGCGGTCCAGGAGACCGGGACGCGCTTCGAGGGCGTCGAGTGGGTCCCCGTACCGGACCCGCTGGCGGCCGGGACGCCCATCCGCTTCCAGGATTTCGGGCCGAAGGGCATCACGCACGCGCAGAAGCTGGAGGGCTGCTACTGGGGCGGGCGGGCCGTCTACTTCGTGTCGTCGTTCGCCCGGACCGGGGACGGCTCGGCGGCCGCCCACTTCGGCCAGGTGTGGAAGTACGAGCCGCACCGGCGCCGGCTCACCCTCGTCGTCGTCTTCGGCCCGAGTACGGACATCCAGCTGCCGGGCGAGTCGCCGGACAACATCTGCCTGGCGCCGACCGGGGGCCTGATGGTCTGCGAGGACGGCGGGGGCGTGCAGCACGTCTTCGGGGTGAGCGAACGCGGCGAGGTCTACCCGGTCGCCCGGGGGAGGCAGAACATCGGTACGCCCGACGCCCCGGAGTGGGGCGAGTTCGCGGGGGTCACCTTCTCCCCGGACCGGAGCACGATGTACGTCAACTGCTACGCGCCCGGGACGACGTTCGCGGTGACGGGCCCCTGGCGCCACTGACCGGCCGGCTTTCCGGGGGCGCGGCCCGCCCCCGGAAGTCGCGGGCGCCCCGGTTGTGGCGGAGGATCGGGGGAAGGCGGGCGGGACTGCGGAAGGAGCGCGAGATGCCGAAGAAGAGCGGCGGGAAGAAGCGGCGCGAGGAGCGGGAGCCGGTCCTGCGTGACGTGCTGCGCGTGCCCGTGGGCGAACCGGTCGACCTCACCTCGTACGACGCCCGGGGCGTCCCGGCGGGCCCCGCCGACAAGGCGGCCGGGGTGGCCGCCACCGCCGAGCTGGGGCCGCGCCTGGCCGACCTCCAGGAGCGCCTGTACGCGTCGAGCACCGCCGGGGACCGGCGCAGGCTGCTCCTGGTCCTCCAGGGCATGGACACCAGCGGCAAGGGCGGCACGGTCAAGCACGTGATCGGCTTCCTCAACCCGTCGGGCTGCCGGGTGCGCGGCTTCAAGGCCCCGACGCCGGAGGAGAAGGAGCACTCCTTCCTCTGGCGGATCGAGAAGGCGCTGCCCCTGCCGGGCGAGATCGGCATCTTCGACCGCTCGCACTACGAGGACGTCCTCGTCCCGCGCGTCCACGACCTGGTCTCCCGCTCCGAGATCAAGCGCCGCTACCGGCAGATCAACCACTTCGAGAAGTCCCTCGCGGACGACGGGGTGACGGTCGTCAAGGTCTTCCTGCACCTCTCGTACGAGGAGCAGCGCGCCCGGCTCCTCGCCCGGCTCGACGACCCCGACAAGCACTGGAAGTTCACCACGGGGGACATCGAGGAACGGGCCCTCTGGCCGGACTACCAGAAGGCCTACGAACTGGCCCTGGAGCGCTGCGGGACGGACGCGGCCCCCTGGCACGTGGTCCCGGCGGACCGCAAGTGGTACCGGAACTGGGCGATCAGCAAGCTGCTCCTCGAACACCTGGAGGCGCTGGACCCGAAGTACCCGCCGGGCGACTTCGACGTGGAGGAGAGCCGGAAGCGGCTGCTGGCATCGTGACCGGCGCCGCTTCCGGGCGGGGTTAGGCGAGCTTCACGTGGTCGCCCCACCAGTAGTTCTCCGGGACGTTCCACGAGCGCAGGGGCGTGCCGAACCTGCCCGCCGCATCCGGCTTGAAGGTGTAGAAGGCGGCCCGGCCGTCGCTGTAGCCGTAGAAGGCGGACACGTCGGACCGGCCGTTGCCGTCGTAGTCGCCCGAGGCGATCTGCACGTTCTCGATCCACCAGTTGCCGGGCTCCGTCGTCCACGACTTCACGGGGTTCCCGAAGGTGCCGTCCGCCGCGGTGGCGAAGGTGAAGAGGGAGATCGTGCCGTCCTCGTAGCCGTACATCGCGGCCACGTCGGCACGTCCGTTGCCGTCGTAGTCGCCGGCGGTGAGCTTGACGTTCTTCCCCCACCAGTAGTTCTCCGGCACGTTCCACGACTTCACGGGGCTCGCGAAGCCGCCGTCCGCGCCCGACTTGAAGGTGAAGAGCGCGGCGCGGCCGTCGTTGTACCCGTAGAACGCGGCCACGTCGTCACGGCCGTTGCCGTCGAAGTCGCCCGACGCCAGCTTGACGTTCTCGCCCCACCAGTAGTCCTCCGGCACGTTCCAGGAGCGCAGCGGAGTGCCGAACAGACCCGAGGCGTCGGACTTGAAGGTGTAGAGAGCGGCCCGGCCGTCGCTGTAACCGTAGAACGCGGCCACGTCGTCACGGCCGTTGCCGTCGAAGTCGCCCGACGCGAGCTGCACGTTCTCCGGCCACCAGTTCCCCGGGGCCGTCGTCCAGGACTTCACCGGAGCCGAGAAACCGCCGTCGGCCTTGGACAGGAACGTGAACAGCGCGACCGAACCGTCCGCGTAGTCGTACATCGCGGCCAGGTCCGCACGCCCGTCGCCGTTGAAGTCGCCGGCCACGGGCTTGATGCTGCGGTGGGTCCAGTTGCCCGGCGTCGTGGTCCAGGACTTGACGGGGACGGCGAACCCGCCGTCGCTCTTGCCGAGGAAGGTGAAGAGGGCGACGGAACCGTCGGCGTAGCCGTAGAAGGCCGCGTTGTCGTCCCGGCCGTCGCCGTTGAAGTCCGCGTTCACCCGGGACGCGGCGTCGTCCCGCCAGGCGGGTTCGGCGGGCTCGGCGGGTTCGGTGGGGAAGGGTTCGGCGGTGTCGGAGCCCAGGCCCGCGCGGGGACCGCAGGTGGGCCAGGCGCGTTCGCCCTGGCCGGCGAGGACCTTCTCGCCGATGAGTATCTGCTCCTTCTTGGTGGCCAGGTGGGGGTAGGTCGCGTAACGGCTGCCGCCGTAGTCCTTCCAGGTGCTGAGCTTGAACTGGAGGCCGCCGTAGTAGCCCGTCCCCGTGTTGATCGACCAGTTCCCACTGCTCTCGCACTGGGCGACCTTGTCCCAGGTGGCGACCGACGCGGCGAGTGCGGACGGTGCCGGCAGCAGGGTCGTCGCGCCGAGGAGCAGGGCCGCCGTGAGCGCGCCGCGTGCCGTCGTACCGAGGTGTGTGCGTTTCATGTCGTCCCGTCTCGTCATGTCGTCTCGTCTCATCGAGAAGGGCGGCGGCACGGAGAGGTGCCGCCGCCCGGGATCGGTGCCGGTTCAGCCGAGCTTCACGTGGTCGCCCCACCAGTAGTTCTCGGGGACGTTCCACGAGCGCAGCGGGGTGCCGAACAGGCCCGAGGCGTCGGACTTGAAGGTGTAGAAGGCGGCGCGGCCGTCGCTGTAGCCGTAGAACGCCGCCACGTCACCGCGGCCGTTGCCGTCGTAGTCGCCCGAGGCGATCTGGACGTTCTCGATCCACCAGTTGCCGGGCTCGGTGGTCCAGGACTTCACCGGGTTCTCGAACGTGCCGTCCGCCCGGGTGGCGAAGGTGAAGAGGGAGACGGTGCCGTCCTCGTAGCCGTACATCGCGGCCACGTCCGTGCGTCCGTTGCCGTCGTAGTCGGAGGCGGTGAGCTTGACGTTCTCGCCCCACCAGTAGTTCTCCGGCACGTTCCACGACTTCACGGGGCTCGCGAAGCCGCCGTCCGCGCCCGACTTGAAGGTGAACAGCGCCGCGCGGCCGTCGCTGTAGCCGTAGAACGCGGCCACGTCGTCGCGCCCGTTGCCGTCGAAGTCGCCCGAGGCCAGCTTGACGTTCTTGCCCCACCAGTAGTTCTCGGGGACGTTCCACGAGCGCAGCGGGCTGCCGAACAGACCCGAGGCGTCGGACTTGAAGGTGTAGAGCGCGGCCCGGCCGTCGCTGTAGCCGTAGAACGCGGCCACGTCGTCACGGCCGTTGCCGTCGAAGTCGCCCGACGCCAGCTGCACGTTCTCCGGCCACCAGTTCCCCGGCGCCGTCGTCCACGACTTCACCGGGTCCGAGAAGCCGCCGTCGGCCTTCGACTTGAACGTGAACAGCGAGACCGAACCGTCCGCGTAGTCGTACATCGCCGCCAGATCCGCACGCCCGTTGCCGTCGTAGTCACCCGCCGTCAGCTTCACGCTCTTGAACGTCCAGTTCCCCGGCGGACGCGTCCACGACTTCAACGGAGCGTCGAACCCACCGTCCGCCCGCGCCAGGAACGTGAACAACGCCACCGACCCGTCCCCGTACCCGTACAACGCCGCCACGTCGTCCCGACCGTCACCGTTGAAGTCCGCGTTCACCCGGGAGGCCGCGTCCTCGCGCCACTCCTCGGGCGCGGGTTCCGGAGCGGTGGCGGGGGCGACGTCGACGTAGTTGCGGTCGATGTTGAGGGAGACCCCGCCGTGCGTCTCGCCCACGTCTCCCGCGTACTGGTGCACGCGCCGCTTGCCCGACCAGTAGGAGGCGCCCGGCAGGCCCATCGAGCCGTTGGAGACGTCCGCCGCGCCGTTCCAGTTGGCGACCCAGAGGACGTCGGGCTTCGCGTAGCGGGTGTTGTTGTGCAGGGCCGCCATGTCGCCGGAGTTCTGGACGTTCACGTACACGCCCGGGCGGAAGCCCAGTTCGCGGACCCGCGCGTTGTAGCCGGAGAGGTAGTCGAGGACGCGGGTGCGGTAGGTCGCGGAGGGGTAGGGCTCCATGTCCGTGTACAGCACGGTCTGGGCCGCGAATCCGAGCGCCTTGGCCCTGTCGACCGCGCCCTCGGCGGACTCCCTGCCCTGGGCGACGGCCTCGCCGGGCGTGATCCCCCTGGCCTGGAGGCCGGCGTAGATCGGGATCATGTGCCAGCCGTCGGCCGTGCGGTCGGACACCCATCCGGCGGTCAGGTTGGGCTGGGCGCAGACCCTGGTCGGGCCGCCGATGTAGATGCCGACGCCCTGGTAGGGCGAGGACTTCCACGCCTGCATCAGGCTCGCGGAGGGAGCGGCACAGGCGTCGAAGGCCTTGCCGGTGTATCCGGTGCTGGGGGTCTCGGCCGCCGCCCTCGCGGCCGCCAGGCGGGGGGCGGGGAGTTCGCCGGGGACCGCCGCGGGGCCGGTGCGGCCCGAGCCGACGACGCGGGAGACGGTGTCGGGGGTCGTGCCGTAGACGGCCGTGACGAGCAGTCCGGCGCCCTCGGCGGACAGGAGGACCTCGTGCTCCGCGTTGCCCGCGAGGCGCGTCGGAAGGGGCTGGCCGGCCGGTACGCGCAGGACGGACGAGGGGTCGGTGACGGTGGCCCCGGAGAGGGGCTCCACCACCAGGGCGTCGGTCCGCTCGCCCACGGCGTCGGCGGGGCAGGACTGCTGTGCCCCGGGGTGGCCGAGGTAGAGGGCGGCCGTGTCGAACCGGACGCACGTGCCGGGCGACTTCTCCAGGTCGACGACGCGCCAGTGCGCGGGGACGTCGAGGTGGAGCCCGCGGTACTCCACGGGCTTGGTGTCGGCGGCCGGCGCGGGCGCTCCGGAGAGCTGCGGGGAGGCGGACGCCACGGAGACGGACGCGCCGGACAGCGCGAGGGCCGTCAGCGTGGCGGCGACGACACGGCGTCCGCGGGGTTTTCGGACGTCGTGTCCGGAGAGGGTGCGCATGGCGGGATTCGCTTTCGGGGTACGGGGACGGGCCGGGAGGGACCAGGGGGTGCGAGGCGCGGAGCCGCCGGGCGGCTCCGTCGGGATGCGGGCGGGGCCGCCGGAGTGCGGGCGGCCCCGCCGGGGTACGGGCGGGCCGGACTGCGTGCGTCCGGCCCCGCCCGGGTCAGCCGAGCTTGACGTGCTCGCCCCACCAGTAGTTCTCCGGGACGTTCCACGAGCGCAGCGGGCTGCCGAACTCGCCGGAGGCGTTGGGCTTGAAGGTGTAGAGCGCGGCGCGGCCGTCGTTGTAGCCGTAGAACGCCGCAACGTCCGAGCGGCCGTTGCCGTCGTAGTCGCCCGAGGCGATCTGGACGTTCTCGCCCCACCAGTAGTCCGCGGGCACGTTCCAGGACTTGACCGGGCTGTTGAAGGTTCCGTCGGTCTTGGTCCTGAAGGTGAACAGCGCGGCCCGGCCGTCGCTGTAGCCGTAGAAGGCGGCGGCGTCCGCCCGGCCGTCGCCGTCGTAGTCGCCGGCGGTCAGCTTGACGTTGGAGAAGGTCCAGTTGCCCGGCTCCGTGGTCCACGACTTCACCGGCGCCACGAAGCCGCCGTCCGTCTGGGACTTGAAGGTGAACATCGAGACCGTGCCGTCCTCGTACCCGTACATCGCGGCCAGGTCGTCGCGGCCGTTGCCGTCGAAGTCACCGGCGGCGAGCTCGACGTTCTCGCCCCACCAGTAGTTCTCGGGGACGTTCCAGGAGCGCAGCGGGGTGCCGAACTCGCCGGAGGCATTGGGCTTGAAGGTGTAGAGGGCGGCGCGGCCGTCGCTGTAGCCGTAGAACGCGGCCACGTCGTCACGGCCGTTGCCGTCGAAGTCGCCCGACGCCAGCTGCACGTTCTCCGGCCACCAGTTCCCCGGCGCCGTCGTCCACGACTTCACCGGGTCCGAGAAACCGCCGTCGGCCTTCGACTTGAACGTGAACAGCGAGACCGAACCGTCCGCGTAGTCGTACATCGCGGCCAGATCCGCACGCCCGTTGCCGTCGTAGTCACCCGCCGTCAGCTTCACGCTCTTGAACGTCCAGTTCCCCGGCGGACGCGTCCACGACTTCAACGGAGCGTCGAACCCACCGTCCGCCCGCGCCAGGAACGTGAACAACGCCACCGACCCGTCCCCGTACCCGTACAACGCCGCCACGTCGTCCCGACCGTCACCGTTGAAGTCCGCGTTCACCCGGGACGAGGTGTCCTCCTTCGGCTCCTCCGGCTCCGGGACGGGGTCGTCCACGATGTTCTTCAGGCGCACCGGGGAGAAAGGCCCGTGGCCGCTGTAGTAGGGATAGGGGATGATGCGGTGGTGAACGCCGCTGGGGGTGAACTCGTAACCCCAGTAGGCGGTCTTGTCGCTGTTCGTCCATTCCTCGAAGAGAACGATGTGGCCTTCCGCGCCGCCGTCGTCGTCCAGCAGCGCGTCACCGGGCTTGAGTTCGCCCTTCGATATCCACTCGGCCGTTCCGGGGACGAAGTTCGGGGTCGCCAGCGAGCTGCTGAGCCCCCACGCCATGGAGACGTAACCGGAGCAGTCCATCCGGTAGCCCTTGTAATAGTTCGTCCAGCTGTAGTCCAGGCCCTTTCCGACCCAGGACTTCGCCCGCGCGATGACCTCGCTCCGGGTGATCTCCGCCGCGGCGGTGAGGCTGCGCTGGGCGGAGTCCCTGCGGAACTCCGTGGGGACCGGGGTGACCTTGCCCTGTCCCGCGCCCGGGTAGTCGGCCCTGCCCGCCTCCGCGGCCGGGCGGCTGTCGGCCGGCCCGCCCTGCTGGGCGAACGCGCTGCCGGTCGCGCCGAGTCCGATGGCCGTGGCCGCGCACAGGGCGACGGTGAGCCGGCGGCTGTTCCTGGTTCCGGTCATTTTCTGCCTTCCGAAAGATCGGGTCTGCATTCCGCAGGAGAAGTGAAGCGGAGGGGTTTCGGAGAGAGTCGGGAATTCACTCACTGCCAGCCGAGCGTGGCCTTGACGACCGGGCTGTCCGCCATGGCGCTGGTGCTGAAACCGGCAAAGGCGAAAGCGAGGAAGAGGGTGACGGCAAGGCGGGCACGCAGCACGGCTGAATCCTTTGCGGGAGTGAGTGGGTTCGTCGATCCGAAATGCGGATGACTGGATACTGCACGAGGCCGTGGTGCCGGTGAAGAACATCGCGCTGTCCGCATCGGGACACGTCCGCTTGGGGACATCACCGCCGCCGTGTCCGCCGGCGCACGTCCCTAGGGGGTGCCTTGTCGATCGGGCCGGGCTCGCGGCGTCCGGCACGATCGACAAGACACCCCCTAGAGTTCCAGGAGGGGCCAGACCAGTACGGCACCGCAGGAGACGGTGACGTATCCCCAGGCGGGCCGCAGGCTCAGCGCGCGGGAACACACCGCGGCGGCCGCCTCCTCGGCGACGGCGAGGCTCTCCGCCCGGACGAACAGGCCGACCACGGCCTCCCGTCCGGAGACGTGGTGCACCGTGACGTGTTCCACGCCGTCGTCCGGGGCGACCGTGGCGAGGATCTCCCGCGCCGCCTCCGGGGCCGGCTCGCCGTCGACGGGACGGCGCAGCCGTACATGGATCAGATACATCCCTCGATCTTCGTGAGCCGCTCCGCCCGTGCCTCCGCTCTCGGATGTCCCGAAGCGGCCAAGGCCGCAATCGGACACTTCAGCACGCACTTCGGCCACAGAAGCAACAAGAAGGAACACGTCGTGTGATGATTCCTGCACGTATCTATGGGGGGTACACACATGCTCGACGCACTGGGAATCGACACGCGAACAGAAGGCATCTATCGGATGCTGCTTCAGCACACCGACTGGGGGGTCGCGGAGCTGGCGGCCTCCCTCTCGCTGGCCGAGGCGGACGTACGGGAGGCGCTGGACCGGCTCAGCGAGCTGTCGCTCCTGCGCCCCTCCGCCACGGAGCAGACCAGGCTCCACCCGGTCAGCCCGGAGCTGGCGATGGAGTCGCTGCTCGCGCGCCAGCAGGCGGAACTGCTCGCACAGCAGCAGAAGCTGGAGGCGTCCCGCGCCGCCGCCGCCCAACTCATCGCGGACTGGGTCGGTTTTCAACCGATGACGGACTCGAGCGGCGTGGAACTGCTCGTCGGGGTGGACCGGATACGCGATCGGCTGGCCGAGCTGAGCCGCCACATCGAGCACGAGGTCATGGCGTTCGTCCCGGACGCGCCCGACGCGAAGAACATCGAGGCGGCCAAACCGCTGGACTCCGAGCTGCTGGGCCGGGGGGTGCGCATGCGCACCCTGTATCCCGAGTCCCTGCGCAACAACCCGGCCGGGACGGAGTACGCGAAGTGGCTCGCGTCGGCGGGGGGCGAGGTGCGCACCACCCCCGACGTCCCGGTCCGCATGACCGTCATCGACCGGCGCGTCGCCGTCCTGCCGGTGTACGGGGAGAACAGCGGGCACAGCGCGGTGCTGCTCACGGGGGACGGGGCCCTCACCGCGCTGTGCGCCCTGTTCGACCTGGCCTGGGGGCGGGCCGATCCGCTGGGCACCGCGAGGGCGCGCGACGAGCGAGGGCTCACGTCCCAGGAGCGCGAGACGCTCCGGCTCCTGGAACACGGGCACACCGACGAGACCATCGCGAAGCGGCTCGGCATCTCCAGCCGCACCACGCGCCGGGTCGTGGCCGGAGTCATGGACATGCTGGGGGCGCGGAGCCGCTTCCAGGCCGGGGCGCTCGCCGCGCAGCGGGGCTGGCTCGACGCCGGAGCGGCCCCGCGCGCATGGGACGGTCCTCCGGAAGTACGTGACGCTCCGGCCGCCGACCACTCCGCCTGAGGCCGCGTCGAACGGAACGGGGCCGGAGCGCGGGGCGCGGGGCACGGGGCCCGGCGTGTGGACTCGGGCACCGCCCCCACCAAGGAACGGGCTTTAAAGCCTTTGATCGTATAACTTCCGCACGTGAACGTTTCTGTGCGAAAAATGGCGGTACTCGGCCTGCTCGGCGCCGCCCTCGTCGGCTGCGGCGAGGGCGGCGCCCCGCAGGCGGCGAGCACCCCGGACGCCGTGAGCACCCCGGCGGCGGTCGGCACGTCCTCGCCCCGCGCGAGCGCGAGCACCGCCGCCCGCCCCAAGCCCGGTGCCGAACCCGCCGCCGCGCCCACCATGGCGCCCGGCCCGAACGGGCTCACCCCCGTCTACACGCGCCGGGCCGCGAGCTCCCCGAAGGGCGCCGAGAAGGTCGTCGCGCTCACCTTCGACGCCGACATGACGGCCGACCAGGGACCGAGGGCCGCGCGCGGCGAGCGGTTCGACAACCCGGAACTCATCGCGACCCTGCGCCGCCTGAAGGTGGACGCGACCGTCTTCATGACGGGCCGCTGGGCGGAGGAGTACCCCGACCAGGCCAAGTCCATCGGCGGCGACCCGCGCTTCGAGATCGCCAACCACTCGTACAGCCACTACGCCTTCGCGTCCCCCTGCTACGGCCTGCCCACCGTCGCCGGGCCCGACATGGCGGCGGACGTGCAGCGCGCCTTCGACGCCTTCCGGGACGCCGGGGCCCTCAACGTCGTCCCGTACTTCCGCTTCCCCGGCGGCTGCTACGACGACGCGGCCCTGCGCGCCCTCGGTCCCGCCGGGGTGACGGCGGTCCAGTGGGACGTGGTCAGCGGGGACGCCTTCGCCAAGGACGCGGACGCGGTCGCCGAGCAGGTGCTCGACGGGGTGAAGCCCGGCTCGCTCGTGGTCATGCACTGCACCCGCAGCGCCGCGCCCGTCACCGAGCGGGCGATCCGCCGGATCGTCCCGGAGCTGCGGGCCCGCGGCTACCGCTTCGTGAAGGTGTCCGACCTCATGCGCGGCTGAGGGGCCTCAGCCGGAGCAGGCCGTGCGCTGGGCCTCCTGCCACTCGCACACCGGGCAGAGCGTGATGCCCTTGGCCGACTCCGGGTACTCGGTCGGCTCCTGGCACAGCACGCAGGCCGCGAACGGCCCCTCGGCCGCCGGTTCGGGCCTCGGGGCGGGCTCGGGGGCACAGTACGACGCGGACACGGATGCGGACGCGGGCGCGGTCTCGGTCATGTGTCCGAGCGTACTCCCGGCGCGCTCACTCCAGGCGTGCCGTGGCAGCCGTTCCCACGAGGACCGCTCGTCACGACGCCGGTGGGGACGCACGTGACGGCAGTGGCAGACTTGCCCGGTGAGCAGCGACGAGACCGATCCCCGCGACGAGAAGCCCCAGTTCGTCCTCCCCCTGGTGGTGCGGATCGAGCGCGAGGCGCCCCCGGCCCGTACCGACGCCCTGGAGACCGCGGCGCGGGCCGTCCTGGAGATCCTGACCGACGGGCGCTCCACCGGCGAGGGCGAGTGGGCGCGGGCCATGGCCGACTGGCAGGACGCCCGGATCCGCAAGGTGGTGCGCCGGGCGCGCGGCGCCGAGTGGCGGCGGGCGTGCGCGCTCCCCGGCATCACGGTCACCGGCGCGGAGGCGGAGGTACGGGTCTTCCCGCCGGTCCCGCTCGACGGCTGGCCTAAGGACCTGGCCCGCCTCCAGGTCTCGGGCACCGACCTCGACGACCCGGCCGCCCCCGGCCCCGTACCGGAGGGGGCGGCGGTGCTGTGGTTCAACCCCCGCCTCGACATGTCGGCGGGCAAGTCGATGGCCCAGGCCGGCCACGGCGCCCAACTCCTCTGGTGGGCCCTGCCGGACGCCGACCGCGAGGCCTGGCGGAAGGCCGGTTTCCCCCTCGCCGTCCGCACCGCCCCGGCCGACGACTGGCCCGCCCTCACCACGAGCGGCCTCCCGGTCGTCCGCGACGCGGGCTTCACGGAGATCGCCCCGGGCTCGCCCACGGTCGTGTCGGCGTTCCCCCGCACCGGCTGAGACGGCGGCCGGGAGCCCCCGGAGCACCGAAACCTCAAATGAAGCTCTGAACGTCCCCCTCCCGGGGTTCGAACGTTCCCGCGTGGGCCATCACGTGGGCAACTGAGGACCGAAGGAGGGGGACATGACGGAACTCGGCATCGGCATCGGCTGGCGTCCCGAGATCGCGGAGGCGGTGGAGGGACTGACCGGGGTCGACTGGGTGGAGGTCGTCGCGGAGAACATCTGCGCGGACCACCTGCCCGACTCCCTGACCCGGCTGCGGCGGCGCGGCGTCACGGTCGTGCCGCACGGGGTCTCGCTCGGGCTCGGCGGCGCCGACCGGCCGGACCCGGCGCGGCTCGCGGCGCTGGGCGAGAAGGCGGTGGCGCTGGGGACGCCGCTGGTCACGGAGCACATCGCGTTCGTACGGGCCGGGGGGACGCTCACCGCCTCCCCGGCGCTCGAAGCGGGCCACCTGCTTCCCGTGCCCCGCACCCGGGACGCCCTCGACGTGCTCTGCGAGAACGTGCGCATCGCCCAGGACGCGCTGCCCGTGCCGCTCGCCCTGGAGAACATCGCCGCCCTGATCTCCTGGCCGGGCGAGGAGATGACGGAGGGGCGGTTCCTCGCCGAGCTGGTGGAGCGCACGGGGGTGCGGCTCCTCATCGACGTGGCCAACCTGCACACCAACCACGTCAACCGCGGCGAGGACCCGGCGCGGGCCCTGTCCGAACTGCCCGTCGAGGCCATCGCGTACGTGCACGTGGCGGGCGGCGTCGAGCGGGACGGCGTCTGGCACGACACGCACGCCCACCCGGTGCCGCGCCCGGTCCTCGACGTCCTCGCCGACCTCGCCTCCCGGGTCTCCCCGCCCGGGGTGCTCCTGGAGCGGGACGACGACTTCCCTCCGGCGGAGGAGCTGGCGGAGGAACTGACCGTGATCCGGGCGACGGTGACGGGGGCGTCCGTCCGCCGCGGTGCGGAGGCGGAGAGGCCGGCCGGTCGGCCGCTGCTCATCGGCGCCGGTGCCCGCGTCTCGGGCGGGCCGATGCCCGAGGTCCTCCCGGACGCGCCCCCGGTTCCGGTGCGGGCGAGCGCGCCCGTACGGGACGGGGACGGGTCCGGCGGCGAGGGCGCGCGGCAGCCGTCCGGAGCCGCGTCCGGTGACGAGGGCGCGCGGCAGCGGCTCGGGCTCGCGCAGGCCTCGCTGCTCTCGGCCCTCGTCGCGGGCACGCCCGTGCCCGAGGGGTTCGACAGCCGGCGGCTCGGGGTGCAGAGCCGGGCGCTCGCGGCCAAGCGGTCCGGAGTGGTCGCCAAGGTCGCACCGGAGCTGCCCGAGATCCTGGGCCGGGAGTTCCGGCCCGCGTTCCTCGCGTACGCCAGGTCCCGTCCCATGAGCGGCGGCTACCGCCGGGACGCGCTCGACTTCGCCGAGCACCTGCTGATCGCCGGGCGTCCGGAGGACCCGGTCGCCCACCGCCGGCTCACCCGGTGGTGGCAGGACCGTTCCGGCAACCGTCCGCAGGGCCCCGCCGCGCGGCTCGTCCGGGCCGCCCGCCACGCACTCGTGGGGAGATGACCATGGGCATCCCGACCGCCCTGTACTACCTCGTGGCCGCCGTCGCCGTCGGCCTGCTCGTCACCCGGCTCGTCCGGTCCCGCCGCGGCTCCGGCGGACCGGTCCACGACCGGTACGAGGCCGCCTTCCTCAACGGCGGCCCCGCCAGGGCCGTCGACAGCGCCCTCGCCGCCCTCCGGGCGGACGGGCGGATCGCGATCGGCGGACCCGGCATCGTGGCCGTCGTCCGCCCCACCGCGCACGACCCGGTGGAGCGCGCGGTGCTCCAGGAGCACGCCGCCGCCCCGCACGGCGCCCTGCACCACCTGCGGCTCGCCGTGATGCGGCACCCGGCGGTGCAGGAGATCGGCGACGGGCTCGCGGAGCGCGGCCTCCTCGTGGACCCGGCGGTGCGGCGCGTCACGAACCGGTGGTGCGCCGCGGTCGGCGTCACGACGTTCGTCCTGCTCCCGGTCTCGTTCTTCCTCACGATCGGCGAGTTCGCCGTGAGCGAGGAGGTCTCGGCGCCGTTCGTCTTCAAGGTGATCCCGGCGCTGTTCGCCATGGGCGCCGCGGCCGTGGTCTGCGGGACGGCCTCCGCCGGGCGGGTCACCCCGGCCGGCCGGCGCGCGCTCGCCGCGTACGGGCGCGAGCGGGGGCACCTGGCGGACGCGGGCCACCTCGTGGCCCTGTACGGGCTGCGGGCACTGCCGGACCCGGTGCTCCGGGAGCAGCTCCTCGCCGCCGCCCGCGTCAGCGGGTTCCGGAGGCCGGGCCGCGGCGGGCGTCCGGGGCCGTTCCCGCACCACCACTCCTCCTCGTCCTCCTCCGGCGCGGACGCGCTCGGCGTGGTCACCGTGTGGTGCGCGGACGCCGGGTCGTGCGGCGGAGGGGGCGGGGGCGGCGGGGGTTCGTGCTCGTCGGGTTCGTGTTCCTCCGGGTCCTGCTCGGGAGGGGGTTCGAGCTGCGGTGGAAGTTCCAGCAGCTGCGGCGGGGGCTCCAGCTCCAGCTCGTGTTCCAGCTCCAGCAGCTGACCGCCCGTACCGTACGGGGGAAGACCGGAAAAGGTCCCGGAAATGACGCCGGTGCGGCGCGCGTGAAGCGCGCCGCACCAGGAGCCGGACCCGGTGTCGCTGGAGCGGCGGGCGAATGGTTTCCGCCGGCCGTCTGATCTTCCGGGTCGAGGGATGGCGCGCCCGGCCGGGAGCCGGGCCGCCACCGGGTTTTCGCGGGGCCGTCAGGCCAGGCCCGCCACCAGGTCGGCGACGTCCTTGCGCCGGCCGGTGTAGAACGGGACCTCCTCGCGGACGTGCATCCGCGCCTCGGAGGCGCGCAGGTGGCGCATGAGGTCCACGATGCGGTGCAGCTCGTCGGCCTCGAAGGCGAGGAGCCACTCGTAGTCGCCGAGCGAGAAGGAGGCGACCGTGTTGGCGCGCACGTCGGGGTAGCCGCGGGCCATCTTGCCGTGGTCGGCGAGCATCCGGCGACGGTCCTCGTCCGGCAGCAGGTACCAGTCGTACGAGCGGACGAAGGGGTAGACCGAGACGTAGTCGCGCGGGTTCTCGTCGGCCAGGAAGGCCGGGATGTGCGACTTGTTGAACTCGGCCGGGCGGTGCAGCGCCATGTTCGACCAGACCGGCTCCAGGGCGCGGCCCAGGCGGGTGCGGCGGAAGAGGTTGTACGCCTCCTGGAGCTCGTCGCTCGTCTCGGCGTGCCACCAGATCATGACGTCGGCGTCGGCGCGCAGACCGGACAGGTCGTACGTGCCGCGGACGGTGATGTCCTTGGCCGCGAGCTGGTCGAACAGCTCCTGGACCTCGTCGGCGTAGCCGCTCCGGTCCTCGGGCAGGACGTCGCGCAGCTTGAAGACGGACCACAGGGTGTAGCGGATGACCTCGTTGAGGTCCTTCGCCTTCTTACCGGCGTTCGGGATCTTTTCGGGCGCACTCATACGCCTATTCTCGCCCGTCACGAGGAGTGCCCCGCACCGGGGGCCGCCGTTTCCGACGTGGCGATGATCTCGTCGGCCGCGCGGTGCGCCGAGGCGATGCAGGCGGGGATGCCGACGCCGTCGTACGCGGCGCCCGCGATCCGCAGTCCGGGCAGGGCGGCGACGGCCTCGCGGACCCGGGCGACGCGGGCGAGGTGGCCGACCGGGTACTGGGGCAGGCCGCCGGCCCAGCGGGTGACCGTGGTGGCGACGGGGCGGGCGCCGAGGCCGGTGGCGGCGGCGAGGTCCTTGAGGGAGGCGTCCACCAGGTCGGCGTCCTCGCGGTGGAGCTGCCGCTCCTCGCCGTGGCGGCCGACGGAGGTGCGCAGGACGAACAGGTCGGGGGCGGCGTCGGCGACCCAGCCCCACTTGAGCGAGGAGAAGGTGGAGGCCTTGATCGTGTGGCCGTCGACGGGGGGCACGAGGAAGCCGGAGCCGGGCAGGCCGGGCACGTCCGTGCGGCGGAACGCGAGGGTGACCAGGGCCATGGAGGCGTACTCGACCGCGCCGAGCTCGCCCGCGGCGGCGGGGGCGTGCTCCGCGAGGAGGGTGGCGGCGGGCCCGGCGGGGGTGGCGAGGACGACGGCGTCGGCGGTGAGGACGCGGTCGCCGCTCACGACCTGCCAGCCGGTGGCCCCGGTGCGGCGCAGCGCCGTCACGGGGGCGTTCAGGACGATCTCGCCGCCGGCCGCGCGGACCGCGTCGGCGACCGCGCCGGGCAGGGTGCCGACGCCGCCCTCGATCCCGGCGAAGACGGAGCCGCCGAGGCCGGTGGCGGCGCCCGCCGCGTCGGCCGGGACGGCGGCGCCGGCCCGCTGGACGGCCCGGACGGCGGCGGTGAGCGTGGGGTGCTCGCGGGCGGCCTCGAAGAGGGCCGGGACGGCGGCCCTCAGGGAGATGCGGTGGGCGTCCCCGGCGTACACCCCGCCGAGGAGGGGTTCGACGAGGCGGTCGACGACCTCGTGGCCCATGCGGGCGGCGACGTACGCGCCGATGGCGATGTCGTCGCCGATCTCGGTGGGCGGCAGGTCGAGGTCGGCGGCGATCCGGCGCACGCCCTCCTCGGAGAGGAGGCCCTCGACCGCGCGGGCGTCGCCGGGGACGCCCATGACGTGCCCCTTCGGCATGGGGACGAGCTCGCCGCGGGACCAGACGGACGCGGTGGTGGTGGCGGGGGCCTTCAGCCGGTCGCCGAGGCCGACGGCGCGGGCCAGGGCGACCGCCTCGGGGCGGCGGGCGAGCAGCGACTCGGCGCCGAGGTCCACGGGCGCGCCCGCGACCTCCCCGGCGAGGAGCTTGCCGCCGAGTCTGCCGTCCGCTTCGAGGAGGGTCACCCGGTGGCCGGCGAGGGCCAGCCGGTGGGCGGCCGCGAGGCCGGTGATCCCGCCTCCCGCGACGACGACGTGGGGTCCCGTGGTGTCCGCGTTCATGGGGCCACTCTCTCAAATCGCCCGTCCGCTCCCGTTCCGAGGCCGGACCGTGACCGCATCGCTACCGCCGGACGGCAACCCGCGCCGCCGGGTCGTACGTCAAAGGGGCATCGATCGTCACCACCTTGGGGGGTTCCCGTGCGGAGAACGAGTACGACGGCCGCCGTCCTGCTGACGGCGTCGCTGGTCCTGACGGGCTGCGGGGCGGGCGGCACGGACGCGGGCGACAAGGCGGCGGGGGCCCGGGCGGCGCAGCCCGCCGACCGGGGGCGGGGCGCGGTGGAGGGCTCCTCGGGAGCCGCGTCCGGGACGGATTCCGGCTCCGGGGCCAAGGCCGATTCGGGTTCCGGTTCCGATTCCGGTTCCGCGCAGGCCACGGCGAAGGCGTCGGCCCCGCAGCACGTCATCCGCACCGCCTCGCTGTCCGTGGAGGTCGCGGACGCGACGAAGGCCCTGGCCACGGCCCGTGCGGCGGCGGTGGGCGCGGGCGGGCGGGTCGAGGACGAGTCGACGGAGCGGATCGACGACGCGTACCTCGCCTCGCGGATCGTGCTGCGGGTGCCGCAGGGGGCGTACGACTCCGTCCTCGCCGAACTGGCGGGCACCGGAAAGCTGGTGAGCCGCAAGGCCGACGCGAAGGACGTCACCGACCAGGTGGTGGACGTGCAGAGCCGGATCGCCACCCAGCGGGCGAGCGTGGCGCGGGTGCGGGAGCTGATGGACCGGGCGGAGAAGCTGTCCGACGTGGTGACCCTGGAGGCCGAGCTGAGCCGGCGTCAGGCGGACCTGGAGGCGCTGCTCGCCCAGCAGTCGTCCCTGAAGGACCGGACGTCGCTGGCGACGATCACCCTCCAGCTCACCGAGAAGCGGAAGGAGGAGCCGAAGGACGAGGAGCGGCAGGAGGGCCGCCCCGGTTTCCTGGACGCCCTGAGCGGCGGCTGGAACGCCCTGGTCGGCGTGGTGGCCTGGATCCTGATCGTGCTCGCGGCCCTGGCCCCGTGGCTCGCGGTCGGCCTGGTCGCCTTCGTCCTCTGGCGCCGTCTGGTCCGCCCCCGGCTCGCCGCCCGCCGCCCCGCGCGGGTGCCGGGGCCGCGCCCCGAGGAGGCGGCCCCCCAGCACGCGGAGGCTCCGGAGAAGTAGCGTCGTCCCCATGAGCGAACGACTGGTGGTCATCGGTGGCGACGCGGCGGGCATGTCCGCCGCGTCGCAGGCGCGCAGGCTCAAGTCCCCCGGGGAGCTGGAGATCGTCGCCTTCGAGCGCGGGCACTTCTCCTCGTACTCGGCCTGCGGCATCCCCTACTGGGTCGGCGGGGACGTCGGCTCGCGCGACGAGTTGGTCGCCCGGTCCCCCGAGGAGCACCGGGCCCGCGACATCGGCCTGCGGACGCGGACCGAGGTGACGGAGATCGACGTCGACCGGCAGCGGGTCCGCTCCCGGGACCTGGAGTCCGGTACGGAGGAGTGGACCGGCTTCGACAAGCTGGTGATCGCGACGGGGGCGCGCCCGCTGCGCCCGCCGGTGCCGGGGATCGACGCGCCCGGGGTGCACGGCGTGCAGAACCTGGACGACGGCCAGGCCCTGATCGACGCGCTGTCCCGTACGGAGGAATCCGGCGCGGAGGGCTCCGGTGCGGAGGGGCGGCGGGCGGTGGTGGTCGGCGCCGGGTACATCGGGGTGGAGATGGCCGAGGCCCTCCTCAACCGGGGGTACGAGGTGACCGTCCTGAACCGGAGCGAGCAGCCGATGGCGACGCTCGACCCGGACATGGGCCGCCTCGTGCGCGAGGCGATGGACGGGCTCGGGATCAGGACGGTCAACTCGGCGGAGGTCACGAAGGTGCTCACGGGCCCCGACGGCCGGGTCCGGGCGGTGGCGACGGACGAGGAGGAGTACCCGGCGGACGTGGTGGTCCTGGGCACGGGCGTGGAGCCGGAGACCTCGCTCGCCCGGGAGGCGGGGCTGCCGCTCGGGTCGTACGGCGGGCTGCTCACCGACCTGGGCATGCGGGTGCGGGGGCACGGGAACGTCTGGGCGGGCGGCGACTGCGTGGAGGTCCTGGACCTGGTCTCGGGCCGGATGCGGCACGTGGCGCTCGGGACGCACGCGAACAAGCAGGGCCAGGTCATCGGGTCGAACGTCGGCGGCGACTACGCGACCTTCCCGGGCATGGTGGGCACGGCGGTGTCGAAGGTGTGCGACCTGGAGATCGCGCGGACCGGCCTGCGGGAGAAGGAGGCCCGGGAGGTCGGGCTGCGGTTCGTGACGGTGACGGTCGAGTCGACGAGCCGCGCGGGCTACTACCCGGGGGCCGCGCCGATGACGGTGAAGATGCTGGCCGAGCGGCGGACCGGGCGGTTGCTCGGGACGCAGATCGTGGGCCGGGAGGGCGCGGCGAAGCGGGTGGACGTGGCGGCCGTGGCGCTCACGGCGAAGATGACGGTGGAGGCGATGACGGCCCTGGACCTGGGGTACGCGCCGCCGTTCTCGCCGGTGTGGGACCCGGTCCTCGTCGCGGCCCGCAAGGCGACGGCGGCGGTCCGCGCGGCGGGCTGAGGAGGCCGGCCCGGGAGGGGGCGGCGGCCGCCGGGCCGCCGCCCCCTCCCGTGTGGGTGCCCGGGTCCGCGCTCAGACGGCCGTGTGGGTGTGGACGTACTCGACGAGGCGGGTCAGGGCGTCCGGGTCGGTGGTCGGCAGGACGCCGTGGCCCAGGTTGAAGACGTGTCCCTCCAGGCCCCTCGCGGCGGCCAGGACCTCGTCCGTCTTGGCCTCGACGGCCTCGCGGGAGGAGAAGAGCACGGCGGGGTCGAGGTTGCCCTGGAGCGCCTTGCCGGGGCCGACGCGGCGGACGGCCTCGTCGAGCGGGACGCGCCAGTCGACGCCGACGACGTCCGCGCCCGCCTCGCCCATGAGGCCGAGCAGCTCGCCCGTGCCGACGCCGAAGTGGATGCGCGGGACGCCGTACCCGGCGACCGCGTCGAACACCTTCACGGAGGCGGGCATCACGGAGCGGCGGTAGTCGGCCGGGGCGAGGGCGCCGACCCAGGAGTCGAAGAGCTGCACGGCGGAGGCGCCGGCCTCGATCTGGACCTTGAGGAAGGCCGAGGTGATCCCGGCGAGGCGGTCGAGGAGGTCGGCCCAGAGCTGCGGGTCGCCGTACATGAGCGCCTTGGTGTGCTCGTGGTTGCGCGACGGACCGCCCTCGACGAGGTAGCTCGCGAGGGTGAAGGGTGCGCCGGCGAAACCGATGAGCGGGGTGTCGCCCAGCTCTCCGGTGAGCATGCCGATGGCCTCGGTGACGTAGTGGACGTCCTCGGGCGTGAGGTCGCGCAGCCGGGCCAGGTCGGCGCGGGTGCGGATCGGGTCGGCGACGACCGGGCCGACGCCGGGCTTGATGTCGAGGTCGATGCCGATGGCCTTGAGGGGGACGACGATGTCGCTGAAGTAGATGGCGGCGTCGACCCCGTGGCGCCGCACCGGCTGGAGCGTGATCTCGGTGACCAGCTCGGGCCGCATGCACGACTCCAGCATGGGGATGCCCTCGCGGACCTTCAGGTACTCGGGGAGGGAGCGCCCGGCCTGCCGCATGAACCAGACGGGGGTGTGCGGCACCGGTTCGCGCCGGCACGCCTTGAGGAACGCGGAGTCGTACGTCCGCGACTGCTGCTTCGTCTGCTGGCCCTGCGGGCTGTCGTTGGCACTCACGCCCAGAATCTTCGCATGTGGCGGGAAGCCGCTCGTCCGGGCCGGGTGTCCCTCCCTGCACGGAGGCCGCGTTCCGCCTACTCTTCCCCGCATGGCTGCGGCTCAGGGACACTTTTCCGATCATTCCGACGGCGATCGAGGGACGGACGAAACGGCGGACAGTACGGAGACGAACCCGGTGCCACCGGCTTTCCGGCGGGCGGTGGAGGCCTTGCGCGCGGCGCGGCTGCGGTCCGAGATCGAGGTGGACCCGACGAGGCCGCCGCAGCGGCTGGCGCCGTACGCGTACGCGGTGGAGGCGGCCGTCGTCGACGGCGAGGAGGACCTGGCGGACGGGCGGCTCGTGCTGCTGCACGACCCGGACGGGCACGAGGCCTGGAAGGGAACGTTCCGCCTGGTGACGCTGGTGCGGGCGGAGCTGGAGCCGGAGATGGCGGCGGACCCGCTGCTGCCCGAGGTGTGCTGGTCCTGGCTGACCGGGGCCCTGGAGGCGCGGGGGCTCGCGTACGGGGAGGCGAGCGGGACCGTGACGATGGCGGGCTCGCACTACTTCGGCGGGCTCGCGGACCGGCGGCCGGCGACCCAGATCGAGATCCGGGCGTCCTGGACGCCGCGCGAGGCCCTGGGCGGGGTGCCGGACACGGGGGCGCACCTGGCGGCCTGGTGCGACCTGCTCTGCCAGATCGCGGGGCTGCCGCCCGCGCCGGTCGAGCCGGGGGCGGCGGGGACGGCCACGGGCGGGGGCGGGGGCGTCGTCTCGCTGCCGCAGCGGCGGGGGCCGCAGCAGGTCTGAGGGGCGCGTTTCGGCGGGGCGGGCCCGGGAAGACGAGCCCGGACGCGCCGCGTCGGCCTCGGGAGGACGGGTCCGGGAGGACGGGTCCGCACCCGTCCGCGTCGGCTCCGGAAGGCGGGTCCGGACGCACCGCGTCGACGCCGGGAAGGCGGGCTCGGGTCCGTCCGCGTCGGCCCGGAGGGTGCCCCGGCGTGTCGCACAAGGCGTTCGGAAAGCGCTCCGGGGCTCCCCCAGGAGGGTGAAGGAGCGGGCTCCGCTCGTAGGATGATCGAGCAGCCGTCCGAATTGCCCTAATTGTTACTCACCAAATCGTGATCTTTCCCTAAAGGCGGGCGCCCCTGCTGCCGAAGGAGTCAGTGACCCCTTCACAGCACGGGTTCGCCCCCGGCTTCTTCCCCGAGCCGGCTCCGTCCCCCCACCTTCCCCCCCAGGAGGCCTGGTGTCCGTTCTCCTCGAGCAGCCCGCAAGCCTGGTCGCCTACCGCCCGAACAAGCCGACGGCCATGGTCGTCGTGGCCGACCCGCGCGTCCGTTCCACCGTGACCCGCCACTTGTGGGCCCTCGGAGTACGTGACGTGATCGAGGCGTCGTCCATCGCGGAGGCCCGCCCCCGCGTCGGCAACCCGCGCGACATCTGCGTTGCCGACGTCCACCTGCCCGACGGCAGCGGCCTGACCCTGCTGTCCGAGACCCGCGCCGCGGGCTGGCCCAACGGCCTCGCCCTCTCGGCCGCCGACGACATCGGCGCCGTGCGCAACGCCCTCGCGGGCGGCGTGAAGGGCTACGTCGTCACCGGCACCCGGACCAACATCGGTCACCCCACCCGTCCCGGCGCCGCCCCCATCGGCGCCGCGGCGGCCCGTCTGGGCCACCGCCGCCCCCCGGGTGCCCCGAGCCACCCGGGCGGCTACCGCGAGCTCTCCGGCCGTGAGGTCGAGGTGCTGCGGCTCGTCGCGGAGGGCCAGTCGAACAAGGCGATCGGCGTGTCCATGGGCCTGTCCGCCCTGACCGTGAAGAGCCACCTCGCCCGCATCGCCCGCAAGCTGGGCACCGGCGACCGCGCCGGAATGGTCGCGGTGGCCCTGCGGACGGGGATCATCCACTGACCCGCGGTGGACAACCGGCGGGCACCTGTCGACGGAACGTTCCGTCGACAGGTGCCCGCCGTTCACCGATACCCTTGACGGGTGACCGACGCCCAAGAGACCGCAGCAGACACAGCACTGCGCACCACCGGGGGCGGCCCCCCGGACGACGACGTCCCTGCGAATGGGCTTCCGACCCCGTTGCTGGCGCCCCGCGAGGGGGTGCCGCCCGTCGTCGAGACCGAGGACGCGCTCGCGGAGGTCATCGCCGCCTTCGCCGCCGGGACCGGCCCCGTGGCCGTGGACGCCGAGCGCGCCTCCGGCTACCGCTACGGCCAGCGCGCCTACCTCGTCCAGCTCCGCCGCGCGGGCGCGGGCACCGCCCTGATCGACCCCGTGGGCTGCCCCGACCTCTCGGGACTCGGCGAGGCGCTGTCCGGAGCCGAGTGGATCCTGCACGCCGCCACCCAGGACCTGCCCTGCCTGCGCGACATAGGCATGCGGCCGACCTCGCTCTTCGACACCGAGCTGGCCGGGCGGCTCGCGGGCTTCCCGCGCGTCGGCCTCGGCGCGATGGTCGAGTCCGTCCTCGGCTACGCCCTGGAGAAGGGCCACTCCGCCGTGGACTGGTCGACCCGGCCGTTGCCCGAGCCCTGGCTGCGGTACGCGGCGCTCGACGTCGAGCTGCTGGTCGACCTGCGGGACGCCCTGGAGGAGGAGCTCGACCGGCAGGACAAGCTGGAGTGGGCGCGCCAGGAGTTCGACGCGATCGCCGCCGCCCCGCCCGCCCCGCCGCGCAAGGACCCGTGGCGGCGGACCTCCGGCATGCACAAGGTGCGCCGCCGCCGCCAGATGGCGGTCGTACGGGAGCTGTGGACGGCCCGCGACCGGGTGGCCCAGCGGCGCGACGTCTCCCCCGGCAAGGTGCTGAGCGACGCGGCGATCGTGGAGGCGGCGCTCGCGGTGCCGGTGAACCTGGCCGCGCTGACCGCGCTGACCGGTTTCGGCCACCGGATGGGCCGGCGCCAGCTGGAGCAGTGGCAGGCGGCGGTGGACCGGGCCAGGGCGCTGCCGGAGAGCGAGCTGCCCCAGCCGGGCCAGCAGCCGGCGGGGCCGCCCCCGCCGCGTGCCTGGGCCGACAAGGACCCGGTCGCGGCGGCCCGCCTGTCGGCGGCGCGCGCGGCGGTCTCGGCGCTCGCGGAGGAGCTGAACCTGCCGCAGGAGAACCTGATCACCCCGGACACCGTGCGCCGGGTCTGCTGGGAGCCGCCGTCCCCGGCCGACGCCGACCGCGTCGCCGCCGCCCTGACGGGCCACGGGGCGCGCCCCTGGCAGGTGGAGCTGGTGACCCCGCTCCTGGTGAAGGCGCTGACGGCGACCGCGTGACTCCGTGAGCGGGACTCCCGTGGGCGGAGCACCCCCGATCGGAACTTCCCGCGAGCGGAAGACCCCCGATCGGAACTCCCGCGAACGGAACTCCCGCCCGTGGAACCCCCGCACCCGGAAGGGTGACGGGGGTTCCGCCGTTTCCGGCCGTCTCCGGCAGAGTTCCCGGTGTGACCTTCGCCGCTTGCCCCCCAGGGGGTGGGCAGCATGGTTACCCGCAAGTAGCATGGGGGAGCAAGCGCGCGCTTAGGCGTGCGTCGCAGCAGGCCGTTCCGCACCCTGGAGGAGAGCCATCGTGCCTCGTACCGTCAGGGACGTCGTCTTCGTCGACGGCGTCCGCACCCCGTTCGGCAAGGCGGGCCCGAAGGGCATCTACCACGAGACCCGCGCCGACGACCTCGTCGTCAAGGCCATCCGGGAGCTGCTGCGCCGCAACCCCGGCCTCGACCCCGCGAAGATCGACGAGGTCGCCATCGCCGCGACCACGCAGATCGGCGACCAGGGCCTGACCCTCGGCCGCACGGCGGGCATCCTCGCCGGGCTGCCGCAGTCGGTGCCGGGCTACTCCATCGACCGCATGTGCGCCGGCGCGCTGACCGCCGTCACCACGACCGCCGGCTCGATCGCCTTCGGCGCCTACGACGCCGTCATCGCCGGTGGCGTCGAGCACATGGGCCGCCACCCCATGGGCGAGGGCGTCGACCCGAACCCGCGCTTCGTGTCGGAGAAGCTCGTCGACGAGTCCGCCCTCTTCATGGGCATGACCGCCGAGAACCTGCACGACCGCTACCCGAGCATCACCAAGCGGCGCGCCGACGAGTACGCCGTGCGCTCGCAGGAGAAGGCCGCCAAGGCGTACGCCGACGGCAAGATCCAGCAGGACCTGGTGCCGATCTCGGTCCGCCGCACCTCCCCCGAGGGCGGCGAGACGGGCTGGGGCCTGGTCACCGCCGACGAGCCGATGCGCCCGGGCACCACCCTGGAGTCGCTGGCCAACCTGAAGACGCCGTTCCGCGTCCACGGCAACGTCACCGCGGGCAACGCGGCCGGCCTGAACGACGGCGCCACCGCCTCGATCATCGCCTCCGAGGACTTCGCCCGGGAGAACGGTCTCCCGGTCAAGATGCGCCTGGTCTCCTACTCCTTCGCCGGTGTCGAGCCCGAGGTCATGGGCTACGGCCCGATCCCGGCCACCGAGAAGGCCCTGGCCCAGGCCGGCCTGTCCATCGAGGACATCGGCCTCTTCGAGATCAACGAGGCCTTCGCGGTCCAGGTCCTCGCCTTCCTGGAGCACTACGGCATCGCCGACGACGACGCCCGCGTCAACCAGTACGGCGGCGCCATCGCCTACGGTCACCCGCTGGCCTCCTCCGGCGTCCGTCTGATGACGCAGCTGGCCCGCCAGTTCGAGGAGAACCCGCAGGTCCGTTACGGCCTCAACACCATGTGCGTCGGCTTCGGCATGGGCGCGACGGTCATCTGGGAGAACCCCCACTGGGAGGGCAAGTGAGCACCACCGCCGAGCTTCTGAAGGGCGCCGCCGAGCTCTTCCCGGACGAGGTCGTCACCAGCGCCCACGTACGGCACTTCGAACTCCCGGCGAACGCCGGTCGGTTCGCGCTGATCACGCTGGACAACGGCTTCGACCACACCAAGCCGACCACCTTCGGGCCGCAGTCCCTCGCCAACCTGAACACGGCGATCGACCAGGTCGAGGCGGAGGCCGCCAACGGCGAGATCGTCGGCGTCGGCATCACCGGCAAGCCGTTCATCTTCGCCGTCGGCGCCGACCTCAAGGGCGTCGAGCTGCTGAAGAAGCACGACGAGGCCCTCGCCATCGGCAAGGGCGGCCACGACGTCTTCAAGCGTCTGTCGTCCCTCGCCGTGCCGACCTTCGCGTACTACAACGGCGCGGCCATGGGCGGCGGCGTCGAGGTCGGTCTGCACTGCACCTACCGCACCGTCTCGAAGGCCCTGCCGGCCTTCTCGCTGCCCGAGGTCTTCCTCGGCCTGGTGCCCGGCTGGGGCGGCTGCGCCCTCCTGCCGAACCTGATCGGCGCCGAGAAGGCCGTCTCGGTCATCATCGAGAACTCGCTGAACCAGAACCGTCAGCTCAAGGGCAAGCAGGTCTTCGAGCTCGGCATCGCCGACGCGCTGTTCGAGGGCGCGGACTTCCTGGAGCAGTCGCTGATCTGGACGGCCTCCGTCCTCAACGGCACCACGACCGTCGAGCGCCCCGAGGTCGACCGCGGCGAGGCCTGGGACCAGGCCGTCGCCAAGGGCCGCTTCGTCGCCGACTCCAAGGTGCACGGCGCCGCCCCGGCCGCCTACCGCGCCCTCGACATCATCGAGGCCGCCAAGGACGGGGACCTCCAGAAGGGCTTCGACGCCGAGGACCAGGCCCTCGCGGACCTGATCATGGGCGGCGAGCTCCGCTCCGGCATCTACGCCTTCAACCTGGTGCAGAAGCGCGGCAAGCGCCCCGCCGGCGCTCCGGACAAGTCGCTGGCCCGCCCGGTCACCAAGGTCGGCGTCGTCGGCGCCGGTCTGATGGCCTCCCAGCTCGCCCTGCTCTTCCTGCGCCGCCTGGAGGTGCCGGTCGTCCTGACCGACATCGACCAGGAGCGCGTCGACAAGGGCGTCGGCTACGTCCACGCCGAGATCGAGAAGCTGCTCGGCAAGGGCCGCGTCAACCAGGACAAGGCCAACCGCCTCAAGGGCCTGGTCTCCGGCGTCCTGGACAAGGCCGAGGGCTTCGCGGACGCGGACTTCGTCATCGAGGCCGTGTTCGAGGAGATGTCCGTCAAGCAGAAGGTGTTCGCGGAGGTCGAGGCGGTCGCCCCGGCGCACGCGATCCTCGCCACCAACACCTCTTCGCTGTCCGTCTCGGAGATGGCCTCCAAGCTCAAGCACCCCGAGCGCGTGGTCGGCTTCCACTTCTTCAACCCGGTCGCGATCCTCCCGCTCCTGGAAATCGTGCGCGGCGAGCAGACGGACGACGCCTCCCTCGCCACCGCCTTCGGCGTGGCGAAGAAGCTGAAGAAGACCGCGGTCCTCACCAAGGACGCCCCGGCGTTCGTCGTGAACCGCATCCTGACCCGCTTCATGGGCGAGATCCAGAACGTCATCGACGAGGGCACCCCCGTCGAGACCGCGGAGAAGGCCATCGAGCCGCTCGGCCTGCCGATGTCGCCGCTGGTCCTCCTGGAGCTGGTCGGCCCGGCGATCGGCCTGCACGTCTCCGAGACCCTGAACCGCTCCTTCCCGGAGCGCTTCACGGTCTCCCCCAACCTGAAGGCGGTCGTCGAGGCCGGCAAGCGCGGCTTCTACGTGTACGACTCCGGGAAGCCGGAGCTCGACCCCGAGGTCGCCGCCCTCCTCAAGCAGGGCGACAGCGTCCTGACCGAGGAGCAGGTCCGCGACCGCGTCCTGGACGCGGTCGCGCAGGAGATCGGCCTGATGCTGGAGGAGGGTGTCGTCGCCGAGGCGCAGGACATCGACCTCTGCCTGATCACGGGCGCGGGCTGGCCCTTCCACCTGGGCGGCATCACGCCGTACCTGGACCGCGAGGGCGTCTCCGAGCGCGTCAACGGCAGGCGTTTCCTGGCGCAGGGCGTGGCGAGCGTCCCGGCGTAACGCTCCGGGTCCCGTACACGGACGGCCCCGGCACCTTCCAAGGTGCCGGGGCCGTCCCCGTTCTCCCGTGCGCGCCCGCCGGGCGGCGGCGTCACCGCACCGGGCGCCAGTTCTCCAGCACGAAACCGTCCGCCCCGGGCCGCTGGCGGGTGAGGAGCAGCGAGGAGCCGCCGGCCAGGACCGCCGCGACCAGGCGTCCGTCGAGGTCCCGGGTGAGGGCGGCGGTCAGCTCGCCGTGCCGCTCCCCCGTCTCCGACCAGCGGGCGCCCGCCTCCTCCTGCTCGCTCGGGTAGGCGGCGAGGGCGAGCCGGCCGTCCTCGGCCCGCTGGGCGAGGACGGTGCAGTCGAAGCCGTCGACGAGGCAGCGGGTGACGGACAGCGGGCCGGTGCCGACCGCTTCGGTGAGGGGCGTGGGCTTCAGGGACCGCTCGGGCGACCAGGCGCACACCTTCCCCTCCCGGTCCACGTAGAAGGCCGTGGCGTGCCCGGAGGGGCCCTTCACGGCCGCCAGGGTGCCCTCGGTGACCTGGGCGGGGAGGAGCTCCTCGCGGATCGGCTTCGCCCCCGACTCGCGCTGCACGTAGCGCAGGAGGCCCGCGGCGTGCGAGGAGTACAGCTCGACGAGGCCGGAGCCGTTGGTGACGGCCACCGGCAGGGGGTCGGTCCTGGAGCCGAGGAGGTCCCACCACGGGTGCCAGCCGCCCGCGTCCTTCTGGGCCCGCACGCTGATGCCGCCGCCGCCGTTCCGGCAGAAGACGTACGCGCGCCCGTTGCCGTCCACGGCCACGGCGGGGGTGCCGGTCCACCGGTAGGAGGGGCCGTTGGGGTGGGTGATCGAGCGCCAGTCCAGGGCCGGGCGGCCCGTCTGGTACTGGATGGTGTGCACCAGCTCGACGTGGTCCGGCTCGCCGTCCGCCACGGGCCGGATGCCGACGAGGTGGACGTATCCGTCGGCGCCCTGGCCGACCGAGAGGCCGGGCAGCAGGGCGGCGCCGTCGCCGCCGATCTGCACGGGCCCGCTCCAGTCGCCGCCGGCGCCCTCGGTCCAGCGCACCACTTCGCCGTCCCGGGGCAGGTAGACGCTGAATCTGCCCTCCTTCCCCCGGGCCAGCCAGGAACCCCGCAGGCGGGGGGCGGTGGAGGAGCCTTGGGAGGGGGCGGTGGAGGCCTCGGATCGATTCGCCATGAGGGGTGCAGCGCTCCGGTCATCGGGGGGGGGTGCGGGTCGGATACGAGCCGACTGTAGCGGCTCCTCCGAACGCGTTTTCCGCCGCCCGCCGCCCCGTCCCCGGCGCCCCCTCAGTACCGGGCTCCCCGGCCCTCCTGGCCCAACCGGCTGTGACTCCGCCCGTACAGGAAGTACACGACGATGCCGATCGCCATCCAGACCGCGAACCGGAACCAGGTCTCGCCCGGCAGGTTGAGCATCAGCCAGAACGAGGCCGCGATGGAGATGATCGGCAGCGCGGGCACCCAGGGGGTGCGGAAGGCGCGCGGCAGGTCGGGGCGGGTGCGGCGGAGCATGATGACGCCGGCCGCGACCATCACGAAGGCGAAGAGGGTGCCGATGTTCACCAGGGTCGCCAGCTCGTTGATGCTGGTGAAGCCGGCGACGATCGCGATGATCACGCCGAGCAGAATGGTCGGCCGGTACGGGGTCCGGAACCGGGGGTGGGTGACGGAGAAGAAGCGCGGCAGCAGGCCGTCGCGGCTCATCGCGAAGAAGACGCGGGTCTGGCCGAGGAGCAGGATCAGGCAGACCGTGGTGAGGCCGACAGCGGCGCCGAAGCTGATCACGCCCGCGTAGAAGGGGTGGCCGGCGGCTTTGAAGGCGTCGGCGAGCGGGGCGCTGACGGACAGCTCCTTGTAGTTCTGCATGCCGGTGACGACGAGCGAGACGGCCACGTAGAGCACGGTGCAGATGAGGAGGGAGCCGAGGATGCCCCGGGGCATGTCCCGCTGCGGCAGCTTGGTCTCCTCGGCGGCGGTGGCCACCACGTCGAAGCCGATGAAGGCGAAGAAGACGACGGAGGCGGCGGTGAAGATGCCCATGACGCCGAAGTTCGTCGGCTCGTACCCGAAGAGGAGCTGGACCAGCGGGGAGTCCCAGTTGGAGCCGCCGCCCTCCGGGGTGACGGCCGGCGGGACGAAGGGCTTGTAGTTGTCGCCGACGATGAAGAACAGTCCGGCGACGATCACGATCATCACCACGGTCACCTTGATCGCCACGACGAGCGCGGTGATCCGGGCGGAGAGCTTCATGCCCAGGACGAGGACGACGGTGATGACCAGGACGAGGAGGAACGCCAGGAGGTCGAAGGTGCCGCCCGGCACGTCCGGGCCTTCGAGGGAGGCCGGCAGGTGCCAGCCGATGTTGTCCAGGAGCGAGCGGACATAGCCGGACCAGCCGACGGCCACCACCGCCGTCCCGAGGGCGAACTCCAGGACGAGGTCCCAGCCGATGATCCAGGCGGGCAGTTCGCCGATGGAGGCGTACGCGAAGGTGTACGCCGATCCGGCCACCGGCACCGTCGAGGCGAACTCGGCGTAGCAGAGGGCGGCGAGGGCGCAGACGATGCCGGCGGCGACGAAGGCGAGGGCCGTCGCCGGGCCGGCGTTCTCCTTGGCGACCTTGCCGGTGAGGACGAAGATGCCGGTGCCGATGATGACGCCGACGCCGAAGACCGTCAGGTCCCAGGCGGACAGGGACTTCCTGAGGGCGTGTTCCGGCTCCTCCGTGTCCCGGATCGACTGCTCGACCGTCTTGGTCCGGAACACACCGGAGTTCGCCCGTGGCTGCTGGTCCGTACTCACCGTGGTACCTCCGCGCTCCGCCCGACGCCGGTCTCGGTGCCCCCGCGGGTCGGAGGCTGTGATGACGACTGCCCGGACAGAGCCAGAATGCACGCGAAAGGGCCGGTCGGCACCCGGGAGGGTGAGCCGACCGGCCCAAAGGGTGATGCGGAGGTGGTGCGGGGTCAGTCGCGGGCGGGTTCCGCGGTCTTGGCGCCGTTCTCCGGCGCGCTCTCCCCGGCGCTGTCCTCGTACCTGCCGTCGAGGCGGGAGACGAGGCCGGTGACCTGCCGGGCGACGTCCGGGGCGGTCAGGCCGATCTCGGCCAGGACCTCGGCGCGGGAGGCGTGGTCGAGGAAGCGCGGCGGGATGCCGAAGTCGCGCAGCGGCACGTCCACGCCGGCGTCGCGCAGGGCCTGGGCGACGGCCGAGCCGACGCCGCCGACACGGCTGTTGTCCTCGACGGTGACGACGACCCGGTGGCGCGCGGCGAGCGGGGCGAGGGCCTCGTCGACGGGCTTGACCCAGCGGGGGTCGACCACGGTGGTGGAGATGCCCTGCCGGTCCAGGAGGTCGGCGATCTCCAGGCACATCGGCGCCAGGGCGCCGACCGAGACCAGGAGGACGTCGGGCCTGTCCGTACCGGGCTCGCGGAGGACGTCCATGCCGCCGACGCGGCGCAGGGCGGGGACGGCGGGGCCGACCGCGCCCTTGGAGAAGCGGACCACGGTGGGGGCGTCGGTGACCTCGACGGCCTCGCGGAGCTGGGCGCGGACCTGGTCGGCGTCGCGCGGGGCGGCGAGCCGCAGGCCGGGCACGACCTGGAGGATCGACATGTCCCACATGCCGTTGTGGGAGGCGCCGTCGGTGCCGGTGACGCCGGCCCGGTCGAGGACGAAGGTGACGCCGCACTTGTGCAGGGCCACGTCCATCAGGACCTGGTCGAAGGCGCGGTTGAGGAAGGTGGCGTACACCGCGAAGACCGGGTGGAGGCCGCCGGTGGCGAGGCCGGCCGCGGAGACCGCGCCGTGCTGCTCGGCGATGCCGACGTCGAAGACCCGCTCGGGGAAGGCCTTGGCGAACCTGTCGAGGCCGACGGGCTGGAGCATGGCCGCGGTGATGGCGACGACGTCCGCGCGCTCCTTGCCGAGGGCGACCATCTCGTCGGCGAAGACGCCGGTCCAGTCGGCGCCGGAGGTGGCGATCGGCAGGCCGGTGTCGGGGTGGATCTTGCCGACGGCGTGGAAGCGGTCGGCCTCGTCCTGGAGGGCGGGCTGGTAGCCGCGGCCCTTCTCGGTGAGGCAGTGGACGATGACGGGGCCGCCGAAGCGCTTGGCGCGCGTCAGGGCGGACTCCAGGGCCTCGATGTCGTGGCCGTCGATGGGGCCGACGTACTTGAGGCCGAGGTCCTCGAACATGCCCTGGGGGGCGATGAAGTCCTTGAGGCCCTTCTTGGCGCCGTGCAGGGTCTCGTAGAGGGGCTTCCCGACGACCGGGGTGCGCTCCAGGATGTCCTTGCCGCGGGCGAGGAAGCGCTCGTAGCCGTCGGTGGTGCGCAGGGTCGCCAGGTGGGTGGCGAGGCCGCCGATGGTGGGCGCGTAGGAGCGCTCGTTGTCGTTGACGACGATGACGAGCGGGCGGTCCTTGGCGGCGGCGATGTTGTTCAGCGCCTCCCAGGCCATGCCGCCGGTGAGGGCGCCGTCGCCGATGACGGCCACGACGTGGTCGTCCTTCTTCAGGACCTCGTTGGCCTTGGCCAGGCCGTCGGCCCAGCCGAGGACCGTGGAGGCGTGCGAGTTCTCGATGACGTCGTGCTCGGACTCGGCCTGCGAGGGGTAGCCGGAGAGGCCGCCCTTCATCTTGAGGCGGGAGAAGTCCTGGCGGCCGGTGAGGAGCTTGTGGACGTAGCTCTGGTGGCCGGTGTCCCAGAGGACCCTGTCCTTCGGGGAGTCGAAGACGCGGTGCAGGGCGATGGTCAGCTCGACCACGCCCAGGTTGGGTCCGAGGTGCCCGCCGGTCTTGGAGACGGCGTCCACGAGGAACGTCCGGATCTCGTCGGCCAGCTGGTCCAGCTGTTCCGGGGAGAGCCGGTCCAGGTCTCGCGGTCCCCTGATACGGGTCAGCAGAGCCACCCGTTCCTCCTTGCGTTTGAGCTGGTCGAGCTTGCCGATTTGTCGAGTCTAATGTTCCGTCTTGGATCGTGGGCAGCGGGCCGGGGGGTGAGGCGTCACTCCGACGGCTTACGGGCCGATGATCCGTACGGCTCCGTGCGGGCGTGTGCACTGGTCCGGACGCACCGGTGCCCGGCGCCGGTTTCACGGCGCCGGGCAGGTGTGGCGAGCGTTACGCGTGCGCGTGGCGCGGCCTTCCGGGCGCGCCCCGCCGTTTCCGGCGCTGGGCGCGCCCGTCGTTTTCCGGCGCTAGGCGCGTCCGGCCGTCTTCTGGGTCTTGCGGGAGACGGAGTCGATGATCACGGCGATGAGCAGGACCGCTCCGGTGATCATGTACTGGATCGCGTTCGAGGACAGGTTCATCTGGTTGAGGCCCTGGACGATCGACTGGATGACCAGGATGCCCAGGAGCGCCGACCAGACCTTGCCGCGTCCGCCGAACAGGGACGTGCCGCCGATGACGGCCGCGGCGATGCACATCATGAGCTGGTTGCCGCCGCCGAGGGAGCGGTCGGCGCCGCCGGTCGCGGAGGCGAGGAACAGGCCGCCGATCGCGCCCATGGTGCCGGAGATCATGAAGACCGAGACCCGGATCCAGGAGACGTTGATGCCGGCGCGGCGGGCGGCCTCGATGCCGCCGCCGACCGCGAAGACCTGGCGGCCGTAGGTGGTGCGGCGCAGGACGAAGTCGGTGACGAGCAGGATCACCAGGAAGATCACCAGGGAGAGCGGCAGGCCCTGCTCCTGGTTGAAGCCGTACGCGGCGACGAGGACCAGGACCGCGAGGACGGCGGTGCGCAGGATGATCTCGCTCTGCGGGCGGTGCGGCAGGTCGGCGGCCCTGCGGCGGTGCGCGTCGCGGAACTGGGCCAGGTAGAAGGCGGCGATCACGACGACGGCGAGGCCGTAGGCGGCGGCGACGTCGGAGAAGTAGTACTTCGTGAGGTCGTTGACGAAGCTGCCGATCGGGGTGGAGATGGTGGAGCGCTCGCCCATCACCCAGGTCTGCAGGCCGGCCCAGCCGAGGAAGCCGGCGAGGGTGACGACGAAGGCGGGCACGCCGATCTTGGCGAACACGATGCCGTGGAAGGCGCCGATCAGGGTGCCGGACAGGATGCCGAGGAGGATGGCGAGGCCGTCGGGCATGTCGGTGCCGAGGACGCCCCAGACGGAGCCGGCGAGACCGGCCACGGAGCCGACGGCGAGGTCGATCTCGCCGAGCAGCAGCACGAAGACGATGCCGACGGCCATGATGCCGGGGCCGACCGCGTACAGCGTGATCTGGTCGAGGTTGTACGAGGTGATGAAGTTGCCGGTGAGGGCCTGGAAGACGACGCCGATGACGATGAGGCCGACGACGACGGGCAGCGAGCCGATCTCGCCGGAGCGGATCTTGCGCTTGAACTCCTCGACGTAGCCCTTGAAGCCCTGCTCGCGGACGAGGAGGCGGGGGTCGACGGCGGGGATCGCGGCGGCGGCCGGGGTCTCGGTGGCCGGCGCGTCGGCGTCGGGGGTGCGGGGCTCGGGCACCGCGGCCGGGTCGTTCGCGGTGGGAGGGGTCGTGCTCACTTCGCTACCTCCGCGTTGCGGGCCTGGCGGCGGGTCACGGCGTTGTCCGTGGCACCGGTGATCGCGGCGATGATCTCTTCGTGCGTGGTGGTGGCGACCGGGAAGGTGCCGTTGTTGCGGCCCAGGCGGAGGACGGCCACGGTGTCCGCGACGGCCTTCACGTCGGCCATGTTGTGGCTGATGAGGATGACGCCGAGGCCCTGCTCGCGCAGCCGCTCGACCAGGTCGAGGACCTGTGCGGTCTGCTCGACGCCGAGGGCGGCGGTCGGCTCGTCGAGGATCACGATCTTCGGGTCGCCGACCAGGGCGCGGGCGATGGCCACGACCTGCCGCTGGCCGCCGGAGAGGGCGGCGACGGGGATGCGGACGCTGGGGATGCGGATGGAGAGGGTGGAGAGCAGGTCCTTCGCGCGCTTCTCCATGGCGACCTCGTCGAGGACGCCGCCCTTCTTGATCTCGCGGCCGAGGAACAGGTTGGCGACGACGTCGAGGTTGTCGCAGAGGGCGAGGTCCTGGTAGACGGTCGCGACGCCGAGGTTCTGGGAGTCCTGCGGGCGGGAGATCTCGACCCGCTCGCCCTCCCACTCGATGACGCCCTCGTCGATGGGGTGCACACCGGCGATCGTCTTGACCAGCGTGGACTTTCCCGCTCCGTTGTCGCCGACGAGCGCGACGACCTCACCTGCGTGGACTTCGAGATCGACACCGGAGAGGACCTGGACCGCTCCGAATCGCTTGAAGATCCCGCGCAACGCCAGCACGGGCGTCTGGGACACGTGAACCAACTCCTTCGCCGCCCGCGGACGGCGGCACGTCGCGCCGCCGGTGCAGCGCCAACAAAGTTCTGGGGGGGTGGGCTTCGTCCGGTCCCCGGGCCGACAGCGGGGTCTGGGTCGGCCGGGGACCGGACGGGCTGGGGGAACGGATCCGGGCCCGTCGCCGGACGTCGTACGGGGTTCTTCACCCTCCGTACGGGGGCGGCGGCAGCGCGGCGGACGCCGCCCCGGTCGGGGGACGGCCGGGGTGCCGTGCGCGGCCGGACCGGGATCCGTGGCGCCGGGCCCGCGAGGGCCCGGCGGGGGGACGAGCGGGGGTTACTTGACGCCCAGCTCGGTGCACTTGGCGGCGAGGTCCGCGGTGCAGAGGTCGGCGGCCTTGTAGATGCCGTCCTTGACGACCGTGGTCTGGATGTTGGTCTTGTCGACCACGACCGGCGGGAAGAGCGTGGACGGCACGCCGTCGGTGTCGCCCTGGGCGCCGAGGTCCTTGCCCTGGAGCAGGTTCACCGCGAACTTGGCGGCCTCGGGGGCCAGCTGGAGCGGCGACTTGTAGATCGTGAAGGTCTGCGTGCCGGCGATGATGCGCTGGATGCCCGCGACCTCGGCGTCCTGGCCGCCGACCGGGATGCCCTTGATGCCGGCGTTCTCCAGGGAGGTGACGATGCCGCCCGCCATGCCGTCGTTGGCGGAGTAGACGGCGCCGATCTTGTCCTTGCCGACCGAGGAGATCGCGGCGGACATCTTCTCGCCGGCGACCTTCGGGTCCCACTCGCCGGAGGCCTCGTAGGCGATCTTGCCGACCTTGCCGTCGAGGGCGGTGTGCGCGCCCTTCTTGAACAGGGCGGCGTTCGGGTCCTTCTCGTCGCCGTTGATCATCACGACGTTGGCGGCGGCGGCCTTGTCGCCGAGCGCGGCGAGGAGGGCCTGGCCCTGGAGCTCGCCGACCTTGTTGTTGTCGTGGCTGACGTAGGCGTCGGCGCCCTTGACGGCGCGGTCGTACGCGACGACCTTGACGCCCTTGGCCTTGGCGTCCTTGATCCAGCTCTCGGCCTTGGTGGCGTCCACCGGGTCGAGGGCGATGACCTTGATGCCGTCGGCGATGAACTGGTCGAACTGCTGCTTCTGCTTGACGACGTCGGAGACGGCGTTGTTGTAGACGACCTCGCAGTCGCCGCACGCGGCCTTGACGGCCTTCTCGAACTGGGGCTTGTCCAGGGCCTCGTAGCGCGAGGTCTTGTTCTCGGGAAGGAGCAGGCCGATCTTGGTCGAGCTGCCCTTGTCGCCGCTGTCGTCGCCGCCGGCCTGGCCACAGGCGGCGAGCGAGAGGGCCATCGACACCGCGGCCGTGGCTATGACGGCACGACGCGTCACTGCGTTCATTTGGGGTTGCCTCCCTGACGAGGCCGCGACGTTGCGGCCGAGGTGGCACGAAGTCAACTCGGCCGCAACGTTGACGTCAAGAAGTAAATTCTTAACGAGATGACAACGGTGGTGTTCGTTATCTAAGTGAAGGCAAGCCGGGAGGCCGGGCCGGCGGTCGGCAGCGCACTCTCCAACAGGGTCGAATCGCCCATTTCGCTCAGGACGAGGGCGAGGGCGCCGAGCACCTCGGCGCGCCCGCCGAGGGCCCCCTGGGCCAGCGAGAGCTGCCGGGCGGCACTGGGGATCGCGTACCGCGAGACGGAGTCCCTGATGGGCGCCAGGACCAGCTCCCCGGCCTCGGCGAGGTCGCCGCCGAGCACCACCCTGCTGGGGTTGAGGAGGTTGCAGAGGTTGGCGATGCCGCTGCCGATGTGCCGCCCGACGTCCGCGATCACCCGGCGGCAGCCGGGGTCGCCCTCCCGGGCCAGCTGGACGACCCGCTCCATGGTCAGGTCGGGCCCGTGGCTCGGCTGGAGCAGCGGCAGGACGTAGCGGGCGGCCGTGAAGGTCTCCAGGCAGCCCCGGTTGCCGCAGCGGCAGACCGGTCCCGACTCGTCCAGGGTGATGTGCCCGATCTCCCCCGCGGTGCCGCCGGGGCCCCGGTAGACCCGTCCGTCTATGACCAGACCGGCGCCGACGCCGCTGGCCACCTTGATGTACGCCAGGTCCTTGACGCCCCGGCCGCCGCCCCAGACCAGCTCGCCGAGCGCGCCGAGGTTGGCGTCGTTGTCGACGTGCACGGGGACCCCGAGGCGGCCCGAGAGCTCCTCGGCGGGGTTGATGCCGCTCCACCCCGGCAGGATCGACGTCGAGCCGAGGGTCCCGGAGGAGACGTCGATCGGGCCCGGGACGCCGAGGCCGACGCCGATCACCTTGTCGGGGCCGATGCCGGTGGTCAGGGCGAGCCGCTTGACCAGCTGCTCCGCCCGGTCGAAGCCCTCGGCGGCGGAGGCGTCGACGTCGAGCGGCTCGGCCTCCTCGGCGAGCACCTGGTGGGCGAGGTTGCCGACGGCGACCCGGAGGTGGGTGTGGCCGAAGTCGACCCCGATCACGATGCCGGCGTCGCCGGAGAGCGAGACGCTGCGGGCCCGGCGTCCCCCGGCGGAGGTGGGCGTGACCTCGACGGTGCCGCCGTCCTTCAGCTCCCGCACGATGTTGGAGACCGTGGCGGCGGACAGGCCCGTCGCCCGGGCGATCTCCGCCTGGGTGAGCGAGCCGGCCATGCGCACCGCCCGGACGACCCGTTCGAGGTTGGCCCTGTGCAGAGAAGTCTGCGAACCCGGAGTCTCCATCGACTCACTCACTCCCACCGTTTTCTCCAACATGTGAACTCTAAGGGGACGCTTTCGCCTTGGTCCCCGTCAAGACCTTGAGTGACGGAGGTGAGGGTCACACGGTGTTCGCGCCGGGTTTCCCCGGGCGTCCCCCGGGGTCCCGGACGACCGGAAGGGCCCCCGGCGCGCGGTGCGCCGGGGGCCCTTCGGGAGCGGTGGCGGGGCGGGTGCGGCCCCGGGGGTCACTTCACGGCGCCGGCGGTCAGACCGGCCACCACCTGCCGCTGGAAGACGATGTACGCGGCGAGGACCGGGAGCATGGCCATCACCAGGCCGGCGAAGAGTCCCGACCAGTCGCCCTTGTAGCCCTGGCTCACCGCGAGCTGGACGAGGCCCTGCGAGAGCACCTTCCGCTCCGGCTCGGTGTTGAGCACGGTCGGCAGCAGGTACTGGTTCCACTGCCCGAGGAAGTTGAAGATGCCGACGCTGATGAGGCCGGGCTTGGCCATCGGCAGCATCACCTGGAAGAAGGTCCGGGTGTGCGAGGCGCCGTCCACGAAGGCCGCCTCCGCCACCGAGGTCGGCAGGGTGCGGAAGAAGGCCGTGAGGAAGAAGACGGTGAACGGCAGCGAGTACGCGATGTAGACGAGGATCAGGCCGTGCAGCGTGTTGAGCAGGGCCATGTTCTGCATCACGTAGAACAGCGGCACGAGCGCCAGGATGATCGGGAAGCTCATCCCCCCGATGAAGAGGAAGTAGATGAAGCGGTTGCCCGGGAACTCGAAGCGGGCCAGGACGTAGGCCGCCATCGAGCCGAGGAGGAGCGTGCCGAGCAGCGAGCCGCCGACCACCAGGAGGGTGTTCAGGAAGTAGTCGCTCATGTGCGCCTCGGTCCAGGCGCGCGACCAGTTCTCGAAGTGCAGCCTGTCGGGCAGCGCCCACGGGGAGGTGAAGATCGCCCGGTCGGTCTTGAAGGAGGTCATGACCGCCCAGAGCAGCGGCATGATCACCATGATCGCCCAGAGGATCAGGATGCCGTGGGAGAAGACGTTGAGGGCGGCGCCCTCGCCCTTCGGCTCCTTGCGGGGCGCGGGGGCGGTCGCCTCGGTGACCACGGGGTCCGGTCCGGCCGGGGAGCCGGGGTTGTCCACTCCGGCGGGGGTCGTGTCGGTGATCTTCATCAGAACTCCAGCCGCTCGCGCCGGCCCAGCTTCATCACGACGGCCGCGAAGGCCAGCGTCACGACGAGCAGGGCGACGCCGATGGTCGTGGCGTAGGCGGCCTGACCGTCCCGGAACGCCTTCTGGTACACGTACAGCGGCAGGACGATGGTGGAGTAGTCGGGCCCGCCGCCGCTGGGACCGACGGTCATGATCTGGACGACGGCGAAGGACTCGGCGCCGAGGGCGAGGATGCCCATGTAGATCCACCCGGACTGCACGGTGTCCCAGAGCAGCGGCAGGGTGATCCGGAAGAAGGTGGTGAAGCGGCTCGCGCCGTCGAGCAGGGCCGCCTCGTAGAAGTCCCTCGGAATGGACGCCATGCCGGCCGAGAAGAGGACGACGAAGAATCCGACGGTGGACCAGACGAGGACGACCATCACGCAGATGAGGGCGAGGTCCGGGTCTCCGAGCCAGTCCGGCTGGACGCCGCCGAGACCGACGCCCTTCAGCACGGAATTGATGGCACCGCTGTTCGGGTTGTACGCGAACTGGAAGAGCAGCGCGACGATCGCGATCGACAGCACCTGCGGGAAGAAATAGACGATCTTGTAGAAGGACGACCCGCGCACACCGGCGACGGCCGCGCCCTTTCGGCGCCGACCGCCGACATTGAGCATGAAGGCGAAGAACAGTGCGAGGCCGACGGTCACCAGTGGCAGCACCACCGCGAAGGTCAGGCTGTGCTGGAGCGATTTCCAGAAGATCTCGTCGTCCAGCATCCTGCTGTAGTTGCCGAATCCGATCATTCCGAATTCGGGGCTCAGCCCGGTCCAGTCCGTGAAGGAGTAATAGATGGACTGGATGAACGGCCAGATGACGAACAGCGCGTAGAGCGCGAGGGGGGCCGCCAGGAACCCCACGATGAAACGGTACTTGCCGTGTTGCATTTCCTACCGACCCCGATCTTCCCGCGAGGGCGCGCCGCTCGTGCCGCGCGCTAGGGGGCCGGGGCCCGCTCCCGGTCGGCGGGAAGGGGCCCCGGCACTGCTCATCAGTGCTTGTAGTGCTTGATCGAGGAGTCCTTGGCCGCCTCGTCGGCGTACTTCTGGATCTTCTTGATCGTCTCGGCGGGGGTGGCGCGGCCGGCCATCATCTCGCCGATGCCGGCGACGCCGATCTTCTCCTTCTGGAGGGCGACGTACCAGTCCTGGAGGCGCGGGTTGACGACGTTCTGGCCGGCCTTCTCCAGGGCCGCGACGCCGGACTTCAGGCCCGGGGAGAGCTCGATGCCGTCGGTGCCGCCGTTGAGGGCGGTCAGGGACTTCACGGACTGCGTGAAGTTCTTGGAGGAGGCCTCGCTGAGCATGATGCGGAGCTGCTCCATGCCGCCCTCGGCGTTCTTCGCCTTGGCCGGGACGACGAAGGGCTCGCCGCCGGCGGCCCAGATGGTGCCGAACGGCATCTTGTCGGAGGCGTCGAGGCCGGTCGGGCCGGAGACGGCCAGGCCGAAGTCGGCCGGCATGGTCTTCGCGGCCTCGTTCTCGACCCAGGAGCCGTTCGGGATGAACAGCGCCTTGCCCTCGGTCCAGGCGGTCTGCGACTGGATGTGGTCGAGGCCGGGCGTGCCCTTGAGGATGTAGCCCTTCCGGACGAGCTCGTAGTACGCCTCGAAGCACGCCTTGACGGCCGGGTGCTCCCAGGCCTTGGGCTCCAGGTTGTCGATGGCGTCCAGGACCTCGCGGCCGCCGACCTTGCCGATCATCGGGTAGAGCGAGAAGGGGACGTAGTACGGGTGCTTGCCCGCGTACGTCCAGGCGGCGATGTTCTTCTTCTTGGCCTTCTCGCAGACGGCCAGCATCTCGTCCCAGGTCTCCGGGTACTTCGCGTCGAGCGAGTCGAGGAGCTTCTGCGAGTACCAGACGCCGTAGACGGTGTAGGCGTAGTTGAGGATCCAGCACTGCTCGCCGTCGAACTGGCCCATCTCGACGATGCCGGGCCGCAGGGTGTCGCGGACCTTCTTGCTCGGGTCGTCGACGGAGGGCGCGTCGAGCAGCGGGGTGAGGTCCGCGAGCTGCTTCTGGCCGACCAGGACGCCCATGTCCATCTGCTCGGCGCCGGAGTTGTCGATGAGGTCCGGCGGGGTGCCGCCGTTGAAGCGCGGCTGCAGGGTGGTGGTGATCTTCTGGGTCGGGGTGAACTTGACGCTGGCCTTGGGGTAATTCGTCTCGTAGACCTTGATCGCGTCCTTGGCGTACTGCTGTCCGAATCCGCCGTCGAAGAGGACGAAGTCGAGCGGCGCCGACTCGTTCACGCCGAGCGGGTTCTTGTCGGACTTCGTACCCTTCTCGACCTTTCCGTTGCCACCGCTGTCACTGCTCGCACAGGCGGACAGGAACCCCATGGCCGGTACGGAGATCAGACCGATAGCGGCGGAACGCTTGATCAGATCGCGACGGCCGAGGCCCTCATTGGTCTGTGCGGAGGTGGATCCCATGCTCAAGTCCTCGCCTTCATTCAGGACTCATGCGGTGTACCGGTCGCCCGTTCTCAACTCGCCACAGGCGAAGGGCCCCGCCACCGCGGTCATTTGCAGCCGGGTCGTGCACGCGTCGGACCGTCGTCGATGGATACGACGGGCTGGACGCCGACAGGTATAGTCCACTTCCCTTCGCCTGAGCAAGATCGAAAGCAGGTTTCGACGGCCATCTTTCCCGAGTTGAGACCTGCGGGATAAGCAGGCTGGATCTGCGGCGTTTCGTCCAACCATCCGTCCGGCGACACCCTTGACACGGGTCCCGGCCCACCCGTACAGGAGCTCCGGGGACACGGCGTCGAACCGGCCGGCGGGGCCAAGTCCGGCAAGAGCGGGGCCGGTAGGACAAAAGGGGTGGAGGGCCGGGTTCGAAACAGGTCTGTCACAGCCGTCCCTCAAAGGGAGATCTCGTAAGGGTGATCCGGAATCATAGGGCTCCCGCCGCCTTCCGTCCGCGTGACGGGCGCGTCGGGACCTTCCCCTTTTCCTCGGATCTGGAGTACTACGTGGCCAAGACCTCCGGCCTGAACCGCACGGGCATCCTGTCCCGCGTCACCGTCGCCGCGATAACCGCCGCCCTCGTCGGCACCACCACCGCCGCCGTCGCGGCGGACGCGCCGGCCGGCCGTTCCGCCTCCGGCGTCGAGCAGGACGTGAAGGCGGGCGCCTTCACGGCCTCCGGCGTCGCCACGCCGGAGAACGCCCTGTACGGCGTCGACAGCTCGGGCACCATCTGGGGCTACCAGCCCACCGGCGGGGGCGCCATCAAGCGCCTCTCGGAGAACTCCGGCACCGGCTGGAACTACAGCAAGCACATCAACCAGGTCGACGTGTCGGGCGACGGTCACTCCGACGGCCTGTACGACGTCTACAACGGCCGCCTGTACTACACCAAGTGGCGTACCGACCCCCGCGACCTCGGCGGCGGCTGGAGCGCCTACAACAAGATCGTCGCCGTCGCCAACACCGGTGGCGCCCAGGCCGAGGACCTGATCGCCCGGGACTCCTCCGGTGTCCTGTGGCACTACCTGGGCACCGGCAACGGCGGACTGACCCAGCGCTACCGGATCGGCGGCGGCTGGAACGCCTACACGCAGATCGCCGGCAAGGGCGACCTGACGGGCGACGGCAGGGCCGACATCGTCGCGCGCGACGGCTCGGGCGTGCTGTGGCTCTACAAGGGCACCGGCAACTACAAGGCGCCCTTCGGCGGCCGCGTCCGCGTCGGCGGCGGCTGGAACGGCTACAACTACCTCGTCTCCAGCGGCGACCTGAACTTCGACGGCGTCGCGGACCTCGTCGCCCGGGACAAGGCCGGGGCCCTGTGGCTCTACAAGGGGACGGGCAACGCCTCGTCCGCGTTCTCCGGCCGGGTGCAGATCGGCACGAGCGGCTGGAACGGCTTCCGCCTCATGTTCTGACCGCACGGACGAAACGGGCCCCGCTCCTCTTCCGAGGAGCGGGGCCCGTTTCGTGCTGCCTGATGCTACGGCGTCAGCCGCGGATCAGGTTGCGGAGCACGTACTGCATGATGCCGCCGTTGCGGTAGTAGTCCGCCTCGCCGGGGGTGTCGATGCGGACGACCGCGTCGAACTCGACGCCGGTGTCGGTGGTGACCTTCACCGTGCGCGGCGTGGTGCCGTTGTTGAGCTCCTCGATGCCGGTGAAGGAGAAGGTCTCCTCGCCGGTCAGGCCCAGGGAGTCGGCGGACTGGCCCTCCGGGAACTGGAGCGGCAGGACGCCCATGCCGATGAGGTTCGAGCGGTGGATGCGCTCGTACGACTCGGTGATGACGGCCTTGACGCCGAGCAGCGCGGTGCCCTTGGCGGCCCAGTCGCGGGACGAGCCGGAGCCGTACTCCTTGCCGCCCAGGATGACGAGCGGGGTGCCCTGCTCGATGTAGTTGCGGGAGGCGTCGTAGATGAAGCTGACCGGGCCGTCCGCCTGGGTGAAGTCGCGGGTGTAGCCGCCCTCGGTGCCCGGCGCGAGCTGGTTGCGCAGGCGGATGTTGGCGAAGGTGCCGCGGATCATGACCTCGTGGTTGCCCCGGCGCGAGCCGTAGGAGTTGAAGTCACGACGCTCCACACCGTGCTCGGTGAGGTACTGGCCGGCCGGGGTGTCGGCCTTGATGGCGCCGGCCGGGGAGATGTGGTCGGTGGTGACCGAGTCGCCCAGCTTGGCCAGGACGCGGGCGCCCGTGATGTCGGAGACCGGGGTGGTCTCCATCGTCATGCCCTCGAAGTACGGGGGCTTGCGCACGTAGGTGGACTCGGCGTCCCACTCGAAGGTGTCGCCGGTCGGGATCGGCAGCGCCTGCCACTGGGCGTCGCCCGCGAAGACGTCCTGGTAGGACTTGTTGAACATGTCCTCGCCGATGGCGTTGGCCACGACGTCGTTGACCTCGGCCTCGGTCGGCCAGATGTCCGTCAGGTAGACCGGCTTGCCGTCCTGGTCGGTGCCCAGGGCGTCCTTGGTGATGTCCACCTTCATCGAACCGGCGATGGCGTACGCGACGACCAGCGGCGGGGAGGCCAGGTAGTTCATCTTGACGTCGGGGTTGATGCGGCCCTCGAAGTTGCGGTTGCCCGAGAGGACCGAGGTCACGGCCAGGTCGTGGTCGTTGACGGCCTTGGAGACCTCCTCCGGCAGCGGGCCGGAGTTGCCGATGCAGGTGGTGCAGCCGTAGCCGACGAGGTTGAAGCCGACCTTGTCGAGGTACGGGGTGAGGCCCGCCTTGTCGAAGTAGTCGGTGACGACCTTCGAGCCCGGGGCGAGGGTGGTCTTGACCCACGGCTTGCGGGTCAGGCCCTTCTCCACGGCCTTCTTCGCGACGAGCGCGGCGGCGACCATGACGTACGGGTTCGAGGTGTTGGTGCAGGAGGTGATCGCGGCGACGGTGACGGCGCCGTGGTCGATCTCGTAGGTGGAGCCGTCGGGGGCGGTGACGGTGACCGGGTGGGACGGGACCGCGGCGCCGGTGCCCTCGGCGTGCTGCGGGGCGCCCGCGCCGTTCTCCTGGCTGCCGTAGGCGGGGGCGTCGGAGGCCGGGAAGGACTCGACGCTCGCCTCGTCCACCGGGGAGGCGGCGGTGCCGGCCTCGACGGTCGGGACCTCGACGTAGTTGAGGACGTCCTTGGCGAACTGCTCGGCGGCGTTCGCGAGGACGATGCGGTCCTGCGGGCGCTTCGGGCCGGCGATGGAGGGGACGACCGTGGAGAGGTCGAGCTCCAGCTTCTCGGAGAAGTCGGGCTCGGCGGCCGGGTCGAGCCAGAGGCCCTGCTCCTTGGCGTACGCCTCGACGAGCGCGACCTGCTGCTCGGAGCGGCCGGTGAGCTTGAGGTAGTTCAGGGTCTCGCCGTCGATCGGGAAGATCGCGGCGGTGGAGCCGAACTCCGGCGACATGTTGCCGATGGTGGCGCGGTTCGCCAGGGAGGTGGCGGCGACGCCCTCGCCGTAGAACTCGACGAACTTGCCGACGACGCCGTGCTTGCGCAGCATCTCGGTGATCGTGAGGACGAGGTCGGTGGCGGTGGTGCCGGCCGGCAGCTCACCGGTCAGCTTGAAGCCGACGACGCGCGGGATGAGCATGGAGACCGGCTGGCCGAGCATCGCGGCCTCGGCCTCGATGCCGCCGACGCCCCAGCCGAGCACGCCGAGGCCGTTGACCATGGTGGTGTGCGAGTCGGTGCCGACGAGGGTGTCGGGGTACGCCTGGCCGCCCCGGACCATGACCGTGCGGGCCAGGTGCTCGATGTTCACCTGGTGGACGATGCCGGTGCCGGGCGGGACGACCTTGAAGTCGTCGAAGGCGGTCTGGCCCCAGCGCAGGAACTGGTAGCGCTCCTTGTTGCGGCCGTACTCCAGCTCGACGTTCTGGCCGAAGGCCTCCTTGGTGCCGAACTTGTCGGCGATGACCGAGTGGTCGATGACCAGCTCGGCCGGGGAGAGCGGGTTGACCTTCGCCGGGTCGCCGCCGAGCTCCTTGACGGCCTCGCGCATGGTGGCGAGGTCGACGACGCAGGGCACACCGGTGAAGTCCTGCATGATCACGCGGGCCGGCGTGAACTGGATCTCCTGGCTCGGCTGGGCCTGCGAGTCCCAGTTGCCGAGGGCCCGGATGTGGTCGGCGGTGATGTTCGCGCCGTCCTCGGTGCGGAGCAGGTTCTCCAGGAGGACCTTCAGGCTGTAAGGGAGGCGCGCGGAGCCCTCGACCTTGTCCAGCTTGAAGATCTCGTACGACTCGTCGCCCACGCGCAGCGTGCTGCGGGCGTCGAAGCTGTTCGCCGACACGACAGTCTCCTTCATCAATGTGCGCGTACTACCGTCATGCTGCCGCCACGACCCCTCGCGGATCCGTTAAGGTAGGGCTAAGTTAGGTAACCCTTACCGGCCGGGCGGCCACGGTGCGCCGTAAGCAGTTATCTCGATGTCGAGATAACTCTAGTGCATCCCCGTCGTTCGGTCATGCCCGGGCGCCCGATCCGTGGCGGCGAAAGCCGAGCGGTTCTCGCCGAAGGCCGAGGAGTTCCCCGGCCGGAAAATGCTGGGCACGTGATCGCGGTGCGGACCGGCGGGGCGTTCGGACTCCACCGGCCGCTGCGGCATCCGGGGGAAGGACGAGGTCGCCGGCGGGCTCAGTCCGCGCCCAGAAGGGCCGAGGCGAGCATGCCGGTCAGCCAGTCCTCGTAGGCATCGGCGGGCCAGCCGCGGCCGGCGGTGAGCTGGGTGAACAGGTGTGGCCCGGTCAGTGCCCAGCAGGAGTCCGCCAGGCGGGCGGTGTCGGCGTCGGCGGGCAGGGCGCCCGTGTCGGCGAGGTGGGTGACGAAAGCGGTGACGCCGGTCACGCGCTCCTCTTCGCCGAGGGCGAGGACCCGTCCGACCTCGGGGCCGGCCTGGGCGAGGAGCGTGAACAGGGCGGCGAGCCGTTCGTGGACGCCGCGGACGAACGCGGCGTACAGACGGAGTTTGGCGCGCGCGTCGCGCGTCTCGAAGACCTCCTGGAGCTGGGGCCGCTCGGCCATGGTCAGGGGTTCGTCGTCTCCGGCCAGAGTGAGGTCCCACAAGGCCTTGACCAGTCCCGGCTTGCCGCCGAACGCCTTGTAGACGGTCTCGGGCGAGACGCCGGCGCGTTCGGCCACCGCGCGAATGGTGGTGGCCTGGTAGCCGTCGCGGAAGAGCAGCTCCCGGCACGCCTGAAGCACCGCGGCGCGGTTGCGGCGCGCGGCCTGCTTCCGACGTCCCGAGTCGTACGGCCGGCGTGGAGTACCGCTGGGCATCCCGTTCGCCTCCCCAATCCATTACAGTTCACTGTATCGAAAGCGTGTCCGTCCCGAAGCCGGAGGAACGCATGTCCCGCTCCGCCCGCCCCCGCCCCGCCCGGCGCGTCGCTCCCGGCGTGGACCGTCTCGGGGACGACGTCGTCAACTTCTACCTGGTCGAGGAGGCCGACGGCCTGGTCCTCGTCGACGCCGGACTGCCGGCCCACCTGAAGCAGCTGCGCGAGCACCTGGCCGGCTCCGGCCGCTCCCTGACCGACATCCGCGCCGTGCTCCTGACCCACGGCCACCCCGACCACACCGGCCTGGCCCACACCCTCCGACAAGCCGGCGCCGACATCTGGGTCCACGAGCGGGACGCCGCGATCCTGCGCGACGGCCCGCGCAGCGCCCTGCGCCACGCCAAGCCGGAACGCTCCGCGCTGCCCTACCTCCTGCGCCGGCCCACCGCGATCACCACCCCGCTCCACCTCGCCCGCAAGGGAGCCTTCACCGCCCCCGCCGTCTCCGGGGTGCGCGACTTCGACACCGACCGGCGACTGGACGAGGTCCCCGGAGCACCACGGACCGTCCTGCTGCCCGGTCACACCCCGGGCAGCACCGGCTACCTCTTCCCCGAACGCGGACTGCTCTTCACCGGCGACGCCCTGGTCACCCACGACGGCCTGACCGGACACACCGGTCCCACCCTGGTCTGCCGCGGCTTCACCCACGACAGCCGCACCGCCCTGGCCTCCCTCGACCGGCTGGACGAGCTGGCCACCGCGACCCTCCTCCTGCCCGGCCACGGCCGGCCCCTCACCGGCAGCCCTCGCACCGCCACCCGCCGAGCCCGACAGACCGGCCCCCGCTGAACAGCGACGGAGGCGCCCCGCGAGGAGGTCAGGTCCGCGAACGGAGCCCACCCGGTCGGCGGCCGACCGCTCGGCCTTCAGCGAGAAGCGCTCAGCCTTCGCTGCGACGGATCGGCGCCCGTGAAGTGCGGGACGCCGCGCCCCCGGGGCGCGCCGCCGTGCGCCCTTCGGGGCGCGAGAGCGCGAACACGAGCACGTCACGGCGCTCGTCCCCGACTCGCAGCCACCCCTCCCGTACCCCTTCGCGCCGGAAGCCCGCGCGCTCGGCGACGCGTACGGAGGCGGTGTTCCACGGCTCGATGTGGAGGACCAGACGCGGGATGCCCAGCTCCCGCAGGGCCCAGTCGGCGACGGCGGCGAGACCGGCCGCGGCGGTGCCCCTGCCGCGGGCGGAGGCGACGACCCAGTACCCCAGGGCGACCTCCTCCCCGCCCTGCCAGAGACCGACGGTGCCGACGGGCCGCCCGTCGGCGTCCACGAGGACGAACGGGTACCCGGCCCCGGTCGTCGCCCTCCCCCACTGGCGCTCCACGAAGGCGCGGCCCCCGGCCTCGGAGTACGGGGAGGGCACGGTCGTGACGAGCGGGATGTACGGGTCCGCCGAGGCCTCGCGGACGAGGCCGAGGTCGGACATGCGCCACGGCCGGAGGGCGAGGCCGTCGCGGGCGACGAGGTCGGGCACGTGAAGGGATCGCTCCATGCGAACATCCTGCCGCCCCCCGTACGGACGCGGGCGAGTGGCCGTCCCGGCGCGGGAGGCCGAGGATCGGACCATGTTCAGCGGCGTGCACGTGACCTTCTACAGCCGGGACGCGGAGGCCGACCGCGCCTTCCTCCAGGACGTCTTCGGCTTCGAGCACGTGGACGCGGGGGGCGGCTGGCTCGTCTTCAAGCTGCCGCCCGCCGAGATCGCGATGCACCCCACGGCGGACGGGCCGCGGCACGAGGTGTACCTCATGTGCGACGACCTCACCCGCACCCTGACGGTCCTGGAGGACCGGGGGGCGGAGATCTCACGGGCCATCACCGAGCGGGGCTGGGGGCTGCTCGCGGCCGTCCGGCTGCCGAGCGGCACCGAACTCCCCCTCTACGAACCGCGTCACCCGACCGCGCACGACCTTTCACCCTGACGGCTCACCCCCGATCCGATCTTCATCTCATATCTGAGATAACGTGACGCCATGGCAGACGACTACCTCGTACGCATCGGCAAGCTCATCCGTGACGCCCGGCAGCACCGCGGCTGGACCCAGACGCAGCTCGCCGAAGCACTGGCCACGAGCCAGAGCGCCGTCAACCGGATCGAGCGCGGCAACCAGAACATCAGCCTTGAGATGATCGCCCGGATCGGCGAGGCCCTCGACAGCGAGATCGTGTCCCTGGGGTACTCGGGTCCCATGCACCTCCGGGTCGTCGGCCGACGCCGGCTCTCCGGCGCCATCGACGTCAAGACCAGCAAGAACGCCTGTGTCGCGCTGCTCTGCGCCTCGCTCCTCAACAAGGGCCGCACGGTCCTGCGCCGGGTCGCCCGCATCGAGGAGGTCTTCCGGCTCCTGGAGGTCCTCAACTCCATCGGCGTGCGCACCCGCTGGATCAACGAGGGCGTGGACCTGGAGATCGTCCCGCCGGCCGAGCTGGACATGGAGTCCATCGACGCCGAGGCCGCGATCCGCACCCGCTCGATCATCATGTTCCTCGGCCCGCTGCTGCACCGCATGGACCGCTTCCGGCTGCCGTACGCCGGCGGCTGCGACCTCGGCACGCGCACGATCGAGCCGCACATGATCGCGCTGCGCCGCTTCGGCCTGGAGGTCACGGCCACCGAGGGCATCTACCACGCGCAGGTCGAGCGCTCGGTCTCCCCCGGCCGCCCGATCGTCCTGACCGAGCGCGGCGACACGGTCACCGAGAACGCGCTGCTGGCCGCCGCCCGGCACGACGGCACGACCGTCATCCGCAACGCCTCCTCCAACTACATGGTCCAGGACCTCTGCTTCTTCCTGGAGGCGCTCGGCGTACGGGTCGACGGCATCGGTACCACCACCCTGACCGTGCACGGCGTGCCGCAGATCGACGTGGACGTCGACTACTCCCCCTCCGAGGACCCGGTCGAGGCGATGAGCCTGGTGGCCGCCGCCGTCGTCACCGAGTCGGAGCTGACGATCCGCCGGGTCCCGATCGAGTTCATGGAGATCGAGCTCGCGGTCCTGGAGGAGATGGGCCTCGACCACGACCGCTCGCCCGAGTACACCGCCGACAACGGCCGCACCCGCCTGGTCGACCTGACGGTCCGCCCCTCCAAGCTGGAGGCGCCGATCGACAAGATCCACCCGATGCCGTTCCCCGGCCTGAACATCGACAACGTCCCCTTCTTCGCGGCCATCGCGGCCACGGCGCAGGGCAAGACCCTGATCCACGACTGGGTCTACGACAACCGGGCCATCTACCTCACGGACCTCAACCGCCTCGGCGGCCGCCTCCAGCTCCTCGACCCCCACCGCGTCCTCGTGGAGGGCCCGACGCGCTGGCGCGCCGCCGAGATGATGTGCCCGCCCGCCCTCCGCCCCGCCGTGGTCGTCCTCCTCGCGATGATGGCCGCCGAGGGCACGTCGGTCCTCCGGAACGTGTACGTCATCAACCGGGGGTACGAGGACCTGGCGGAGCGGCTGAACTCGATCGGGGCGCAGATCGAGATCTTCCGGGACATCTGAGGGCCGCCGGGGAGGGGGCCGTACGCCCACCCCCCTCCCCTTCGGGCCGGGACCCGCGCGCGGCCCCGGGCGTCGTCGTCCGGGGCCGTCGTGGTCGTCAGCGCGGGTTCAGGTGGCCGTCGGGGTCGTGGAGTCGGGTGGGGTGGGCGGTGAGCATGGGGCGGACGGCGTGTTCCGGCATGCGGATGACCAGGGGGCGGGCGAGGGTCGTCTCGCGGGTCGCCGTCGCGGTGGTGCCGGAGCGGATCCTGCCCGTGACCCGGGCGACCGCCCTGACGTCCAGGGTGAACTGGACCAGGACCGACCTGCTCTTCGGCTTGTGGACCGGCATCGAGCCGGAGGAGTTCGCCGTGGCGTCGGTGGTGCCGCCCGAGCCGCCCGTGTTGGCCATGAGCTGGTTGAGCCGGAACTGGTCGGCGTTGAGGAGCCCGGCGCCCAGCAGGCCGCGGGCCGACCTGCCGTGGTCGGCGGCGCTCTGCCCGTCCCGCTGAGTGGGGCGCATGCCCTCCAGGTGGCTCTGGCCGATCGTCTCGAAGGCCATCTTGTCGCCCACGCCGAGGACCCGGCCGTCGCGCAGCCGGGCGTGCAGGGACGCCCGCAGGTCCTGGCCCTCCGCGCCGGAGGCGTGCACCGGGGGCAGGTCGGCGCCGGCCGAGGTGAGCAGGGGCAGGGCGGCGATCATCCACTCGGTGGAGACCGCCTCGTTCAGGGCGTACGCGGCGGCCTGACCCCGGTCGCGGAAGCGCGCCCCGCCGCCCGCCCCCCGGATCGCGGACGTCAGGAGCTGCCGTACCTGGGTGACGCCGTGGAATCCGTTGACCTGGGCCTCCATCGGCAGGCTCGCGCCGCTCGCGCGCCAGGCGGCCGGGTCGGCCGGAGCTCCCGGGTCGGGGGCGTGCGAGCCGCGGGCGACCGCCGCCACGTCCCGCGCCGGGAGTTCGGCCCGGGACAGCGCCTCCAGGTCGGCGCGCAGGACGCGGTGGGTGAGCGTCAGGCCGTCCAGCCGGGCGAGCGCCACCCGGGTGCCGCCCCGGTACAGCTCCAGGCTCGCCCGGACCGGCACCCGCATCCTCGCCACCGCCGCCGAACCGGCGTCCGCGACCGTCTTCATGCCGAGCTGGCCCCGGCTCACGGTGCCACGGCGCCGTGACGCGCCGGACGCGAGGGCGGCGCCGGCCGCTCCGCCGGTGCTCTTCACCTGCCCCGTCCCGCCGTCCGGTTTGCCGGAGCCCGCCAGGACGCCCTCGACGCCGGTGGTCGTGCCCTCGTCGTGGGAGGTGGCCCGCTGGGCGACGGCGGAGGTGATGTACTCCATGTCCCGCCGGTCCTTCGCGTCCCCGAGGAACGCGCCGTCGCCCACCCGGTCGACCTTGAACACCGCCCAGTGCGGGGTGCGGCGGCCGTCGAGGAGCTCGACGGTGACCCCGCCGTCCATGGCACCGGACAGCAGCCCCGCCGAGCCGTCCCGGTCCAGGACGCGCAGCAGCCGCCGCACGTTGTCGTTGCGGTCGTCGAGCTGCCGGCGGGGCAGCAGGGTGTCGGCCAGGTCCTGGCGCCGGGTGGCGACGAGCCCCGCCCGCAGCTGTGCGAGCAGCGGTACGAAGTCGGGGAGGTCCTCGATCGTGCCGAAGCCGAGGGGGAGTTCGCGGCGGAAGGCGGGGCCGGTGGTGGTGGTGGGCGGTGTGGCCGGGGAGGAGCCCTCCGGGCCGGTGGTCCGTTCGGTGGTCGTCCGTTCGGCGGCCGTTCGCGAGCTCTCCGCCGGGCTCTCCCCCTGCGGCGCGGACGACGCCGTGGAGGGCTGTGCGTCGGGCCGCAGGCGGCGGCGCAGCGCCTCGGGCAGTTGCTCCTCCGTCAGCCACACTCCGGTCGCCGCGGGGAGCGTCCGGGCGCCCGTGGCCACGTAGGGGCCGCCGCCGGTCACCTTGACCTCGGCCACCATGGTGACCAGCAGGTCGCACTGGACCAGGTGCAGCGGTCCCTTCTTCGGGGTGTGGGCGTTGCGTTCGACCGTGCCGGACAGGGCGTACGCCTCCGTGTCGCCCTCGCTCTTCGTGCGGAACGTCGACAGGCCCTGTCCGGCCCGCCACGTGGCACCGGTCTCCGATCCGGTCGCGCCCACCTGCACGGTGCTGCTGGTGCCCTGCCCGGTCTGTCCCGCCGACTGGTGGCCGCCGAGCACGAAGGTCTCGGTGCCCGGGCCCTCGGCGGTGTGCACGAACCTCGGGTTGGCGAGCGCGAGGCGGGTGCCGACCGCGCCGTCGAGGGCGGCCAGGCGGCGCGGATAGCGGAGGTTCTTCACGATCCAGCCGGAGGACGCGGCCTGCCGCAGGGCGGCCTGGACGGCCCGTTCGCCGAACCGTTCCTCGATCGCGAGCCGCGGCGCGAGCCCCTCGGTGGCGAGCGCCGGGTCCTCGCGCAGCCCCCGGTTCCGGGCGGCGGCCCGGGACAGCAGCGCGAAGGCGAGCTCCCGTACGGGCCGCGCGTCGACGGTCTCCACCAGCTGCCAGTCGCGCAGGACCGGCCCCGCTCCGGCGGCCGGGGCGAGACCGGCCAGGTCTCCGATGCCCTCGGCGGCGACGGTGGCGGTGGGCGACGGTGTCGTACCGGCCGCGAGCGCCGCGTCGGCCCGGTCCTTGCCCTCCTGGTCCAGGGTGAACTCGGCCGGTGTGAGGAGCCGTACGTCCTGGCTCCCCAGGTTCATGTACGTCAGCGTCTCGGCCTCCGGCACGTCCCGGCCCGGCGCGCCGACCGTGAGGCCGCGGGCGAGCTTGCGGGGCCGGGAGGTCATGGTGGCCTCCACGTCGAGGTGCAGGGCGGCGCGGAAGGCGGCGGCGGTGTCGGACCCGTTGGCGACGACGTCCGTACGGCCGGTGGGGCCCGCCTGGTTGCGGTGGGAGCCGGAGCTGTGCCGCTCGTAGCGGGCTCCGGCGGTCAGGACGCCGGGGATCAGCCGGGCCTGCCCGAGCACCAGGCCCCCGATCGAGCGCGAACTGCTGCGCCCGCTCTGCGCGCCGGCGCCCACGGTGGCGTGGCTGCGGACCGACCAGTCCTTGACGTCGCCCTCGTAGGCGGTGTCGCTCAGGCTGCCCCGGACGAGGACCTGCACGTCGTGGGAGTGCATCGTGGTCTTGCGGCGCAGCCGCACCCGGAGGCCGGTGGACAGCAACTGGTCCTTGTTGACCCGGAGGTTGGTCTCCGAGAGGGCGGCCGTCAGTTCGCGGTGGTTGCGCCGCTGGGCCTCGGCCTCCTCGTCGCCGATGCCGGGGGCGGGCGCGGTGGTGCCGAAGGCGGGCAGGTAGCCCGCGAGACGGGGGTCGGTGGCGAACATCCGCAGCACGGCGCGCACCATCGGCCCGGTGTCGACCTGGCTCAGGGCGACGCTCGATCCCTTCCCGTCGTACGGGAGATGGCGTTCCAGCTCCTGTTCCTCGCCGTTCTCGTCGACGCGCTTCGGCTTGCTCACGAAGTCCTCGGCGGTCACCCCCGCCGGCAGCGGCAGCCCGAACGAGCGGGCCTCGTCGGCGCGGAGGCTGATCCACACGTGCATGGTGTGGACGGCGACCCGGGTTTCGGGGCGCAGGATCGCCCGGACCGAGCGGGGTCCCGTGCCCTCGGCGGTGAACGTCACGGTCCCGGAGTAGAGCGCCTTCTCCCCCTTGACCTCGGCGCCCTGGCGGCTCGCGACGCTCTGCTCGGCCACCGTGAAGCGTGCCTTGCGGGCCGCCGCGACCGGCATGGCGGTGGCCCGGACGACGGCCGCGTTCGCCGCCGCCCCGACGCCGATCGCCGGGCCCAGGCCCGCCTGCACGGACCGGCCCTTGCCCGCGGCGTCGGTCACGGCGGTCTGGCCGTGCTGGTGGGTGCGCAGTTGGGTCCTGCCGGTGCCCCAGGCCGGGGAGAGGCCGGTGATCGCGGCGCGCAGCCGGTAGCCGCCGGCCGTCCTGCCGTCCTTGGAGTACAGGTCCTCGCCGGTCACGCCGTCGCGCAGCAGCCGGGGCAGGTCCTCCAGGACGGTCGCCGTGGAGGTCGCCTCGTACAGCCTGCCCCGGCCCGGCGCGCCGGGCTCGGTGAGCGAGGGGTGCAGCACGGAGGCGACGGCGTCGAACAGGCCTCGGCCCGAGCGGTGGGGCGCGGCGTCGTCGGTGACGGCGACCGGCGCCAGCGAGTCGGCGAGGGAGACGCGGCGGGCGGTGTCCGCGGAGACCGGCACCGGCGGGGCGGGGTCCTCGGTGCCCACCGGGACCAGGTGTTCGGTCGGCACGCGCTGGAGGAGCGTGCCGGAGTCCCGGAAGGTCTGCGCGTCGTCGGTGCCGTGCCGCCGGACGCGGACCTCGTAGCGGACCTGGCGGCGCACCTCGACCGTGCCCTTGTCGCTGCGCAGCACGCGGGGTTCGGCCACGGTCGTCTGCCGCCGGGACTCCCGGGAGGACTGCCAGGGCTGGGCGTTGAGGGTGGCTGCGCCGCCGAGCCACAGTCCGGGCGCGACGGGCGCGAGCCCGAAGGCGAGGCCGCCGGCGCCCTTGCTCGACGAGCCGCCGCTCGAACTTCCGACGGTGGCGGCCGAATTGTGGTGGACGTCGAGCTTGGTGTCCTTGCCCACCGGCTCGTCGAGGGCGGCCTGCGGCACGCCGTCGGTCCCCGCCGAGGCGGCGGACAGCAGGTCCTTCGGCTGGAAGACGGGCGGCCGGTCGGCGGGGGCCCGGGAGATCCGTACGGTGACGTCGTACGACTCCGTGCCCGTCCGGCCCTCCACGGCGAAGGCCCGTCCCTGTCCGTAGAAGCTCTCCGGGCGCCCGGCCAGCTCCTCCGCGATCTCCGCGACCGTGCCGTCGGCGTGCCCGACGGCCGCGGACACCGCGTGCCGGACGAACTCGTGGCCGGTCAGGCCGTACGTCGAGGAGAGACCGCCCGCCTGGAGCCGCAGCAGGTACGACGGCAGGACGAAGCCCGTCTCGGTGCGCTCCTCGATGTCCGGCAGCGCCGGACGGGCGCTCCGGTTCCGGTTCCTGCCCACGGCCCGTGAGGCGACCGCGTTGCCCGCGGTGCGCTGGAGGGAGAGCAGCGGGTGCGCGGCCCCGGCGGCGAGCGCGTCCGGGGGCGCGGTGCGGGGCGTCCGGTCCGCCCGCTCGGACGTGCCGGCCCTGTCGTCCCCTGACTGCTGCTGTGTCTGCACGGGGTCAACGTAGCCACCGGCGGGGCGGGGTACGGCCGGTCCCGCGCTTCCCGGCCGATTCGCCTTCTCCGCTCCCCGGTTGCTTCAACTCCCGTACTCCCGGCCGTCATCCAGGAGCGGAGGATCCGCTTCAGCTCCTCTGGAAGAACTCCACCTCCGCCAGGGCCAGATGACGTCCCCCGGACAGGTTCACCGGCGAACGCAGCGTCAGACGGACCGTCGTGGCGTCGCTGATCCCGGTCTGGACCGTGTGCGGGACCGGCTTGTCGCTGAGGGCGAGTTCCTTGACGTGGCGGGTGCCGTCCGCCGTCGTCACCTCCAGGTCCACCTGGAGCGCGCGCGCCTGGCGGGCGTACGCCTCCGGGGACGTGGACGCGCCGTTGGTGATGATCAGGTCGACCAGCCGGAACGGCTTGCGGAAGGTGTACGTCACCGAGGCGCCCGGCCCGGGGGCCGCCCAGTACTTGTTGTTCAGGCCGTCCGTGGTGTTGGTCGCGGGGTGCCCGGGGAGCGCTCCGCTCGCCTCGGTCCGTACGGGGGTGATGGGCGTGGCCTTGCCCAGCTTGTCCCGGACGTCCTCGATCAGGGCGCGTCCCGCGGGCAGCAGGAGGAACCCGGCGGCGCACAGCGCGAGCACGACCGCGAGGATCACGGTGAGGCGCACCCCCCGCCCCGAGCCCGCCCGCGTCCGGCGCCGGAACGGCCACATCGTCCGCCACCACGGCAGCGGCGCGGCCTTCGGCACCGGCCGCAGTTCCGCGGCGCAGCGCCGGCAGAACTTCCGCTCCGGCCGGTTGGGCGTCCCGCACGCCGGACAGGGCCGCCCGCTCCCCTCGTCCTCCACCGCCGCGGGCCGTACGACCGGGCGGGGCGCGACGGCCTTTGCCGGGAGCACGGGCAGGATCGGGTCGCGGGTGGGTGAGGAGGGCGTGGGCGGCGTGGGGAGCGTGGGAGTGCGCGGGGCGGTCGGGGAGGCGGGGACGGCGGGCGCGACGGGGGCGCCCGGGGGCCGGGAGGCCGTCCCCGAACCGGGTGCCGGGGCGGGCGCCGGGGCCGGGGCGGGTGTGGGTGCGGACGCCTGGTCGGCGGGACGTACGGGGTCCTCGGTACGTACGGAGTTCTCGGTACGTACGGGGTCCTCGGTGCCGGTCGGCGGGACGTCCGAAGTCCCGGCGCCCCGGGTCCGGGCGAATCGGGTCAGCGCCGCCCGGGCGAGGGCCGCCCGGGTCCGGGCCGCCGCCGTGTCCGGTGCCGGGGTGCCAGGTGCGGGGGCACCCGGTGCCGGGGTGCCGGGTGCCGGGGTGTCCGGTGCCGGTGCACCCGGTACCGGGGTGGCAGGCGCCGAGGTGTCCGGTGCCGGGACATTCGACGCCGGGGCGTCCGGCACCGAGGTACCGGCCTCCGGGGCGCCGCGCTCCCCCTCGTCGCCCGGCCCGGTGCGCGCCCCGGTCGGGGGGCCGGACGGCGCGCCGGAGGGGTCCGCGGGCGCCGGGGCTTCGCCGGGGACGATCGCGCCCGCCTCCCCGTCCGGACCCCTGCTCCCCCGCCCGCGGGTACGGGCCGGCCGGCCCGTACCGCCCGCCGGTGAGGGCCTGCTCTCGGGCCCGCCCGTACCGCCCGCCGGCGCGGGTGTGCTCTCCGGTCCGCCTCTGCCACCCGCCGACGCGGACGTGCTCCCCGGCCCGCCCGTGCCGCCCGCCGGCGCGCCCGTACCCGTCGGCCCGCCCGTACTCTCCGGAGTCCCCCCGGACGACGGCGTACCGCCCGCCGTCCCGGGTCGCGCGGGCTCGTCCGACCAGCCCAGATACGCGCCGCAGTTGCCGCAGAAGTCGTCGGCGGGGTCGTTGGCCGCCCCGCACGAAGGACACGCGCGCATGCGTCAGCTCCCTTCCTCGGCGGGCGGGTCGGTGACGACCTCCACCCGGAACGCGACGTGCACCGGGCACATGGCCCGGACGATCTCGTGGACCCGGTCCGCGTCCACCCGTCCGGCCCGCGCCCCTTCCGGGACGACCCGGACGAGCAGTTCGGCGTCGGGCTCCGGCGGGAGGTCGGAGCCCGCGGTGTCCGACCAGACCGCCCCGCCGTCGCCGACGATCTCGGCGCGCACGTCCAGGGCGAGGCGCAGGGCCTCGGCAAGGCCCCGTTTCGTGCCGCGCCACCGGTGCATTTCCACCGCGCGGGCGACCACCTCCCGGCGCAGCTCCAGGGGGCGGCGCGGATCGTCGGCGGCGCCCACCCAGGACGCCAGCCACACCAGGAAGTCCGGCGGCGCGAGGCGGGGGTCGAGGTAGGCGGGCAGGTTGTCGAGGGTGGAGAAGACCGGGGCGAGGACCGTGTCGAGGCCGGCGGTGAGGCGTTGCGCGAGGTCGTCGTCGGCGTAGAGCGCGGGCAGTTGCTCCCCGATGGGGTGCCTGCTGGGCAGCCCGGGTATCGCGGCGCGGCTCATCGTCCCTCCGGTCCGGTGGCGGACACGACCACCTGGTGCTGGTAGGAGAAGACCAGGGCGCCGGGGCCGACGTCGATGCGGTCCGCCGGGGCGCCGCGCCGGCCGGTGACCGGGTCGGCCGGGAACAGGCGGATCTCCTCGATCAGCGCGTCGCCCGTGGCGCGTTGCAGGACGCCGAAGACCTCGCCGTACTGGACGGGCCGTCCGAACGGCCACCCGGTGCCGTCCGGGCCGCCGGTCAGCGGGTTGAAGTGGCGGAACAGGGCGTCCAGGGCCGCCGTGCGGACCGCGTCGGCGTCGCCCGGGGCGGCGGCGAGGCGGGCGACCACGGTGACGCCCTGGTAGACCGGCGGCTCCACCACGAGGCGGGTGCCGATCAGGCGCCGTTCGTCGAGGCTCGCGGTGATCGCCGAGAGCACCTGCTCGCCGGGGATCATCTGCTCGAAGCGGAGCCGGTCGTCGCCCTCGTCGGCGACGGCGTCCGGGACCACCAGGACCCGTACCGCGCCAGGTGCGTCCGCGGCCGGCAGGCAGCGCACCCGGCGCACCGAGGGCGCGGCCTGGCGGCTGATGATCTCGTAGTCCTCGGCGGTCACCGCGCGGTCCTGCATGCGCAGCGTCTCCGGTGCGCGCAGCCGGGCGTCGCGCACGCTCTCCCCCGCGACGCCGCCGCGCGCCGCCTCCCGGTTGGTGACCCGGGCGACGTACGGGACGGAGCTGAGCAGGACGGAGATCGCGCCGCGGGCGACGTTGCCGGCGGGACCGCCGCCGGTGCGGTAGCGGGCGACCCGGATCCGCGCGCCCTTGGGCGGTACGGCGCCGCACTGCCGCAGGGTGCCGTCCGGTTCCCGCAGGGCCGGGGGGAAGGCGAACTCGCCGGTGGTGGCGTCCACCCGGACGTGCCGGTCGGCGGGGAGGGAGCGGCCGAAGTGCTCGACCACCTCCCAGCGCCGCCAGCCCTCCTCGGAGGACACCTCCACCACGGGCGGCCCGGCGTCGAGCAGGACCGGCGGCCGGGCGAGCCGGAAGGTCTGTCCCGCGACCCCCTCCGAGACGCCGAGCGGTACGTCGGTGACCGTCTCGGCGTGCTCGACCGCCATGGTGCCGCCGACGGTGAAGACCTCCGCCTCGCGGACCGTCGGGGACTCCGAGTAGAACGGCTGGCCCGGTTCCGCCTCGGTGACCCGGCAGCGCAGCCATCCGGCCCGGGTCCCGCCGATCACGGACGCCACGTGTCCGGCGGGCACGTGCACGACGACCTCGCCGGGCCGGTTGAGGCCGCCGGTGGTGTCGTCGCCGGTCTCGCAGGCCTGCCAGCCGCCGCCGTTCCAGGCCTCCCACACGAGCGGGGGCTGGCGCGGGTCGACGCCGACGCCCTCGACGCGGCTGTCGAGGCGTACGGCGACGATGCAGCGCGGCACCGCCGTGGGCAGCCCGAACAGCAGCGCGTCGCCGGGTTCCGGCGTGGCCTGGAAGCAGGGGACGTCGAGCCCCTCGGCGAGCATGCCGGTCCTGTCGTGCTGCTCGCCGGTCCGGGACGCGGTCACCAGGCGCGTCAGCTCGCTCGGCAGGACGCGCAGTTCGCCGGTGGTGGCGAACACCACGGCGTCGTCGGTCTCGCCGCCCGCGGTGGTCACCTCGGTGCCGGGCGGCAGCGTGACGGTGTCGGCCTGCGGGGCGGACAGCCAGAAGTCGACGTCGGCGGCGGCCGCGGTCGGCGGGAACAGCCGGATGCCGAGGAGGTCGAGGAAGGCGTGGTAGTTCTTGTCCGGGACCCGGTTGAGCCGGTACAGCAACTGGTCGACCAGGTAGGCGAACGTCTCGATCAGGGTGACGCCCGGGTCGGAGACGTTGTGGTCGGTCCACTCCGGGGCGCGCTGCTGCACGTACCGCTTCGCCTCGTCGACGAGCTGCTGGAACCGGCGGTCGTCCAGGTTCGGGGAGGGCAGGGCCATCAGTCGGCGACCGTTTCCTCGGCCCCCTCCTCGGAGGGGATCGTGTAGAAGGGGAAGACCAGGTTGCGCCGGTCGTTGGTGGAACGCAGGGTGTAGTGCACGTCGATGTAGAGGGTGCCGTCCTCGACCGCGTCGAAGGCGACGACCACGTCGTCCACGGTGATCCGCGGCTCCCACCGCTCCAGCGCCTCCCGCACCTGCTGCGCGACGCGGCCGGCGGTGGCGCCGTCGCCGGGGGCGAAGACGTAGTCGTGGATGCCGCAGCCGAACTCGGGGCGCATGGGGCGCTCGCCGGGCGCGGTGCCGAGCACCAGGCGGATCGCCTCCTCGATCTCCCGCTCCCGTTCGACGAGGGCGATGCCCCCGGTCGGTCCGACGCGCAGGGGGAATCCCCAGCCCCGGCCGATGAACCGCTCGCTCATCGCCCGCCTCTCGTCCGCGTGTTCATCACACGCCCCCGATCAGCACGTTGAACGCCCCGGTGAGGATCGTCGCGCCGCACGCCGTTTTGTCGCGGGCGCGCGCGGCCGGGAGTCCGCCGATGAGGACCTGCCCGGCGACGAGCCCGGCCGGGTTGGGCAGGATCACGTTGGCGGGTCCGAGGGCGGCGTGCGGCGGCACCACGCACGTGTGCAGGCTGCCGGTGACGGCGGCGGGACGGCCGCCGATGAGGACGGTCGCCACCGTCCTCGCGGCGGCGGGCGGCGGGGTGGCGACGACCCCGCCGTGGTCGGTGGGGTCGCCGGTACGGGCCGCGGCGGGCATGCGGAGCTCCTTTCACGAGCTTTCCGGTGGGAGTGGGTCAGTTGATCCGGACGAGTTTGGCCTTGAGGGTGGCGAGCAGGCCGCCGTCGACGGTGACGCCCGAGGCGCCGGTGACGTCCACCGTGCGGCCGCCGATCTTCACCCCGACCCGGCCGTTGATGTCCACGTTGCGGCCCGACACGCTCACGTTCCCGCGCCCCGCGTCCACGGTGATGCCCCGCTTGTCCATGACGAAGGAGCTGAGCACCTGCCGGCTCTTCCCCGCGTACACCGTCATCTCGATCCGGTCCCGCCGGTCGTCGAGGAAGACTTCGAGGCGCTCGTCGGCGGACATCAGCCGCACTCCGGAGCGGCCCGGCGCCCGCGCGTCGAGCAGCTCCACGCGGTGGCCCGAACGGGACACGAGGGAGCGGCGGTTGACCTTTCCGGTGGTCTTGTCGATGAGGGGCACGTCGTGCGGCGAGGGCTTGTCCACGCCGTTGTAGAGCCCGCCGATGACGTACGGGCTGTCGAGGAGGCCCTGTTCGAAGCCGACGAGGACCTCGTCGTTGACCTCGGGGCTCACCACGCCGCCGCCCCCCTTGCCGCCCCACTGGACCGTGCGCACCCAGTCGGTGACGTAGGTGTCGTCCAGCCAGGGGAACCGCAGCCGCACCGAGCCGCTCTCGGCGCCGCCCGTCTCGCGCACGTCCGTCACCACGCCGATCGCGAGGCCCGGCATGCGCGGCCCCCGGGACGGCGCGTTGGCGCCGGTGACCAGTCCGGTCAGGGAGCGGTCGGGGCTGGCGCTCACCCACACCGTCGTGCGGTAGCCGCCGTGCGGTTCGAGGACGTGCTGCACGGCCGTCGCCGTGTACTTGCCGGAGAACGCCCCGCCGACGTTGCCGAGCGCCACGGGCTTGCCCGCGCGCAGCGTCGGATTGCCCTCGACCAGCGCCTCCAGCTCGCCGAACCCGGCGCTGACCTGTCCGGCGACCGCGTCCGCGACCGCCTTCGTCTCGGCCTGGGTGCGGTACGGGGTGTCGGTGACGGTCAGCTTCGACGTACCGAACCGGGCGGCGAACGCCGGGCTCAGTCCGGGCACGACGGTGTCGCTGTCGACCGAGGGCTTCCGGGCCACCAGGGGCCGCTTGGTGGTGACGTCCCAGCCGCGCACCTCCACCTGCTGCGCCCCGTCCGCCGCCGACAGGGAGGCCCGCAGCGCCAGCAGGTTGCGCCCGTACTCCAGGACCAGCGGGTCGCGGGCGGCCGAGGTGGACGGCGAGGGCGCCCCGGACGCCTTCTTCGGCTTGGTGAACTGGAGCAGCCCCTTGTCGTCGACGCGCACCTGCGCACCGCTCTCGGCGGCCAGGAACTGGAGGAAGTCCCAGTCGGAGACGTTCGCCTGGGAGAGCTGCTTGTAGGTGACGGGCGCGGCCTCGACGGTGCCGCAGGCCAGACCCGCGCCGGCGGCCACCTTGCGGACGATCGCCGCCGCCGTCATGTTCCGGTACGCCACCACCTTCCGGCCGCGCTGGAGCCGGTGCGCCTTGGAGTAGGCGCGCACCACGGTGAACGAACCGGTGCGGTCCCGGTCCGCCTCCAGGGCCGTGACCTCGCCGTCGAAGAGCCGCTCGCGGGCCTGTCCGGTCACGGTGACCACGGAGACCCGGAGGGGGGTGCCGATGGTGATGCCGGTCTTGCGCAGAAACTCGTGGTCGGGGTCGCGGAAGGTGAGCACGGCCGCGTCCGGCAGCCCCACGTTCTCGTCGATCACACAGCTCACCAGCTGGGCCGCCCAGACCGGCGGGAGTTCTCCGGGCGTCTCCACGATCGGGTCCGCCGCGAACGACCGGCCGTCGCGCGCGCCGCCCGTCACCGCTCCTCCCCGGCGCCCGCGTCGCTCAGGGCCGGCACGACCAGTTCGGTGCCGGGCACGAGCGCCATCGGGTCGTCGATGTCGTTGGCCTCCGCAATGACCCGCCAGGCCGTCGCGTCGCCGTACTCCCGCCAGGCCAGCAGGGCCAGGCTGTCGCCGGCCACGACGACGTGCGTGCTGCGTCCGGTGCGCGCGCCGGACGTCGGGTTCTGCCCGGCGGGGCCGACGCTCGCCTCCTCGATGGAGAGCCGGCAGGTGGCCCGCAGCGGCTTGCCGTCCACGTCGAACAGCGTGTACGACACGGACAGGTTGGAGAGCACGCCGTCGAAGGACGTGGTGCGCGCGCTGCCCCACTCGAACCGCACCCAGGGGCTGGCGGGCTTCTTGCGGCCCAGGCTGGCCTTGGTCGGCACGCACGCCTTCATCAGCTTCTCCACCGCCTGCTCCACGGAGTTGTCGTGGGTGGCGGTGGCGTCCAGGAACACTTCGAGGCTCAGCTCGCGCGGGCCGCTGCCGACGAACTCGGGCAGGGAGGACTCCTCCGCCATCCGGGACGGGGAGCGCCGCCACTCGGTGGTCTTGCGCAGCTCCAGGGTGGAGGGGTTGAACTGGAGGTCGAGGCGTGCCAGCGTCCCGCCGGGCTTGGCGCCGACGGAGGCCGGGGGCTCCTTCAGCGTGAGCTGGGCCCTGGCCCGGCTGGCTCGGGACACTGGGGACATGACGGGGGTTCCTTTCCGGGGAACTGGCGGGTGGCGGGGGGGGCAGGGGCGCGTCAGGAGGGCCGGAGTCCCTCGTGGGCGATCTCCAGGGTCTCCACCGCCGCCTGCGAGCTGCTGGGGTCGAAGGAGGGGCCCTGCCAGCGCACCGGGACGATCCCGAACACCTGCCAGCTGATGATCCGGCTCAGGTCCGGTCTGAGGGCCACGATCTCTCCGTCCTTGGGCTCCACGCGCTTCAGCGTCTCGTCGAGCCAGCGGGCGATCTTCGCCGTGTCGGCGGTGACCGGCCGGGTCAGCGTGATGTTCGACCAGGTCACCCGGCCGGGCAGTTGCCAGGTGAAGCCGTTGTTGCCGCCCTCCGCGTAGCTCTCCATCTCGACTTCGGCGCCCATGCCGGAGCAGGTGTGGAAGGCGCCCAGGTCGTTGCCGCCGATCGCGAGCCGGAAGAACACGCTGCTCGCGAAGATGTTGTCCGTCATCGGTCCGTCATCCGTTCCGCGCCGTGCGTTCAGCGGCGTCCGTCGTAGGGGCGGCCCGTGCGCTCCCGGCCGCGCCGCAGTTCCGTGCGCAGCAGGCGGGCCATCGGGTCGAGCAGCCGCCGCGCGAGGTCGTCCAGGTCGAGGCCGGGGTCCTGCGCCGGTTCGGCGCTCCGGCCGGTGCTCCGCCCGGCGCTCCCTCCGGTGCCGGCCGACGCCTGCTTCCCGCGCGCGGGGACCTCTTTCACCGGTACGGCCGGGGTGGCCGACGGACCTTTGCCCGTGTCCGGTACGGCGCGCTGGATCTGGGGCACGGCGCCGGACGCCGGCCGGACGCCCGGTGCCACGGCCCGGGGCCGCACCACGGGAACGGCCGCGCCGGGCGCGGACGACGGCGGCAGCGGCGGACCGCCCGCCACGGGAGGCGCCTGCGGCGGCGCGACCGGCAGGGTCCGCACCGGGGAGCCCGCCGCCGTGGCGGACGCGCCTCCGCCCGGCGGGGCGGGCCTGACGACCGGGACCCGTCCGGCGGCGGCCGGGGCGGCGGACCCCGCCCCGCCGTCTCCGCGCGCCGACCCGTCCGCCGCCCGGTACGCCGTGGCGGCCCGCTGGACGGACGGCATCGTGACGGCCCCCGGTACGTCCCGCTGGACGGGCGCGGCCGTGTACGGCCGGGCGGACGGGGGCGGTACGGCGGATCCGGACGCGCCGGAGTGGCCGGGTGTGCCATGTGCGCCGGGTGTGCCGGGTGCCGGTGTGCCGTGTGCCGGTGTGCCGTGTGCCGGTGTGCCCCGGGGCGGTGGGGCGGATGCCGATGCGGTCCGCTGTACGGGGCCCGAAGCGGTTCGCCGTACGGGGTCCGAAGCGGCTCGCCGTACGGGCGCCGACGCGCCTCCGCCGCCCGGGGACGGCGTGCGGGCGGGCCGGTCGGAGGTGTCGCCCGGAGCGTCCTGCGCCGTGCTCCAGCGCGCCGCCACCACGGGAGGCCCGCTCGCGGGGCGGGGCCCGCCGGACGGCGCGAGGCCCTCCGGGGTCCGGGTGCTGAGGGTGAGGGGGCGGGCGGGGAGCAGCGCGAGGGTGCGGCGGGCCACCGGCACGGACGCGGTCCCGGGGCGCCGGGCACGCGTGGCGGAGGCCCGGGGGCCCTCGCCGGACGCGGGCGTCGCGGGGCGGGTGCCGGAGCCGGAGGAGACCTCGGACGCGGGGGCGGCGGGGTGCGGGCCGGACTTGGACGGGAGCGTGGGCGCGGCGGAGGCCGGAACGGTCCCCGACGGGCCGGTGGTCGCCTTCGGTGCGGTGGTCGGCTTCGATCCGGTGGTCGGCTTCGGTGCGGTGGTCGCCTTCTGTACGGCGGTCGCCTTCTGTACGGCGGTTCCGGCCGGTCCGGTGGTTCCCCGCCGGTCGCCGACGGAGGCCGCGTCCGGGGCGCTCGTCCCCGACCCGGACACCGCGCGGGCCACGACGACCGGGGCGGGACCGGCGGGACCCGTGTCGGGCCGTACGACGTCACGACCGGCGGGGGCCTGCGATGCGGTGTTCGGGGACGGTGTCACCGACGGCAGGGCGGGGCCCGGAGTACGGAGGGCGGGGGCACCGCCCGAGGAACGGTCCGTGGAGCCGTCGCCCCGGGGCGCGGGGTGGTCCGCGATCCGGCGCTGGACGCCGGTGGTCCCCAGCAGGGGGGCGTGGGGCTCGGCGGCCCCCGGGCCGGGTGCGGGCCGTCCCTCGGCGGGCGAGGAGGGGGCCGGGGCCGGGGCGCGCTGGACGGCGGGTCCGGGAGCCGGACGGCCGGGCCGGACGCCGGACGCCGTGGAACCGGCGGGCGGTCCCGCGCTGGGCGGCATCGCGGACAGGGGTGCGCCCAGGCCGCCGCGCGTTCGCGCTCCGGAACGGCGGGGGGACACCGGGTCCGAAGTCGGGACGGGAGCGCCGGTCGCGCCCCGGGGAGTCTCCTCGGCCTGGCGCTGGACGAAGGGGAGCCCCGGGCCGGCGGGAGCGTTCCCGGCCGACGGGACGGCGGACGGAGGGAGTTCGGTCAGCGGAGGGCCCAGGACCGTTCGGGTGGCGGCGCGCTGGACGGCGGGGCCCGGAGCGGTCCGGTCGGGGCCTTCGGCCTCGACGGTGGAGGAACGGGGCGGTCCCGCGGCCTCGGGGGCGTCGGCGACCGCCGCCGCACCGTCCCGGCGGGGGGCCGCCGGGACGGCGGGCCGGAGCGCGGGCACCTGGCGTACGCCCCCCGGCACGCGGCGGGCGACCGTCAGACGGGGCCCGACCGGACGGGGTCGGACGACAGGACGGGAGGAGGGCTCCGGGCGGTCGCTGCCCGGTGCGCCCGGTGCCCCGCTCGCCACGGCACCCTTCTCCGCCGCACCCTCCCGGGGCGCGCCCTTCTCCGTCACGGTCCTTCCCGCCGTACCCGTCGCGGATCCACGTACGGACGCGTCCCGCGCGCCCGGGGCCACGGGGACCACCGCGACCCGCCGGACGAGCGGGATCGGCGCCGCGACCGGCGACCGGCCGGCGCCGGAGGGGGCGGCGGCCCGTTGGACGGCGGGCGCCGGCGTGGAGAGCACCGCCGGGGACGTCGCGGTGGAGAGGTCGCGGCTCGGTGGGCGGCCGTCCGGGCTCCGCCGCTCCGAGGCGTCGGCGGTGCCGCTCGCGTCGCCGGGCGACGGACGGACCGCCGAGGCGGACGGCTGGACGGTCGGGGTCTTCGAAGTCTTCGAGGTTCCAGGGGCCTTCGGGGTCCCGGGGCCCTTCGGAGCCTTCGAGGTCTCCGGGACCTTCGAGGCATCCGGGGTCTCCGGGGTCTCCAGGTTCTTCGAAGCCTTCGGGGCTTTCGGTGTCCTGGGGGCCTCGGGGCCCTTCGGAGCCGCCTTGGGCGTCTTCGGAGCCTTCGAGGTCCCGGACTTCCCGGAGGCCGACGGAAGCCGCGTCTCCGGGCCGGGGGCGTCCGCCTCCGCCCCGGCTCCCCCCGCGCGCACCGCCCGCAGCAGCAGCGGTCCCCCGCCGGAGTCGGTGGCGTGGGGCGCGGCCGGGCGGGTCATCCCGTGGACCAGGCCGGTGGGTGCCGTGGGCAGCAGGGCGTGGCCCATGCCGCCGTCGAAGGACGGGTTCTGCCAGGCGGCGAGGCCCGCGCGGAAGGCGAGGCCGTCGCTCACGCCCAGGGGTGCGCGGGAGAGGGTGAGGGGCTGCGGTGCGGCGCGGCGCCAGCCGCCGTCCCAGTCACCGGGCACGGCGGAACCACCGGACGTGCCCGACCCGGCGGGATCACCGGATCCGCTCGGCACGGCGGACCCACCGGACGCACCCGGACCCGCGGACCCGCCGGACGCGTCCGGTCCCGCGCCCGCCCGGCCGGCCGTCCCGGCGCGGCGGCGCAGCCTGTCCCGCCATGCCATGTGCTCAACCGCCTTCGTTCATGCGGGTGTTGATACGGGCGATCTCGGCCACCCACTGCTGCCGTTCGCCGTGGGTGAGGTCGAGAATCTCCTCGCGCTGCCAGTGGAAGTGGTAGGCGATGTACGCGATCTCCTCCCGGAGGCGGGGAAGGGCGTACGTCACGATTCCCCCAGGCGCCCACCCGAGAGGTCGACCTCGAAGCCGCCCTCGCAGTGCGGGCAGGTCACCGCCGCGCGGGTGTGGCCCTCGCTGTTGACGCGGCGGTAGAAGTCCTGGAGGAACGCCACGTCGGTGGCGTACATCCGCTCGACGATCCCGGCGTGCACGTCGGTGATGTTGCCGAGCCGGGTGATCACCTGGCTCAGCAGGACCACGCTCAGATAGGCCGGGTTCTCCTTGACCCGCAGGTCGATCTGGGGCCGCAGCTCGTCGCGGGCGGTGGCCAGGCGCATGGAGCCGTGCCGGTGCACGGTCCCCGCCTCGTCCACGTAACCGCGCGGCAGCTCGAACTCGAACTCCGTGCGCAGCCCGCCCCCCTCCCGGTGCTGCGGGGGCGGCGGGGCGGGGGCGGGGGCCTGGGGCGCGGCCTGCTGCTCCGGCCCCTGGGCGGGCGCCGTGAGCTGGAGGATCTCCTCCAGGTTGCCCGCCGTCACGGTGCGGCGCCTCATTCGACGACGATCTCCTCGAACACGATCGTGACGGACTCGGTGGCCGGGGAGGACTCGCCCGCCTTCAGCGACGGGCCCTCCCACTTGGACGCCCAGCCCTGCATGAGCTGGATGCGGCGGACCGTGTTGCCCTCGGTGTCCTTGATCTCGATGGTCAGGTTCTGCCGAGCGGAGTTCACGGCCCCGTTGTTCAGGGTCTCCTTGATCCACTTGGTGAACTCGCTGCTCTGGTCGAGCCCCCGGGTGATCGTGATCTCGCCGGCCTGCCGGGCGCCCGGCTGCTTGCGGATGATCTGCTTGCCCTCGGCGGTGACCTGCTTGACCTCTACGACGTCCTCCTCGACGGTGAAGCCGCTGATCTCCTGGATCGACTCCACGAGGTATCCGCCGAGCTGCACGCCGAAGACGTGGGTGGAAAGAGCATCGCCCGTTGCCATGACTGTCTGTCAACCTTTCCTTGCGTATCCGACCGGGACCCGCGGGTCACTCGTCGATGAGGCTGGTGGTGTCGGAGAACTGGGCCAGCCGGAAGACCACGAACTCGGCGGGCTTGACCGGCGAGACGCCGATCTCGCAGACCACGCGGCCCTGGTCGATGGACTCCTGCGGGTTGTTCTCGCGGTCGCACTTCACGTAGAACGCCTCGTCGGCGGTCCGGCCGAACAGCGCGCCCCGGCGCCACTCCTCGGTGAGGAACGCGGTGACGTTGCGGCGGATGCTGGACCACAGCCGGTCGTCGTTGGGCTCGAACACGACCCACTGCGTGCCCAGGAGGATCGACTCCTCCAGGTAGTTGAAGAGCCGGCGCACGTTCAGGTAGCGCCAGGCCGGGTCGGAGGAGAGCGTGCGGGCGCCCCAGATCCGGATGCCGCGGCCGGGGAAGGCCCGGACGCAGTTCACGCCGATCGGGTTGAGCAGGTCCTGCTCGCCCTTGCTGAGGCGGATGTCCAGGTCGACCGCGCCGCGGATCACCTCGTTGGCGGGCGCCTTGTGCACCCCGCGCTCGGCGTCGCTGCGCGCCCACACGCCGGCGATGTGGCCGCTCGGCGGGACGGTCGTGTTGCGTCCGAGGGCCGGGTCGAAGACCCGCACCCAGGGGTAGTAGAGGGTGGCGTACCGGGAGTCGTACCCGGCCTCGTCCATGCGCCAGGTGCGCACCTGCTGGGCGTTGAGGCCGGGCGGGGTGTCGAGGACGGCGACGCGGTCGCCCATCTGCTCGCAGTGCGAGATGACGGCGAGCTGCACGGTGCGCACGCCCTCGGCGTCGATGTCGCCGCGCTGGTAGGCGCCCATCAGGTCGGGCACCGCGACCATGGTGATCTCGTCGATGGTCTCCAGGCCGCCGAAGCCGGTGCGGGCCGCCGCGTCGCCGACGTACTCGGCGGGGTCGATGCGGGCCGCGTCGGCGGAGGCCGGGACGGCGGGGGCCCCGGGCGCGTCGGGAACCGCGACGGTCTGGGAGGCGGGGCGGGTCTGGGGGGCGCCGCGCTGCTCGGTGACCTCGATCAGCTCGGAGGAGCGGGCCTGGGTGACCAGGTAGCCCTTGACGTTCTTGCGGGCGGAGGCCTCGTACGTCTCGCCGACCTGGTCGCCCCGGCGGACGAGGAGCCGGAAGCGGTCCTCCGGCGGGTTCTCGCCCTCGGCGTCGGCGACCTCGACCGACACCCCGGTCACGCCCGGCCTGGCCGCGATCAGGAAGCCGCCGAGCTCCACCGGCCGTACGGCCGCGCTCTCCCGCTCGCGCCGGTCGGCGTCGGCGGACCGGGCGCCGGTCTCGGCCGTCCCGCCGATGCGCACGACGTACGCGGCGCCGCCGCCGTTGGAGAAGTAGCCGTAGAGCGCGTGGGCGAGGTACGTGCCCTCGGTGAAGCCGCCGAACGTCTGCGTGTACTGGTCCCAGCCGGTGACCAGGGTCGGGGTGTGGAACGGGCCCTTCTCGGCGAAGCCGACGAACGCGGCGACGGCCGTGCCGACCCCTTCGATCGGCCTGGCGCCGGACTGCACCTCCTCCACGTACACGCCCGGGGTGAGGTACGTCGGCATGCTCGCTCCTTAGCGTCCTTGCGGTCCTGCGGGGTCACCTGTGTCCAGGCCTTTTGTGTCCAGGCCTTCGCGTCCAGGCCTCGCTGCGACCTGTGTCCAGGCCGAGTCTGCGCGACCCGCCGCCGGACCGGCAGGGACCTGCGGACCTGCCCGGGGGCAACGCTCCTGCCTTTACGGACGGTCCGGACCGACCGTCCCGACGTCACCCGGGACTGCCCCGGCGTTGCCCGTTCGTCCCTGGACGCGCCGCCGGCGCCGCCGGTGCACTGGAGAGTCGCAGGACGGGCGCCGACGAGGAGGCAGCAGGTGCGGACTTCCAGGCCGCGCGCCGAACGGACCGAGGACCGGCAGCAGGCGCGCGACCGGTCCGGGACCCGGCGGGAGGCGTACGGGACCGGTGCCGCCGTCCCGCCCCCGCTCACGGCCGGCGCGCTCCGGGCGGCCCAGGGCAGCGCGGGCAACGCCGCGGTGACCGGCATGATCGCCCGCAGGGTGGCGCCCGCGCCCGCCCCGGAGCGGGAGGACACCGGGGTGCGGGAGGTGCTGGGTTCGGCGGGCAAGCCGATGGCCGGTCCGGTGCGCACGGAGATGGAGTCCCGGTTCGGCACGGACTTCTCCGGCGTACGGCTGCACACCGGTGCCGCGGCGACCCGCTCGGCGCGGGCCATCGGGGCGCGCGCCTACACCTCGGGCAGCCACGTCGTCCTCGGCGAGGGCGGCCGGGACAAGCACACCCTGGCCCATGAGCTGACCCACGTCGTCCAGCAGCGCCGGGGCCCCGTGTCCGGCACCGACCGCGGCGACGGGCTGCGGATCAGCGACCCCGGCGACCGCTTCGAGCGGGAGGCGGAGAGCAACGCCCGGCGGGTGCTCTCCGGGCCGGTGCCGGTGGCCCGCGCCGTCGAGGACCACGGCCCCGGGCACCACGGGCACGACACGCACGGCGGTCACCACGCGGGCGACGGACACGACCACGGACACGGGCCCGATCACGGACACGGTGAAGTGCACCGCTCGGCCGACCCGGACGCCGTGCAGCGCTTGGTGGGCTTCGAGGTGGAGCTGAGCGTGCCGAGCTTCGGGCAGCACGCCCCGACGGGTCTGAACACGGTCGGCGGCCGGACGCCCGGGACGGACCTCGGCGGGTTCTTCCACGGCGGGTTCCCCTACGCGGCCACCGTGATGAGCGAGGAGAACCTGACGGTCCTCACCGACCACAACTCGCTCGCCCGCCGGGTCCGGGTGCTGCACGCGGTGCTCTCCGAGCTGACCGGCGACGGCGGGCAGCCGGTGGCGTCCGGGCAGCCCGCCTCGTCGATGAGCAACCTGGAGTACGTCACGGCGCCGTTCGACGAGATGGCACCGGGGTCCGACGCGGCGGTCAAGAAGGTCGCCGACCGGATCGACGCGCACGTGGAGGCGATCTTCGGGCAGGGCCCGAAGAACAACGCCTTCGCCGTTCCGGGTTCGCCCGTCGCCGCGACCGGCACCCCGCTGGCGGCCCTGCGCGACTGGCTGGGCCCGGAGCTGTTCGGCAACGCCAAGGTCCAGTCGGCGATCACGGCCTTCCAGAACGACATCAAGGCCGAGATGTACGTACAGGCCACCCTCGGCGTGCTGCCGTCCGGGCTGCCGTCGCTCTACAGCTTCCAGGCCAACGACGTCAGCCACGAGTCGCGGCGGGCCCCCGGCAAGGAGCACATCGCCGACGGCTGGCGCGACGCCGCCGCCGCCATCAACCGTGCGGTGCCGCGCCTGCGTTCCGACATCGTGCCGAACCTCCTGCCCGGCCTGGACAACGGCGACCAGGCGGCCCTGACCGGCACCCTGGCCCTCGGCCTGTCGTACGCCGTCGGCTCGGCCATGATCGAGGCGGGGGTGCGCGGGCCCACGGCCTCCACCAAGAACGCCGTGCCGTTCCTGCTGAAGCTGGCCAATCTGGGCGGCCTGCGCGGGACGGCCACCACCGACGCGCTGCGCGAGAAGGTCGTCGGGCAGGACGTCCTGCGGCAGCTCGCGGCCTGGCTCCACAGCGAGATCCCGGAGACCGGCGTCGCGCACTGGCAGCAGCACCTGTCGAGGTATCCGGCGAACACCCCCAACCCGGCCGGACCGGCGTACGGCCACGGCGCCACCGGGGTGGGGAACACCGCGCAGATGCTGGACAGCCTCCTCAACGGCACGGAGGACTTCCCGGTGATCGCGCCCGGCAAGGCCCTGCCGAAGTCCGACGAGCCCAACGACCTGATCGTGCCGCACATCGGCGGCCAGAAGGGCGCTCCGGTCGAGATGCGCTGGCTGACCACGCGGGCCACCAGCCCCGGTCAGCTCTGGGGCATGTTCAAGACGATCATGGACGAGGCGCGCAAGGCCAACCTGGCGACGGTCCCCTCGAAGGAGAGCGAGGGGATCTGGACGGCGGCCACCGACATGGCGGCGACGCCCGCCGCGGGCGGCCGGGGCGCGCACCAGGCCGAGATGATGGAGATGTGAGGCGCGGTGGGGGCCCGGTCCGGCGGACCGGGCCCCGGTCGAGCCCTCGGCCGGGCCCCGCTCAGGCCCCCGCGGCCTGCGCCAGGTACGGCCCGAACTCGCCCGCGAGGACCAGCCGTCCGAGCTTGCGGTACTCCTGCGCGACCGCGGTGACCACCTGCCCCATGGTGAGCGGCTCGCCGGACTCGGCGGCGAGGTAGGCCGCGGTGACCGCGCAGGCCCGGATCGAACCGCCGGCCAGTTCGAAGCGGTCGGCGCAGAAGGCGAGGTCCAGGTCGTCGCCCCGGGGCAGCCGGGTGCCCAGGCACCGGTCCCACAGCGCCAGGCGCTGCTCCGCGTTCGGTACGGGGAAGTCGGCCACCACGTCCAGGCGGCGGGTGAACGCCTCGTCGAGGTTGGCCCGCAGGTTGGTGGTGAGCACCGCGATCCCGTCGAAGGACTCCATGCGCTGGAGCAGGTACGCCGACTCGATGTTGGCGTGCCGGTCGTGGGCGTCCTTGACCTCGGAGCGCTTGCCGAAGATGGCGTCGGCCTCGTCGAAGAGGAGGACGGCGTTGACCGCCGACGCCCCGGTGAAGATCCGCTCCAGGTTCTTCTCGGTCTCCCCGATGTACTTGTCGACGACCGTGGACAGGTCCACCACGTACAGGTCCATGCCCAGGTCGGCGGCGACGACCTCGGCCGACATGGTCTTGCCGGTGCCGGACTCGCCCGCGAACAGCGCGACGACCCCGCGGCCCCGGCCGCCGCCGGGCCGCATGCCCCACTGCCCGAGCACCCGCTCGCGGTGGCGTGCGCGCAGGGCGAGTTCGCGCAGCCGCCGGTGGGTGGTCGGCGGCAGCACCAGGTCGTCCCAGCCGACGCCCGGCTCCACCCGGCGGGCGAGCCGGTCGAGTCCCGCGCCGTTCTGCGCCCGTACGGCGGCCCGCAGGTCGTCGGGCTCCACCGCCCGGCCGTCCAGGGCGGCCGTCCGCACGGCCGCGTCGGCGGCCCGGCGGAGCTGACCGGAGTCGAGGCGGTGCGCGGCGACGGCCCGGGCGAGTTCCCCGGTGTCGCCGATCGCGGGGCCCCCGTCGCCGGCGGCCCGGTCGAGGGCGTGGCGCCAGCGGGCGGCCTGGCGCTCGGGGGTGGGCGCCCCGACGTCCAGGACGACGGGGGTGTCGGCCGCCCAGGCCGGGTCCCAGCCGACGGTGCCGTGGGTGAGGAGCGGGAGGCCGCGCAGCGCGGCGCACAGCGACGCGAGGACGCGGGCCCGTTCGGCGGGTTCGCCGGGCAGGTCGGTCAGCGGGCCGAGGACCACGCCGGAGCCGGTCAGCCGGGCCTCGCGGGCGAGCACCCGGGCGAGCGCGGGCACGTCGGCCGGGCGCCGGGCGAGTGCCGCCGCGTCCGGGGCCAGCGCGCCGAGCCCGGCCGCCGCGAGGGCGGCCGCGGCCAGGCCCTCGGCGTCGCCGCCGCGGCCGCGCAGGTGGACGAGCCCGACGCCGGTCGTGGCCGCCGAGGCGGCGCGGCGGACGTCCGCCGGGTCGGCGGTCGGGTCCTCGCGGACCTCGTCGAGCACCCCGGCGAGCCGGGCGTCGGGCCGGTCGTCGCCCAGGAGGTGGGCGGTGATCCGGTCGGGCACGGTCAGGACGCGGGACAGCGGCGGCCGTTCGGGTTCGGTGACCTCCACCAGGCCGTGGTCGACCAGCGGCGCGCCGGGGGCGAGCCGGAACCGGGCGGGCGAGGCGCCGCCGAGTCCGCACAGTTCCAGGGCGAGCCCGAGCGTGGGCCGGCGGCGCGTCAGGTCGTCGTTGAGGTAGCCGTAGAGCCGCTCGAACCGGGCGTCCAGGTCCGGTGCGACGGCGACGAGGAGCAGGTCGAGATCGAGCGGGGCCAGTCCGAACCGCCGTACCAGGCCGTCGAGGAGGGACCCGGCGGGAGGCCGCCAGGGCTCCGGCCCCGGCCCGGCCTCCGCCCCCGGCTCCGGCTCCCGCGCCGGTCCCGGCTCGGGCTCCGGTCCCGATCCCGGCTCCCGCTCCCGCTCCGGCCCCGACTCCCACCCCGTCCCCGGTCCCGGCTCCAGCCACGCCCCCGGCAGGTCGAGGCCGCCCGGTTCGTCCAGGATCCGCGCGGCGGCCTCCGGGGTGAGGTACTGGCCCCGGTAGGGGTCGTCGGGGTCGGGGTCGAGGGCGCGGCGCGCCGCCACGGCCTCCCGCACGCGCGCCTCGACGGCGCCGAGCCGCGTCCACAGGGCGTCCGGCTCGCGGTGCCGTCCCGTGCCGGGACCGCCGTCGGTCAGGGGTTCCACGGTGTACGTCACGGCTGGCGGTCCCCCCTGCGGCGGCGCCGGGCCGGGGCGGGCGGGCGCTCGCGGGGTCCGGTGAAGCCGTCGCGGCCGGGGTCGGTGACCTCGGTGTAGCGCAGCCTGCGGCCCGGGTCCCCCTCCTCGGCCGCGCCGTCGCGGGCGGCGGCCGAGCGCACGACGAGCCCTTCGGTGACGGGCGGCGCGGTGGCCCTGTCCACCCCGGCGAGCGGGGCCCGGACCCGCAGCCCGAGGGAGGCCTTCATCTCCCCGCCGAGGGCCGACCACACGTCGGCCGCCGCCGGCGCGTCCATGCCGGCCCCGGCGGTCTCCAGGCCGACGGTCAGGCCGAGTTCGGCCAGCGAGCCGGTGAGCAGCGGCGCGGGGAGCGCGTCCTGGGCGACGAGGGCGGCGAGCACCTGGGACAGCAGCCGGTGCTCGTCCTGCGGGCGGTTGGCCCACGCCGTCACCAGGTAGGTGAGCTGGAACCAGCGCGGCGGGGAGCGGCGCGCGACGAGGTGGCCGTCCCCGTCGTAGACCTCGCCCGTTCCCGAGCCGCGCCGCAGGGCGTCCTCGCGGATGTCGTACAGGAACACGCAGACGGTGGGGGCGCTGCGGCGCGCCGCCCAGTCCCGGGTGGGGGCGTCGAAGACGACCTCGATCCCCGACGCCTCCAGGCCGCTCGCGGAGAGCAGCCGTCCGAGGCCCTCGTCGACCTCGTGGATCACCGGCGGGTCACCCCGTCCGGCGGCTGCACGGTGCCGCTGACGACCAGGAAGTCGGTCTTCACCGGGGAGAATCCGGGTCCGGCGGCCGTGATGGTGCGCGGCCCGGTCTGGTCCTTGGCGAGGATCAGGAGCTGTCCGATGAAGGTGCCGTCGGCCTGGGGGAAGGTCGGCGAGGCGGCGGCGGTGATCCCCGGGTTCCAGGTGAACCGCACCGGGACGCCCGGCGGGAAGTCCAGGCCGCGCACGGAGGTGACGAATCCGGGCTTGCCGATCGGAGGGACCGCGACGATGCGCGGCTGGAGGACGCGCAGCCGCGCCCGGGCGGTGTTGTCGCTCCGGTCGGCGTCCGTCCCGGTGGTGGTGAGCACGGCGGTGACCCGGCCGGTCATCGCCTTCTGCGGGCTGAGCACGACCCGTACGACGGTGCTCGTGCCCGGCGTGAGGTCGGGCAGCGCGCACACCCGGTTCCGGTCGCAGCCCGCCGGGAGCCCGCCGTCGGGCACCCCCGCGGGCAGCCCGACCGCCAGCCGCAGCCCGGTGGCCAGGGCGTTGCGTCCGTTGCGGACGGTGTACGTGACGACGACGCGCCCGCCGACGTAGCCCGGTTCGGGCTGGACGGTGATCCGCACGCCGGGTCCGGCCTTCGGCGCGGGGGGCTGCGGAGGCACGGTCGGGACGGGGGTCGTGGTGGGGACCGGAGGGAGCGTGGGCGTCGGGGTGGGGGGCGGCGTCGGAGTGGGAGTGGGGGTCGGGGTCGGCGTAGGAGTGGGGGTCGGCGTAGGAGTGGGGGTCGGCGTCGGGGTGGGGGTCGGGGGCGCCTCGCGTACGGGGATCACGGTCCGGCCCGCGTTGTCGCCGGGCTGGGGGTCGAGGACCGTACCGGTGACCGACCAGTCGAGGGGCGCGTCGCCGACGGTGACGCCGGTGAGCGTGACGTCCACGGGGACGGTGGTGCCGGGTTCGACGACTCCGAGGTCGCACTGGAGGGAGGCGGCGTCGCAGGCGCCGCCGGGCGGGGTGATCCCGGTGATCCGCACGCCGGCGGGCGGGGCGACGGTCAGCCGGGTGCCGGGCGAGGCGGCGGGACCGTTGTTGACCACGTCGACGGTGACCGTGGCGGAGCCGCCGACGGTGACCTCCGGCGTGGTGCCGGGCGCGCGGAGGGCGAGGTCCACGGACTGCTGGACGGTGGGTTCCTTCTGGCGGCCCGCGAGTCCGGCGGTGAGCGGGGTGACGGCGCCGGAGCCGGCGTCCAGGACGTTCAGCTTCTCGGGGCTGTTGACCGCGGCCCCGGCCCGGGAGCTGAACACCAGGCGCTTGCCGTCGGCGGTCCAGGCGGCGTCGCGCGGCTGGTGCGGCCCGGTGACCGTGGTGTCGGGCAGGTCCCGGCCGCAGGCGCCGGCCTGGTCGCGGGCGGCGGCGGGCAGCAGGACCCGGCAGGTGTCGCCGGAGACGGACGTGAGGAGGAGGCCGTTCCGCTCGTCGATCCGGCCGCCGCCGTTCTTGCGGTTGAAGGCGAGGGTGCGTCCGTCGGGCGAGAAGGCCGGGCTGTCGTCGATGACCGCGCAGGCTCCGGGGCAGTTCGCGGCGCTCAGGTCGCGCTGCCGGGTCAGGTCGGTGACGGACGCGGTCCACACGTGCTTGTTGCCGCCGCCCCCGTCGATCACCGCGTTGCGGGTGAAGGCCAGGGTGGTGCCGTCGGAGGACCAGGTCGGCTGGGCGTCCTGCCCCCGGAGCTGACCGGCCGGGGGCACGACCTCGCCGGTGATCCGGCCGGTGGCGACCTCCGCGACGAGGATGCGGCTGTCCCCGGCGGCCTCGCCGACCCCGCCGGGCGAGGTGCGGGTGAAGGCGAGGTGCGTGCCGTCCGGGGAGAACGTCGGGTCGGTGTCCCAGTCCCGCTCGCCCCGCCCGGCGAGCGGCATCGATGCCTCGTTCGTGCCGTCGGCGTCGGCCGTCCAGATCCGCTCGATCCGCGCGGCGTCGGGGCCCTCGAAGCGGGTGAGGACGATGCGGCGCCCGTCGGGGGTGTAGTTCTGCCGCTCGGTCCACGGGTCGTACGGGGCGGCGGGCCGGAAGAGCGGGTCCTTGGCGGGGTCGGTGTTCGTGTCGGCCGCCGGGTCCTCGCGGAGGATCTTGCGGACCAGGTCGCGCGGGTCGGAGCCGTCCGCGCGGATGTCCTGGAGGGTCACCGTGTGCGAGGTCGCCCCCGAGGAGCGTTCCACGACCGCGTGGCCGCCGTCGGCGGTGCCGAGCCAGGTGGGCGAGAGGACGTCGCGGTCCTCGTTGAGCACCAGGGAGGGCTCCTGGTCGGAGTGGACGACCGACCGGAAGACGTGGTCGTAGTCGCCCTCGCAGGTGCAGGTGGTCTCGGGGCTGAGGAAGACCAGGTTGTCCCCGTCGGGCAGCCATGCCGCCCCGTGGCCGCGCCAGTTCGCGTAGGCGCCGGCGAACAGCGGTTCGTCGGTGGTCCCGTCGGTGATCCGCAGCCGCCGGACGGTCCGCCCGTCCTCGGTCGTGGTGGAGGTGTAGACGATCCACCGGCGGTTGACGTCGTCGTCGACGGGGTTCCAGGCGGGCTCGGAGGCGGTGCCGTTCGCGGGGCCGGTGAGCCGGGTGGCGGCGCCGCCCGCGAGGTCCCGGACGTAGACCTGCCGCCCGGCGAGGGGGTCGGCGTCGCTGCTGTAGGCGATCCGGCTCCCGTCGGGGGAGACCGTCGGGTCCTCCTCGCTGGCGGCGGGCGTGTCCGTCAGCCGGGTCAGGCCGGTGCCGTCGGTGCGCACCAGCCACAGGTCGCGCTGCGCGCCGCCGACCGGCTCGGCCGCGTCGAAGAGCACCGACCCGCCGTCCGGGGTGAGCCGGGGGTGGGCCGCGTCCATGCCGCCGGTGAGCCGCAGGACCGAGCCGTCGGCGTTCCGCAGGTAGATCTGCGGGTGCTTCTCGTCGCGGCGGCTGGCGAAGACCAGCCGGTCGCCGAGGGCGGACGGGTCGGTGTCGTAGTGGGCGGGGCCGGGCCCGAACAGCGGGGTGCTGGACTCGGCGGACTCGGGCTCGCCGAGGCTGCGGTGGCCGGTGCCGGCGTAGGCGATGCGGGTGGTGTCCGCGGCGTCCGCCACGACCGGGCCGGTCCCGGTCCCGGTGCCGCCCGGCCCGGCCGCGCCCGTCGCCCCGAGCAGGGGGACCAGGAGCAGGAGCGACGAGACGAGTCTCCCCAGGCGGTGCCGTCCGCCGGGGCCAGCGGTTTCCATCACGGTGCCCTTCGCAGTCCGGTGCGGCACCGGGAGGTGCCCCCGCCACCCTGCACCGGCGGGGCGCACGGGGGCAGGGCCCGGGGGCCGTACCCGGGGGAAGCGCGGGGTGCGCTTTGGGGCAGCGCCGCCTTCCCCCGGCTGTCGCGCCGGCCACCGGAGGGCGCGTCGGACGGAAGGGCGTCAGGCGGAAAGCACGTGGGACGGAAGGGTCATATGAGCCCGTTGCGCAGCGCGTAGCCCACGGCGTGGGCCCGGTTGCGCAGTTGGAGGCGCGTGGTGATCTCGTGCAGGACGTTCTTCACGGTCCGCTCGGAGTACGAGGTCTTGCGGGCGATCTCCGCGGTGTCCAGGCCCTCCGAGACGAGGCGCAGCATCTCCGCCTCGCGGGCCGTGAGGGTGGAGAGGGACAGGGCGCCGGGGTCGAGGGCCGAGCGGCGGAGGCTGCCGACGTGACCGAGTAATTCGCCGAGCAGGTCGCCGGGGAGCACGCCCTCGCCGTTGGCCACCGCGAGGACCAGGTGGACGAGCTGGTCCTGGTCGGCCTCGGAACGGCGCAGCACCGCCGACACCCCGCACTCGATGACGCGCTGGAGTCCGCCGACGCCGAGGGTGCCGATGACGAGCCCCGCGCGGGTGGCGCCGTTGTACCGCAGCCGGGACAGCAGGGCGGTCACGTCGTCGTCGAGGCCGTCCACGACGACCAGGGAGACCTGGGCGCTCTCCACGTCGGCGTCGTCGACCAGTTCGGCTTCGGGGCGCTGGCGCAGTTGCTGGACGACGCCCACCCGCAGCACCGGGTCGGCGGCGTAGACGGCCACGGTCACCCGGGGCGGACGGCCGGGGCCGGAGGTGCGGTGGACCGGGTGGCCCCGGACGGCGTCGTGTGCCGTGCTGGCGGCCGTGACCGGGCCTTTCTCCTCCGTACGAAGCATGGGACACCTGTTTTCGTGAGTCGGTGGGGGGTAGGGAGACACGGCGCGAGACGACCACGGGCCGGCGGCGCGCGAAAGGCGGCTCTCCAGGCTAGGAATCTATTGTTACCGGAGAGTTGACTTGTGCTTGCCGGGCAGCGTCGCTGCCCGGACATTGCCCTCCCGTGCCTCGTGCCGGTCTTCCGCGGCTCCTACGGTGGGGCGGGTGACGCCTTCCGCAGCCTCCTCCGGTCCCGGTGCGCCCGGCCTCGACATCCCGGCCGTGTCGGTGACGCCGGGTGACATCGCCACCACCACCCTGACCGTCCGCAACGACAGCGACATCGTCGAGGCGTACGACCTGAAGGTCGTCGGTGACGGTGCCGAATGGACCACCGTGGAGCCCGAACGGGTCTCCCTCTACCCCGGCACCTCTGAGACGGTGACGCTCCGTCTGGCGCCGCCGCGCTCGCCGGAGATCCGGGCGGGCGAGATGCCGCTCGGCGTACGGATCCTGCCGACCGAGCACCCCGATTCGGTCAAGGTCCTCGAAACCGTCGTGCTGATCGGCGAGTTCCACGAGCTGCGGACCGAGCTGTCGCCGCGCCGCCGGCGCGGCTGGCTCCGCGGCCGCTACCTGCTGGCCGTCCGCAACCAGGGCAACACCCCGGTACGGGTCGGCTTCACGCCCGGACAGGCCGGAGAGGAGCTCGGGTTCGCCTTCACCCCTGCGGAACCGGCCCTGGAGCCCGGGGAGTCGAAGGAGCTCCGGCTGCGGGTCCGCACCTCCAGCCCGGTGTGGTTCGGCGACCCCGTGGTGTGGCCGTTCACCGTGGACGCCCGCGAGACCGGCGAACGGGCGGAGACGGAGGACCGTCCCGAGGAGCCCTTCGCCGGGTCCACGCTGGACGCGGAGTTCGTCCAGATACCGATCTTCCCGAAGTGGCTGCTCATCCTGCTCGCCGCGCTGCTCGCGCTGCTGATCGCCTGGTTCACCCTGGTCCGCCCGGCCGTGCGCAGCGCCGCCAAGGAGGCGGCCACCGCGGCGGTCCAGCCCCGGCCCGTCCCGTCGGAGGGCGGTACGGACGGGGCGACCTCCGGCACCGGCGAGACCGGCCGGCCGTCCGGCGGCAGCAGCCAGAAGCCGGGGACGGGAGCCGGACCGGGCGGCGGGGACGGCGGTTCGACCGGCGGCGGAGGCTCGACGGGCGGCACCGGGACCGGTACCGGGGCCGGCCAGCAGAGTTCGGCCACCATCGACCTGAAGACGGGCGGCGGGCAGAGCAAAACCGGGACGTACACCGTGCCCGAGAAGACCGTCTTCGGGATCACGGACATTGTGGTCGCGAACTTCCAGGGCGACGAAGGGGTGATGACCATCACCTTCGGCGACCGGAAGATCACCACGATCGCGCTGGAGACCTTCCGCAACCAGGACTACCACTGGGTGACCCCCATCAGGATCGGCGCGAAGGACACCGTGACCATCGACGTGACCTGCGCGAAGCCCGGCACGCCCGCGACGGGACAGCAGGCGCGGGAGTGCCACGAGGTCGTCAACGTGAGCGGTGCGCTCAGCAGCACCGAGTGAATCGGACGTTACCTGTCCGCTTCATTATCGATCGCCGCCGATCGCAGATGTAAAGGCTGACTTTCCTTTCGGCCTGAAATCGCCAGACCAGGTCTCGAAACGAGCACCGGCCCCCACGAACCCGAAGGTTCGTGGGGGCCGGTGTGCGTGTGCGCTCAGCCGTCCAGCCGCCCGCCCTTGACCGCTTCGACGAAGGAGGACCAGCCGCCCGCCGGGAACACGAGGGCGGGGCCGTACGGGGTCTTGCTGTCGCGCACGGGGACGACGAGGGGGGCGAAGTCGTCGGAGACCTCGACGCATTCGCCGCCGTCGGAGTTGCTGTAAGAACTCTTGCGCCAAGAAGCAGCACTCAGGTCGATGCGTCGCACGGTACTTCCTCCAACAAGGCCAGAACGAACTTCTGCGACTCGGCCGGAGAAAGCGCCAGGTCACGCATCGCATCGTACGCACGTTGCAGGGGCTCGACCGAAGTGCTCTCCTCGATCAGCTCGCCGTGGTGGGCGTTCTCCGTGTACGCAACGGTACGCCCGCTGTGCAGCCGCAGGAACATCACGGCGGTGCTGTTCAGACCGTGCACACCGGCACGCTGAGGAAGGACCTGCAACGTCACGTCCGGGCGCTCCGCCACCTCCAACAGGTGCTCAAGCTGCTCGCGCCACTCACCCGCGTCCCGCACCGGTGTCCGCAGCACCGCCTCCGACAGGATCGTTCGAAACGGCGGTGCGTCCTCCCCCTCCAGCAGCATCTTCCGGCCCATTCGCGCCTCGACTTGCTGCTCCAGTTCCTTCCCCTTGTACCCGCCCGCCGCCAGAACCTCCCGCGCGTACCCCGCCGTCTGCAACAACCCCGGCAGCACACTCACCGCGAAGTGCCACAGGCTCACCGCCTCGGACTCCAGCGTCATGTACCGCCGGTACCGCTCCTTGAACTGCGACTTGTCCCCCGCCGCCAACTCCCACAGCGCCAGCAACAGTCCCGGCGCCTCGTAGAACGTGTCCAGCGCCTGGACTACGTCCGGGCTGCCCAGCGTCTCGCCCTTCTCCATCTTCCCGAAGAGGGACCAGTCCCAGCCCACCCGTTCGCCGAGCTGCCGCAGGCTCAGCTTCCGAGCCGTCCGGAGTCTGTGCAGCTCCTCCGCGAACCGCTGCCGCGGCTCCTGGCTTCGGCCGCTGACCACTCGTCGCTGCGGCATGGGGCTCCCCTCCGAACGGTTCGTACCGATGGGCGGCGTGGAAGATGTGGAACCGGCGCCGTACGCCGCGGAAGTACTCCCGCGTCCACACCCGGCCCACCCGCGTCCGGGCACATCCTCGTCACACCTGGACTACGCAGCGTAATCCAGCGCACGTCAACGGGTCCGTGAAACGGCGGAACCGACCCACGAGGAGTGAACCCATGGCGCCCACCCCGCGCGAACCGAAGACCACGCCCAAGATCCAGGAGGCCCTGGACGCACGGGACGCCCTCGCCGCCGCCCTCTCCCGGGCCGGCGTCCAGCTCCCCGCCATGGACATCCGCAGCCCCTGGCCGGACGAGCGCGAGGGCGAGGCCTCCTACGCCCTCGTCCACCTCGGCGTCTGCTCCGCACCCGTCGCCCACGCGCTCGCCGAGGTGATCCTGAACGGCCTCGCGCGGTGACAGGTGAGGACCACGGCCTCCCCCGCGTCGGTGCGGTCGTCCTCGACACCACCCGCAACCTCGTGGGCCGTGTCATGGGCGCGGACGGCCCGCGCCTCCGGCTCCGTCCGCTCGCCGGCGGCGTCTCGTGGGACGTCGCCCCGGCGGACCTCCATCCCCTCACCGGCGCGGAGCTGCTGAGCGCCCTCGTCACCGAGGCCAACGCGCGCAGTCGGCGCGGCCGATGCGGTCACTGACCGGAATCCCGCCACGATCCGCGCGGTCGCGAAGTCTTCCTGCCCTCCGGGGAGGAGGAAGCGGTCTCCGGAGTCCGACGAAGTATGTGCTCGTCCCTCGTCCTCCGGGCGGAGGTCGGCCGTCCGGCCCCGTCCTACGCTGATCATCGAGTTGCGAACCGCCTTGCCGACAAGGCGATGAGAGCAGAGGAGAGCGATCGCCGTGGCATCCCCCACGAAGAACTTCGTCGAAGGCGCCGTCCTGTTCGCCATCGGCCTGCCCCTGCGCCTGTTCACCGGAGACGTGGACGTTCCCGTCGTCACCCTCACCACGGTGGGCAACGTCCTCATGGTCATCGGCGGCATGGAGATCCTCTACGGCGCGTACCGGGCGGCGTGCAGGCGGTGAACGGGTCGCGTCGGGTGTCGCCAGGGCAGCGGGCGGCGGCCCGGAAGCCGCCCCTTGCGCCGACGGGCCGCCGTGCCGCTCCCTCCGCCCCCACCGATCCGGGCATACGCCAGCGGTGATCGCGAAGGCGGGCCTACGATCCCGCCGTGGACCCCTACTCGCCCGCGCCCTCGCCCCCGTCCCCCCAGCCCGTCGCGCGCCCCTGGTGGCGGCGTCCGGGGTTCGTCGCCATGGGGGTGCTGCTGGTGTTCGGGGGCGGTCTCCTGCTGTTCGGCGATCCGTCCGGAGGGCCGGGAGGGGGTGTCGCCGGGGCGAAGGGCGGTGGCCGGCCGGAGGTTCCCGCCGCTCCCTCCTCCGTCGCGACCACGAGTACTCCCTCCCCCGCGTCCACGGGTACGCCCTCCGCGTCCCCGACGCCCGCCGAGCCGCCGGAGCTCGTGGGGAAGGTGCTCAAGGAGGCACGGGGGCTTGCGGACGGGGCCGGGTACGACGTCGTGACGCACGACGCCTCCGACCGGGACGACGGGCAGTGGGACGCGGACGGGTGGAAGGTGTGCTTCCAGACGGCGGCCGGGCAGCGGGGCGGGGGCCGGCCCGTGCTCGACCTCGGGGTGGTGCGCGTCGAGTCGCCCTGCCCCGCGGCGGACGGGGAGGCGGTCTCCTGGCCGTCGATGCCGGGTGTCGCCGGGGCGGACTTCGTAAGGGCCGGGGAGATGCTGGAGGCGGTCGGGGTGGGGAAGGTGCGGCCGGAGAGCGTCTACACCGACGTCACGCTGCCCGCCGACCCGAGCGCGTGGCGGGTCTGCTTCCAGGATCCCGCGCCGGGCAAGGAGATCGAGAACCCCCAGTACGCGACCGCCTACCTCAAGCTCGCCCCGCCGGACGCCGCTTGCCCCGAGGAGCCGTACGCCCGGCTGCGGCCCGAGCCGACGCCCTAGCCGCCGCCCGGCATCATGCCCGCGCCGCCCTTGAGGCGTTCGATGTCCGAGGCGCGGACCTGGATGACGACGAGGGCGATCAGGGCGGCCACCGCGGCGAAGATCGCCGCCGTGACGAAGCCCGCCGAGACGCCCGAGGTCAGCACCTGGTCGCTCCAGGGCGGCGGGAGCTGGCCGGTCTCGGCGAAGCGGGCCTTCTCCAGGGGGCCCGCCTGGGAGAGGAAGGCGGGGACCTGCTTCTCCGCCTCGTTGCGGCTGGCGGTGCCGAAGACCGTGACCAGGATCGACAGGCCCAGCGATCCGCCGACCTGCTGCATGGCGTTGAGCAGGCCGGACGCGGCGCCCGAGTCGCGCGGTTCGACGTTGGAGAGCGCCATGATGGTCAGCGAGACGAACATCAGGCCCATGCCCATGCCGAAGACCAGGATCGGGCCGAGGATGCTTCCCAGGTAGGTGGAGCGCACGTCCGTCAGGGTCAGCCAGGCGAGGCCCGCGGCGGCGAGGACCGAGCCCGTCACCATGAAGGGCTTCGGGCCGTAGCGGGGCAGCAGGTTGGACGTGAGGCCGGCGCCGACCGCGATGATCGCGCTGACCGGCAGGAACGCCAGGCCCGCCTTCAGCGGGCTGAAGCCGAGCACCTGCTGCACGAAGAGCGTGAGGAAGAAGAACATGCCGAAGATGGCCGCCGCCAGGCACAGCATGATGGCGTAGGTGCCCGAGCGGTTGCGGTCGGCGAACATGCGCAGCGGGGTGATCGGCTGCTGGGAGCGGCGCTCGACCAGGATGAACGCGGCCAGGAAGACGACCGCCGCGACGAACGAGCCGATCGTGTACGGATCGCGCCAGCCCTCCTGGGCGGCCCGGATGAACCCGTACACCAGGGCCACCATGCCGAGCGTCGAGGTGAGCGCGCCGGTGAGGTCGAAGTGGCCGGGGCGCGGCTCCGACTCCTTGACGTGCCGGGGCGTCAGGAAGGCGATGAGCAGGGCGATGGGCACGTTGACGAAGAAGATCCAGCGCCAGTCGAGCCACTGGACGAGCATGCCGCCGGCCACCAGGCCGATCGCGCTGCCGCCGGCCGAGACGGCGGCGAACACGCCGAAGGCGCGGTTGCGTTCGGGGCCCTCGTCGAAGGTCGTGGTGATGAGGGAGAGCGAGGTCGGCGAGGCGATGGCGCCGCCGACGCCCTGGAGGGCGCGGGCGGCGAGGAGTTGCCACTCGCTCTGCGCCAACCCGCAGAAGAGGGAGGCGAGTCCGAAGAGCAGCACGCCGAACATGAAGACGCGGCGGCGGCCCAGGATGTCGCCGAAGCGGCCGCCGAGGAGGAGGAGGCCGCCGAAGGTGAGCGTGTAGGCGTTGACGACCCAGGCCAGGCTGGTGGTCGAGAAGTGGAGGGCGCTCTGGATGTGGGGGAGCGCGATGTTCACGATCGTGATGTCGAGGACGACCATCAGCTGGCAGGAGGCGATCACGAACAGGGCGATGCCCTTGCCGTCTCCTCCGCTTCCACGGGGTGCGGTCACCGTGGGAGTCGTCGGCTTCGGGGTGCTAGGCATGAGCGTTCATGGCGCGTAACGCCCTCACGGGAGGGAGCCGTGGGCCGGTCGGCCCACTTTTTCGACCCTAAGCCCGGTCCGGGAAGGCGACCAGTTGATCAAGCGTGCGCGGGCTCGTCCAGGACGGCGAAGCCGTCCAGCTCCACCAGGGCCTGCTCGTCCCAGAGGCGTACGACTCCGATCACGGCCATCGCGGGGTAGTCACGGCCCGCCAGTCTCCGCCAGATGCCGCCCAGTTCGCGGGCGTGGGCGCGGTAGTCCTCGACGTCGGTGGCGTAGACGGTGACCCGGGCGAGGTCGGCGGGGGTGCCGCCGGCGTGGCGCAGGGCGGTGAGGAGGTTGGCGAGGGCGGTGGTGAACTGCTCGGTGAGGGTCTCCCCCACGACCGTGCCGTCGGAGTCGAGCGCGGTCTGCCCGGCGAGGAAGACGAAGCGGGTGCCGGTGGCGGTGACGGCGTGGCTGAAGCCGGTGGGCGGGGCGAGGTCGGCGGGGTTGTGGCGGTGCAGGCTCACGGGGCCGGCTCCTTCCGGTCGACGGGGTGTCCCTGGTCCTCGCGGAGACGTTCCTCGCGGAGACGTTCCTCGCGGAGACGTTCCTCGCGGAGACGTTCCTCGCGGTCGCGTTCCTCGCGGTGGCGTTCCTCGCGGTGGCGTTCCTCGCGGTGGCGGGCGTACAGGTCCCTGGCGATGATCGTGCGCTGGACCTCGGTGGCCCCCTCGTAGATCCGGGGCGCGCGGACCTCGCGGTAGAGGTGCTCCAGGAGGTGGCCGCGCTGGAGGGCGGCGGCGCCGTGCAGCTGGACGGCGGAGTCGACGACGTACTGGGCGGTCTCGGTCGCGAGGAGCTTGGCCATGGCGGAGCGCCGGGGCACGTCCGGGTCGCCCCGGTCGTACGCGCTCGCCGCCGCGTGGACGAGGAGGCGGGCGGCCTCGGTACGGGTGGCCATCTCGGCGATCCGGTGCGAGACGGCCTGGAGGTCGGCGAGGACGCCGCCGAAGGCGGGGCGGTCGGCGGTGTGGGCGAGGGCCGCGTCCAGGGCGGCCTGGGCCATGCCGACGGCGAAGGCGCCGACGCTGGGGCGGAAGAGGTTCAGGGTGTGCATGGCGACCCGGAAGCCCTGGTCCGGGGCGCCGAGGAGGTCGTCGGGGCCGACGGGCACGCCGTCGAAGGTGAGGGTGCCGAGGGCGTGCGGGGCGAGCATGTCGAGCGGCTCGCCGCCGAGGCCGGGGCGGTCGGCGGGGACGAGGAAGGCGGTGACGCCCCGGGAGCCCGCGCCGGGGGTGGTGCGGGCGAAGACGGTGGCGAAGTCGGCCTCGGGGGCGTTGGAGATCCAGCGCTTCTCGCCGTGCAGGCGCCAGCCGCCGTGCCCGTCGGGGACGGCGTCGAGGGCGAGCGCGGCGGCGTCGGAGCCGGCGCCCGGCTCGGAGAGCGCGAAGGCGGCGACGGCCCGTCCGGCGGTGGCCCCGGGGAGCCAGCGGGCGCGCTGGGCGGGGGTGCCGAAGGCGGCGACGGGGTGGGTGCCGAGGCCCTGGAGGGCGAGGGCGGTCTCGGCCTCGGTGCAGACCCGGGCGAGGGACTCGCGCAGGAGGCAGAGGTCGAGGGCGCCGGCCTCGAAGAGGCGGGAGAGGAGTCCGAGGTCGCCGAGGGCGGCGACGAGGGGGCGGTTGACCCGGCCGGGTTCGCCCCGCTCGGCGAGGGGCTTCAGGTGCTCGGCGGCGAGGGTGCGGAGCTCCGCACACCAGGTGGTCTGTTCCGTGTCGAGCGAGAATGCGGGCATGCGGGCCCTCTCCGGCGCCCTCGGGCGCCCTCGTCGCAGCGCCGCCTTACGGCGCCTCCGTCCCGGCACCGTCCATCGGCGCCTCCGTCCCGGCGCCGCCCATCGGTGCCTCCGTCCCGGCGCCGCCTCCCGGCGCTCTCGTACCGGCGCGCGGTGGCGACTCGCCCGGGGCATGCCTCGGCGCCTCCGTCGCGGCGCGCGGCGGGGCCCTCGTGCCGACGCGCCCGGACGCGTCCGTCCCGCCGCCTTACGGCGACCCCGTGGCCCCGCCCTCCGGCGCCCCCCTTCCCGCGCCTCCCGGCACCCTTGTCGCGGACCGTTGACTGTCGTCACCATCACGATACGCTCGTGGAGCGACGGGCGACCCCACCACGACAGGGGGACGGACTCATGGAGCTGACACCCTCGGCCCACCTCGACACGTTCGCCCGTGACCGGCTGCCGCCGCCGGAGCAGTGGCCCGGCCTGCTCTTCGACCTCCCGGAGCTCGCGTACCCCGACCGGCTCAACTGCGGGACGGAACTCCTCGACCGCACGGTGGAACGTTTCGGCGCCGACCGGCCCGCCTTCCACGACGGTGAAGGCGGGACCTGGAGCTACGGGGAACTGCGGGACCGGGTCGACCGGACGGCCCACGTCCTCACCACCGACCTGGGCCTCGTGCCCGGCAACCGGGTCCTCCTGCGCGGGCCGACCACCCCCTGGCTGGCCGCCTGCTGGCTCGCCGTGATGAAGGCCGGCGGGGTCGCCGTCACCGTTCTGGCCCAGCAGCGCGCCCCCGAACTGGCCGTCATGGCCGACGCGGCCCGCTGCACCCACGCCCTCTGCGACGCCCGCTCCCTCGACGAACTCCTCGCGGCCCGGATCCCCGGGCTCCGGATCACTCCGTTCGGCGGGGACGGACCGGACGACCTGCTCATCCTCGGCGCCCGCCACCACGCCCCGTACGAGGCGGTGCCGACCGCCGCCGACGACGTGGCCCTCGTCGCCTTCACCTCCGGCACCACCGGCCGCCCCAAGGGCTGCGTCCACTTCCACCGGGACGTCCTGGCCGTCGCCGACACCTTCTCCGCGCACGTCCTGCGCCCGCTGCCCGACGACGTCTTCGCCGGTTCGCCGCCGCTCGCCTTCACCTTCGGCCTCGGCGGGCTCGTCGTCTTCCCCCTGCGCGCCGGGGCGAGCGCGGTCCTCCTCGAACAGGCCGGCCCGAAACAGCTCCTCGCGGCGATCGAGCGGCACCGGATCTCGGTGCTCCTCACCGCCCCGACCGCCTACCGGGTCATGCTCGACGAGCTGGCCCAGGGCATCGCCCCGGACACCGGCTCGCTGCGCCGCTGCGTCTCCGCCGGGGAGAACCTGCCGGAGGCGACCTGGCGGTCCTGGTACGCCCGCACGGGCCTGCGCCTGATCAACGGCATCGGCTCGACCGAGCTGCTGCACATCTTCCTGTCGGCCGCCGACGGCGACATCCGCCCCGGCACCACCGGCCGCCCGGTCCCCGGCTGGCGGGCCAGGATCGTCGACCGGGAGGGCCGGGAGGTCCCGGACGGCCGGGAGGGGCTGCTCGCGGTGCGCGGCCCGGTCGGCTGCCGCTATCTGGACGACCCCCGCCAGGCGGAGTACGTGCGCAACGGCTGGAACGTCACGGGCGACACGTACGTCCGCGAACCCGACGGCTGGTTCCGGTACGTCTCCCGGGCCGACGACATGATCATCTCGGCCGGGTACAACATCGCGGGGCCCCAGGTCGAGGAGGTCCTCCTCGGCCACCCCGACGTGGTGGAGACGGCCGTGGTGGGCCGCCCCGACGAGCTGCGCGGCCAGGTCGTCGTGGCGTACGCGGTGGTACGGGACGGGGTGCCGCGCGATTCGAGCACGGCCGCCGCGCTGCGGGCCTTCGTGCGCGCCCGCCTCGCCCCGTACAAGTCGCCCCGCGAGGTCGTCTTCCTGGACGCGCTGCCGCGCACGGCGACGGGCAAGCTCCAGCGCTTCCGGCTCCGGGAGCCGGTGTGACCCGGCCCGGTGTCCGGGCGCGGTCCGACGTACGAGCCCCGGCCCCGCACCCGGCGCGGCCCGCACCCCGCACCGCCCCGCATCCGCGTGACCTCGCCTGACGTGTGCACATCCGCCGCGCCCACCGCCTAAAGTGATCACGTGGCCGAGCAGCACACCCCCCGATCCCTGATCGTCTCCCTCTACGGCGCGTACGGGCGCACGTCCGACGGCTCGCCGGTGCCGGTGGCCGGGCTCGTCCGGCTGCTCGCCGCCGTCGGCGTGGACGCGCCCTCGGTGCGCTCCTCGGTGTCGCGGCTCAAGCGGCGCGGCCTGCTGCTGCCGCGACGGACGGCGGACGGGGCCGCCGGGTACGCCCTCTCGGAGGACGCCCGCCGGCTCCTGGACGACGGCGACCGCCGGATCTACGCCCGGAGCGAGCCGAAGCTGTCGGAGGGCTGGGTGCTCGCCGTCTTCTCGGTGCCCGAGGCCGAGCGCCACAAGCGGCACCTGCTGCGCTCCCGGCTCGGCCGCCTCGGCTTCGGCACGGCGGCGCCGGGCGTCTGGATCGCGCCCGCGCGCCTGTACGAGGAGACCCGCAACACCCTGGAGCGCCTGGAGCTCTCCCCGTACGTGGACCTCTTCCGGGGCGACCACCTGGGGTACGCGGCGACGGCGGAGGCGGCGGCCCGCTGGTGGGACCTGCCGGCCATCGCCGCGCTCCACGAGGAGTTCCTGAAGGTCCACGAGCCGGTCCTGCGGGCCCGGCGCAAGGACCCGGGCGACCCCGGGGACGCCTACCGGGACTACCTGCTCGCCCTCGACTCCTGGCGCCGCCTGCCGTACGCCGACCCGGTCCTCCCGGCGGAGCTGCTCCCCGACGACTGGCCGGGCCGCCGCTCGGCGGAGGTCTTCGCCGCCCTGCACGAACTGCTGCGGGACCGGGGCGCGGAGTTCGTACGGCCCTTCCTGGCCGGGGACGGGGAGTAGGACACCGGGCGCGTCGGCCGAGGGCCGCCGCCGGCGGGTGGGACGCGACCACCAGGAGCACACCGAGCCGGTGCGGCGGGCTCATCGGGCCTCCTCGGTGAACTCCCAGGGCGCGGCGGGGCGTGCATATCGAAAGGACCACCCGCACCCGATCCTTCGCAGCCCTGTTCCGCCGCATCAGTTTCCATGACCTGCGGCACTCGGCAGCCAGCCCGCTCTGGAACAGGGCACCGAACTCGTGGTCATCAAGGAACTCTTCGGTCATGCCCGCATCGGCGTCACCGCCACCGTCTACGCCCACGTCCGACTCCGCCTCCAGCGCGAGGCCATCGTCCTCGGCAACGCCCCCGCGACCCCGCCCAGCCAGACGAGGGCGACGAACCTCCGCTTTGTGCAGCCCCCGTCCGCTGACGTTGCAGTCAACCATTGCCGTCACCCCACACAGAAGCCCGCCAGAGCACACCCGGCGGGCTTCCAATTTGCTGCCACTATACAGCATTGCACCTATGCGTCACCTGGAAAGGCCAACGCGAAATCGGAATCTTACTCGATCTCGATCAAGTTAAGGCGATATTCGCGCCGCACATCCTCTACGAAACGCTTCCTTCCACTGTTTACCATACCGCGAGCCCACCAGAATTCTTCTGGCACCCCAGGGAAGGCGTCCGGAATCAGAAGCGCGCGAAACCTGGAGTCGACCCCCTTCACCCTTGCGCGCAGTTGTGACATCTCAGGGAACACCTGCAACTCGACAGAATTCAGAGCCCGCTCCAATGAATCCCGCGAAGTGAGGTCATTGAAGTAATCTTCGACGTCGTGCGGGTAGCCCCGCTCGCAATCATCAACGAACTTCGACCAGCGCCCCAGGAGCGCCTCCGGGGTGGTGTCCCGCCACCGGCCAGACGCCTCGATGAAGCTGGAGAACGCTTCTTGGAAGTTAGCGGTTCTTTGATTCACCGGGCCGCTTCCCTTGTAAAGTATGCGGCTGGGTCATCCGGCCGGAAGTAGGTCGTAATGGTGTTTCCGTTTCTCATTCCAACCTTCCCCTGCGAGTCCATTCGGATAATTACTCCGTCACTCCGAACAGCCTCACGAGCACCGGCCGGGCAAGTCTCTGAACACATCAGAGACTTCGCGTCGGCCACGTAGTTTTCAAAGCCCTTGTCGAGATCCTTGATGTCGTACTCGGGCATGTCTGGCGTACGCGTCGCCTGGCCGGCATCGTCCAGCCCCAGCACATGCTTGTCGAAGTGCTCGTCTGCCTTACCTGGCGCGAAGTCACAGTTGTGGACCAGCACCGGCGTGGTTCCGGCCACTACATAGTACGTGTGGAGGTTGTTGACCGTGAGGTTGTGGACCTTGGCCTGCTGGGTCCAGCGCTTGACCGTCGTGACCTGGACGTAGGTGCCGGCCGAGGTGCGGAGGGTGTCGCCCGGTTCGAGGGCGGTGGCGTCGGTCCAGCGGGCGGTGTTCACCACCCAGAAGGGGTGGTTGTGGGTCGCGATGATCTTTCCGGTCTTGGTGCCGGTGGAGCCGTCGAGGTCCACGGTCAGTTCGACCAGGTGCTTCTCGCCGGAGCCGACGATGGTGTGGACGACCTCTTCCGACTTCGTCGTGTCGGTCTCGGGGTCGGTGGCCAGGACCTCGTCGCCGTTGGTGACCTCTTCGATCGGTTTGGTCGTGCCGTCGGCCATCAGGACGGGTGTTCCCGGGGCGAAGCTGTTCTTGCAGGTGACGCCTTCCAGGGCCTCGTCCGGGGCCTTCGCCTCGGCCGCCTCGTCCGCGAGTTTCGCGGCCTGGCGTTCGGCCGCCACGGCTTCGTCCGCCGCCTCGAGGGCCTTGTCGGCCGCGCGGATGTCGCCCCAGGCCTCGGAGAGGCGGCCCCAGGCCTTCCACGCCTTGTAGCCGGCCTTGGCCATCTTGAAGAGCTTGCCCCAGGGGACGAAGTTGAGGGCCGTGTTGATGCAGGCCCAGACGTCGCCCTTGGTGAAGCAGTCGCGGGCGTCGTTGTAGCCGATGAGATCGCCGATGATGTTGACGATCTCCTTCTTGATCGCCTCCACCTTCCGGTGAGCGGCCTCCTTGTTGTCCCGGGCCTCTCGCGCCTTCTTCTCGGCCTTGGTCTCGCTCGGCTTGGCCATGCCTCGCTTGGAGTAGTACTCGTCGTTGTAGTTGACGTCGAAGCCGCCGTTTCCGGTGGGCTTGCAGCTGACGCCGATGAGGCCGCAGTCGTCGGGCGCCAGGCCGGTCGGGTCCGAGAAGGTGGCCGGGTTGTTGTTGCCGTAGCCGTACGCGTCGCCGGTCTTGTCGAGCAGTGGGTCGACCGAGATGAAGGAGGCGATGGCGGGGTCGTAGTAGCGGGCGCCGGTGGCGATGAGGCCGGTCGAGTCGTCCCTCGGCTGACCGAGGAAGTCGCGGTCGGTGGTCTCCTCCAGCTGGTTCTCGCCGCCGCGGGGCGCCCCGAAGGGGGTGTAGCGCTGGCGGGTGACGGCGCCGGTGGTCTGGTCGACGGCGACGGAGGCGGTGCCCTGGGCGTCGCTGACCAGGACGCTGGTGACGCTGGTGCCGGCGCCCGTGCCGGTGCGGACGACGCCGCCGTCGTAGTAGCGGGTCGCCTTGGTGCCGGTGGTGGAGGTGGTGACCTCCATGCCGTCGAGGTAGAGCGTCGAGCCCGTGGGCTCGTTGCGGATCAGGCGCTGCCCGTCGGGGCCGTAGACGAAGGAGGTCTCCTTGCCGTCGGCCGTGGCGATCTTGGTGAGCTGCTCGAACTCCCAGGTGAAGGTGTCGGTCCTGCCGTCGGTGGTGCGGCTGGTGAGCTGACCCGTCTTGTTGTAGTGGTAGGTCGCGCCGCCGACCTTGACGGGTGCGTGCGAGTGCGCCGCGGTGTCGCCGGTCGGTCCGTAGGAGTGGGCGGTGGTGATGCCGTCCTTGACGGTGCTGAGGAGCCGGCCGGACTCGTCGTAGGCGTACTGCTCGTCGTAGGGCGCCGGACCCCACGCGCTCGGCTGGGTGCAGCCGGTCGCGCCGTTGGTCCACATCTGGGTCCAGGCGCGGGTCATGCGGTGGCCCAGGTCGTAGCCGTAGCACTGCTGCTGGGCGGTGAGGGCGTCGTTGACCGCGAGGACGTTGCCGACCTGGTCGTAGCGGTAGTTGAGGTCCTGGACGCGGGCGCCGTAGGAGACGGCGTTCATGTTGGTCAGGCGGCCGGTGACCTCGTCGTAGACGTAGCCCCGTTCGACGTGGCGGTCGCCGGTGCCGGCGGTGCGGGTGACGAGCCGTCCGAGGCCGTCGTAGACGAGGTCCGAGGTGTAGTCGGCGAGGGTGCTGGAGACTCCGGTGACGAAGCCGAGGTCGTCATAGGTGGTGTTGACCCGCTCCTCGGGGAGACCCCCGGCGGCCGGGTAGACGATCGAGGTCGGCGCGCCGCCGTCGGTGTACTCGTAGGAGTAGGAGTAGGTGCCGGCGAGGGCGCCTTCCTCGGCCGGGATGACGGTCTGCTTGCCGGTGGGGCGCCCGTGGTCGTCGTAACCGAGGACCCTGGTGGTGTACGCGCGTCCGTTCTGGAAGCGGGTGGACTCCACCGGCTTGCCCAGGCCGTTCGGCAGCGTGTCGTAGGTGAAGCCGGCGACGGGCGTCTGGGTGCCGTCGCTGATGCGGCGGATGTCGAGCGGGCGGCCGAGTTCGTCGTAGGCGTAGACCGTCTCGCGCAGTTCGGCGTCCGTGCTGGACTTCAGCCGGCCCGCGAGGTCGTAGGCGAACCACTGCCGGCCGCGGTCGGGGTCGTTCGTCTCGAGCAGACGGCCTTGCCAGTCGTAGGCGTAGCTGGAGGTGACGTCGAGGTTCTCGTCCTTCTTGGAGACCGTTTCGCCCCGGATGTTGTACGCGAAGGTGGTGGTGGCGGTCTTTCCGGCGGCCACCTGGGCGACCGTCTTGGTGGTCTGGCCGAGGGCGTTGACGTAGGTGGTGGCGGCGCCGCCGGTCGGCGGGGTGACGGTCGTCCGGTCCGCCGCGTAGGCGGTGGTGGTCTTCCACTTGAAGACGCCCTTGGAGTACAGGGCGCTCTCGGTGGTCTGGCCGAGGGAGTCGTAGGTGGTGCGGGTCTCGGAGGGCCACTGCGCGGCGGGGGGCGAGGCGAGTCCGCTGCCTGCCGTGCCCGTCACGTAGAGCGGTCCGGAGGAGGTGACGCCGCGGCCCTGGTCGTCGAAGGTTCCCGTGGTGACGACGCGCCCGCCGAGCGGTGAGGGCGTCTGGGTCTCGACGGTGTTGCCGAGGGTGTCCGTGTAGGCGTAGGAGGTGGAGAAGTACGGCTGGACGGAGCCGTCCTTCGTCTTGAAGCCGAGGAGTCGGCGGGTGGTGACGCGGGAGGCGGCGTTGGCCGCCATCTGGTACTCGAACGCGTAGCTGGGCGGGTACTCGGCGGCGGTGGGATCACCGGGCAGGCGTGCTTCGGTGACCCGGCCGAGGGCGTCGTACACGGTGGTCGTGGTGCCGCCGTTGTTGTCGACGACCTTGACGGGGTTTCCGCGCAGCGGGTCCAGGTCGGTGTCGGTCGTGTACCCCTTGGCGTTGCTGACGCTGATCTGCGCGGGGTTGCCGGTGGGCGGGGTGTAGACGGTCTTGGTGGTGGCGCCCTCGGGGTCGATGGCGTTCAGGCCGCGGCCGTACTGGTCGTACGTGGTGTAGGCGCGGGAGGAGGTCTCCTTGTTGAACCAGACGTCGACGCGGGTCACGTCTCCCCGGGTGGCGGGCGCCCCCAAGTCGGCGACCGCGTGCTTGCCGTCGTAGTAGCTGTCGCTGCGCGAGTGCACCGTGGTGCCGCAGGCGGTACCGGTGACGTCGCGGAGTTCGACGCGGTAGGGGGTGACCAGGAGGAACTTGGGGGCGGCGTTGTTGACGGCGAAGCTGGTCACCGTGCACTTGGCGTCCGTGTCGACGGCCAGGTCGCCTTCGTCGAGGACCTTCTCCGGCATGCCCCAGGTGCCGTTGTAGGTGGTGGTGTTGCGGGTGGTGCGGTATCCGCCCGCGGCGGTGCGGGCCTTGCTGGTGGTGGTCTGGGGGCGCACGAAGTAGGAGTCGTGGTCGCCGGCCCCGTCGACGAGCCGCTTGTACCAGTGCTGGGTCTTCGTGGCCTTCAGGACGGTGCCGCCGTCGCCGGTGAGGTCTTCGGTGGTGCGGACCTGGCCGGCGAGGTACTCGTAGTCGGTGAGGTCCTCGGCCGGGTAGAGGTCGGCGAAGGAGTCCGCCGCGACCTTGACGCCCTTGGTGCCGCCCGTCGCCGTGCGGTCGCCGTTCATGCCGCGGTGGTAGCGGCTGCGGGAGACGGCCGCGGAGGCTCCGGTGCCGGCCTTGACGACCACTTCGGAGTAGCCGCGCCAGTCGGACCAGGACTGCTTGGCCACCGGGGTGAGCTCGTCGTCGCTCCAGTGCCAGGCCGCGCCGCCGGAGTACTGGTAGGTGACGGGCTTCTCGGGAGTGAGGTTGGCGCCGTCCTGGGCGGCGACCTTGAGGGTCAGGTACTTGTGGAACCAGCCGGTGGTCTCGGTGCCGCCCGCGGGCACGTAGCGGACCTTGTAGCACAGGCGGGTGTTGGTGGACTCGTCGGTCGGCAGGGTGGCGGGGGTGCAGCCCTCGGTGGCCTGGCCGTCGCCGTCGGCGTCGAGGCCGTAGGTCACCCGGGTGCGTCCGCCGAGTTCGTTGGTGACGGTGCCGATCCGCCAGGAGTTCATCTTCGGGCTGCCGGCCGGCGGGTCGACGCGGTTGGGCAGCAGGGTGCCGTTGAAGTCCGTCGGCCGCAGGGCGAGCGTGGTGCCGTTGGCGGCGTAGCCCGTGCGCGTGATTTTCGACAGCCACAGGCTGGGGTCGAAGTTGGTCTCCCCGGTGGCCGGGAACTGGTGGACGAAGGTGTACGCGTCCACCGTGCGGTGGGCCTTGGCCGGGTCGCGGTCGGCGACCTGGGCGTCGACGCGGGTCAGGAAGCGGGTGTCGAAGAACGCCGGCTGGAACTTGTCCGGGCAGGACGTCGCCGTGCAGATCAGGTCGACGGGCACGTCGGGGTAGGAGGCGGCGGTGCTGCTCGCGGTGGGGGCGGCGCAGGTGTCGTTCAGCGCCGTGCAGCGGTAGGAGTAGGTGAAGGCGACGCGTCCCGGGGCCTTGGTGGCCTCGGCTCCCGGGCGGTGGCCGTACTCGATCGTCTTGAGGTAGCCGCCGCGGTCGTAGGAGACGGTGGGGGCGGTGCCGCCCTTCTGGTGGTAGCGGTTGGTGTCCTTGCCGTAGAAGTACGTCGCCTCGGTGTCGTGGCGGTCCTTGACCAGGGAGAGGTTCCAGCGCCAGGCCTGGTTGCAGAACGTGCCCTCGCAGGGGCTGCCGGCCTTCTTGCCGTAGACGGGGACGGTCCAGGTGGAGTTGGTGGCCGTGCCCGTGGTGGGCTGGGCGGCGAGGCCGAAGTAGTAGCGGGTGCCCTCGGGGGTGGAGACGACCCAGTGCTCGCCGTTCTCGTCGCCGTTGGCCTCGTCGTTCCAGCGCTCGATCTTCCAGCCCTGGTCGTTCTTGAGCCGCCAGTTGGTCTTGTCGACCCTGATGAGTTCGCCCGAGACGCCGTTGAGGGAGATGGTGGCGTTGTCGCCGGCCCAGCACAGGTCGCCCCAGGTGGGCTCGCCCTGCTCGCTGCAGGACTGGTAGCGGCGCTCGATGTAGCTCTGGCCGATCTCCCAGCCGGTGCCGATCACGGATGCCTGGTTGTTGCTGGCGGACGTGCGGCCGTCGACGGCCTGGGAGGAGTACGACAGGCCGATGGCCGGGTCGGACCCGCCGGGGACGTCGGGGAGGGTGAGGGGGTAGGAGTAGGAGAAGTTTCCGGTGTTCCCCCCCGCCTGCCAGGACCCCGTGGCGGGCAGGGCGGTGGCCTTGAAGGAGCCGGTGTCGCCGGCGGCGCCGGCGGACAGCGCGTAGACGGCGGGCGCGGCGGCGGCCCGCGAGGCCGAGGGCGTCCCGGACCGGGACGGGACCGCGGGGGTGAGGGTGACGTCGGCGGTCAGTTCCCCGGCGCGGCGGTCGTTGCGGGTGGCCACGGGTTCGGCCTTGGTACACGTGGCGTCGTTCGGCCGGGTCAGCACGCAGGCGGGGTAGCGGACCAGGCGCACGCGGTCGGAGAAGTTCGCTCCGGCGGCGCCCTTGACCCCGGTGTAGTTCACGTGGACGCGTGTCCGCCGCCGCTCGTCGGAAGCGGGCTTCGGCGTGGAAGCGGTGTGCCCGGACGCGGCCTTGTCGGCTGCGGTGGCCGACGGGGCGTCATCAAGGGGTGAGGCGCCGGCTTCGTCGGGGGTGAGGGTGAAGGCGATGCCGCCCGCGCCGAGCCGGCGCGCGCCGGCGTGGTCCAGCGTGCTGACGCGCACCTTTCCGGGTGTTGCGGATCCAAGGGGGGTCACCGTCACCGGGTCGGCCGCGGTCGCCTTGTGTCCGGGACGCGGAGTGACCGTCGTGGTTCTGGTCTCCGGCCAGGCGGGCGCGGCGCTCGTGGGCGCGGTGGGCAGCGCTTCGAGGGCGGCCAGCGGCTTCGGGGCGTGGCCGGCGGTGATCGCCTCGGTCGAGCCGCCGACGGCCCGCGCGTCGCCGGTCGGCTGGGACCGGAAGGCGTCCGCGGGCGTCAGCGACACCGCGAAGGCGAGCACCGTGGCCCCGGCGACCAGCTTCAGGCGACGCTGGAACACGCGCCCGCGGATTCTTTTCCCGAGGCGCCGACTTGGGTTTTTCACTTCTTCTCTCAATCCCCCCATGCGCCTACTCCAGGCGCAGGAAGACACGAGATATACCAGCGGAATGCAGGCCTGAAAAGAGCTGGACCGAGGAATGAAATTTATACACCGAGTCCGTTTTGCTCCCGCTTAATCGACCTCCTCCCTCAACCTTTAGCGGCGAAATGGACAAATCGGAAAGGGAGGGGGGTGGTCGAGATCACACCACACTTGACGTTGTGGCAGAAAACAGGTTGACACCCCTCTGACCTGCTCTTACAGTGAGCCGATCAATCGACTCTGCCAAGCTGGGGGGCCCACAGGAGTCGGGGGGGAACACCTTCGCGCCCATAGCGGTGCCCGATTCCATTCGGGTATCGCTCGATTCGGCGTGCTCATTCTCCCCCGCGTGGCACCGCTTTCGCCTGGCTTCAAGCTGGAGCATCACATGGGTAAGAATTCATACCGGAGAGCGGGACGCCGGTTTGTCTCAGGTCTCGCGGGCGCCCTTCTCGCGATTATCGGTGCGACCGCGACAGCGGGCCCGGCAACGGCCGATGACGGCCCCACCGTCACGCCGTACATCGTCGGCGGAACGAACACGGACATCGCCCAGGCGCCCTGGATGGTGGCGGTCTACGAGAAGGTGGGCACCGGCTACGCGTTCCGCTGCGGCGGTGTTCTCGTCAGTCCGAACCACGTCGCCACGGCGGCTCACTGCGTCAAGCTCCGCACGGCCGGTGACCTGAAGGTGATCTCGGGTCGCACCAACCTCCAGGAGGACACCGGCGTCGAACGCTTCGTCACAAAGAAGTGGGAGCAATCCGCCTACAGCAACGTGGGCGACGGCTCCTACGTCAACGACCTGGCGCTCCTGAGCCTGCACAAGCCGCTGTCCGTCACGCCGCTGGCCATCGCCGGCAGCTCCGCCGTCTACACCCCCGGCACGATGGGCACCGTCTACGGCTGGGGCGGCACCTACGCCGGCGACCCCGACGGAAGCTCCCCCCTGCGCAGCGCCCAGGTCCCCGTGGTCGCCGACTCCACCTGCGCGGACCAGTACCGGGCGAACAACGTCTCCATCGACACGACGACGGCCGTGTGCGCGGGCGACCTCGCTTCGGGCAACACCTTCTGCAGCGGCGACGAAGGCGGCCCCCTCGTCGTGGGCGGCACCCTCGTCGGCATCGCCTCCTTCAGCCCCGGCTGCAACAACTCGGTCGGCTACGGCGTCTACACCCGGATGACCGCGTTCAAGACCGAGGTCAAGAACGAGACCCGCGTCCAGTCCCAGGACGACCTCACCGGCGACGGCATCGCCGACCTGGCCTCCGTGTGGACGGACGGCAGCCTGCACGCCTACCCCGGCGACGGCCGGGGCGGACTGATCAACGCCCAGACCCAGCTCTGGGGGGACAAGTCCTGGCTCACCGCCAAGCACCTGGTGAAGGGCGACTTCACCAACGACGGCGTCGCCGACTTCATGTCCGTCTGGGGCGACGGCACCCTGCACCACTACCGCGGCAAGGGCGACGGCACGATCGTCGCGGGTCAGACTGCGGTCACCGTGGGCGGTTCCACCTGGGACGGCGTCAAGCACCTGACGGCCGGGGACTTCACCGGTGACGGCATCGCGGACCTCATGGCCGTCTGGGCGGACGGCACCCTGCACCTCTACCGCGGCAGGGGCGACGGCACGATCGACCAGCAGGTCACGGTCGCCCTCGGCGGCAACACCTGGGGCACCACCAGGGGCCTGACCGCCGGCGACTACAACGGCGACGGCGTCGCCGACCTGATGGCGATCTGGACCGACGGCACCCTGCACTACTACCAGGGCCGCAACGACGGCACCCTCAGCCCGCAGGTCCCGGTCACGGTCGGTGGCATCACGTGGGACACCGTCCTGCACCTGACCAGCGGCGACTACAACGGCGACGGCTACGCCGACCTCATGGCGATCTGGTCGAACGGCACCCTGCACAGCTACGCGGGCAAGGGCAACGGCCAGATCAACACGCAGAACGCCATCACTCTCGGCGGCGACACCTGGAAGACGACCCGTCAGCTCGCCTGAGCACCGAGGCCGCTCCACACCGAGCGTGCCGGGCGCCCTCGCCGCCCGGCACGCCCACCCGCTCGTCCCCCTCCCCCGTGCACCGGCGCCACGACGCCCGGGACCGGCTGCGGACACCGGTCCGCAGCCACGACCGCCGCGACCCTCGGCGCCGGCACGGGGGCCCACACCCGTACGAAGGACTGCGTTGAAGAGCTTCAAGGCACTCGCCACCACCCTGGGAGCCGCGGCGGCGCTGCTGTTCACCACCCTCGCCGCTCCCACGCCCGCCGCTGCGGACACCGTCCCCGCCAACACCCCGCAGGCGCTGCGGTTCGTCACGTACAACATGTGCGGAAACATGTGCAAGGAGGGCACCGGCCCGACCGGCTACGACAACGCGCACCGCATCGAGAGCATCGTCGCGGAGGCCGGTGCCTCCGGCTGGAAGGCCGATCAGATCTTCCTCCAGGAGGTGTGCCAGGACCAGTACACCGAGCTGAGCACCAAGCTCGCCCCCCTGGGGTTCAACGGCCGGTTCGCCGGCGCCCTCACCGGGCAGAGCGGCGCGTGCGGCGGTGACCCCTACGGCGTGGCCCTCTTCGTCAAGGGCGCCATCGTCCAGACCAAGACCCTGGACCTGTCCCAGGGCACGGAGAGCGAACCGATCCTCGTGCCCTGCGTGAAGAGCTACCTGCAGGGCCGGCTGAACTGGGCCTGCACGGTCCACCTGTACTGGGCCGACAACCCGGTCCGGGACGTCGAGGCCGCCGAGCTGCGCTGGCAGGCCGAAGCCTGGGAGAAGACCGGTACCCCGGTCGTCCTGGGCGGCGACTTCAACGGCTTCCCGAACGAGGCGTTCATGGACGGCTACTACGGCCCCGCCGTGGGCAGCGGTGCGAAGGGCGTGTTCACCGAGGCCGACCAGAGCGACCCCGCCCTCGAGACCGACAAGGGCAACGACCCGGCCTGCGCGTCCGGCGCCGTCCCCTGCCAGGGAGGCGAATCCACCTTCCGGAGCAAGGGCGACGACCTCGCCGACCCTGCCGACGACTACGACTGCAAGATCGACTACCTGTTCTTCAGCAGCCGGCACTTCAAGGACGTCGTCGGCGACTCCCTGCCGCTCGACACCGAGGCCTCCGACCACCACCTCGTGCGCGGAGCGGCCAACTGGGCCTCCTGAGCCCCGGAACCCGGCGCGAGCGCCATCGACTGTGCCCCGTGTGCGAAGGACCGTTCCTTCACGCACGGGGCACAGCCCGTCTAGTCGCGACGCCCGGTGGGAGGCCGGCGGCTGCCCGCGCGGTACGGGGTCGGCCAGGGGGCCGCCGGGCCCTCGTAGCCCTGTTCGGCCGCCGCGTGGAGGGTCCAGTGGGGGTCGTAGAGGTGGGGGCGGGCGAGGGCGCAGAGGTCGGCGCGGCCGGCCAGGAGGAGGGAGTTGACGTCGTCCCAGGAGGAGATCGCGCCGACCGCGATCACGGGGATCCCGGTCTCGTTGCGGATGCGGTCGGCGTACGGGGTCTGGTAGGAGCGGCCGTGGGCGGGGGTCTCGTGGGGGACGACCTGGCCGGTGGAGACGTCGATCGCGTCGGCGCCGTGCGCGGCGAGGGCGCGGGCGATCGCGACGGCGTCCCTGGCGGTCGTGCCGCCCTCGGCCCAGTCGGTGGCCGAGATCCGGACGGTGAGGGGCCGGTCGTCGGGCCACGCCTCCCGTACCGCGTCGAGGACTTCGAGGGGGAAGCGGAGGCGTCCTTCGAGGTCGCCGCCGTAGGCGTCGGCGCGGTGGTTGGTGAGCGGGGAGAGGAAGCCGGAGAGCAGGTAGCCGTGGGCGGCGTGGAGTTCGAGGAGGTCGAAGCCGCTGCGGGCGGCGCGCCGGGCGGCGGCCGTGAACTCCTCGCGCACGGCGGTGAGTCCGGCGCGGTCGAGGGCGGTCGGGGTCTGGTTGACGCCGGGCCGGTACGGGAGGGGTGAGGCGGCGACGAGGGGCCAGTTGCCCTCGGGCAGCGGTCGGTCGATCCCCTCCCACATGCGCCGGGTGGAGCCCTTGCGGCCTGAGTGGCCGAGCTGGACGCCGAGCGCGGTGCCGGGCGCGCCGGTGTGGACGAAGTCGGTGATCCGGCTCCAGGCGGCGGCCTGTTCGTCGGTCCAGAGGCCGGTGCAGCCGGGGGTGATGCGGCCGGTGGGGCTCACGCAGACCATCTCGGTCATGACGAGCCCGGCGCCGCCGAGGGCCCTGGACCCCAGGTGGACGAGGTGGAAGTCGCCGGGGACGCCGTCCTGCGCGACGTACAGGTCCATGGGGGAGACCACGATCCGGTTGCGCAGGGTCAGTCCGCGCAGCCGGAAGGGGGTGAACATGGGCGGGGTGCCGGGCGGGCAGCCGAAGTCGTCCTCGACGGTGGCGGTGAAGGCGGGGTCGCGCAGGCGCAGGTTGGCGTGGGTGACGCGGCGGCTGCGGGTGAGGAGGTCGAAGGCGAAGCGGCGGGGCGGCCGGTCGACGCGGTCCGCGAGCTCCTCGAACCAGTGGAGGCTGGCGGCGGCCGCGCGCTGGGTGGACGCGACGGCGGGGCGGCGCGCGGTCTCGTAGGCGGCCAGGGCCTCGTCCGTGGTGCGGTGCGCGTCGAGGTTGTCGGCGAGGGCGAGGGCGTCCTCGACGGCCAGTTTGGTGCCGGAGCCGACGGAGAAGTGCGCGGTGTGGGCGGCGTCGCCGATGAGGACGGTGTTGCCGTACGACCAGCGGTCGTTGACGACCGTGCGGAAGGCGGTCCAGGCGGAGTTGTTGGCGCGCAGCCTCCGGCCGCCGAGCGTCCCGGCGAAGAGTTCGGCGCAGCGGGCGGCGGATCCGGCCTCGTCGAGCACGTGGAGGCCGGCGGCGCGCCAGACCTCCTCGCGGGCCTCGACGATGACGGTGGAGGAGCCGGACTCGTAGGGGTAGGCGTGGAGTTGCAGCACGCCGTGGCCGGTCTCGGCGGTCTCGAAGCGGAAGGCGTCGAGGGCGAAGTCGGCGGCGAGCCAGATGTAGCGGCAGCGGTGGGTGGTGATCCGGGGGCGGAAGTGCGCGGCGTACGCCCGGCGGGTGCGGCTGTGGACGCCGTCGGCGGCGACGACCAGGTCGTTCCGGGCGGCCAGTTCGGCGGCGGGCGGGGCCTCGGCGCGGAAGCGGAGCCGTACGCCGAGGTCGGCGCAGCGGGCGTGCAGGATCTCCAGGAGCCGGCGGCGGCCGAGGGCGGCGAAGGCGTGGCCGGTGGAGGTGGTGCGCCGGCCCCGGTGGACGACGTCGATGTCCTCCCAGCGGACGAGTTCGCGGTCGAGCGCCGCGTACACGACGGGGTCGGCGTCCCGGATCCCGCCGAGGGTCTCGTCGGAGAGGACGACGCCGAAGCCGAAGGTGTCGGTGGGCGCGTTCCGCTCCCAGACGGTGACCTCGCGCCGGGGGTCGCGCCGCTTGAGCAGGGCGGCGGCGTAGAGCCCGCCGGGGCCGCCGCCGACGACGGCGATGCGGGAGGGGGACGCGGGGCGGGGCCCGCCCGGGGCCCCTTGCGCCGTTACCGGCCCCGCCACTTCGGGGGTCTCTTCTCGGTGAAGGCGGCGTGGAACTCGGCGTAGTCCTCGCCGTGCATCAGGAGGGCCTGGGTGGCCGCGTCCAGTTCGACCGAGGCGGCCAGGGGCATGTCGAGTTCGGCGGTGAGCAGGGCCTTGGTCTGGGCGAGGGCGAGCGCGGGGCCGTCGGCGAGGCGGCGGGCGAGGGCGGCGGCGCGGGCGTCGGCGGCGCCCTCCCCGGTGAGTTCGCTCAGGAGGCCGATGCGCTCGGCCTCGGCGGCGTGGACGGGTTCGCCCAGCATGAGGAGCCGGGTGGCGTGGCCGAGGCCGACGACCCGGGGCAGCAGGTAGGCGGCGCCCATGTCGCCGCCGGAGAGGCCGACCCGGGTGAAGAGGAAGGCGAAGCGGGTGGTGGGGTCGGCGATCCGGAAGTCGGCGGCCAGGGCGAGGACCGCCCCGGCGCCCGCGGCGACGCCGTGCAGGGCCGCGACGACGGGGAAGGGGCATTCGCGCAGGGCGCGGACGACCTGGCCGGTCATCCGGTTGAAGTCGAGGAGCCGGGCGGTGTCGAGGGAGAGGGTGGCGCCGATGATCTCGTCCACGTCGCCGCCGGAGCAGAAGCCGCGGCCCTCGCCGCCGAGGACGAGGGCGCGGACGGTCCGCTCGCGGGAGAGCTCGGCGAGGAGGTCGCGCAGGTCGGCGTAGGCGCCGAAGGTGAGGGCGTTGAGTTTCGCGGGCCGGGCGAGGGTGACGGTGGCGACGCCCTCGTCGACGTCCAGGCGTAGGTGGCGCCAGCGGGCGGTGCGGGGCGCGGAGCCGGTGAAGGGACTCATCCGGAACGGCCTCCTTCCTCCGCCCGGAGCGTATCACTGATATGTGACTGTCGTCACGAGTACGCGACAGACCTGTCCACAGGGCCTCGCGCGGGGGGTACGGAAGACCTCCCCGGACGGGGAGACAGGGGGGTGCGGAAGACCTCCCCGGACGGGGGAAAGGAGGTGCGGAAGTCCTCCCCGGGTGGGGAGGGGTGCCCTGGGGAAGGCGCCGCCCCTTCCGTAGGGTCGGAAGCAGGACGTCCCGGAGCCCCTCCGCTCCCCCTCCATCCGCCCCTCCTCGGCGAAGGAAACCTGCCTCCCATGCCCGGAACCATCGCCCCCACCGGCTCGCCGGCCGCCCGGCGCGTCCGGCTGCCGCACACGACCGCCGCCGTCCCGATCGCCCGCGCGCTCGTCCGTGACGCCCTCGCCCGCACCGCGCCCGACGAGGCCGACACGGCAGAGCTGCTCACCGCCGAGCTCGTCGCCAACGCCGTCCGGCACACCACGGGGCGGGGGCCCGTCGAGCTGGTCGTCGAGCCGCGCACGGCGTCCGGCGACTGCCGGGTCGAGGTCCACGACCCGGAGCCCGGCCGGATCGTCCACCCCGACCCGGACGCCGGGGTCGACCCCTGGCAGGAGCACGGCCGCGGCCTCCTCCTGGTCCGGGCGCTCAGCAGCGACTGCGGCCACCGCCCGACCGCGCACGGCAAGGCGGCCTGGTTCACGCTCCCGGCGGCACCGGACCCGGAGCACCGTCCGACGGCGTGACGAGCCGCGAGTTGCGGCGCCCGTAGACCGCGTAGAGCAGTCCGCCCGCGAGCAGGAAGACCGCGAACTGCAGCCAGGTCGTCCAGCCCGTGCCCCAGATCAGGTACAGGCAGAAGCCGATGCCGAGCACCGGGCTCAGCGGGAAGAGCGGCACCCGGAAGGAGCGCGGCAGCTCGGGGGCGCGGCGGCGCAGCACCATCACCGCGAGGTTGACGACCGCCATGACGGCGAGGGTGCCGATGGTGGTCAGGTCGACGACCACGTCGAGCGGGGCGAAGGCGGCCGGCACGGCGAAGACGGCGGCCACGATCCAGGTGTTGGCGACGGGGGTCGAGGTCTTCGGGGAGACCCGTTCGAAGACCCGGGGGACGAGTCCGTCGCGGGACATCGACATCAGGATGCGGGTCTGGCCGTACATCACCGCCAGGACGACGGAGGCGATGGCGACGACCGCGCCGAAGGCGATGACCCCGCCGCCGATCGACGAGCCGGTGACCTCGTCCACGACGACCGAGAGGGCGGCCGGGCTGTTCGCGACGGCGTCGGCGCCCAGCGCCCCGATCGCGGAGAGCGCGACCGCGCAGTAGAGCAGGGTGACGAGCCCGATGCAGACGAGGATGGCGATCGGGACGTTGCGGCGCGGGTTCTTCACCTCCTCGCCGGCCGTGGTGATCGCGTCGAAGCCGATGTACGAGAAGAAGGCCACGGAGGCGCCGGCGGTGATGCCGCCGAGGCCGCTGCCCGTGAACGGCGAGAGGTGTCCGTCCTGGAAGGCGGAGAAGCCGACGGCGCAGAAGACGATCAGGATGCCGATCTTGAGGACGGCCATGGCGGCGGTCGCCCGGGCGCTCTCGCGGACCCCGCGCACGAGCAGGGTGGCGGCGAGCAGGATCACGACCACGGCGGGCAGGTTGACCGCGCCGCCCTCGCCGGGTCCGGCGGAGAGCGCGGCGGGCAGCTGCCACCCGGTCAGGCTCTCCAGGAGTTCGTTGAGGTACTGGCTCCAGCCGACCGCGACCGCGGAGACGGACACGCCGTACTCCAGGAGCAGGCACCAGCCGACGAGGAAGGCGGCCCGCTCGCCGAGGCTCGCGTAGGCGAAGGAGTACGAGGAGCCCGAGACCGGGATCGCGCTGCCCAGCTCCGCGAAGGAGAAGGCGGTGAAGACGCAGGTGATCGCGGCGAGCACGAAGGAGACCACGACCGCGGGGCCGGCCTCGGCGACGCTGTCGGAGAGGCCGACGAAGATGCCGGTGCCCACGATCGCGCCGACGCCGAAGCAGATGAGCTGGAAGAGGCCCATGGTGCGCTGGAGGCCGTGGCCCTCGAGGTCGGCGCCGGATTCGGCGATGAGCTGCTGCGGCGTCTTGATCCGCGCGGCGGACGGGGTCATGCGGGGTTCTCGTTTCTGGTGCGTGCACGCGTGAGGGGGGTCCGGGCCTACCAGGCCGAACCCCCCTGAACCATGCGATCGTAAACCGCACCGCACATATTCACCCCATCGGGCGCAATGCTATGCCGCGGAACCGGAGCCGGGACCGGAGCCGGGACCGGCTTCCGTCTCCGTCCCCGTCCCTGTCCCCGTCCCCGTCCCCGTCCCCGCCATCGTCGCGACCAGGACCGCCTTGATGGTGTGCATCCGGTTCTCGGCCTGGTCGAAGACGACCGAGTGCGCCGACTCGAAGACCTCGTCGGAGACCTCCAGCTCGGTCAGGCCGTGCCGGGCGTGGATGTCGCGGCCGACGGCGGTGCCCAGGTCGTGGAAGGCGGGCAGGCAGTGCAGGAACCGGACGTCCGGGTTCCCGGTGGCGCGCAGCACGTCCATGGTCACGGAGTACGGGGCGAGGGCGGCGATCCGCTCGTCCCAGACCTCCTTGGGCTCGCCCATGGAGACCCACACGTCGGTGGCCACGAAGTCGGCGCCACGGACCCCCTCCGCCACGTCCTCGGTGAGGGTGACGGCGGCGCCGCTCTTCTCGGCGAGCTCGCGGGCCCGCTCGACGACCTCCTCGGCCGGCCAGTACGTCTTCGGGGCGACGATCCGGACGTCCATGCCGAGCAGGGCGCCGGTGACGAGGTAGGAGTTGCCCATGTTGAAGCGGGCGTCGCCGAGGTAGGCGAAGGCGACCCGGTCCAGCGGCTTGTCCGTGTGCTCGGTCACGGTGAGCACGTCGGCGAGCATCTGGGTGGGGTGCCAGTCGTCGGTGAGGCCGTTGAAGACGGGCACGCCCGCGAAGGCGGCGAGCTCCTCGACCGCGGCCTGGCTGTCCCCCCGGTACTCGATGCCGTCGAACATCCGGCCGAGGACGCGGGCCGTGTCCTTGACGGACTCCTTGTGGCCCATCTGGGAGCCCGAGGGGTCCAGGTAGGTCGTGGAGGCGCCCTGGTCGGCGGCGGCGACCTCGAAGGCGCAGCGGGTGCGGGTCGAGGTCTTCTCGAAGATCAGGGCGATGTTCCGGCCGCGCAGCCGCTGCACCTCGGCGCCCGCCTTCTTGGCGGCCTTGAGCTCGGCGGCGAGCGCGACCAGACCGCGGAACTCCTCGGCGGTGAAGTCCAGCTCCTTGAGGAAGTGGCGGCCGATGAGGTCTGTGGCCATGGGTCGCGCTCCTGTGGGTACGGTCGGGGACGGCGATCGGGGACCTTGGAAGTCTATACGCACTTCAACATTTATATACAGCCCCCTTCCCGGGAGGACCGCGCCCTCCCGGGATCCCGGGCCGCCGCCCTCCCCCGGGCTCCTCAGACGGCGTCCCGCTCCACCGGACAGCTCATGCAGCGCGGGCCGCCCCTCCCCCGGCCCAGCTCGCTGCCGGGGATCTCGATCACCTCGATGCCCTGCTTGCGCAGGTGCGTGTTGGTGGTGACGTTCCGCTCGTACGCGACGACCACCCCCGGCTCCACGGCGAGCACGTTGCACCCGTCGTCCCACTGCTCGCGCTCGGCCGCGTGCACGTCCTGGGTGGCGGTGAGGACCCGGATCTCCGGGAGGCCCAGGGCCGCCGCGATGGCGTCGTGCATCCGCTCCGGCGGGTGGTCGCCCACCCGCAGGGGCTGCCCCGCGTCCCCCGGCTCGATCGTGTACGAGCGGAGCATGCCGAGCCCCGCGTACTGGGTGAACGTGTCCTGGTCCACCATCGTCATCACCGTGTCCAGGTGCATGAACGCGCGCCGCTTCGGCATGTCGAGCGCGACGATCGTGCGCGCCGAACCGGCCGCGAACATGCCCCGGGCCAGCATCTCCACCGCCTGCGGGGTGGTGCGCTCGCTCATCCCGATGAGCACGGCCCCGTTGCCGATGACAAGGACGTCCCCGCCCTCGATCGTCGACGGGTAGTCCGCCTGCCCCTCCGACCAGTGGTGGAAGGGGCCCGCCTCGGGCCCGGCGAAGAGCGGGTGGTGCTTGTAGATCGCCTCGAAGTGGACCGTCTCGCGCTGCCGGGCCGGCCAGCGCATGGCGTTGATGGAGACGCCGTCGTAGATCCAGGCCGAGGTGTCCCGGGTGAAGAGGTGGTTGGGCAGCGGGCCAAGGAGGAAGTCGTCCAGGTCGAGGGCGTGGAAGCGGACCGAGGTCGGCTCCCGGTGCGCCGCCAGGAACTCCCGCTTCGTCATCCCGCCGACGAGCACCTCGCCGAGCGCGACGGCGTCGAGCGAGTCGAAGGCCGCCCGCAGGTGGTCGGTGGCGAGCGGACCGTACTCCTTCTCGTCGAAGACCCGGTCCAGGACGAGCGCGCGGGCGGCCGGGACCTCGAGCGACTCGCTCAGGAGGTCCGCGAAGAGGTGCACCTCCACCCCCCGGTCGCGCAGCACGTCGGCGAAGCCGTCGTGCTCCTGCCGGGCCCGCCGCACCCAGAGGACGTCGTCGAAGAGGAGGGCGTCCTTGTTGGTCGGGGTGAGCCGCTTCAGCTCCAGGTCGGGGCGGTGGAGGATGACGCGGCGCAGCCGCCCGGTCTCGGAATCGACGTGGAATCCCATGGGTCCATCCTGACGGAGGGGGGCCGCCGGGGCCCGTGTTTCGGCACAGGGCGGGGGCACGACCGGGGCGACCGGGCGGGGCGGGGTGCGGGAGGGTCCGTAGGCGGGGTGCGGGAAGACCCGTAGGCGGGGTGCGGGAAGACCCCGTACGCGGAGTGCGGGAGGGCCCGTACGCCTCCCGGACGAGCAGGTCACCGCCCGTGTGGTACGTACGGTTCCCCGCCCCGGTCCGGGGCGTTGGGCCGTCCCCCCGCGACGGCCCAACGCCGGTCCGTGATTCCCCCCGCCGACTCCCGCTCCCCCTCGGACGGCGGTCCCCCGTCCGGTACGGGCAGCGGCGGCGCGGCACGTGGAACCGGGCGGTCCCGCACTGCTCACCCGGACTCCCTCGCGACGCCCCGGTGCCGTGGGCGCCCGGTGCCTTCGGCGCCGTGGTGGTGCGCGTCCGGAGCGGTCCCGGCCGGGGCCTTCCACCGGTGGCCGTTCCGGCGCTTTTCGCGTGCGTGTTCCCACCTCACGCGACCTTCCCCGCCACACGATTGACGCTCCGTCACGCCGTGGGGTGAAGAACGCTAGAGGGTGCGGAAGAAACGCGTCAACGAGCACGAGGGGCGCAGGGGAGCGCCGCTCCGGACACCCCTGCGCCCCCGCCGGAACGGCCCGGGCCCCCGGTCTCAGAGCCTCGGGTCGACCGGCTCCGACTCCAGGGCGAGGACCGCGAAGACGGCCTCGTGGACGCGCCAGAGCGGTTCGCCGTCCGCGAGCCGGTCGAGCGCCTCCAGGCCGAGCGCGTACTCGCGCAGGGCGAGGGACCGCTTGTGGCCGAGGAAGCGCTGCCGCAGCCGCTCCAGGTTCTCCGGGCGGGTGTACTCGGGGCCGTAGATGATCCGCAGGTACTCCCGGCCGCGGACCTTCACGCCCGGCTGGACGAGCCGGCCCTTCCCGTCGCGGACCAGCGCCGCCAGCGGCTTGACGACCATGCCCTCGCCGCCCTCGCCGGTCAGCTCCAGCCACCAGTCGACGCCGGCGCGGACCGAGGCCTCGTCGCCCGTGTCGACGACGAGCCGACGGGTGACCTGGACGAGGCCGGTCGGATCGTGCTCCACCAGCCGGTCCAGCCACGCGAGCTGCTCGTCGTGCGGCACGGCCGCGAGCGAGCGTCCGCGCGCCGCCAGGAGCTGGAAGGGCGCGAACCGCACGCCCTCCAGTCCCTCGGTCGGCCAGCAGTACCTGCGGTAGGCGGCCGTGAAGGCCGCCGCGTCCACCGCCCGCTCCCGCTGCCGGTCGAGCAGTCCGTCGACCCCTTCGACCCCGCGCTCGGCCGCCCGCCGCAGGGCGTCGACCGCGCCGGGCAGCACGGCGCACGAGGCGGCGCCGACGGCCGCGTACTGCGCGCGGAGCAGACCGGCCGACTTGAGCGACCACGGCATCAGCTCGCCGTCGAGCAGCAGCCAGTCAGTGCCGAGCTCCTCCCAGAGCCCGGCGGCCCCGATCGCCGCCCGCAGCCGTGCGAGGACCTCCTCGGTGACGGCGGCGTCGTCGAAGAAGGGGCGTCCGGTACGGGTGTGCAGGGCGCCCGTCACCCCGTCGGCGCCGAAGCGCTCGCGGGCCGCGTCGGCGTCCCGGCATACCAGGGCCACGGCCCGGGAGCCCATGTGCTTCTCCTCGCACACGACCCGTTCGACGCCGTCGGCCCGGTACTGGGCGAAGGCCTCGGCCGGGTGCTCCAGGTAGCCGTCCTCCTTGGAGGTGGCGGTCGGCGCCATCGTCGGCGGCAGGTGGGCGAGCAGGCGCGGGTCGACCGCGAACCGGCTCATGACCTCCAGGGCCGCCGCCGCGTTCTCCTCGCGCACGGCGACGTTGCCGTGGTGCCGGGTCTCCACGGTCCGCCGCCCCTGCACGTCGGCCAGGTCCAGGGGGCGTCCCTGGTGCCCGCCGGGCGCGGCGGTCGCGAGCGGCCGGGCCGGCTCGTACCAGACCCGCTCGGCCGGTACGTCGACGAGCTCGCGCTCCGGCCAGCGCAGCGCGGTCATCCGCCCGCCGAAGACGGCCCCGGTGTCGAGGCAGAGGGTGTTGTTGATCCAGGAGGTGTTCGGCACGGGGGTGTGCCCGTAGACGACGGTGGCCCGGCCCCGGTACTCCTCCGCCCACGGGTAGCGCACGGGCAGCCCGAACTCGTCGGTCTCGCCGGTGGTGTCCCCGTACAGCGCGTGGGAGCGCACCCGGCCGGAGGTGCGGCCGTGGTACTTCTCCGGCAGTCCGGCGTGGCAGACGACGAGGTCGCCGCCGTCGAGGACGTAGTGGCTGACGAGTCCGTCGATGAACTTCGCGACCTCGGCCCGGAACTCCTCGCTCTCGCCCTCCAGCTGCTCGATGGTCTCGGCGAGTCCGTGGGTCTGCTGGACCTTGCGGCCCTTCAGCCAGCGGCCGAGCTTGTTCTCGTGGTTGCCGGGGACGCACAGGGCGTCGCCGGAGGCCACCATGGACATCACGCGGCGCAGGACGCCCGGGGAGTCGGGCCCCCGGTCGACCAGGTCGCCGACGAAGACCGCCGTGCGCCCCTCGGGGTGGTGCCCGTCGACGTAGCCGAGCTTGCCGAGCAGGGTCTCCAGCTCGGAGCTGCAGCCGTGGACGTCGCCGACGACGTCGAAGGGGCCGGTGAGGTGGCGCAGGTCGTTGAAGCGGCGCTCCAGGACGACCTCGGCGGCCTCGACCTCCTCGACGGAGCGCAGCACGTGCACCTTGCGGAAGCCCTCGCGCTCCAGGCCCCGCAGCGAGCGCCGCAGTTCGCGGCGGTGGCGCTGGATGACGTGCGCGGGCATGTCGGCCCGGTCGGGGCGGACCGCGTTCCGCTCGCGGCACACCTGCTCGGGCAGGTCGAGGACGATCGCGATCGGCAGCACGTCGTGCGTCCTGGCCAGCTGCACGAGCTGCCGCCGGGCCTCCTGCTGGACGTTGGTGGCGTCGACGACGGTGAGCCGCCCGGCGGCCAGGCGCTTGCCGGCGATGTAGTGGAGGACGTCGAAGGCGTCCCGGCTGGCGGACTGGTCGTTCTCGTCGTCGGCGACGAGCCCCCGGCAGAAGTCGGAGGAGACGACCTCGGTGGGCTTGAAGTGGCGCCGCGCGAAGGTGGACTTGCCGGAGCCGGTGGCGCCGACGAGCACGACGAGGGAGAGGTCGGTGACGGGCAGGGTCCGGCGCGCGGCGGTGGCCGTGGCGTCCGTGGTGGCGGTCATGCCTGCCCCTCCTTCTGGTTCTTGTCGTCGTTCTCGGTGGCGGTACGGGTGAAAAGGGCCATCTGGGTGGGCGGCCCGACCTCGGGGTCGTCGGGGCCGACGGGGGCGAACCCGGCCTCGTACCCGTACTCCCCCGCCACCCGGGCCGCCCAGGCCCGGAACTCCTCGCGGGTCCACTCGAAGCGGTGGTCGCTGTGCCGGACGCGCCCGGCGGGCAGGGTCTCCCAGCGCACGTTGTACTCGACGTTCGGCGTGGTCACGAGGACCGTACGGGGCCGGGCCGAGCCGAACACCGCGTACTCCAGGGCCGGCAGCCTCGGCAGGTCCAGGTGCTCGATCACCTCGCTGAGCACGGCCGCGTCGTAGCCGGTCAGCCGCTTGTCGGTGTACGCGAGGGAGCCCTGCACCAGGGTCACGCGGGCGGCCTGCCGCTCCCCCATGCGGTCGAGCCGCAGCCGGCGCGCGGCGACGGTCAGGGCGCGGACGGACACGTCGACGCCGACGACCTCGGTGAAGCGCGGCTCCTTGAGCAGGGCCTGCACCAACTGGCCCTGTCCGCAGCCCAGGTCGAGCACGCGCGCCGCCCCGGCCCCGCGCAGCGCGGACAGGATCGCGTCCCGCCGCTGCTGGGCGAGCGGCACCGGGCGCTCCTCGGTGTCGGTCGTCTCGTCGACGGCGTTGTCCACGTCCTCGACGTCCAGTCCCTCGGCCTCGGCGAGCCGGACCAGTTCGAGCCGCTCCGTCGCCTCCCGGGCCAGGCCCCGGCGGCGGGAGAGGTAGCGCTCCGTGATCAGCTTCCGCTCGGGGTGCCCGGCGAGCCAGCCGTCACCGGCGCGCAGCAGCTTGTCGACCTCGTCGGGCGCGACCCAGTAGTGCTTGGCGTCGTCGAGGACCGGCAGCAGGACGTACAGCTGGTTGAGGGCGTCCGCGAGCCGCAGCTCGCCCTCCAGGACGAGGCGCACGTACCGCGAGTCGCCCCACTCGGGGAACTCGGCGTCCAGCACGACCGGTTCGGCCGCCACCGTGGACCAGCCCAGCGGACCGAACAGCGCGCGCACCAGGTCCGCGCCGCCCCGGGCGGGGAGCGCGGGGACCTCGATCCGCAGCGGCAGCGGCGCGGCGGCCCGCTCGGGCATCGCCTTGCAGTCGCCGTGCAGCGCGGTCTTGAAGACCTTGGCGAGCGCGACGGCGAGCAGCGAGGACGCGGCGTAGGGCCGGTCGTTCACGTACTGCGCGAGCGCGGAGTCCGGGGCGCCGCCCCGGCCCTTGCCCTTACCGCGGCGCACCAGCGCCACGGGGTCCACCTCCAGGAGGAGCGCCGCCGTGCACCGCTCGGCGCTCGCCTCGGGGTAGAGGACGTGCGCGGTGCCGTGCGAAGTGGGGAACGACTGCGCCCGCTCGGGATGCTTGTGCAGCAGGAAGCCAAGGTCGGTCGCGGGTCGCTCCGGGTTGCCGGTCGTACTGATCGTCAGGAACACGTCTTCGAGTATGGGGCGGCCCTCCCCCGCCCCACCAGGCATTTTCCGCGCGGCCCGAAGGTGCGGGGGTCTTCGGGATCAGTCGGCTCCTCCGGCCGCCAGGGTCTCGGCGAGGGCGGTGATCGTGTCCGGGCCGACCCGGCAGCAGCCGCCGACGAGCCGGGCGCCGGAGCGGACCCAGGCGGCGGCCCGCCCCGGGTCGAAGGCGGAGCCGCCGCGCCAGTCACGCGCCCCGGCGTCCCAGCGCTCCCCGCTGTTGGGGTAGACCACGGCCGGTTTCCCGGTCACGGCGACGGCCGTCTCCACGGCGGGCCCCGCGTCGGCCGGGTCGCAGCAGTTGACCCCGACCGCCACCACCCGGTCGTTCCCGGCGGCGACCGCGAACGCCTCCGCCAGGTCCTGACCGGCCCGGGTCCGCCCGCCCTCGACCGTGTACGACAGCCACACGGGCACCCCGCACCCCTCGGCCGCCCGCAGCAGCGCCTCCGCCTCCTCGGCGTCCGGCACCGTCTCCAGGGCCAGGACGTCGGGCCCGGCCGCCGCGAAGACCTCGATCCTCGGCCGGTGGAACGCCTCGAGGTCCCGCACGGAGAGCCCGTACCGGCCCCGGTACTCGCTGCCGTCCGCCAGCATCGCGCCGTACGGTCCGACGGACGCGGCGACCCAGACCTCCTCCTCCGCGCCGTCCGCCGCCGACCGCGCGAGCTCCACGCTCCGGGCGAGCAGCCGCGCCGCCTCCTCCCGGCCCGTGCCCCGCCGGGCGAAGCCCTCGAAGGTGGCCTGGTACCCGGAGGTGATGAGCACCCGCGCCCCGGCCCGCACGTACGCCGTGTGCGCCTCCTCGATCCGCTCGGGTCCGTCGGCGAGGAGCCGCGCGGACCAGAGCGCGTCCGAGAGGTCGCAGCCCTGCGCCTCCAGTTGGTCGGAGAGCCCGCCGTCGAGGACGAGGACCTCCGTCCGGAGGGCCTCGGCGAGCGTGCGGACCGGTCTCATCGGCTCGTTCCTCCCGCTCGGCCCAGCTGCGACTGGACCTGGGCGGAGATCAGCTCCAGGTGGTCCAGGTCGTCCAGGTCCAGGACCTGGAGGTAGACCCGGGAGGAGCCGATGGCCGCGTACCGGCCGAGCTTGTCGACGACCTCGGCGGGCGAGCCGGCCAGGCCGTTCGCCCTGAGTTCGTCCACGTCCCGCCCGATGGCGGCGGCCCGGCGGGCCACCTCGGCGTCGTCCCGGCCGACGCAGACGACCAGCGCGTTGGAGTACACCAGGTCGTCGGCCGGCCGGCCGATCGCCTCGGCGGCGGCCCGCACCCGTCCGAACTGCTTCTCGCTGTCCTCCAGGGAGGCGAACGGGATGTTGAACTCGTCCGCGTACCGCGCGGCGAGCCGGGGGGTGCGGGTCGCGCCGTGCCCGCCGATCAGGACCGGGATCTTCTCCTGGAGGGGCTTGGGCAGCGCCGGGGAGTCGGTGAGCCGGTAGAACTCCCCCTCATGGGTGAACGTCTTGCCGACCTCGGTCTCCCACAGACCGGTGACGATCGCCAGCTGCTCTTCGAGGCGGCCGAACTTCTCCTTCGGGAAGGGGATGCCGTAGGCCTTGTGCTCCTCCTCGAACCAGCCCGCGCCCAGGCCCAGTTCGACCCGGCCGCCGGACATCCGGTCGACCTGGGCGACCTGGATGGCGAGGACGCCGGGGAGCCGGAAGGTGCCGGCCGTCATCAGTGTGCCGAGGCGGATCCTCTTCGTCTCCCGGGCCAGGCCGGCCAGGGTGATCCAGGCGTCGGTCGGGCCGGGCAGACCGTCGGCGGACCCCATGCTGAGGTAGTGGTCGGAACGGAAGAAGGCGTCGAAGCCGAGCTCCTCGGTGGCGCGGGCCACGGTGAGGAGGGTGTCGTAGTCGGCCCCCTGCTGGGGCTCGGTGAAGATGCGAAGATCCATGCCTCCATCCTGCACCGTCGCGTACGGGCCAACCTCCCGGCCGACACCCGGGCCGCCCCCTGGCCGGGCGCCTTGGCCGGGTCGGGTGCCTCGACCAGGGCGGGCCGGTCGAGCAAGTCGCGCCCGGCGGGGCGGGGCGCGTCAGCACGACGGTTCCCTTCGTGGGGTCGCTCGGCCCCGGGACGGGTCGGGCGGGCGGGCCCGCTCGCCGTCGCGGACGGCCAGACGCCGCAACATCCCGCGCACCCGGTCGCCCGACTCGTCGGTGGCGTCGATCGCCTCGATGCACTGCCAGTAGAGCCCCTCCTCGTCGGTGGCGCAGGCCACGCCCACCAGGGCGATCCCCACCTCGGCGAGCAGCTCCCCCAGCGCGGTCAGCGTCCGGCGGGGGTCCGTGACCTCGGTCAGCCGGGCCGCGCGCGGCCCTCCGGCGCCCCACACCGCCGGATACTCCCCGATCTCGCCCAGCCCCCGCGCCTCGCCGCGCAACTCCTGCGGCCCGCAGAGCGCGAGACGGCTCCCTATCGCCTGGGCGAGGGCCTGGGCCTGCCAGGCCTCCGCCACGATGTCCTGTGCCGTCCCGCTCTCCGCCAGCGCGTGCCGGCCGAGCGCGATCAACCGCTCCGCTTCCATCAACACCGCCCCCGTTCCCACGACTTGCCACCCACTCAGTCATTACCCAGAGTGAGGCGCCCTGAGCCCAAACACCAGGGGAATTCGGAAATCTGTGGACAGGAGGTCTGACGGGGAAAAGTCGATCACTCCGAAGAGTGACGATCTCTGTTCAGGAGCCCTCCTCACCCCCTCCGCCCCGCCGCTTGGCGGGGAATCGGAGCTCGTTGCGGTCGATCTTGGCCGCGAGCGCCGCGAGCGGGTCGATCCCGAGCGCGTCGCAGAACTGGAGGAGGTAGGCGAGCACGTCCGCCACCTCGTCGGCGACCCGGTGGGCCGACTCCGGTTCCTCCATCACCCGCTCGGCCTGCTCGGGCGTCAACCACTGGAAGATCTCCAGGAGTTCGGCCGCCTCCACGCTGAGGGCCGCCGCCAGGTTCTTGGGCGTGTGGTAGGGCTGCCAGTCGCGGGCCGCCGCGAACGCGACCAGCCTGCGCCGGAGCCCCGCCACACCGTCGTCCGTCACTCCGCTGCCCGTCACGTCGTCGTTCTTCGTGTTCTCGTCCGTCACCCGTCCAGGTCTACCACCGTCACCCCGGGCGTCCGGCGCGCCTCCGCCGCCGTCCGGTCCCCCACCGTGCCCGCGAGGCGGATGTGCCCGTCCCCGGCGATCTCCACGGCGAGGCGGAGCAGCCCGCCCGACTGGCGCCGGTCGAGGCCCCGGTCGAGGCCGTCGGCGAGCAGCGTCAGGCTCTGCATGGCGTCGGGCACCTCGGCGACGCGGTCCATCTCCAGGACCCCGGGGCCCGTGAGCAGGGTGAGGGCGAGCGCCAGGTAGCGCAGTTCGCCGTCGCCGAGACGGCCGAGCGGGGTCTCGGGCCGGCCGCCCCGTTCGAGCACCGCCCGGACGGTGCCCTCCGGGAGCTCCCGGACCCCGAGCCCCGTGACGGTCCCCGCGCAGCCCGCTCCCGCCACGGTCGCCAGGCGGTGGTGACGGCGCGGGCAGTCGTTGTGGGTGCGGTGCAGGACCTCGGCGAGGTTCCGGCAGTCGCGCCGCAGCCGTCCCTCGCCGGGCGGCACGGGGGCCCGCATCCGTTCGGGCCGGGGGTCGCAGGCGAAGGCGGACCGCAGTCCGACGACCACCTGCTCGGCGGCGGCCAGGACCTCCAGCTGGCCGGGGGTCTTGCCGGCGACCCGCAGCGGCAGCAGGGCCGTACCGAGGAGGTCGTCGGGGAGCGGGGCCCTGGTGACGGGGGTGGCGCCCGCCGTGTGCCACTCGGCCTGGACGGTGCTGCGGCCGGGGTCGCGCAGGGCGGTGGCGAGCAGGGTGCGGCCCCGGGCGGTGAGCCGTTCGCCGACGATGCGGAGCCGGGGCTCGGCCTGCACGGCGAGGTCGAGGCGGACGGGGCCGCACGGTCCGTCGACGGTGCACCCGACGCGGAACCCGCGCCGGCCCTGGGCGTCGGGCCGGGCGCGCTCGGGGACGAGGTCGGCGGCGTCCGGGAACACCTCGTCGAGCGGGTCGCCCGCGCAGAGCCGGGCCAGCGCCTCGTACGCCCGCAGGGTGGTGGTCTTGCCGCTGCCGCTGGGCCCGGCGAAGAGGGTCACGGGCCCGAGCGCGTGCACGGCGGAACGGCGGCCGGCGAACGCGGAGAGGCGCAACTCGGTGACGGCGGGCCGGGCGTCGGGCCGCCCCTCCTGCCCCTCCTGCCCCTCCTGCCTTTCCCGCGCCTCCCTGGTCTCCCGCGCCTCCCTGGTCTCCCGCGCCTCCCTGGTCTCCCGCGCCTCCCTGGTCTCCCAGGCCCCTCGGGTCTCCCGGACCTCTCCGGCTTCCCGGCCTTCCCTGGCCGCCCTGGTCTCCCGGGCCTCTGGTGCGACCGGGCCCCGTGCCTCGGGGACGGAGGCACGGGGCCGGGTGGCGCGCGGAAGGGAAGCGCCCCGCCTGGAGGCGGGCACGGACGCGGAAGCGGACGTGGAAGCGGCGGAGGTGCGGGCCTCCGGGACGCGCGGCCCGGCAGAGGGGGCCGCGTCGGAGGAGGGAACGGCGCCGGGAGCGGGGACGGCGTCGGGGACGGAAGCGGGAGCTGCGGGGGGAGCGGGGTCGGAGGGGCGGTTCTTCGACGTGCTGGCGAGCGCGGAGCCGCAGGTGAGGTCCATGTCCGGACCGTACGCAGCCCTTTCCCCGACGAACCGTTACGCCGAGGAGACCTTCCTACGATCGGGGGACGCCGGCGGCCCGGCCGCCCACGACCTCCTCCTCGTCCGCACCCTCCGCGCCCTCGACCTCCGTGCCCGCCGGAGCGAGGAGGAAGACGTTCCGGTCGACGCGGTGCATCCCGCTGCCGAGCCCGAAGACGACGCCGCTGCTGAAGTCGAGGATCCGCTTGGCGACCTCGGTGTCGGCGCCGGTCAGATCGAGGAGCACCGGGATCTGGGCGATGAGGTACTCGGCGACCTCGCGGGCGTCGGCGAAGACCTGGACGCGGAGCACGACCATGCGGCGCTGCTCGGCGGATTCGTACTGCTCGGGGATCGTGCGGTGGTCGACCCTGGACGGCCATTCGTCACGGCCGCGCAGGGGCACGACCTGCGCGAGGCCCTCCCACTGCTCGTCGGTGACGTCGTACCTCTCGTACCTACTCATGGGTCCATCCTCCCGCTCCTCACCCGTTCGGCCCAACAACGACACGACGTGATGACGGCGTGGCGGCCTGTCGGGCCCGAAGCTCACCCGGTCGGCCCACTCCCCGAACCGCTCCCCCGCCCGCCTCCCGGTTCGTTCCGGGCCGGCGGCGGGACGGAGTACGTCACGGTGGCCGAGGCCGCCAGTTCGTCACCTTCGTCGCGGAGTTCGGCGAGGACCACGCAGAGGCGCCGGCCGAACTTGGCCATGCGCGCGTGGGTGCGGAGGAGGCCCGGCCGGGGGCGGTTGAGGTAGCTGATCTGGAGGGAGGTGGTGAGCGCCATGGGGGTGGGGCGGCCGAGCCGGGCGTTGACCAGGAGGAAGGCGGCGAGGTCGACGAGTCCGGCCTGCTCGGGTCCGGAGACCGTGCCGCCGGGCCGGGTGCGCAGCCGTGCCCCGTCCGCCTCCATGAGCAGGTGGGTCCCGCTCGCCTCGGTGACCCGGCAGGCCGTGTAGTCGGGGAACTGGCGCCGGACGAGGGCGTTGAGCTCGTCCGGCGAGAGCGGGGCGGGGACCGCCGCGTCCACGGCCGCACCCACACCCGTACCCGCACTCACACCCACACCCACACCCACACCCACACCCACGACTGTCACCTCCGCCCCCGGCCCCGTCATCGGGCGAAGCTCTTGGCGAGCCTGCGGAGGCCCTCCCTGATCTCGTCGGGCGAGTGCGTCGTGAACGAGAGCCGCATGGCGCCCGGGTCCGGGTCGCCGCAGAAGAACGGCGCCCCCGGCACGTACGCCACCTCGTGGCCGACGGCGGTCTTCAGGAGCGCCGTGGCGTCGTACCCCTCGGGCAGGGACGCCCAGATGAACATGCCGCCCTCCGGCCTGTTCCACCGGCTGCCCTCCGGCAGTGCGGCCGGCAGGCCTTCGAGCATCGCGTCCCTGCGCTCCTGGTAGGCGGCGCGGATCACCGCCACGTGCGCGTCGAGGTCCCGGTCGCGGAGGTAGCGCGCGGCCGCCGCCTGGTCGACGGTGGAGGTGTGCAGGTCGGCGGCCTGCTTGGCGATGACGCAGGAGCGGCGCAGTCCGGCGGGGGCGCGGAGGTAGCCGAGCCGGAGGCCGGGGGCCATCACCTTGGAGAAGGAGCCGAGCAGGACGGTGCGGTCGGCCGCCGCGGGATCGGCGGCGATCCAGGGGACGCGCTCGCCGTCGTAGCGCAGTTCGCTGTACGGGTCGTCCTCGGCGATCCAGAAGCCGTGGCGGGCCGCGGCCTCGGCGACGGCGGCGCGCCGCTCGGCGGGGAGGGTGCGGCCGGTGGGGTTCTGGAAGGTGGGGACGACGTAGAGCAGGGTCGGCTTCTCGCGGGCCGCGATCTCCTCCAGGGCGGCCGGGAGGATGCCCTGGTCGTCGGTGGGCACGGGGACGACGCGGGCGCCGGCGAAGCCGAAGGTCTGGAGGGCGGCGAGGTAGCAGGGGTTCTCGACGAGGACCACGGCGCCGGGTTCGACGAGGGCGGTGGTGAGCAGCGTGAGGGCCTGCTGCGAGCCGGTGGTGACGAGCAGGTCGTCGGCGTCCGTGCGCAGCCCGCGCGCGGTGAGCCGCTCGGCGACGGCGGTGCGCAGCTCCGGGTCGCCCTCGGTCGTCGAGTACTGGAGCGCGTGCTGCGGGTTCTCCGCGAAGACCCGGTCGTACGCGTCCCGCATCCCGGCGACGTCGAACAGCTCGGGGGCGGGCAGGCCCCCGGCGAAGGAGATCACCTCGGGTCGCGCCGTGAGCGCCAGGATCTCCCGTACCGGTGACGAGCCGACATCGGCCAGCCGGGAGGCGGCGGCCGGCACGGGCGCGGAGGGGGTGGCGGGGGCGGCGTTCGCGGGCGTGGAGGCGGCAGAAAGCATGGCGTCAGCATATAGAGATTCAAGGCGGTGTCCAGATCGTTCGATTCGCGCCCTTCATGGCCGAGTTGACGCACTACAAGACCGTCTCCGAAGGAATTCCGGGGCCGTTCCGGCCACACTGCGGGCCGTAGGGTTCCGGCCGCTCGGGGCGAATTCGGAGGATTCCCCTCCTCCGTTCTCCTCCGCTGGTCGTCACCGGAAAGGGCGGCCTCTTCGATCTTCTCCGGTGTTGTCCGAAGTGCCACGGTCCGCCCTTGATCGAAAGGCGTGCGCGGGGCGGTCGCCTCCGGGAAACCGGCCATTCCGGTACGGGGTCTCATTGATGGGGGGCGGCGCCGTGGATACCGTTCCCCCGCTCCACCACCGCGATGTCCGCGGGCTCCTGGTCGAAGTCGAACGAGCGAGGCGAGTGGATCACCATGGCATCTTTCCTTCCCGCCGACGAGGTCGTCGTCGTCCGCACTCCCGAGGAATTCCTCGCCATGCCCGAGGAGTACCGGGAGATCGCCGTCCGGGGAATGATCGTGAACACCGAGGGCGAACTCTCGGGCGCCGACGACTACATCCAGGTGTTCCTGCCGCTGGCGCCGGACGCCGAGGAACGGCAGGTGTGCGCCGAGCGCGCCGTCGAGGAGTACGACCACTACAAGATCGGCAAGCGGATCCTCGCCGACATCGGCGTCGACACCGGATACATGGAGAAGCAGCGCCTCGCCGACCGGGACCTCTTCGCCGGCCACGAGTTCCACACCTGCACCACCTGGGCGGAGCGCGGAATCTTCTCGTACATCGGCGAGGAGACCGCGATGGTGATGATCTCCGAATTCGCGCAGAGCAGTTACAAGCCGTGGGCCGAGGCCGTGCGCACGATCATTCTCGACGAGAAGATCCACATCGCCCACGGCGCCCGTGTCTGCCGGAATCTGGCCCGTACCGAGGAGGGCCGGGAAGAACTCCAGCGGGGTCTCGACCGGTTGTGGCCGGGATTCGTCCGGATCTTCGGCAGCCCGCGGTCGGAAAGGTCGAAGCTGGCGGTCCGTTTCGGGCTGCGGCAGACCACGAACGGCGAGGCGCGCGACATCTGGCGGGAGAAGGTCACCCCGCGGATCAAGAGCCTCGGTCTGAAGGTCCCCGAGTAGCAGTGCCGACCGAGGAGCGGTTCCGACCGGGGGCCGTTCCAGTCCAGGAGCGGTTCGGACCGGGGGCCGTTCCAGTCCAGGAGCGGTTCCGACCGGGGGCCGTTCCAGTCCAGGAGCGGTTCCGGCCCAGGAACACCGAGGAGTCCCGTCCATGGCCACCCCCCTGACCATCACTCCGCGTCCGCTCGGCCGCCGCGAGGCGAAGGAGCGCACCGCCGCGCTCCTGGCCGAACGTCCCGACCTCGCCCCGCGGCTGCACCGGCTGCGCCGCCTCGGGCGCGAGGTCCGCTCCTGCGAGGTCCACCTCACCAACGCGTGCAACATCCGCTGCAAGGGCTGCTGGTACTTCGAGGGCGGCTTCGACACCGCCGTCCGCGAGCTGTCGGACGTGGACCGGATCCGGTCCTTCGCCCGCCGGCTGCGGGACGAGGGGGTCAACCAGGCGACCCTGATCGGCGGCGAACCGACCCTGGTGCTCAAGCGCGTGGAGGCGTTCGTCGAAGAGCTCCCGTACGTCACCATCTCGACCAACGGCCTGCGGCCGATGCCCCGGCAGGGCTTCGAGCACATCGCCGTCGCCGTCAGCGTCTTCGGCGGCGGGCCGCTCGACGACGACCTGCGGGCCGTCCGCGTCAACGGGTCGAAGTTCACCGGCCTGTTCGACACGGCGCTCTCGCACTACCGGGACGACCCGCGGGTCCTGTTCATCTTCGCGCTCTCCGAGGCGGGGCTCCCGCACCTGGAGCCGACCGTCCGCAGGATCGCGGAGAACGGCAACCTCGTCACCTTCAACTTCTACAGCGAGCACGGCACCGACAACCCGATCCGGATCGAGAACGAGCGGCGGGTCCTGGAGGAGGCGCTGCGGGTGAAGGAGGCGTATCCGGAGGCGGTGGTCAGCCACCCGTACTTCATCCGCAGCCTGATCACCGGGACCTCGCACTGGGGCGCGCGCTTCGGGTACGACGTCTGCCCGAGCCTCAGCGTCGACCACCCGGACCACGAGGAGCGGGTCGCCAACGGCAATCCGGTGATCCCGGGCTTCGCCGCCTGGGGCGCCGACTACGAGTCGCTGCAGTTCTGCTGCACCTCGGGGGACTGCGGCGGCTGCCGCGACAGCCAGGCCGTCTACAGCTGGCTGGTGGTGAGCGCCGCCCGCTTCCTGGACGACGCCGCACGCCTGGAGGAGTGGGTGGAGATCGCGGAGAGCTACTGGCGCCAGTGGCACTGGTCGCCGTACCACCCCTCGAAGCCCGCCCCCTGAGTTCCCCCTCGGCCGACCTACACGCACGGGAGAGTCATGTCCGACACCCTGGACCGCGCCACCATCGAGCAGTTCATCACCGACGCCCTGGTCGAACTCGGCGTCGACGCCTCCGACGTGCGCCCCGGGGCCGCCCTGGACGACCTGGAGATCGACTCGCTCGACATGGTCGAGCTCGCGCAGTCCGTGAAGCGGGACCTGGGCGTGCCGGTCCGCACGAAGGACTTCGACGGGATCGACACCGTCGGGGAGATCCTCGCACTCTGCTACGAGAAGGCCGGAGTTGAGTGACACGGCGCGGCCCCGCGCGCGGGAGGCGGTCGTCGTCACCGGGTTCGGCGCCGTCACCCCGCTGGGCGTCGGCGCCGACGTCCTCCACGAGCGGGCCGTCGCGGGCGCGTCGGCCGCCGCCGGAAGCCGTCCGGCGGTCCGGCACGCGGACTTCGCGCCCGCCGACCACCTGCCGCGCGCGCTCGTGCGCCGCACCGACCGGTTCACCCACCTGGCCCTGGTGGCGGCCGACGAGGCCCTCGCGCGGGCGGGCCACCGGCCGGGCGGCGCCCCGCCGTGGCGGCCCGAGCGGGTCGCCTGCGTCATCGGCTGCGGGCTCGGCGGCACGGCCTCCTTCGAGGCGCAGCGCGAGGTGTACGGGGCGGAGGGCGCGGAGTTCGTGTCGCCGCTGATGGTCCCGCAGATGATGGCGAACGCGGCCGCCGCCCACCTCTCCATGCGGTACGGCTTCCGGGGCGAGAGCCTCTGCGTCGCGTCCGCGTGCAGCAGCGGCGCGCAGGCCGTCGGCGCGGGGATGCGGCTGCTGGCCGCCGGGGCGGCGGACGCCGTCGTGGTCGGCGGCGCGGAGTCGGCCGTCTCCGACGTGGTGGCCGCCGCGTTCGCCAACGCCGGTGCGCTCTCGCCGGGCGGGACGGCCCGGCCCTTCGACCGGGACCGGGACGGCTTCGTCATCGGCGAGGGGGCCGGGGTCCTCGTCCTGGAGACGGCGGCGGGCGCCGCCGGGCGGGGCGCCGAGGCCCTCGGGACCGTACGGGGGTACGGGGCGACCTCCGACGCCCATCACGTCACGGCCCCCGACCCCACCGGCGGCCCGGCCGCGCGGGCGGTCGCGCTCGCACTGCGGGAGGCGGCGACGGCGCCCGGGGAGCTGGCGTACGCCAACGCCCACGGGACCGGCACCCCCCTCAACGACCGCCTGGAGCGCGAGGCCCTGCGGCAGGCCCTCGGGGCCGGCGTCCTCGCGGGGCTGCCGCTCTCCTCGTCCAAGGGCGCCCTCGGCCACCTCTTCGGCGCGGCGGGCGCGGTCGAGGCGATCGTCACCCTCCAGGCGCTGCGGCACGGCACGGCGCCCCCGACGGCGGGGCTGCGCCGGCCGGACCCGGCGCTCGGCGGCCTCGACCTCGTCCGCGGGGCGGCACGGAAGCTGACCGCGCGCGCGGAAGGGGCGTCCGGCGGCGGCGCGGAGACCCTCGTCGGGCTCTCCACCTCGTTCGGTTTCGGCGGACACAACGCGGCCCTGGTCCTGGCCGTGGAAGGACGGTCCTGATGCGCGCGTCCCGCGACTCCCACCACGCCCCCGACCCGCTCGGCCTCGCGGGGCGCCGCTATCTGGTGACCGGGGTCCTCAACGACGACTCGATCGCCTGGCACACCGCCCGCGCCCTCCAGGAGGCGGGCGCGGAGGTGCTCCTCACGGGCTTCGGGCGCACCCGGCGGATCACGGAGGCGGCGGCCTCGGGCCTTCCGTACCCGGCCGACGTCCTCGAACTCGACGTGACGCGCCCCGAGGACCTGGACGGGCTCACGAAGGAGCTGGAGCGCCGCTGGGGCGCGGTGGACGGCGTGCTGCACGCGATCGCCGCCGCGCCCGGGTCCGCCCTCAGCGGCAACTTCCTGACGACCCCCGTCGAGGACGCGACGCTCGCGCTGCGCACGGCGGCGTTCTCGCTGCACTCGCTGACCACCGCGCTCGCCCCGCTGCTGCGGCAGGGCGGGGGCGGCGGCCCGGCCCGGGGCAGCGTGGTCGGCCTGGACTTCGACGCGTCGGGGGCGTGGCCGGGGTACGACTGGATGGGGGTCGGCAAGGCCGCGCTCGGCTCGGTCTGCCGCTACCTCGCGCTCTACCTCGGGCACTCCGGGATCCGGGTCAACCTGGTGGCGGCCGGGCCGGTGGAGACCGTGGCCGGGCGGGCGGTCGGCACCTTCGACCGGATCGCCGACCGCTGGGAGCAGGAGGCCCCGCTCGGCTGGAACCGCGCCGATCCGGCCCGGCTCGTCGGCCCCGTCCTGTTCCTGCTCTCGGACCTGGCGGCGGCCGTCACCGGCGAGATCGTGCACGCCGACGGCGGGATGCACGCCGTCCGCATGGGCGCCCGGGCCGTCGGCGAGCCACCGGGGCCCGGCGCCCCGCCCCGTACCGCCCGGGAGGAGCGCCCGTGACCGCGGCGATCGTCGGCACCGGTTCCGCGCTGCCCGAACGGACCGTGCCCAACAGTCACTTCGAGGCGATCGGGTCCTCCGACGCGTGGATCGTGAAGCGGACCGGCATCCGGGAGCGCCGCTTCCTGCCCGAGGACGGGCACCTGGCCGATCTCGCCCTGGCCGCCGCGCGGGAGGCGCTCGCCGGGTCGGGGCGCACGGCGGCCGACGTGGGACACGTCGTCGTCGCGACCACGACCCCGGACCGGACCACGCCCGGTCTGGCCGTGGAGGTGGCCGCGCGGCTCGGCGCGGACCGGGCCGCCGCGTTCGACCTGCACGCGGCCTGTGCCGGGTTCGTGTACGCCCTGGACCACGCCGTCGCCCTGATCGAGTCCGGCCGGGCCGGGACCGTCCTGGTCTGCGGGGCGGAGGCGCTGACCCGGATCACCGACCACGGGGACCGGTCGACGGCGGTGCTGCTCGGCGACGGGGCGGGGGCGGTGGTCGTGGCGGACGTGGCCGGCGCCACCCCGGACGCCGTGCCCGCGCCCGCGTTCCGGCTCGGTTCGGACGGGAACCTGGTCCCGCTGCTCCACGCCGACCGGTACGACCGGAAGCTGCGGATGGACGGCCCCGAGATCTTCGTGCACGCCGTGGAGAAGATGAGCGCGGCGGCCCGGGAGGTCCTCGCGCGGCGGGAGCTGACCGCCGACGACGTGGACCTGTTCGTCGCCCACCAGGCCAACGCGCGGATCGTCCGGGCGGTGGGCAAGGAGCTGGGCGTCCCACCGGAGCGGCTCTACCTGAACGTCGACCGGGTCGCCAACACCTCCTCCGCCTCCATCCCGATCGCCCTCCACCAGGCCCGCGGGGAGGGCCGCCTGGACCGGTCGGGCCTGCTGGGGGTGGCGGCGTTCGGGGCGGGGATCACCTGGGGCGCGGGGGTGATCGGATGGCGCCTGGAGGAGGAGTGAGGACCGGAGGGACGGCGGGGGCCGGGGGCGGGACGAGGACCGGGAAGGCGGCGGAGGCCCGGAGCGGGACGAGGGCCGGAGAGACGGCGGAGGCCCGGGACGGGACGGGGGCCGGAGAGACGGCGGAGGTCCGGGACGGGACGGGGGCCGGAGAGACGGCAGGAGCCCGGGACGGGATAAGGGCCGGAGAGACGGCAGGAGCCCGGGACGGGATAAGGGCCGGAGAGACGGCAGGAGCCCGGGACGGGACGAGGGCCGGAGAGACGGCAGGAGCCCGGGACGGGACGAGGGCCGGAGAGACGGCAGGAGCCCGGGACGGGATAAGGGCCGCTCCCTTTCCCGTGCTCGCCGAGCCCGTCGCCCCGGACGGTGCCCGGCTCGTCGTCCGCGTCCACGCGCGTCCCGAGCCCACCGCCCCGGTCGTGGTGGTGCTGCCCGCGATGGGCACGCCCGCCCGGCACTACACCCCGCTGGCGCGGGCGCTGCACCGGCGCGGGGCGACCGTGGTGACGGTGGACCCGCGCGGGCACGGCGAGAGCGTCCCGGTCCCGGCGCGCGGGGTCCGGTTCGGCTACCGCGAGCTCGTCGAGCACGACATCGGCGCCGTCCTCGACGCCGTCGCACGCGCCTTCCCCGGCGCGCCCCGGCTGATCCTGGGGCACAGCCTCGGCGGACAGCTCGGCCTGGTGCACTGCGGGCTGTTCCGGCCGCGCCTCGACGGGGTCGTCCTGGTGGCGAGCGGCTCGGCCTGGTGGCGGACCCTCGGTCCACCGGGGGCGCGGTGGCTCGCGCGGAGCCTGCTCTGCGTGGCGGGTGCGGAGCTGCTCGGGTACTGGCCGGGCCACCGGCTCGGGTTCGGCGGGCGCGAGTCGGCGGGGCTGATGCGGGACTGGGCCCGGCAGTTGAGGACGGGACGGTACGCGGCGCGGGGCGCGGCCGCCGACTACGAGGAGGCGCTGCGGGGCGTCGCCCTGCCCGTGCTCGCCGTGGACGTCGAGCACGACGCCCTGGCGCCGGCCCGGGCCGTGGACCACCTGTGCGCGAAGCTCCCCCCGGCCCGCGTCGAGCGCTGGACCTACCGGACGGCGGACGCGGGCGGCCGGGACCTGGACCACTTCCGCTGGATCCGGCACAACACGGGTCTGGTGGAGCGGATCGCGGCCTGGGCGGGGTTCCCGGAGCCCGCCGGAGAGACCGGGGACACCGGGGAGACCGGGAACACCGGCCGGAGCGCGTCGGCCGCCTCGGGCGCCCCCGCGTGAGCGCCCGGCGCGGGGCGCCGCTGCTCGGCGCGCTGCTGCCCGAGGGGGCGTACGGCGCCGAGGAGACCGGCGACCCCGAACCGGCGGGGCTCTTCCCCGAGGAGGCCGCCCTCGTGGCGCGCGCGACGCCGGGCCGGCGGCGCGAGTTCACGACGGCCCGGCTCTGCGCCCACCGGGCCCTGGCGGCCCTGGGGGCGCCCCGGGTCCCGCTCCTGCGGGGGCGGCGCGGGGCGCCCGCGTGGCCGGCGGGCACGGTCGGCGGCCTCACGCACTGCGCGGGGTTCCGGGGCGCGGCGGTGGCACCGGCCGCCCGCTTCCTCGCGCTCGGCATCGACGCCGAACCGCACGCGCCCCTGCCGCCCGGGGTGTGCGGGGCGGTGGCCTTCGGCCCGGAGCCGGCGCGGCTGCGCGAACTGACCGCCCGGCGGCCGGACATCGCCTGGGACCGGCTGCTGTTCAGCGCGAAGGAGTCCGTCTACAAGGCCTGGAGCGGGTACGGCGGCGCCTGGCTCGGCTTCGAGGACGTCGAGGTGGCGTGGGAGGCCGCTCCGGACGAAACCCCGCCCCCGGAGGCGCGTACGGACGACCCCGCGGCCACGGGCCGCTTCCGGGCCCGTCTGCTCGTCCCGCCACCGGAACCGGCGTCACCGGAGACGCCCCCGGGCCCGTGTCCCCTCCCGTCCCTCCTCCACGGCCGCTGGCTCGTCCGCGACGGCCTGCTCCTGACCTCGGTCGCCGTCCCCCGCCCCGTACCGCGTCCGCACCGGCACCCGCACCCGTCCCGTACGCCCCCGAAGGAGTCCGCCCGATGACCGCCGACGACGGAACCGTCCCCGCGCTGCTCGACCGGAGCGCCCGCGCGCACCCCGACCGGACCGCGCTGCGGCTCGGTGCCGACGAGGTGACGTACGGGGAGCTCGACGGGCTCGCCCACCGGACCGCCGCGCTGCTCCGCTCGCGCGGGGTGCGGCCCGGGGACCGGGTCGCGGTCGCGCTTCCCAACAGCACGCTGTTCGCCGCGCTCTACTACGGAATCCTGCGCGCGGGCGCGATCGTCGTCCCGCTCAATCCGCTCCTGCGCGCCGGGGAGGTCCGGCACTGCCTGGCGGACGCCGGGGCGGCGCTGCTGCTCTCCCGGCCCGGGGACGGCGGGGAGGCCGCCGAGGGCGCCCGCCTGGCCGGCACCCCGCACCTGGCGGTCGGACCGGCGGAGTTCACCGCGCTCCTGGCCGTCCACGCCCCCGCGCCGGCGGCCACGCCCCGTACGCCCGGGGACACCGCCGTCGTCCTCTACACCTCCGGTACGACGGGGGAGCCGAAGGGCGCCGAGCTGACCCACGAGAACATCCGGCGCAACATCGACGAGGGGGTACGGGTCCTGGGGCTCGGGGCCCCGGACGTGGTCTTCGGCGGGCTGCCGCTCTTCCACTCCTTCGGGCAGGTGATGGGGCTCGGCTGCGCGGTGGCCGTGGGCGCCTGCCTGACCCTGATGAGCCGCTTCGACCCGGCGGGCGCGCTCTCGCTCGTGGCCCGGGACCGGGTCACGGTCTTCCTCGGGGTGCCCACGATGTACGGGCTGCTGCTGCGGCACCCGGAGCGCGCCCGGTACGACACGTCGTCCCTCCGGGTGTGCCTGTGCGGCGGCTCGCCACTGCCGGTGGCGGTCCACACGGGCTTCGAGTCCGCCTTCGGCTGCGCGGTCCTGGAGGGGTACGGCCTGTCGGAGTCGTCCCCGCTGGCGTGCGTGAACCGGATCGGCCGGCCGCGCGTCCCCGGCACGATCGGCGTCCCGGTCGACGGCGTGGAGATGCGGGTGGTGGACCGGGACGGCAAGGAGGTGCCGGACGGCGAGGCCGGGGAGATCGTGATCCGGGGCCACAACGTGATGAAGGGGTACTGGCGCCGCCCGGAGGCCACGGCGGAGGCGGTGCGGGACGGCTGGCTGCACACCGGCGACCTCGGCACCCGGGACGCCCGGGGCGACTTCCGGGTGGTGGACCGGCTGAAGGACGTGGTGATCAGGGGCGGGTTCAACGTCTACCCGAGGGAGGTGGAGGAGGTCCTGCACCTCCACCCGGACGTGGCGGAGGCGGCGGTCCTCGGGGTCCCGCACCCGGTGCACGGCCAGGAGGTCGCCGCCGCCGTGGTCCTGCGCCCCGGCCGGTACGCCTCCCCCGCCGAGCTGCGGGCCCACGTGCGCGAGCGGGTCGCCCCGTACAAGTATCCGCGCCGGATCTGGCTCGCCGACTCCCTGCCGAAGGGGCCGACGGGCAAGGTCCTCAAGCGCGCGATCGTCCCGCCGGGCGGGGAGCCCGGCTGATCCGCGCCCACCGGCGTAGGGGAGGTCCCTCGTTCCCTTCCGGGAGGGGCCGGTGCTCTGGTCGGGGAGCCGGGGGACGCCTAGCGTGCGTCCATGACCACAGACGTCGCCGACGGCGGCATCGGCCGTCGCCCGGTCCCCGACGCCTCCGACGCCGTCGCCGGCGAGGTGACGGAGCTGCTCGCCCGCCACGGCGGGGTCGTCGTCCACGGGCCGTGGGGCGCCGGGAAGAGCACCCTCCTGGAGGCCGTGTGCCGGCGCTGGAGCGGCGGGGTCCGGCGCGTCCGCAACCGGCCGGGGGACGAACTGCTGCCCTGTTCGGGTCTGGTGCAGCTCTCCGAGGAGTTCCTGCCGTACGCGGGCGGGGAGGTCGACGCCGCGACCAGGCTGCGGCTGCGCGTCCTCGCCGCGCGGACGCTGCGGGAGGCGCCGCGTCCGCTGGTGGCGGTGGACGACGTCCAGTGGCTCGATCCGGTCAGCGCCGACGTCCTGGGCCACGCGGCCGGAGCGGTGGGGCGGGACCGCCTCGCGGTGGTCGCGGCGGAGCGGACCGTGGGGCCGCCGCACCGCGCCGCGGAGTTGCTCGGCGGCCATCCGCCGGTCGTCCCGGTGCCCCCGGCGGGACACGAGGAGGTCGCCGACCGGTTGGAGGCGCTCGGTCTCCCGGTGCGCTGGAGTGCGGCCGTCCTGCGCCACTGCGGCGGCAACCGCGCCCTCCTCGCGGCCTGTTGCGAAGGGCTGGCACGGCGGCCGCCCGCGCGGGGCGGGCCCCTCGGGCCCCTGCCCCTCGACGGCCTGGAGCGGGCCGACGCGCTCGCCGACGCGTGGTTGCGCACGGTGCCGGAGGAGGTGCGCCGGACGCTGCGCACGGCGGCCCTGGCGCACCGGCCCGACACCGACCTGCTGTACCGGGCGGGCCACCGGGAGGCGCACGACCACGTCGCCCACGCGGTGCGCGCCGGTCTGCTGACCACCCCGGACGGTCCGGACGACACCGGCCCGACCGCCGTCCGCTTCTCCGCCCGGGCCCTGGCGCGCGCCGCCGCCGCGGCCGGCACCGCCGCCGACCGCCGCCGTGACCACGAGGCCCTGGCCGCGGCGGTGTCCGACCCGGTGCGCGCCGTGTGGCACCGGGCGACGGCCACGGAGGGGACCGACCGGCCGGCCGCCGAGGACGCCGCGCGGGCCGCGGTGGCCGCGCGGACGGCGGGCGACCGGGACCTGGCCTCCGGACTCATGCTGCTCGCCGCGCGGCTGACCCCGCCCCACCTGCCGGGGCCGCGGTCCGAACGGCTCGCCGAGGCCGCCCTGGACGCGGCGGCTGCGGGGGACGTCGGGGGCGCCCGCCGCGCGGCCGCGTGCCTCGTGCGCGAGCACGGCGCTCCCGAGCAGCGGGTGAAGGCGCTGCTGGCGGTCGTCGACGCCTGCGGGCAGGACCTGACCACCACGGAGACGCTGTTCGCCGCGGCCCGTGGCGCCGCCCGTGACGACCCGCGCCTGCTGGCCGCCGTCGAACTGCGGGCGGCCATCCGGGCCAACGTCGCCGCGGAGGACTTCGACGGGGCCCTCGTCCATGCCCGCACCGCCGCCGCGCTGGCCCGCGGCGCCGGCGACGACCCCCTGCACGCGGCCGCCCTGACGATGGCCGCCCGCATGGAGCGCGTGCTGGGGCGGCCGGACGAGGCACGTGCCACCCTGCGGTCGGCGCTGTCCCTCGCGGTGCCGCCGCACGCCCTCGGGGTCGCCAACAGTCCCGAGTACCTCGGGGCCCGGCTCGCCGTCTTCGACGGGCACCTGGCGCGGGCGCGCACCTCGCTGCTGGCCCTGCTTCCCGTGGCGCAGGCCGCCGGGGGCGCGGAGGACCTCACCGACCTGTGCCGCAGCCTGGCCGAGGTCGACGCCGGGCTCGGTGCCTGCGCGGACGCCCTGGCGTGGGCGGCGCGGGCCCGGTCGTACACCCGGGAGGCGAACCTCTCCCCCGGCCCCGTCTGGTACACCTCCGCCCTCGTCCACTGTCACGGCGGTTCGTTCGAGGAGGCCGGGGCCTACGCCCTGCGGGCCCTGCGGGCCTCCCGGTCGGAGGGGGACCGGCTCCACACCACGCGGAGTCTGTGGATCGCGGGGGCGGTGCACCTCCACTGCGGACGGATCGGGCAGGCCCTCGCCGCCTTCGAGGAGCTGGCCGCCGGCGGGGGGTCGTCGCGGCCGGACGACCCCGTCGTCCTGCGGTGGCAGGCCGACGCCGTGGAGGCGTTCGCGGCCGCCGGGCTCCTGGAGCGGGCGCACGGGATGCTGGACCGCCTGGACGGGGCGACCGCCGCCCACGCCCCGCACGCCTTCGCGCGCGCCACCGTCTCCCGGGCCCGCGCCCTGTGCCTCGCGCGGGCCGGGGACCTCGACCGGGCGGCCGGCGTCTTCGAGGAGGCCGCCGCCGCGTTCGCCGCCCTCGGCCGGCCCGTCGAGCAGGGGCGCACCCTGCTGGCGTGGGGACGGGTCGAGCGCCGGCGCCGGCGGGTCGCCACGGCCAAGGCCGTGTGGGAGCGGGCCCGTTCCGTGTGCGCCGGGGCGGGCGCGCATCCGTGGTCCGCACTCGTGGACGGGCACCTCGCCCGTCTCGCGGGCGCCGCGTCCGGGACCGCCGGTCCGGACGGCGGGGAGGCGTACCGGCTGACCGAGCGCGAGCGGCTCCTCGTCCGCCTGGTCGCCGAGGGGAGGACGAACCCCGAGGCCGCCCACCGGCTGTTCGTCTCCCGCAAGACGGTGGAGGCGATGCTCAGCCGCGTCTACCGCAAGGTCGGCGTGCGCAACCGCACCGAGCTCGCCGCGCTCGTGGGGCCCGGCGAGGGCGTGTGAACGGGCGCGCCCCGGGCCCCGGGCCCCGGTCGGGGGACCGGGGCCCGGGGTCCTGGGGGGCGGGACCCGGAGGGGGTCAGGACCAGACGGTGAAGGTGACCGTGGCGGACGCCTTCTTCCCGGTCGCGTCGGTGACGGTCAGGGTGACGTTGCGGAAGCCCCAGGCGGTGGGGGTGCCGGAGACGAGCCCGCTCGCCGCGTCGATCCCGAGGCCGGCGGGCAGGCCGGTCGCGGAGAACGCGTACGGCGCGGTGCCGCCGCTCGCCCGGAGGGCGAGGCCGAAGGGGCGTCCGACGGTGAGGTTCTGGTTGCCGGGAGCGGCCAGGACCGGGCTGCCCGTGCCGGGGGCGGTGACGGTCCAGGTGAAGGAGGTGGAGCCCTTGCGGCCGGCGGTGTCGGTGGCCGTGACGGTGACGGAGGAGGTGCCGGCCGTGGTCGGGGTGCCGGATATCGTCCCGGTGGCCGGGGCGACGGACAGGCCGGCCGGGAGGCCGGTGGCGGACCAGGTGTAGGGGGCGGTGCCGCCCTCGGCGCTGTTCCTCAGCTCGACGGGCGTGCCGGTGGGGCTGGTTCGGGCGGAGACGGCGGCGACGGTGACCTCGCCGGGCTGCGGGGTCGAGGTGACCAGGGAGGCGCCGAACTTGGCGAGGGCCTCGTTCACGGGCTGGAAGATGGTGAACTTCTCGCCGCTGCCCGAGGAGCAGGTGGCGCTGCCGCCTCCGGAGTGCAGGCCCACGGCCTTTCCTCCGGTCGCGGTGACGTAGGAGCCGCCCGAGTCGCCGCCGGCGGAGCAGGCGCTGGAGTAGGAAAGGCCGTTGATGACGACGTTGCCGTAGTCGACGCTCTGGTTCACCTTGGTGACCTCGCCGCACTGGAATCCGGTGGTCTGGCCGGAGCGGCAGACCGCGGTGCCGACGACGGCTTCGGCACTGCCGGTGAGAGTGACGTCGCCCTTGCCCCATCCGGAGACCGCCGGGGCCGTCTGCCAGCCCGCCTGGTCGACGTCGACGATCCCGAAGTCGCCCTCCGCGGCGTTGACGCTGCCGGTGCCGTTCTTGTTGGAGGTGCCGACGCGGGTGCCGTCCTTGCCGTAGGCGGCCTGGTCGGCGTCGTTGGTGCAGTGACCGGCCGTCAGGAATGCCTTCGCACCGCCGGAGCGGGTGACGGAGAAGCCGATGGAGCACGGGCTCTCCGTGCCCGGCACCCACTTCTCCCCGCCGACCACGTTCCCGCCCTGCTGCCGGGGCGCGTCCCCGGACTCGGTGACCCCCACCAGGTCGCCGAGGCCGGCGAGGCGGGTCCTGAACGCGTCGGTGGCGGCGGTGGCCCGGGCGGGGTCGAGGACGACCTCGACCCGGTTGCCGCGCACGTCGGGTCCCCAGGAGAGCAGGCCGGGGACGTTCTCGGCCCACCGGCCGACCTGTCGGGCGGTGGCGTCGAGCGCGGCGGCGGAGTGCCGGACCCGCTGGGCGACGGCTCCCGCCCGGCGGACCGCGTCGGCGTCGGCGCCGGTGGTGACGGCGGCGTGCAGGCGCCCGTCGGAGGCGTCGAACCACAGTCCCGCGACGCGGTCCCCCACCGTGGCGCGCACGGCGGTCGCGACCCGTTCCGCGGCCTGTTCGGCGGCCATCCGGTCGCGCACGCCGTCGGCGGAGAGACCGAGGTCGCGGCCCATCGCCGCGCGCACGTCGGCGGGCACCGGGGCGGTGGGGGACGGAGCCGGAGGACCGGCGTGGGCGGGAAGGACTCCGAGCCCGACGACGGCGGTGACCGTCGCGAGTCCGGTGAGGAAGTGGCGGTTCCGTACTGGACGCATGGGGGCGTTCCCTTTCGCGGAGGGGGAAGGGGCCGGCGCGGACGGGCCACCGGTGGGATTCCGTCCGGCGCCCCGCCGCTGGGGACTGGGCACAGCCTCGGGGGTCGTCGGCCGTCGTGAACAGCGGGGAACTCCCTTGCGTCCCGGGAGCGTCCTCCGCCCTGTCCGCGGGGCACGGGAGCACCGGCGCGAAGTTTTTCCGACGCGGGGCGTTTACGCGAGCCCGATTGGTCCAGACGAAGAACTGACAAGTTCCTTATGTGACGGACTGGAGAAGCATCGTGGGCATCATCGCGTGGATCCTCATCGGCCTGATCGCCGGCGCCATCGCCAAGGCCCTGATGCCGGGCAAGGACCCCGGCGGCATCATCATCACCATGCTCATCGGCATCGCCGGCGGCCTGCTCGGCGGCTTCCTCGGCAAGGTCATCTTCGGTGTGGACTCCGTCGACGGCTTCTTCGAGATCTCCACCTGGGTCGCCGCGATCGTCGGCTCCGTGATCCTGCTGGCCCTCTACCGCATGGTCACCGGCAACCGACACTCGCACCGTCACGCGTAACCCGCGCGCACCGCACATCGGTTCCGAACGGCTCCCACCCCTGTACGCAGGGCGGGAGCCGTCGGCGTTTCCCGCCGGACCCGCACCGGCCGGCCGGTGGCCGCCGGAACGGGGTGCGTCAGGCGTCCGCCGGCCCGTCGCGGCCCTCGGCCCACAGGGAGCGGACGTGGCCGAGGTGGCGGCGCATGCAGGCCTCGGCCCCGCGCGCGTCCCCGGCGATCATGAGGTCGAGGAGTTCGACGTGCTCCTCGGCGGAGGAGACGAGCAGTCCGGCCTCGTCCAGGCCCGTCAGGCCGTAGAGGCGGGAGCGCTTGCGCAGGTCCCCGACGGTCTCGACGAGGCGCTCGTTGCCGGAGAGGCCGAGCAGGGCGAGGTGGAAGCGGCGGTCGGCCTCCAGGTAGCCGATGAGGTCGTGCTCGCGGGCGCGGGCGACGATCTCCTGGGCGACCGGGCGGAGTTCCTCCAGGCGTTCCCGCGCGGCCGTCTTCGTGATCCGGCCGACGGTGGGGACCTCGATGAGGGTGCGCAGTTCGGTGTACTGGTCGAGGTCGCGCTCGCTGACCTCGGTGATGCGGAAGCCCTTGTTGCGGACGGGCTCGACCAGGCCCTCCCGGGCCAGGTCGAGCATGGCCTCCCGGACCGGGGTGGCGGAGACGCCGAGGTCGCTCGCGAGGCCGGGGGCCGAGTACACCTGGCCGGGGCGCAGCTCCCCGGCTATCAGGGCGGCTCGGAGGGCGTGCCCGACCTGGTCGCGGAGCCGTTCCTGCGCCCTGACGAGGCCGTACTGCTTCAGGTCACCCATGCGTGCGTCCTCCGAGAAGTCACGGAGGAGCATCGTACAATGTCACGTTTCGCCGCACGGGCCGCCCGTCTCCGCACGGTTCAGAGGAGGAATCCGGCCGGGAACGGGTCGTCGGGGTCGAGGAAGTACTGGGCCGTGCCGGTGATCCAGGCCCGGCCGGTGACGGTGGGGACGACGGCGGGCAGCCCGCCCACGGTGGTCTCGCCGACGATCCGGCCGGTGAACTCGGTGCCGATGAAGGACTCGTTGACGAAGTCGGTGCCCGGGGCGAGCAGTCCCCGGGCGTGCAGTTGGGCCATGCGGGCGCTGGTGCCGGTGCCGCACGGGGAGCGGTCGAACCAGCCGGGGTGGATGGCCATGGCGTGGCGCGAGCGGGTGGCGTCGGAGCCCTGCGCGGCCAGGTAGACGTGCTTGATCCCGGCGATGGCGGGGTCCTCCGGGTGGACCGGCCGGTCGGGTCCGGCGTCGATCGCGGCCATGACGGCGAGCCCGGCGGCGAGGAGGTCGTCCTTGCGGTCGCGGTCGAAGGGCAGCCCCAGGGCGTCGAGGTCGACGAAGGCGTAGAAGTTGCCGCCGTAGGCGAGGTCGTAGGTGACGGTGCCATACCCGGGCACGTCCGCCTTGAGGTCGAGGCCGACGCAGTAGGAGGGGACGTTGGTGAGCGTGACCGCCTTCGCGGCGCCGTCCTCCACGCGTACGTCGACGCTCACGAGCCCCGCCGGGGTGTCGAGGCGGACGGTGGTGACGGGTTCGGCGACCGGCACCATGCCCGTCTCGACGAGGACGGTGGCGACCCCGATGGTGCCGTGGCCGCACATCGGGAGGAGCCCGGACACCTCGACGTAGAGGACGCCGTAGTCGGCGTCGGGGCGGGTGGGCGGCTGGAGGATCGCGCCGCTCATCGCCGCGTGGCCGCGCGGCTCGTACATGAGGAGGGTGCGGAGGTGGTCGAGGTGCTCGGCGAAGTGGAGCCGCCGCTCGGCCATCGTGGCGCCGGGGATCGCCCCGAGGCCGCCGGTGATCACCCGGGTGGGCATGCCTTCGGTGTGGGAGTCCACCGCGTGGTAGACGTGGCGGGTGCGCATGGGTCCCCTTCTGTCGGTGTCGTGAGGACGGGCGGGCGGACGGGCGGACGGGCTGGCGGGCGGACGAGCCGGCGGGCCGGTGGGCTTTTCACGGGCGGGGTCGCGGGCGGGGTTACGGCCTTGCTCGCGGGCCGGGTTACGCGTGCCCCTCCGCGAGGACCTTCTCCGTGGCGGCCCGGACGGCGGCCTCCTGCTCGGGTGCGAGCGGGAGCCGGGGCGGCCGGGAGACGCCGCCGTGGTGTCCGGCGAGGTCCATGGAGAGCTTGATCGCCTGGACGAACTCGGTCTTCGAGTCCCAGCGGAAGAGCGGGTGGAGGGACCGGTAGAGCGGGAGGGCGGTGTCGAGGTCCCCGGCGACGGCGGCCCGGTAGAGGGCGGCGCAGGTGCGCGGGAGGGCGTTGGGGTAGCCGGCGACCCAGCCGACCGCGCCGGCGAGGGCGAGTTCGAGGAGGACGTCGTCGGCGCCGGCCAACAGGTCGAGCCCGGGGGCGAGTTCGGCGATCTCGTAGGCGCGGCGGACGTCCCCGCTGAACTCCTTGACGGCGACGACGCTGCCGTCGGCGTGGAGCCGGGCGAGGAGGGCGGGGGTGAGGTCGACCTTGGTGTCGAGGGGGTTGTTGTAGGCGACGACGGGCAGGCCGACGGCGGCGACGGCGGCGAAGTGGTCGCGTACGGCCGCCTCGTCGGCCCGGTAGGCGTTGGGCGGCAGGAGCAGGACGGAGCCGGCGCCGGCCTCGGCGGCCTGTTCGGCCCAGCGGCGGGCCTCGGCGGCGCCGTACGCGGAGACGCCCGGCATGACGCGGGCCCCGTCCCCGGCCGCCTCGACGGCGGTCCGCACCACCCGGGCGCGCTCGTCGTCGGTGAGCGTCTGGTACTCGCCGAGGGAGCCGTTCGGGACGACTCCGTCGCAGCCCTCGGCGATCAGCCGGGCCACGTGGCGCGCGTAGGCGTCGTGGTCGACGGAGCCGTCGTCGCGCAGGGGGAGGGCGGTGGCGACCATGATCCCGCGCCAGGGGCGGTCGCGGTGTGCGGGGGTTTGCGCGGGGGTTTGCAGCGGGGCGTGCACAGGGGCTTGCTCGCGGACCATGAAAGGACTCCCTTGTGTGGTGTGTGACATTTTATTGATGGACGGGCGGGCCACAAGAGGCCCGCGCTCGCCTCCTTCTGACGCCCGGTCAGCTTTCGGTACGGCCCTGCTCCGGGAGTTCCGCCAGATGACGGAGCGGTACGGGGCAGGAGAGCGGGCGCCGGTCCGGGACCGCTCCTCCCCCGGCGGCGCCTCCGGCGAGGGCGGCCACGGCGGGGCCGCACGTGCGGCCCTGGCACCAGCCCATGCCGGCGCGGGTGAGCAGCTTGACCGTACGGGCGTCCCGGGCGCCCAGGGCGTCGACGGCCTCCGTCACGCGGGCGGCCGGCACCTCCTCGCAGCGGCAGACCTCGGTGTCGGGTCTCAGCCATCCGGTCCAGCCGGGTCCGGGCCGGTGCACGGCGCCCATCGCCTCCGCGAAGGCGCGCAGCCGGTCGCGGTGGCGCCGGAGCGCGGCCTCGCGGGGCTCCAGGGTCCGGGCGCCGAGGAGGGTGCGGGTGATCGACAGCGCCGCCAACTTCCCTTCCACGACCGCGAGTCGGGCGCCTCCGATGCCGCCCGTCTCTCCTGCGGCCCAGACGCCGGGGACCGAGGTCGACTGTTCGGCGTCGAGGACGAGGGCGGCCGTCCCGTCGGCGCTCGTGCGGGTCGCGCAGCCGAGGGCCGTGGCGAGTTCCAGCTGCGGGACGAGGCCGTGGCCGACGGCGAGCGCGTCGCAGGGGATCCGGCGGCCGGTGCCCGGCAGGGGGCGCCAGTCGGGGTCGAGCCGTGCCACGGTCACCGCCTCGACGCGCCCGGAGCCGTGGGCCTCGACGACCGCGTGCCGGGCGAGGAGCCTGGTGCCGTGCCGCAGCAACGCGCTTCCGTGCAGGGCGCCTTCGGCGAGCTTGGCGGGGTTGCGGAGGAGCGTGGGGACGAAGCCGGAGTAGCCGAGGTACGCACCGGCCTCGACGACGGCGGGGACGCGGGCGCCGGCCGCCGCGAGGGAGCCGGCGACCGCCAGGAGCAGGGGGCCGCTGCCGGCCACGACGACCCGGCGGCCGGGCAGGACGAGCCCGCTCTTGAGCATCGCCTGCGCACCCCCGGCGCCCACCACGCCCGGCAGCGTCCAGCCCGGGAACGGCAGTTGGCGCTCGTGGGAGCCGGTGGCCAGGAGCGCCGCCCGGGCCCGGACGGTCGCGGCGGCCTCGTCGGGCCCGGCCACGGCGTGCAGCCTCCAGCCTGTGCCCTCGGGCAGCACCGTCCAGACGTGGTGTCCGGGCAGGTGGACGACCCTGCCCGCCCGGACGAGGCCGTCCAGGGCCGCCGCGCGGCGGGTGAACTCCCGCCAGTCGTGGTGGAGCGCCCCGGGTCGCCGCGCGCCCAGCTCGGGCGCGGGATGCCGGTGGTACTGGCCGCCGGGCCGGTCACCGGCGTCGACGAGGACCACCCGGAGGCCGCGCCGGGCCGCCTCCACGGCGGCGGCGAGACCGGCGGGACCGGCACCGACGACGGCGAGGTCGAACGGCTCGGACGGTTCTGGCGGCTCGGACGGTCGGGAGGACTCGGACGGCCCGGAGCGCTCGGAGGGCGCTGGCTGCCCGGACGATTCGGGCGGCCCGGACGGCTCACACCGCGAGGTCGGCACGGCCCGTTCCCTCCTGTGTCGTGACGGCGTCGCCGGGGCGGGCCGGGGTGAGGCAGGCCCGCAGGTTGGGGCGTCCGTCGACCGTGACGAGGCAGTCGAAGCAGCTTCCCATGCCGCAGAAGACCCCGCGCGGCGCCCCGGCGTTCCTGGTGGTGCGCCAGGTCAGGATGCCCGCGCTCCACAGGACGGCCGCGACGGACTGGCCGTCCAGGGCGGGGAGCGGGCGTCCGTCGAACGTGACGGTGAAGGCGGTCTCGGCCCGGCCGCCGACCAGGGCGCGCGGGGTACGGCGTCGTCTCATGGGGTGCTCTCCCGTCGTCCGGGGTCGGAGGTGTCGTCGAAGCGTTCGGGCCGGAAGGGCGCCGGGTCCACGCCCGCCACCCCCGCCACCCCCTCCATCCCCTCCCCCGCGCCGCCCGTGAGCGCGGTGGCGATCAGGAGCCCCGTGGCCGGGGCGAGGCCGATGCCCGCGCCCTCGTGGCCGCAGGCGTGCAGCAGCCCGGGGACGCGCGGATCGGGACCGATCGCCGGCAGGTGGTCCGGCAGGTAGGGGCGGAAGCCGTGGTAGGCGCGCAGCACCCGCACCTCCGCGAGGACCGGGAAGAGCGCGGCGGCCCGGGCGGCGAGCCGGCGCAGGGCCTCGGTGGACAGGGAGCGGTCGAAGCCGACGCGTTCGCGGGTGGCGCCGATGAGCACGGGCCCGGCGGGGGTGCCCTCGACGACGGCCGAGGACTGGAGCGCGGCCGAGCCGCTGGCGACGTCCGCGACGTAGTCGGCGGCGTACACCTTGTGCCGTACGACCCTGGGGAGGGGCTCGGTCACCAGGACGAAGCCGCGCCGGGGCCGTACCGGAAGGTCCGTGCCGGCGAGCGCGGCGAGCGCGCCGCCCCAGGTCCCGGCCGCGTTGACGACGGCGGGGGCGGTGAGGTCGCGGCGGGTCGTGCGGACCCCGCGCACCGCTCCGGAGGGGGTGCGGAGGACGTCGGTGACCTCCTCGCCGAGGTGGACGGCGGCGCCGGAGGCGGCGAGGAGGCGGGCCGCCGCGCGGGCGGGCTGGACCTGGGAGTCCTGCGGGTAGTGGAAGCCGCCCGCGAGACCGGGGGCGAGGTGCGGTTCCAGGGCGCGCAGTCCGTCGCCGGGGACCTCGGCGGCCTCGACGCCGGCCGTCCGCTGTCCCTCCGCGAAGGCGTGCAGGGCCCTGAGGGCGGTCGGGTCGGGCGCCACGACGAGGCCGCCCTTGGCCTCGTACTCGATGTCGGGCGGGAGCAGGGCGGCGAGGTCGCGCCAGAGGCGCGCGGAGAGCAGGGCGAGGTCGAGTTCGGGTCCGGGTTCCTTGTCGGAGACGAGGAGGTTGCCCTCGCCGGCGCCGGTGGTGCCGCCCGCGACCGGGCCCCGGTCGACGACCGCGACGGAGAGTCCCGCGCGGCCCGCGAAGTACGCGCAGGCGGCTCCGACGACACCCGCGCCGACGATCACGACGTCCGGGCTCAGGCTCCGGCTCTGGCTCTGGCTCTGGCTCTGGGACACGACAGTAAGGTGCCACCTTCCCTTGAGGAGGAACAGGGCGGAACGGGGCCGGGGCCGGAGGGCGCGTCGGGGGTCGCCCGACCGGGCGCCCTCCGGACCCGGTGCGCGCGGCTCAGCCGCGCAGCGGTCCCTCGCAGGTGTAGCCGGAGGTTCCCGCGCGTCCGCCGGTCCAGAGGTCGACGGGACCGAAGGAGCAGTCCATGTCGGCCAGGTTGTTCGAGGCCGCGCCCGCCCGGTCGAGGAGGAAGTAGTCGACGGTCTCGGACATGTCCTTGAAGACCTGGTCAGCGCTCGCCGCGTTCGCGAGGTTGGCCGTGACGCGGCCGGTGCAGACGAAGCGGCGTCCGCCCGGCGCGCCGGTCTCCGCGCAGGCGGGGGTGTTGGAGGTCGCGGCGGCGAAGGAGGCGGCGACCTCGGAGGCCTTGGAGTCCCGCAGCCGGTCGTTCGGCGTGAACGTGGTGACCGGCACGTACAGGCGGTCCACCTCGGCGATCCGGGCGTCGAGGAAGGAGTCGTAGCCGCGCTGGAGCGCCGTGTCGGAGCCGAGCCGCGCGCGCCAGGCGTCGTACGCGGTGACGTTGTTCCCCCGCAGGTGTCCGTACATCTCGCGCAGCAGGGACGGCTTCTCGGTCCAGAGGTACTCGAAGAAGGTGCCGGCGTAGTGGTAGAAGCGGAACCCGTCGCCGTCGTAGGTGGCGTTCAGGAGCTGACGTACCGTCATACGAGGTCCGCCGCCCGCCGTGTCGGAGATGACGCCGCGGACGAGCGACTTGCGGACGGCGACGCCGTTGTCACGGGTGGCGCCGGCGAAGAACTCGGCCGTGCCCTCGTCCATGGCGGTGGTGCGGTCGTTCTGGTACCAGGGGCCCTCGCCGAAGAAGCCGGGCACGGCGTACCGGCCGTTCAGGTAGTGCGTGTACTCGTGCCGGAAGAGCTCTTCGAGGGTGAGCGTGGAGTCCTGCGGGACGCGCCGCTCGTAGGTGTAGAAGGTGGCGCCGCGCTCGATGTAGATGCCGCCGTTGTTCGTGTCCATCCCGGTCAGGATGGGGTGGTACTGCTCGTAGTCGGCGCGCGAGGCGTACAGGACGATGTTCAGGGTGGAGTTGGGGTCGCCGGCCAGGGGCTCCTGGGTGCCGAGGACGCGGTGGAACTGCGCCTTGACCCGCTTGCTCGCGTAGTAGAGCGTGTCGACGGTCGCGCGCGGGAGGCCGGTGCGGACCTTGATGGCCCCGTTGTCGTACGTGTAGGCGTACGGGAAGATCCGGCGCTCGATGTCCTCCTTGCACACCTTGTAGGGGGCGCAGGCGTCGTAGAAGTTGAGCCAGGAGACGAGCGAGGCCCACGGCGCGCTCGCGGTGCCGAAGGCGGTCTCGACCGGGCCGAGCAGGGCGCCGAGGTCGGCGACGACGCCGGTGCGCAGGCCGTCGATCTGGCCGAAGCGGCCGTACTCGCTCAGCGCGTCGCGGGCGACCCAGGCGTTGGCGGTCCCCTTGAGGTGTCCGTAGCCGGAGAAGGCCTTGAAGGCGGCGCGGTACGCGGGGTCGGCGGCGGCCGCCGCGTGGAAGGCGGCGTCCTGGTTGCCCGGGTAGACGCCGAGGTAGTTGACGGAGAGCGCGGCGAGCGCGGCGTTCGCCCAGGCCGGGTCGAGGCGCGTCGCGGTGTGGTCGGCGTCCATAGTCGCCAGGACCTTGCGGATCAGGGGCAGTTGGTGGTGGCGCAGGCCGGGCGCGCTGGCCGCGTAGAGGGCCTCGCGGAGGGTGGCGGCGTTGGCCGGGGTGGCGTCGAAGGTGCGGGCGGCCGTGCCGTGGTCGGCGACGGCGCGGCGCACGGCGTCGACGGTCGGGGCGTCGGTGGTGTCGATCTCGTCGCGCGAGAAGTCGTGGTAGGCCACCGCGTGGAGGTAGGTGAACAGCTCTTCCAGGTGGGTGGAGTTGCGTCCGTCGTGGCTCGCGGCGAGCGAGGAGGCGCGGCGGGCGACGGCCTGGACGTGGGCGTCGGACATGACCGGGGCGAGCCGGGCGTCCCAGGTCCATATGAGGTCGCGCAGACAGCCGTCGGCGGTCACGGCGGGGTCGGTGAGGAAGTCGGCGAGCCGCTCGGGGGCCAGGCCGGTGACCCCGTCGAGGGTGCAGGGCGCGGCGGCGCTCTTCCGGGCCCCGCGCGGCGCGGTGACGGCGGCGGCCTCGGCGGGTCCGGGGATCCGGCCGGCGGCGGTGCCGCCCGGGGCGGGTGCGGGGGCGGCGGTGGCCGGGGGCGCGGTGGCGAGGCGGTCGACCTCGTCGTACGGGTGCGGCCGGGCCTCGGCGGCGGGCGGCGCGCTCCCCGCGGTCGCGGTCCGGTCGGCGGCCTGACTGACGGTCTGCCCGAGCGGTACGAGCAGCCCGGCCGCCAGTACGGCGGCGAGCAGGGTGGTGCGCACGGATCTGTGCTGGGACACCAGAACTCCTGTGTCGGGAGGGGGATGTGGGGGTGGTTCCCAGTCAACTTGCCTGGCTGTAGGTCGAGTTGACGTCGATTGCAGCTGCGGTGCGAGCAGTACCATAGTAATGTGAAATTGCACTGACAAGGGGTGGGCGGGAACCGGGCGGGAAAAACACGGCGGCTCCGGGATCGGACGGGTCCCGAAACCGGGCGGACCCCGACGCCACCCCGCCCCCGCGACCCCGGATGATCGGACGCATGCTCGTCTCGTCCGTGTCCGTGCTCGCCCTGGCCGTGGTGCTCGTCTGCGCCGTCGTCCGTCCCTTCCGTCTGCCCGAGGCGGTCTTCGCGCTGCCCGCCGCCGGCGCCGTCCTCGCGGTGGGGGCGGTCACGCCCGACGCCGTGCGCGAGGAGGCCGAGCGGCTCGGGCCGGTGATCGGTTTCCTCGCGGCCGTGCTCGTCCTCGCCCGGCTCTGCGACGACGAGGGCCTCTTCCAGGCGTGCGGCGCCTGGATGGCCCGCTGGTCCCGGCGCCGGCCCCGACGGCTGCTCGGCGCCGTCTTCGGCCTCGCCTCGCTGATCACCGCCGTGCTGAGCCTGGACGCGACGGTCGTCCTGCTGACCCCGGTGGTCTTCGCGACGGCCGCCCGGATGGGGGCGCGGCCCGCGCCCCACGTCTACGCGAGCGCCCACCTGTCGAACACGGCCTCGCTGCTCCTGCCCGTCTCGAACCTGACCAACCTGCTCGCCTTCACGGCCACCGGCCTCGGCTTCACCCGGTTCGCGCTCCTGATGCTGCTCCCCTGGCTCACCGCCGTCGCGGTCGAGTACGCGGTCTTCCGGCGCTTCTTCGCCCGCGACCTCGCCGCCCCGGCCGACGCCGCCGGGCCGCCGGAGCCCGTCGCGCTCCCGCTCTTCGCCCTGGTCACCGTGGCCGCGACCCTCGCGGGCTTCGCCGTCGCCTCGGCCACCGGGGTGGACCCGGCCTGGGCGGCCGCGGCGGGCGCCGCCGTCCTGGCCGTACGCGCCCTGGCCCGGCGCCGCACCACCCCGCGCGCGCTGGTCCGCGCGGCCTCGCTGCCGTTCCTCGCCTTCGTCCTGGCCCTGGGCGTCGTCGTCCGCGCCGTCGTCGACAACGGTCTGGGCGCCGCCCTCGCCCACCTCCTGCCCGACGGCACCTCCCTGCCGGCGCTGCTCGGCACCGCCGCGCTCGCCGCCGTCCTCGCCAACCTCATCAACAACCTGCCCGCGACCCTGGCCCTGGCACCGCTGGCGGCCCCCTCGGGGCCCGGCGCGGTGCTCGCCGTCCTGATCGGCGTGAACATCGGCCCCAACCTCACGTACGCGGGCTCCCTCGCCACCCTCCTGTGGCGCCGCATCGCCCACCACCACGAACACCCGGTCGACCTGGGGCGGTTCACCCGCCTCGGGCTGCTCACCGTGCCCGCCGCCCTCGTCGCCTCGACGGCGGCCCTGTGGGTCTCGCTCCTGCTCCTGGGCGGATGACCGGCACCCGCGGGCCCGGGAACTCCCGGCGGCACTGCTACGTTCTACACATACGTAGAAGTAAGCGATCGACGTCGGGAGTGCTCATGGCCCTGTGGGACCGCATCAAGGAATCCGCATCGACGATGCAGACCCAGCTGGTGGCGAGGAAGAACGACCTGAAGAGCGGTGCGTTCCGGGACGCGAGCATGGCCATGTGCGCCCTCGTCGCCGCCGCCGACGGCACGATCGACCCCGCCGAGCGCCGCCGGGTCGCCCAGCTCATCGCCACCAACGAGGTGCTGCAGAACTTCGACGCGCTCGACCTCCAGCGCCGCTTCGACGCCAACCTGGACAAGCTCACCGCCGACTTCGACTTCGGCAAGGTCGGCGTCCTCCAAGAGATCGCCAAGGCCAAGAAGAAGCCGGCCGAGGCCCGCGCCGTCGTCCAGATCGGCATCGTCATCGGCGGCGCCGACGGCGACTTCGACAAGACGGAACAGGCCGTGGTCCGCGAGGCGTGCTTCGCCCTGGGCCTGCCGCCGCACGAGTTCGACCTCTAGTCCGCGCGAACGGGGCCCCGGGACTCGGGGCCCCGGAGGCCGGGCCTCGCTACACCGACGTGGTCGCCGCGTGCAGCACGAAGTACAGCGTGACCGCCGAGTTGGCCGAGGACAGGGCCGAGACCGTCGTGCCGAAGGCGGCGCCCCAGGCGGCCAGGCCGGCGGCCGTGCAGACCGGTGGCCAGGCGCGGCCCATCGGGGCCGGGCGCATCAGGGCGGCGACCCGGCGGGGCACCGGGCCCACCGCCGCCAGGGCGGGGAGGGTGGCGGCGGGCGCGCGCGGGGCGAGGAGGGCGGCCCTGCCGATCGCCCGGGCCACGGTGCGGCGGCTGCCGATCTCGGCCGCCGCCTCCTCGTCGGCCCACCGCTCGGCGGTGTACGCGACGGCGGTGCGCAGCGGGCGCAGGAACGGGTTGGCGCGGGCCGCCAGGTGGACCGTCAGGAGGTGCCGGTGGTGACGCCCGTCCAGATGGGCCCGCTCGTGGGCGAAGAGGGCCCGGCGCTCGGCGGCGGCCAGGCCGGCGAGCATGCCGGTGCTGACCACGACCCGGCCCCGGCCGTGCCCCCGGCCGCCGGGGAGCGCGTACGCGTACGGGGTGCGGTCCGGCAGCACCGCGACGGACGTCGGCGGCAGCCCGGCGAGCGCGCCCGACGCCCTGCGCCGCACCCGCAGTTGCCGCCACGCGGCAATGCCGCAGGAGACGAGGACGGCGAGGAGCGCGGGGATGGCCGCCCGGCCCGCGATCTCGTCGTACGGGACGGCCGCCCGCACGTCGGGGTCCGACCAGCCGTCGGGGAGCGGGTTGCCGGGCAGTTGCGCGGTGCCCACGATCACGAGCAGTCCGAGGCAGAGCGTGCTGCACACGGCGGAGACGCCGGCGACGGCGGCGAGCAGCCGGGTCGCGGTACGGGGATGGAGCCGCTGTTCGGCGAGGCGGGCGATCGGCCACGCGGTGAGCGGAAGGACCAGGGGAAGGAAGACGAAGACTCCCATGGCGGTCAGCCTTCCTCCTCCCCGGCCTCCGGGGAGGGAAGTCCCGCTTCCGGAGAGAGGAGTTCGGCTTCCGGGGAGAGGAGTTCACGGAGGAGTCGCTCGTCGTTCGGCGAGAGCGCGGTCACGAAGCTGGCCAGGACCGCCTGCCGGTCCGCCTCGGCGTCCAGGACCTTCCGCATCCGCAGGGCGGCGAGTCCCGCCTCGTCCGCGACCGCCGTCCACCGGAAGGACCGGCCCGCGCGCTCGCGTTCGACGGCGCCCTTCGCCCGCAGCCGGGTCAGGATGGTGATCACGGTGGTGTAGGCGAGGCCGCCGCCGAGGCGCTCGCGCACCCACGCCACGGGCACCGGCTCGGACGCCTCGCGCAGGACGGCGAGCACCTGGGCCTCCAGCTCGCCCTGCCCGCGCCTGCGGGCCGAGGGCTCCGCCCCGTCCTCGTTCCGGTCCGCCATGCCGCCGCCCTTTCCGTTCCCGACGTTCCCCACGTTCCCGTCGTGCCCGACGGCCCCGTCCGCAGCCGTCCGGTCGGCAGACCATCGTACTGAGCGGATCGTACGGAGCGGGCGGAGGAGGCCGTACGTCCCGTGCCGCCCCGGGACGTCCCGCCCTCCCCGGCGGAAAGGAATTCGGGTAGCCTCGCAGGGCTCGGGAAATTCACCGCCGGAATACCGGCGTGGGGCGTCAATGGGTACCGGCACCCATGTTCCGCAGGCCTGCGACATGGGACAATGGGGTACTTTCACGACGCGAGAGCACGATTTCACGGCTCGGCGCGAGAGCGCGCACGCGGGAACACGCGGGCGCGAAAGCGCGAGCCGATCAACGGGGGCCAGGGGGCGCGGCACATGGTGTGGTTTCTCGGATTCGGAATCGCGGGACTGGTGGTCCTGGCCCTCTCCCTGGTTTTCGACGGCGTCCTGGAAAGCGTCGGCATCGGCGTGGACGGATTCCTGTCCCTCCCGGTGATCGCCGGCTTCGTGTCGGCCCTCGGCTTCACGGGGGCCATCGCCACCGGCGCCGCCGGTGCGGGCGCCGTCACCGCGACCGTCGTCGGGGCCGTCGCGGGCGCCCTGGTGGGCTGGCTGACCTGGCGGTTCAGCCGGGCCCTGCTGCGGGACGACGCGCCCGCGCCCCGGGGCGAGGACCTGACCGGGACGTCGGGCACGGTCGTCACGTCGATCCCCGCCGTCGGTTACGGCGAGGTGCTGCTGTATCTGGGCGGGCAGCCGGTGAAGTACGCGGCGAAGGCCGCCGCACCGGTGGCGCGGGGCGCCGAGGTGTGGGTGGAGTCCGTCCTGTCGTCGACGTCGGTCGCCGTCCGCCCCGTCGAGCGCTGACCCCACCGCCTTTCATCTCTTCGTTCCCTTCTTTTCCCACCCACGTTTTCCACCCACGTTCCACTCAAGGGGATTTCGCCATGAGTCCTGTACTGACAGCGGTCCTCGGGATCGTCGTCCTGGTCGTTCTGCTCGGTCTCGTCGTCGTCACCCGCTACAAGGTCGCCGGACCGAGCGAGGCGTTCATCATCACGGGCCGGCGCGGCAAGAAGGCCACCGATCCCGCCACCGGGCGCGTCTTCACCGACAACAGCGGCCAGAAGGTCGTGGTCGGCGGCGGCGTGTTCGTCGTCCCGTTCGTGCAGCAGAAGTTCACCCTCGACCTCTCCAGCCGGCACATCCCGGTCGCGGTGCGCGGCGCGGTGACCCTGCGCGGCGTGAAGGCGAACCTGGAGGGCGTCGCGATCGTCAAGGTCGGCGGCACCGAGGACTCCATCCGGGCGGCCGCGCAGCGGTTCCTGATGCAGCAGGACGGCATCGTCGGCTTCACCCAGGAGGTGCTGTCCGGCGCGCTGCGCTCCATTGTGGGCCGCATGTCGGTCGAGGACATCATCCGCGACCGCGCCGCGTTCGCCGGCCAGGTCGCCGAGGAGGCCGAGGCCAGCCTGTCCGGCCAGGGCCTGGTCCTGGACGCCTTCCAGATCCAGGACATCACCACCGAGGGCTCCTACCTGGAGGACCTCGGGCGTCCCGAGGCCGCCCGCGCCAAGCAGGAGGCGGACATCGCCGAGGCCGTCGCCCGCCGCGCCGCCGAGCAGGCCCGGCTGAAGGCGGAGGAGGAGATCGCCGTCGCGCAGCGGACCCTCTACCTGAAGCAGGCCGAGATCAAGGCGCAGACCGACGAGGCCGCCGCCCAGGCCAACGCCGCGGGACCCCTCGCCGAGGCCGCCCGCCAGCAGGACATCCTCACCGAGCAGGAGAAGGTCGCCGAGCGGCAGGCCGCGCTGACCGACCGCCAGCTCGACACGAAGGTCCGCAAGCCCGCCGACGCCGCCCGCTACCAGGCCGAGCAGGAGGCCGAGGCCCGCCGGATCGCCCTGGTCAAGCAGGCCGAGGCCGACGCGCAGCGCTCCCGCCTGACCGGTGAGGGCGAGAAGGCGCACCGCGCGGCCCTCGCCGACGCCGTGCGGATCGAGGGCGAGGCCGAGGCCGCCGCCATCGCCGCGCGGGGCGCCGCCGAGGCCGAGGCGATGCACAAGAAGGCCGACGCCTTCTCCCAGTACGGGGACGCGGCCGTCCTGCAGATGCTCGTCGAGGTCCTGCCGCAGGTCGTCGCCAAGGCCTCCGAACCGCTGTCGGCCGTCGACAAGATGACCGTCATCTCCACCGACGGGGCGAGTCAGCTGTCCCGCACGGTCGCGGACAACGTCGCCCAGGGCGTGGAGCTGCTCTCCGCCACCACCGGAGTCGATCTGGCGCAGCTCCTCCGGGGCATCACCCAGAAGCAGAAGCCGAACGAGGCGGAGTCGCGGAAGCCCCGGGGGGACCAGGGCGAGGCCGTCGAGATCACCGGCTGAGGGACGGAGCGACGAAAGGCCCGGGGGAACGCGCCCCCGGGCCTTTCGCGTACGCGCGACGCGGCGTCAGGCGCGGCCGGACGCCCCGCTTCCCGCCTCCACGTCGTCGCTGCCGGTCTTCGGGAGGTCCGCGGCGGACTCCGCGAGTACCGCCCCGTCTCCCGCGGCCGGAGGCGTCGGCGTGCTCCGGCGACGGGCGAGGTGGGCGGCGACCGGCTCGGTGAAGCGGGCGGTGAGCGGCCCGATCACGACGAGGACCAGGACGTAGGCGGTGGCGAAGGGTCCCATCTGTGGCTGGATTCCGGCGCTGACGGCGAGTCCGGCGATGACGATGGAGAACTCGCCGCGCGCGACCAGCGTGCCGCCCGCCCGCCAGCGGCCCTTGACCCCGATCCCGGCCCGGCGCGCGGCCCAGTAACCGGTGGCTGTCTTGGTCAGCGCGGTGACGATCGCCAGGGCGAGCGCCGGCAGGATCACCGGCGGGATGCTGGCGGGGTCGGTGTGCAGGCCGAAGAAGACGAAGAACACCGCGGCGAACAGGTCCCGCAGCGGGCTCAGCAGGGTGTGGGCTCCCTCCGCGACCTCGCCGGAGAGGGCTATGCCGACGAGGAACGCGCCGACGGCGGCGGAGACCTGGAGCTGCTGGGCGACGCCGGCGACGAGCAGGGTCAGGCCGAGGACCACCAGGAGCAGCTTCTCCGGGTCGTCGCTGGAGACGAACCGGGAGATCAGGCGCCCGTACCGGAGGGCGAGGAAGAGCACGAGCCCGGCCACGCCCAGGGCGATCGCGAGCGTCACGCTGCCGGCGGCGAGGCCGACGCCGGCGAGCAGGGCCGTGATGATGGGCAGGTAGACGGCCATGGCCAGGTCTTCGAGGACCAGGATGCTGAGGATCACCGGGGTCTCGCGGTTGCCCAGGCGTCCGAGGTCGCCGAGGACCTTGGCGATGACCCCGGACGAGGAGATCCAGGTGACGCCCGCCAGGACGACGGCGGCGACCGGCCCCCAGCCGAGCAGCAGCGCGGCGACGGCGCCGGGCAGGGCGTTGAGGGCGAAGTCGACGAGCCCGGCCGGGTACTGGGTCTTGAGGTTGGAGACGAGGTCGCTCGCCGTGTACTCGAGGCCGAGCATCAGGAGCAGGAGGATGACCCCGATCTCGGCGCCGATGGCGACGAACTCCTCGCTGGCGCCGAGCGGCAGCAGGCCGCCGTTGCCGAAGGCGAGGCCCGCGAGGAGGTAGAGCGGGATCGGGGAGAAGCTGAACCGGGCCGCGAAGCGGCCGAGCAGGCCCAGGCCGAGGATGATGGCGCCGAACTCGATCAGGAAGACAGCGGAATGCACCCTCGCCTCACTCCCGTCCGAGGATCGCGGCGGCGGCGTCGACGCCCTCGCGGGTGCCGATCACGATGAGCGTGTCGCCGCCCGCGAGCCGGAAGTCCGGCGTCGGGGACGGGATCGCCCCGGAGCGGCGCAGTACGGCCACGACGGAGGCGCCCGCCTCGGTGCGCATCCGGGTGTCGCCGAGCACGCGCCCGTTCCAGTACGCGTGCGCGGAGAGCTCGATCCGCTCGGCGACGAGTCCCAGGTCCGTGGTGTGCAGGACGTTGGGGCTGTGGTGCGCGGGCATCAGCGCGTCGATCAGGGAGGCCGTCTCCCCCTCGGTGAGGTGGAGGGACTGGGCGCAGGCGTCGGGGTCGTCGGCCCGGTAGACGTTCACCGTCCGCGTTCCGTCGCGGTGCGCGATGACCGAGAGCGCGCGGTGCTCGCGGGTGGTGAAGTCGTACTGGACTCCGATGCCGGGCAGGGGTGTCGTTCTGGTCCGCGGGGCAGGCACTGGCCCGTCGCCTCCTGTCGTCGTGACCGGCAGCGGCCGGTCGGGGCCGGTCGCCGGCCTCTCGTGGGAAAAGGGGTGTGCCACGGGGGGAACGGCGCCGTCCCGCACCCCGCGGCCCCGTCATGGTGCCATCCGCGGGGAGACGCGGAACATGGGTGTCAGCACGGATGGACAGAACCCCGGCAAAACGGTCAGGATGAGGCGGGGACACGGGTCCCGCCGCGGGCCGCAGGGCGCCCGCGGTGAGCATCGGACGGCCGGGCCACAGTGCCGGGTCCGGGGAGAGGCGGGGCGGTGTCGCTGTACTGGCGCCTCTTCCTGCTGAACGCCGCGATCCTGGTCGTCGCCGTGCTGCTGCTCTTCGGTCCCGTCACGGTCTCCACCCCGGTCCTCGTCGGCGAGGCGGTCGTCCTCGTGGCCGGTCTGGCGGCGATGCTCGCCGCCAACGCCTTCCTGCTGCGGGTGGGCCTGGCGCCGCTCCAGCGCCTCACCCGGGTGATGCGGGCGGCGGACCCGCTGAGGCCCGGCCGGCGCGCGGAGGTGACGGGGCGCGGCGAGATCGCCGACCTGACCCGTACGTTCAACACGATGCTCGACCGGCTGGAGGCCGAGCGGGCCGCGAGCAGCGCCCGGGTGCTCTCCGCGCAGGAGGCCGAGCGGCGGCGGATCGCGCAGGAGCTGCACGACGAGGTGGGGCAGACCCTCACCGCCGTGCTGCTCCAGCTCAAGCACTCCGCCGACCACGCCCCCGCCGGTCTGCGGGCCGAGCTGCTCCAGGCGCAGGAGACCACCCGGGGCAGCCTGGACGAGATCCGGCGGATGGCGCACCGGCTGCGGCCGGGCGTCCTGGAGGAGCTGGGGCTGCACAGCGCACTCAGGTCGCTGGCGTCGGAGTTCTCCACGCGCGGCCTGACGGTGCGGCCCCGCATCGACGCCGGTCTGCCGAAGCTCGACCACGAGACGGAGCTGGTGCTCTACCGGGTGGCGCAGGAGGGCCTCACCAACACGGCCCGCCACTCCGGGGCGAGCCGCGTCGACCTGCGGCTGCGGCTCCTGCCCGGGGGCGGGGTGGGGCTGCGCGTACGGGACGACGGGCGGGGCGTCGGGAACGCGCCCGAGGGCGCCGGGCTGCGGGGCATGCGCGAGCGGGCCCTGCTGATCGGCGCGGAGCTGACGGTCCGTGACGGCCGGGACGGGGGGACGGAGGTCCGCCTGGACACCACCGGCGGCGGCGCGGGAGGCGGCACGGAGGAGGGGGCGCCATGACCGGCGGCATCGGGTCCCGTACGGACACGGGGAGCGGGGACGCCACGACCGGAGCGCGGCCGACGCGCATCCTGCTCGCGGACGACCACGCCCTGGTGCGCAACGGGGTGCGGCTGATCCTCGACGCCGAGCCGGACCTCACGGTCGTCGCCGAGGCCGCGGACGGGGCGGAGGCCGTCGCCCTGGCCCGCTCCGAGCGGATCGACCTGGCCGTCCTCGACATCTCCATGCCCCGCCGGACGGGGCTCCAGGCGGCCCGCGAACTCAGCCGCCTCCAGCCGGAGCCGAGGATCCTGATCCTCACGATGTACGACAACGAGCAGTACTTCTTCGAGGCCCTCAAGGCCGGGGCGAGCGGTTACGTCCTGAAGTCCGTGGCCGACCGCGACCTGGTGGAGGCGTGCCGGGCGGCGGTGCGCGACGAGCCGTTCATCTACCCCGGCGCCGAGACCGCCCTGATCCGCACCTACCTCGACCGGGCGGAGCAGGGCAGGCCCCTGCCCGACAAGGCCGTCACCGAACGCGAGGAGGAGATCCTCAAGCTCGTCGCGGAGGGCCACAGCTCGAAGGAGATCGCCGACCTCCTCGTCATCAGCCCCAAGACCGTCGAGCGCCACCGCGCCAACCTGCTCCAGAAGCTGGGCATGCGCGACCGCCTCGAACTCACCCGCTACGCGATCCGGGTGGGTCTGATCGAGCCGTAGGGCGCACGGCCCGTTTCGGCGAACGGCCCGTTTCAGCGCGCGGCGGCCCAGGAGGCCCGCAGCAGCTCCTCGTACCGCGTCACGCCCGCCCGGTCGCCGGCGATCGCCGCGTAACGCCAGGTCCGGCCGTCCGGCGGCGGTCCGGCGTAGAGGACGATCCCCTCGCCGCGCGCGGGGTCGTAGGCGAGCCGCGCGCCGCGCAGCCGCTCCACGGCCTCGCCGAAGGGATACGCGGCCGGGGCCCGCACCCTGCCCGTCGCCCAGACCGGGTCACCGGCTCCGGCCCGCGCCGCGAGACGGGCCACCATGGCCCGCGGGGTGGTGGTGGCGGTGCGCCGCACGTTGCTCTCCCCCGCGTAGACCTCGCCGTCGGGCGTCACCATCGCGTCGAGGCCGAAGGGCCCCGCGTATCCGCGCGCCGCGAGGAAGCCGCCCAGGGCGTGCCCCCAGGCCTCCAGCGTGGCCCCGAGGTCCGCCGCCGGGGCGGGCAGGGGCGAGAGGTAGCCGGTGAAGGCGCCTCCCTCGGTCCGCATCTCGCCGCTGAACAGCGCCCGCGTCCCGCCGGGGCCGGTCTCCATCTGGACGCTCACCGACCGGGCCACGTCGATCCGCCGCTCGACGACCCACAGCCCCTCCGGGCCGCCCACCGGCGCGAGTCCGTCCCCGGTCCACGGGTCCGCCGACGAAGCCGCCGGGCCCGCCGGGTCCGCCGGGAGGAAGAGCATGCCGTGGCCGCCCGCCGACCGGTCGGGCTTGACCACGACCCGCCCGTACGCGGCGAGGAGTTCCCGCACGGCGTCCGGCACCCCGTCGCGGCGGCGGACCCGGCCGTCCGGCAGCCTCATGCCCAGCGCGAGCGCCACGTCCCGGAACCCGGCCTTCGTGTTGAGCAGCCCGGTCACGTCGAGCGCGGCCTCGGCCGCCGCCACGGAGGCGTACGGCGCCACGGGGACGCCCAGGCCGCGCGCGAGACCGATCGCGGCGCCGTCCAGGGCCGTGGGGAGGACCGCCCCGAGGGACCGGCCGGCCGTCGCCCTCCGTACCGCCTCGACGGTCCGGTGGCACGGGTCCGCCCCGGGCGGGACGACCACCGTGACCGAGCCCCGGGGGACGCCGGTCAGGTCGTGGACGTACTCCAGGAACTCCTCCCCGACCGGCACCGGGGACACCAGGACGTCGCCCGGCCGCAGCAGCCACGCCTCCCGCGGCGCCTGCTCCGCCCAGGCGCGGAGCGCCTCGCGCTCCTCCGGGTCCACCGCCAGGTCGGAGACGAGGTTGGCGTGGAGGACCAGGGGGCCGCCCGGACCCGTGAAGTCCACGGGATGCACGGGGTCCACGGAGTTCACGGGGTCCACGGGGTCCTTCCGGTCAGACGCTGACGTGCAGGACGCAGATGTCGTCGCGGCGGGTCGCCGGGTCGACGAGTGCCTCCAGGACGGCGTCCAGGGGGCGCGGGCCGTCGCCGAGTTCGGCGACCGTGCGGGCCAGGTGGTCGAGGCCGTCGTCGAGGAGCACGCCCGGGGCCTCGACCAGGCCGTCGGTGAAGAACAGCAGGTGGTCGCCCGGCAGCAGGCGGATGGCCGACGAGTCGTAGCGCGGCGCGGTCGTGGCGCCCAGGAGGACGCCGCGGGGCGACGGCAGGTAGCGGGCCTCCCCGTCGCGCAGGAGGAGGGGCGGCAGGTGGCCGGCCTGCACCCAGGTGAGGATCCCCGAGGAGGGCTCGTACCGTCCCATGATCATCGTGGCCGTGCTGTAGGCGCGGTCCGCGCTGTGCCACAGGAGGGTGTTGAGGCGGGCGAGGATCGTGGCGAGCGGGGTCCCGGTGATGGCCATGCCCTTGGCGGTGAAGCGCAGCTGGGCCATCGTGGCCACGGCGTCGAGCCCGTGACCCGCGACGTCGCCGACGACGAGCAGGGCGCTGCCGTCGGGCAGTTCGATGGCGCTGTACCAGTCGCCCCCGACGTTGAGCCCCTGCTGGAGGGGGCGGTAGGCGACGTCGACGGTGAGGCCGGCCAGGCGCAGGGACTGCTGGGGAAGGGGCAGCAGGGCGTGCTGGAGCCGGGCGGCGAGGGCGCGTTCGGTCGTCAGCGTCTCCTGCTGCGCCAGGGCGGCCCGTTCGCGTTCGAGGAGCTGCTCCTTGGTCCGCTTCACCGCGGTGAGGTCCTGGAAGAAGCCGTGGACCTCGACCGGGGAGCCGTGGGCGTCCGCCTCGGCCTCCGCGACGATCCGGAGGTGGCGGACCTCTCCCCGGGGGGTGGTGATGCGGAAGGTGTGGTCGATGGGCAGCCCGTCCCCGAGGAGGCGCCGCACCTCGCCGCCCAGGGCGGGCAGGTCCTCGGCCAGGACGTGGCCGGGCAGCTCCTCCAGGGTCATCGGGCCGAGGGAGGGGTCGCGGGCGAAGATGTCGTAGACCTGTTCCGACCAGGTGATGGCGTCGCGGACGAGGTCCCAGTTGGCCCAGCCCATGTTCCCCAGGCGCTGCATCACCTCCAGGCGGCGCTGCTCGCGCTCGCCGCTGTCGAGGCGCACCCAGGAGACGACCAGTCCGCCCTGGCCGGCCGTCGCGCGGACGGCGAAGCGGGAGAGGCGGGGGATGCCGGCGAGCACCTCCTCGTACGCGAAGGGCTCGCCCTCGTAGCGGACGCCGTGCTCCAGCGCGTCGAGGTACCCGCGCCACAGGGGGGTGCCGAGCACGCTCGGGTACGTCTCCAGGACGCGGAGGCCCACCAGCTCCCTGCCCCTGCGGCCCCCGACGTCCAGCGCGTCGGGCGAGGCCGCCGCGATCCGGAAGTCCTCGACCGCGCCGTCCGTTCCGTACAGCGGCACGAGGAAGATCGCGGAGCCGGGCAGTCCGTCGAACAGCTCCTGGATCGCGGCGGCCGTGAGGGCGGGCGGGCGCGGGTCCGCGGCCGTCACCGTCGGCTGCCGGCGGGCCACGTAGCGGCCCGAGGAGAAGACGGAGCCCCCGCCGGCCGTGCGGGAGAGCGCGGTGCCTCCCCCGCAGCCGCTGTTTCCCGGCTCAGGCACGTCCGGCTCGTCGCGGCTACCCGTCATGGAACGAGCATGCCACGAATGGGCTCCGGGGCTCCCGGACGGCCCTGCGCCGTCACCCGGTTTCGGGAGGGGCCGCCGGGGCCCGGCCGGCCGGGCCCCGGGGGTTCCGTCGCTCCGGGGCGGCGGCCGGACGGGGCGCCGGATCGTTCACCGGTGCGTGGGGCTCCCGCGCCCCGGCCGGCCGCGCCCCCGGCCTGTCCGGCGCCCCGGCGCACGCCGCGTGGCCGGTCCGGACGTCCTCGGGCCGCTGCCCCGAGCCGCTCCCCCGGCAGGACGCGCGGCGCCGCAGGTGCGGCCGGACGCCGGGCACGCCGGGAGGGAGCGGCGGGTCGGCGGGTCAGCCGACGACGTCGCCCGGAGCGGCCGCGGGCTCCGGCGACAGGAGCTGGACCGCGCCGTCCGAGTCGTAGGAGCCCAGGATGAGGAACTCGCTGGTGAATCCGGCGATCCGCTTCTTCCCGAGGTTGACCACGCCGACGACGAGGCGGTCCTTCAGCTCCTCGGGCCGGTAGTTGGTGACCTGGGCGCTCGTGGCCAGGATCCCGACCGGGCCGAAGTCCGCCGTGATCCTGTACGCGGGCTTGCGGGCCTCCGGGAACTCCTCCACCGTCAGAACGCGTCCGACGCGGATGTCGGAGGAGAAGAAGTGGGCCGGGTCTGTCAGGGGCTTGGGCGTGGTGCTGTCGCTCATGGTTCTCGCTCGGTTCGTCGGGGCGCCGCGGTCGGGTGCCGCGGCACGGTCACGGGAAGGCTCGTGCCGCTCACGGTAGTTCGAAGGGCATCGTGATGCCGTCGAGGGCGCGGGCACAGTGGCAGGTGCGCTCGGCGGGGAGCAGCTCCACGGCGCGCAGGACGATGGACCGCATCCGCTCGGTGTTCGCGGCGAAGACCTTGAAGACCTCGTCCTGGGACACGCTCTCCCCCGCTTCCAGACCGGCGTCGAGGTCGGTGACGAGCGCCAGGGAGGTGTAGCAGACCGCCAGTTCGCGGGCGAGCACCGCCTCCGGCGTGCCCGTCATGTTCACCAGGGACCAGCCCTGGGCCGCGTACCACCGCGACTCCGCGCGGGTCGAGAAGCGCGGGCCCTCGATGACCACCATGACGCCACCGGTCCGCACGCCCTCGCCGCCCGCCTCCGCCACCGCGGCCGTGCCGTGCGCGCAGTACGGGTCGGCGAAGGGGACGTGGACCGCGCCCCGTTCGTGGAAGGTCTGGACGCGGCCGCTCGTCCGGTCGACCAGCTGGTCGGGGACGACGATGGTGCCGGGGCTCAGCTCGCGGCGCAGCGAGCCGACCGCGCACGGGGCCAGGATCTGGCGGACCCCGGCGGCGCGCAGGGCCCAGATGTTCGCCCGGTAGTTGATCCGGTGGGGCGGGTACTCGTGGTCGCGGCCGTGCCTCGGCAGGAAGGCCACCCTGCGGCCCGCGACCGTGCCGACGGACAGCGGGGCCGAGGGGTCGCCGAACGGGGTGGTCACCTCGACCTGTTCGGCGCCTTCGAGCAGCTCGTAGAAGCCGCTGCCGCCGATGACGCCTATCTCCGCCGGTGCGGACATCGATGCCGTGCTCACGCGCGTACCACCTGGATCTCGGTCAGGGTCTGGACAGTGGGGTGGGGGTCGTGCTCGGCCAGGTCCTCGGGCGCCGGGTCCTCCGGGCGCTGGACCCGTACGGTCTGCCAGCCGGCCGCCGCCGCGGCGGCCAGCTCGGCCGGCGCGTCGCTGAGGAAGAGGGTCCGCCCGGCCGGAACCCCCAGGGTCCGGCCGATGCGGCGGTAGGAGTCCGGGTCGTTCTTGGGTCCGGTGTTCTCCAGGTCGAAGTAACCGTCGAGGTGGCGGGTCAGATCGCCGTACTCGGTGGTGGCGAACCAGTCGCGCTGGGCCGCGCGGGCCCCGGAGGAGTAGACGTAGCGGCCGATGCCCGCCTCGGCCCAGGCGGCGAGCGCCCCGGGCACGTCGCCGTAGACGTGTCCGGCGAGGCTGCCGTCGGCGTACCCCTCGGCCCAGATCCGCGCCTGGACCGCCTTGAGCGGGGCGGCCTTGGCGTCGGCGTCGGCCCACCGGGTCAGGGCGCGCACAGCGCCCGCCTCGTCGGACGCGCCGGTCGCGAGGACCAGCTCGCCGTGGAGCGGGGTGTCACGGTGCGCGGCGAACCAGCCGGCGATCCTCTGCCGTGCGTACGGGAAGAGGACCTGGCGGACGTGGGCGGCCGAACCGGTGGTGCCTTCGATGTCGAGCACCACCGCGTCGGCGGTGAAGGCGATCATCCGGCGGCCGCCAGCAACGCGTCCAGGCGGGGGAAGCGCCGGGCGATCGGGTCCCCGGTGAAGTCTCCGACCCAGCCGTCCTCGCGCTCGAAGAAGCGGATCGCGCAGAACTCGGGCTCCGGTCCCATGTCGAACCAGTGGGTGGTGCCCGCCGGTACGGACAGCAGGTCCCCCGCCTCGCACACCACCGCGAGGACCGTGCCGGCCAGGTGCAGGTAGAAGCAGCCGGTGCCGTGGGCGAAGAAGCGGACCTCGTCCTCGCCGTGCCGGTGCTCCTCCAGGAAGGTGGAGCGCGCGCCCGCGGCCTTCTCCCGCCAGGCGTCGCTGTCCTCGGGGTGCAGCATCACCACGTCGACGAGGCCCAGGCCCTCGGCGGCGCACAGTTCGTCGACCTCGGCACGGTAGCGCTCCAGCACCTCGGCGGGGTCGGTCCCGCCGGCGACCGGGCCGCGGACCTCCCAGTGGCGCAGCTCGACCGAGTGCTCGCGCAGGACGGCGGCGATCTCGTCGGCGTCGCGGGTCCGCAGCAGTACGGTCTCCGGAGCGTCGTCCGGCATGACGTGGAGCAGGGTCATCCGTGGCCTCCCTGGCCGGTGGTGAGTACGAGGTGTCGGCAGACGGACTCGAGGCATTCGAGCCGGTTGCGGGCCTGGGCGAGGTCCCGGCCCCAGACCGTCACCCCGTGGTCGGTGATCAGCAGGCCGGGTGCCCGTTCGGGGCCGCCCGGGGGCGTGTCGGACAGCAGGTGCGCCTCCAGTTCGGCGGCGATCCGCGGCACCTCGGCGTGGTTGGCGAAGACCGGCAGGGTGGTGCGCGAGGGGTCGGACAGACCGAGCGCCTTGAGGAGTTCGTGACCGGCCAGCTCCAGGGTCCCGGTTCCGCCCGCCGCGCCGACGCGGCTCGCCACGGCGGTGGCGTACGGCGAGTGGACGTGGACGACGGCACCGGCGTCGGTGGCCCGGTAGACGGCGGCGTGGATCGACGTCTCGGCGGAGGCCCGCAGTCCGTTCTCCTCGGCGGGTTCACCGGTGCGGGCGTCCACGAGGACGGTGTCGGCGGCGGTGAGGTCGCCCTTGTCCCGGCCGCTGGCGGTGATCAGGGCGTGCGCGGACTCGCCGGGCAGCCGCACCGAGAGGTTGCCGGAGGTGGCGGGCATCCATCCGCGTTCGTAGAACTGCCGGGAGAAGCGGGCGAGGTCGGCGCCGAGCCGCTGCCGGGTCGCGGCCGGGCGCACGGTCTCCTTCTCGGTGACCACGGCGGTGACGAGTTCGGCCGGGGTGACGTCGAAGGCCGGGTTGTAGACGCCCGCGCCCGCCGGGGCGACCGCGGTGCCCGCGAAGGAGGTCACCTCGTGCGCGGAGCGCTCCTCGACGACGATCCCGGAGCCGTCGGGCAGCGCCGGGTCCCGAGTGGACTCGGGGGCGACCACGATGAAGGGGACGTGGTGACGGGCCGCGGCCAGTGCGAGGCCGTAGGTGCCTATCTTGTTGGCGACGTCCCCGTTGACGGCGATCCGGTCGGCTCCGACCAGGACGACGTCGACCAGGCCGCGTGCGAGGGCGGACGCGGCGGCGGAGTCCACGCAGAGCCGGTACGGCACGCCCGCCTCGCTCAGCTCCCAGGCGGTCAGCCGGGCGCCCTGGAGCAACGGCCGGGTCTCGTCGACGAGGACCTCCTCGACCAGACCGCGCCCGGACAGCTCGATGATCACCCCGAGGGCGGTGCCGACCGCGGCGGTGGCCAGCCGGCCCGTGTTGCAGTGCGTCAGGATCCGCAGCGGCCGGTCGGGGGTGAGCGAGAGCACCAGCTCGCAGGCGCGGTTCACGGCGGCCCGGTTGACGGCGATGTCCTCGTCCAGCATGGCGAGGGCCTCGTCGAGGACGGCCTGTCCGCCGTCGCCGAGGACGCCCAGCACCCGTTCGACGGCCCACGCCAGGTTGACGGCGGTGGGCCGGGCGGCGGCGATCCGGGCCGCGTCCGCGCGCACGGCGGACCGGTCGAGGGTGCCCGTGGTCGCGTCGGTGTGGCGGAACGCGGACATGGCCACGCCCAGGGCGCCGGCCAGGCCGATGGCGGGCGCGCCCCGCACGGCCAGCGACTGGACGGCGTCGATCAGCTGGTCGACGGTCTCCAGCCGCAGGAGCCGGTACTCGTGGGGCAGGGCCCGCTGGTCGACGGCCAGCACCACCCCGTCGGACCACTCCAGCGACGGGCGGGGCGTCCGGTCGGAACTCGGGTTCGAGGCCACGGGTCAGTCCTCCGGTCCGAAGTCGTTCCCGCCGCTCAGACGTACGGTGACGCACTGGCCGAGGCGGTTGGTGGTGGTGTGCAGGACGGTCGCGTCGACCGAGCCGAGGAGTCTCAGCAGGCCCGCCTCGCTGAAGGACTGGGAGGCGAAGCCGCCCTCGCCCTGGAAGGCGACGCCACCGTAGTCGCCGGGGACCTCGTCGAGGTCCTCGATGCCGCAGGCCGTGTAGTAGGCCCGGCGGACGGCGGTGGTCGAGGGCTGTTCGTCGAAGACGGAGATCACGCCGATCCCGCCGGCCGTGGCGGCGCTGTTGAGCACCTTCTCGGGCTCGGCGAAGTTGCCCAGCAGGTTGAACGGGAACAGCTGGAGCGGGCGCCGGCCGCCGATCTCGAAGGCCCAGGAGCTGCTGTGCAGCACGTCGCCGATGAGGCCGCGGGCCTGCCCGTCGAGGCCCTCCTCCTGGATGCGGCGGGTGAGGCGGGCGATGGCGCCGGGCGAGATGTCGACGCCCAGGTAGGGCAGGCCGGCGGCGCGCGCGACCTCCAGGGCCCGTCCGTCGTAACAGCCCAGTTCGACCAGGCTGTCACAGCGGTGGCGGAGGGCGGACTTCAGGGCCGCGAGTCCCTCCATCTGGAGATAGGAGAGGATCTCGTCGGGGAAGTGGGCGGCGCGCATGATGGCGGGTGCGCCACCGTCCCGGTAGAAGGAACCTGCGGGGAGGGTCTCGCTCGCGCCGCCTTCCGTGCGTATGGACGCGGTGGATCTCACAGCTGTTTCACCTCTCGAGGGACGCCCGGCGCCGGTTGGCTCGTGGTTCTCACTGCTCGGGGCGGAAGCGGTTGATGGCGTCGATGTGCTTGGCGCGCAACTCGTGGTCGCGGACGCCCAGGCCCTCCTGGGGCGCGAGGGCGAGGACGCCGACCTTGCCCTGGTGGAGGTTGCGGTGGACGTCGTAGGCGGCCTGGCCGGTCTCCTCCAGGGAGTAGACCTTCGACAGGGTCGGGTGGATCTTGCCCTTGGCGATCAGGCGGTTGGCCTCCCAGGCCTCGCGGTAGTTGGCGAAGTGCGAGCCGATGATGCGCTTGAGGGACATCCACAGGTAGCGGTTGTCGTACTGGTGCATGTAGCCGGAGGTGGAGGCGCAGGTGGTGATGGTGCCGCCCTTGCGGGTGACGTACACGCTCGCGCCGAAGGTCTCGCGGCCCGGGTGCTCGAAGACGATGTCGATGTCCTCGCCGCCGGTCAGCTCGCGGATGCGCTTGCCGAAGCGCTTCCACTCCCTGGGGTCCTGGGTGTGCTCGTCCTTCCAGAACCTGTAGTCCTCGGCGTTGCGGTCGATGACGGCCTCGGCGCCCATGGACCGGCAGATGTCGGCCTTCTCGGGGGAGGAGACGACGCAGATCGGGTTGGCGCCGCCGGCGAGGGCGAACTGGGTGGCGTAGGAGCCGAGGCCGCCGCTGGCGCCCCAGATCAGGACGTTGTCGCCCTGCTTCATGCCGGCGCCGTTGCGGGAGACCAGCTGGCGGTAGGCGGTGGAGGCGACCAGCCCCGGGGCCGCCGCCTCCTCCCAGCTCAGGTGGCCGGGCTTGGGCATGAGCTGGTTGGACTTGACCAGGGCGATCTCCGCCAGGCCGCCGAAGTTGGTCTCGAAGCCCCAGATGCGCTGCTCGGGGTCGAGCATCGTGTCGTTGTGGCCGTCGGAGGACTCCAGCTCGACCGACAGGCAGTGCGCGACGACCTCGTCGCCCGGCTTCCAGGAGTTGACGCCCGGGCCGGTGCGCAGCACGACGCCCGCGAGGTCGGAGCCGATGACGTGGTACGGCAGGTCGTGGCGCTCGGCGAGCGGTGAAGTCCGCCCGTAGCGCTGCAGGAAACCGAAGGTCGGGAGGGGCTCGAAGATGGAGCTCCAGACCGTGTTGTAGTTGACCGAGGAGGCCATGACGGCGACGAGCGCCTCGCCCGGGCCCAGTTCGGGCACCGGGACCTCGTCCACGTGCAGGGACTTGCGCGGGTCCTTGTCGCGGCTGGGGACGCCGTCGAACATGGCGGTGTCCTCGGCGCGCAGCACGACGGCCCGGTAGGACTCGGGCAGGGCGAGGGCCGCGATGTCGCCGGGAGTCCGGTCGGCGGCGGGGGCGAGAAGGACGTCGAGGAGCTGCCTCATGCCACGGCCTCCGTCGTACGGGGTCGCACGCGCACCAGCAGGGGTCCGGCGGGGCGCAGGGCCATGCCGAGGTCCACGGGGGCCCGCCGGCCGGGCGGATCGTGCGCTTCGAGGTCGAAGCGCTGGAGGACGGCCGCCAGCGCGATGCCCGCCTCCAGCATCGAGAAGTGCTGCCCGATGCAGGCGCGCGGTCCGCCGCCGAAGGGGAACCAGGCGTAGCGCGGGCGGGCCGCCTCCGCCTCGGGCGTGAAGTGCTCGGGATCGAAGTCGTCCGGCCGCGTCCAGTAGGCGGGGTGCCGGTGGGTGACCCAGGGAGCCAGGTAGACGTCGGCCCCCGCCGGGATGCGGAACCCGTCGACCTCGGTGTCGGCGACCGCGCGGCGCCCCATGATGGCGACGGAGGGATAGACGCGCATGGTCTCCTTCAGCACCCGGTTGAGGTACGGCAGGGCCTCCACGTCGGCGGCGCCCGGGGTCCGGCCGGCCAGAACGCCGTCGACCTCGGCACGCACGCGGGCGCGCACCCCGGCGTCACCGGCGAGCAGGTGCAGGGCGCAGGCGATCGTCGTCGCCGTGGTCTCGTAGCCCGCCAGCAGGAAGATCAGGATCTGGTCGCGGACGGCGTCGGCGCTCAGTCGCGAACCGTCCTCGTCGCGGGCTCGGACCAGCAGCGAGATCATGTCGTCGGCCTCGTCGGTGCCGGCCTCGCCGGCGGCGGTGCGCCGGGCGATGATCCGGTCGCAGATCTCGTACAGCTCGCGCTGGGCGGTGAGCGTCCGGCGGTTGGCGGGAGTGGGCCACGTCCGGGGCAGTCGCACGGGCGAGACCCCGCGGCGCAGCACGCTCTCGCCGATGACCGGGAACCGGCGCCGCACCACGTCCACGGCGGCCTCGATGTCGGCCCCGAAGAGAATGCGGCTCACCGTACGGAGTGCGAATTCCGTCATTGTCGCGGACACATCCACGACACCGTCGGGACGCGTGTGCCAGTCGGAGACCGATCGAATCGTTTCAGCATGCACCGCGGCCGCGTATTCGTTCACCCGGCGCCGGGTGAACAGTGGTTGAACCATGCGCCGCTGGAAGACGTACTCGTCGTCCTGGCTGGTGAGCAGGCCATTTCCGAGGGATTCCCGGATCTCGGTGTACGTCGGATTGTCCTTGCGGAAATTCGCCGATCGCGAGGCGAGCACCTGCTGGACGCCCTCGGCGGAGAAGACACCGTACACCTCGGTCCGCATGCCCGGCGGGCCGGCCTGGAAGCGCACTACGTCGCCGACGGAGCCCCGGGCCCGGAGGTAGGCCGCCAGTACGTCCTCCTGCAGTTCCTTGAGCGATCCGAGCAGGGGGTGGCCGGCGACCAGCGGTACCTGTCTCACGGACTTCCTTTCCGGTCGAATTTCCTCGGACTTCAGGATTCTGGCCAGACGAAACCTCTCTCCGCCAGGGGGGTAAGTGGAGTGTCCATATTTTTCCGAATGATCCGAGCGGAGGGTTCTCTGGTATCGGGAACCTGTTGCCGGCCTGCCTGGTACCCGGAATACCAGGCATCGGAATTTCTGGATCGGAGCGGGCGCGTCCGTGCAGGCTGTGGCCCTGAAGTCAGCATGCGATCGACTGAGCAGGGGAATCGTGAGTTCATCCGTGTGGTCACCGTTGACGGCCTACCAGCGCGACATCTGGGTGGCGAATGCACTGTTTCCGCGGCTGCCTCAGTTCAACCTCTACCTGGCGCGGCGCTTCTCGGGCCCGGTGCGAGCCGAGGAGCTGGCGGCGGCGCTCGGCGCCGTGGCGGCCCGTCACGACGCGCTGCGGCTGGAGTTCCGCGAGGTGGACGGGGTCCCGCAGCAGCGCGTGGCGGAGGCCCGGCCGCGGGTCGAGGTGCTGGACTTCAGCGGGAGCGGAGCGGACGCCGGCACCCGCATCGCCGAGTGGATCGAGGCCGCGTACGACCGGCCGTTCGCCCTGGGCGAGGGGCCGGCCTGCGAACTCGCCGTGCTCAAGGAGAGCGCGGACGCCGCCCACGTCCTCATCAAGGCGCACCACATCGTGGCGGACGCCTGGGCGCTGAACCTGCTGCTCGCGCAGACCGTCGCGGCGGCGGCCGGTGAGGAGCCGGCCCCCGACGCGGCTCCGGAGCCGTCGGCCCTGGCCGTCCTGGAGGACGAGGAGCGCTACCGCGCCTCGGCGCAGTACGCGAAGGACCGGGAGTACTTCCGCACCGTGCTGACCGGGCTTGAGCCCCCGCTGTTCGCCCGCGGGGCGCCCAGCGGGCAGCGCACCTCGGCCCGGCACTCCTTCGCGCTGCCGTACAGCGCCGTCGCCCGGATACGGGAGCGCGGCGAGTCGCCGTTCGCGTTCGTCGCCGCGGCCTTCGCGGTGCACCTCTCGCGCCTGCACCTGACCGAGGACGTGGTGCTGGGCGTCCCCCTGTTCAACCGGCGCGGGCGGGACCAGCGCCGGACGGTCGGGCAGTTCGCCAACACCCTGCCGCTGCCCGTGAGGGCGGACGGAGCCGCCACCTTCACCGAACTGGTCGGTTCCGTCCTGCGGGATTCGCGCGAGCTCCAGCGCCACGAGCGGATGCCGCTGGGCGACGTCCTGCGCGAGGCGCCGGTCGCCGCCGGCGCAGGTGCGGCCCGGTCGCTGTTCGACGTGACGCTCTCGTACGTCCAGTGGCCCGCCGCCCACGACCTGCCCGGCACCACGCAGGAGACCACCGGCGCCACCCGCGCCCACGACCACGACGTGCTCGCGGTCGTGGTGAACGAGATCGCGGACGGCGAGGACGTCCTGGTCGAACTCGACTACGCCACCGACGTCTTCGACGCGGACTTCCCCGTGGAGTCGTTCGGCCGCCACGTGCGGAACCTGGTGCTCGCCGCTCTGGAGGCCCCCGACGGTCCCCTCTCCGCGCTGACCGCGCTCGACCCGAAGGAACGGGCCGAACTGGTCGAGGGCCACAACCGCACCGCCGCCGCCTTCCCCGAGGACGCCACCCTGCACGGCCTCTTCGCGGAGCAGGCCGCCCGCACTCCCGACCGCACCGCCGTCACCGGCCCCGGCCCGGACGACTCCCTCACGTACGCCGAACTCGACGACCGCGCGACCCGGGTGGCACACGCCCTGCTCGGCGACGGCGTGGAGCCCGGCGACCGGGTCGCGGTGCTGATGGAGCGGTCGCCCGCACTGCTGCCCGCGATCCTCGGCGTGCTCAAGGCGGGCGCCGCCTACGTGCCGGTGGACCCGGGCCACCCGGCCGAACGGATCCGGCTGCTGCTGGAGGACAGCGGTGCCCGCGCCGTGCTGACCGGCCCCGGCGCACCCGCTCCGGCCGAACTCCCCGGCGTGGTCGTCCGGCGGGTCGACGGGGAACTCCCAGAGGCGCCGGCCGGGGCCCTCCCCGGGACGGCCGGCCCGCGCAACCTCGCCTACGTCCTGTACACCTCCGGCTCCACCGGCCGTCCCAAGGGCGTCATGGTCGAGCACCGCTCGGTGGTCAACCGGCTGAACTGGATGCAGCGCGCCTACCCGATCGGCCGGGACGACGTCCTGCTCCAGAAGACCCCGGTCACCTTCGACGTGTCCGTGTGGGAACTGTTCTGGTGGCAGTCGACCGGCGCCGGACTGGCCCTCCTCGCACCGGGCGCCGAGAAGGACCCGCGGGAGATGCTGGACACGATCGCGGACCGGAAGGTCACCGTCGCGCATTTCGTGCCCTCCATGTTCGGCCAGTTCCTGGAGCTGCTGGAGGAGCACCCCGAACTCGTCGGGCGGGCCGCGTCACTGCGCCGGATCTTCTGCTCCGGCGAGGCGCTCCAGCCCGAACACGTCAACCGCTTCAACCGGCTCTTCGCGTCGGCGGCGCCCGCGCTGGTCAACCTGTACGGCCCCACCGAGGCCACCGTCGACGTGACGTACTGGGACTGTCCCGGCGGCCCCGACACGCGCGTGGACCGGGTTCCGATCGGCCGGCCCATCGACAACACCGAACTGCACGTCCTCGACCCGTACGACAATCCGCAGCCCGTCGGCGCTCCCGGCGAGCTGTGCGTCGCCGGCGTCGGCCTGGCGCGCGGCTACCTGGGGCGGCCCGACCTGACGGCGCAGGCCTTCGTCGACCACCCGTTCACACCCGGCGAACGCCTCTACCGCACCGGGGACCTGGCCCGCCGGCTCGCCGACGGCAGCCTGGAGTACCTGGGCCGGATCGACGGGCAGGTCAAGATCCGCGGCAACCGCGTCGAGCTCGGCGAGGTCGAGCACCGGCTGTCGCTGGTCCCGGGCGTCCGCGGCGCGGTGGTCCTGCACCGCGTGTCGCAGGAGCGCGGCGGCTCGCTCGTCGGCACGTACCTGGCCGACTCCGAGCTCGACCAGACCCTGCTGCGGTCCGCGCTCGCGCGCGACCTGCCCGAGTACATGATCCCCGCCCGGTTCGCGCGGATCGACGTGATCCCGCTGACCTCCAACGGCAAGGCGGACCGGCGTGCCCTGCTGCGGGCCCTGCCGGACCGGACCGCCGCCGACGACGCCGCGCACACCGCCCCGCGCGACGCCACCGAACGGGCGCTGGCGGAGATCTGGTCCGACGTGCTCGGCGTCGAACGGGTCGGCGTCCACGACGACTACTTCGTGCTCGGCGGCGACTCCATCACCATGCTGCGCGTCCGGGCCGCCGCCGAGAAGCGCGGCCTGGACGTCACCCTCTCCGACATGACCCGCCACACCACCGTCGCCACCCTGGCCCCCCGGGTGCGCCCCCTCGACCCGCTGACCGGCTCCCGGACGGCACCCCTGGAACCGTTCGCGCTGGTCACCGGCATGGACAAGGCCAGGCTGCTGGGGCTGGGCGCCACCGACGCGTACCCGGCCACCCGGCTGCACCTGGGCATGATCTACCACGGCAGCGAGGAAGGCAGCACCACCGTCTACCGCGACGTGTTCCGCTACCGGCTGCGCGTCGACTGGGACGAGCGGGCCTTCCGCGCCGCGTACGCGCGGGTGCTCGAACGCCACCCCGTGCTGCGGTCGTCCTTCTCCCTGGGCGAATACACCGAACCGCTCCAGATCGTGCACCCCGAGGTCACCGGCACCCTGGACGTCGCGGACCTGCGGGGAGCCGGGACCGAGGCCGAGGCCGAGGCGCGGGTCCTCGCCCACGTCGAAGAGCGCCGTCACTTCCCGTACGACTACGAGCGGCCGGGGCTGCACCACACCCGGGTGCACGTCCGCGAAGGCGTCCTGGACCTGGTCCTCAGCTTCCACCACGCCATCCTGGACGGCTGGAGCGTCGCCAACGTGATGAGCGAGCTGCTCCAGGACTACCAGCACGGGCTGGGCGCACCGGTCGGCCCCGTCCCGGACCGGGCGCTGCCGTCCGCCGCCGAGCACGTCCGCCGGGAGCGGGCGCTGCTGGACTCGGCGGAGGCCGCGGACCACTGGCGCACCCTGCTCGACGGGGCCGAACCGGCGCAGCTCGACCCGTTCGTGCCCTACGAGGCACCGGGAACGGGCGAGGACGTCGTCCACCACCTCGAACTCCCCGAGGACGTGGAGCGCGGGGTCAAGGACCTCGCCCGGGAGCACGCGATACCGCTGCGGCTCGTGCTGTTCGCCGCGCACTGCCTGACCCTGCGGCTGCTGACGGGGGCCGAGGACATCACGACGGGCCTGGTCACCCACGGCCGCCCGGAGGTCGCCGAGGCCGAACGGATGGCCGGCCTGTTCCTGAACACCATGCCGTTCCGGCTGCGCGGCGGCCGGGGCTCCTGGCTCGACCTGCTGCGCGACGTCGTCGGCCAGGAGCGCGACTCGCACCCCTACCGCGCCTACCCCCTCAGCGCGATCCAGGACGACCGGGGCGGCGCCCCGCTGCTGGACACCGCGTTCACCTTCGTACGGCTGCACAACCTGGAAGCGCAGCTGGGCACCGACCGGCTCGAACTGCTCGACCTGACCACGTACGAGGAGACCAACTTCGGCCTCCTCACCAACGCGATCGTCGACCCGCGCGACGGCCGGGTGCGGCTGCGCCTCAACTGCGCCGGCCGCTCCTTCACCGCCGTGCAGGCCGCCCTCTTCGCCGACGCGTACACCGCGATACTGCGCCGGATCACCGAACACCCCACGGAGGCGGTGCAGTTCGCCTTCCTGGCGGCCCGGGGCGACCTCCCCGCCAACCCGGCGCCCGAACCGGCCGACGTGATCAGCAGGTTCACCGCCGTGGCGGCGCGGCAGCCCGACGCGGAAGCCGTCGTGTTCGGCGACGTCCGCTGGACCTACCGCGACCTCGACCGGGCCTCCGCCCGGGTCGCGGCACGGCTGCGGGAGCTCGGCGTACCGGCCGGCGCCGGCGTGGGCATCGCGCTGGACCGCTCGCCCGAGATGATCGCCACCGTCCTCGGCGTCCTGCGGGCCGGCGCGGCCTGCGTCCCCCTCGACGTCAGCTACCCGGCCGAGCGGATCGCCCTGATGATCGGGCGGGCGGCGCCCTTCCGGGTCATCGCCCACGCCGCGCACGCCGCTCTCGTCCCCGACCCGGAGCTCCTGCTCCCGGTGGAGACGATCCCGATGCCGGGGACGCCCGGCTTCGACGAGGGCGCCCCCGCGGCGGAGGCGCCGACCGCGCTGCCGCTCGACAGCCTGTGCCTGATCCTCTTCACCTCGGGCTCCTCCGGCGAACCCAAGGGCGTCGAACTCCCGCACCGTCTCTGGGCCAACTACACGCAGTGGCAGCTGCGCGCCGAGACCAACGCGCCCGGCGCCCGCACCCTGCAGTTCGCCCCGCTCAGCTTCGACGTCTCCTTCCAGGAGATCTTCTCCACCATGGCCTGCGGCGGCACCCTGCACCTGGTCTCCGAGACCGACCGCCGCGACCCGGCGACCCTGCTGCGCCTCCTCGACGAGCAGGAGATCGAGCGCTGGTTCATGCCGTTCGTCGCGCTGCAGACCGTGGCGGAGACCTCCGACCTGCTCGGCATCCGGCCGCGCGCCCTGCGCATCCTGATCTCCTCCGGCGAGCAGCTGCGCGTCACCGAGGAGCTGCGCCGGTTCTGCGCCGTACGGCCCACCCTGCTGGAGAACCAGTACGGGCCGACCGAGACCAACATCGCGAGCGCCCACCTGCTGTCGGGCGACCCGGCGCACTGGCCCGCCCTGCCGCCCATCGGCACCGCCGTCGACGGCGCCGAGATCCACGTCCTGGACGACCGGCTGCGGCCCGTGCCCACCGGCGTGCACGGCGAGATCTACCTCGGCGGCGCCTGTCTGGCCCTCGGCTACAAGGGCCGCCCGGACCTGACCGAGGAGCGGTTCGTGCCGCACCCCGACCGGGCCGGGGCGCGCCTCTACCGCACCGGCGACGTCGGCCGCGTCCTGCCCGACGGGAACGCCGTGTGGCTGGGCCGCGCCGACGACCAGGTCAAGGTGCGCGGGTTCCGCGTCGAGCCGGCCGAGGTGGAGATCGCCATCACCGCCCTGTCCGACGAGTTCCCGGGCATCCGGGGCGCCGCCGTGGTCGCCCGGAAGCGCGGCCCGGGCGGGGAGTCGTTCCTGGTCGGGTTCCTGCTCGGCGAAGAGGGCTCGGCCGACCTGGGCGAGATCCGCACCCGGCTGCGCCGCGTGCTCCCCGACTACATGGTGCCCGCCCACCTGGTGTGGCTGGACCGCCTGCCGATGACCCCGAGCGGCAAGCGGAACGACGCGGCCCTGCGCCGCGTCGAGCTCAAGACGGCCGAGGCGGTCGCGCCCACCCTGCCGCGCGACGCCATGGAGCAGTCCCTCGCCGCGATCTTCGGGGAGATGCTGAACCTGCCCGGCATCGGCGTGCACGACGACTTCTTCGCCTCCGGTGGCACCTCGCTGACGGCGATGCGGCTCATCGTGACCATCGAGAAGCGGTTCGGCGTCCGCATGCCCCTGACCGCCTTCGTCGCCGCGCCGACCATCGCCATGCTCGCCGACAAGCTGCGCTCCGGTGCGGCGGTCGCCGCCTTCGACCCGGTCGTGCCCGTCAGGACCGTCGCGCCCGGCAAGCCCGGCCGCACCCCGGTCTTCCTGGTCCACCCGCTCGGCGGCAACGTGCTCTGCTACGTGCGCCTCGCCCGGCACCTGCCCGACGACCAACCGCTGTACGCGCTCCAGGCGGCCGGCGGTGAGCCGGGCACCGAGCCGATCACCACGATGGCCGGGCTGGCCCGCAGCTACCTGGACGCGATCAAGCGCGTCCAGCCGGAGGGTCCGTACCGGATCGGCGGCTGGTCGTTCGGCGGGTTCGTGGCCTTCGAGATGGCGCGCGAGCTGCGCCGGACCGGGGAGGCCAGGTTGGACCAGCTGATCCTGCTGGACTCCATCGCGCCGGATCCGGGTCAGCGGCCCGAGGTCGCCGAACAGGCCATGATGGAGTGGTTCTTCTGGGAGCTGATCTGGGTCGACCGGGGCGGCAGCGCGCCCGTCGACCGGATACCCGACGACCTGACCACCGACGACGCGCGGCTGGACTACATCGCCGACCGCGCGGCGGCCGTGGGCATCGTCCCGGTGGCCACGGCCCGGACCGCGATCCGCCGGCTCTTCGAGGTCTACAAGGCGAACTGGAACGCGCTGCGCGACTACACGCCGGCGCCCGAGCCGATCGACCTGACCCTGGTCAAGGCGACCGCCCCGCTGCCGGACGTCCTGCGCCCCATGCACGGCGCCGCCCGCACCCTCCACGAGGCCCCGGCCAACGGCTGGGCGACCCTCACCAGCGGGCGCGTCGACGTGGTGGAGGTGCCCGGCGACCACCTGCTGCTGCTGGACGAGCCGTACGTGCGGTCCGTCGGCCAGGCCATCACCCCGCACCCCGTGTCCGACGCGCCGCGCGCACGGACCGAGCACACCTCCGACGAAGGGACCGCACAGTGACGGCCGGCAGGAGCATCAAGGCGATCGTCGTAGGGGCGGGCATCGGCGGGCTCACCGCCGCCGCCACCCTGCGCAAGGTCGGTCTGGACGTCGAGGTCTACGAGCGGGCCCGGGAGCTGAGGCCCGCGGGCGGTGCGCTGTCGTTCATGACCAACTCCGTACTCGCGCTGCGCACGCTCGGCATCGACCTGCGCCTGGAGGACCACGCGGAGATCCTGGAGGAGCTGCACTTCCTGACCACGTCCGGCGAGGTCATCCGCACCCTGCGGTTCAAGGAGATCTGCGACCGGCTCGGCGCCCCCAGCTTCGGCATCTCCCGCACCCTGCTCCAGCAGCTGCTGCTCAAGGAGATCGACGACTGCCCGCTCACCCTGGGCGCCGCCGCCACCGGGTACGAGCACGACGCGGACGGGGTCACCGTGCGGTTCGCGGACGGCCGCGAGGCCCGCGGCGACGTGCTGATCGGCGCCGACGGCTTCGGCTCGGCGATCCGACGCCAGGTCGCCGGCCCCGAGGAGCCGCGCGAGACCGGCTACCTGTGCTGGGTCGCCACCCCCGACTTCACCCATCCGCGGGTGCCCAAGCAGTACGGCGCCCACTACTGGGGACGCGGCAAGCGCTTCGGCATCGCCAACATCGGCGGCGGCCAGGTCTACTGGTGGGGCACCAAGAACATGCCCGTCGAGCGGGCCCGCGACTGGCGCGGCGGCAAGGACGAGATCCTGAGCGCCTACGAGGGCTGGGCCCCGGAGGTCGTGGCGGCCGTCGAGGCCACCCCGATCGAGGCGATCACCGCCTTCCCCGCTCGCGACAGGCCGTTCCTGGAGCAGTGGGGCGACGGGCCCGTGACCCTGCTCGGGGACGCCGCCCACCCGATGATGACCAGTCTCGGCCAGGGCGCCTGCATGGCCGTCGAGGACGCGGCGGTCCTCGCCCACTCCCTGCGCGGCGTGACCGCCGCCGGGGACGGCCCCCGCCGGGCGCTGCGCTCCTACGAGGCCGCCCGCCGGCCCCGCACCCGGAAGATCGTCGAGGGCGCCCACGCGCTCAGCGGCCTGGAGCAGACCGAGTCGCGCCTGCGCGTCGTCGGCCGCGACCTGTTCTTCCGGTTCGCCCCCGCGTCCGTGCTGGACAAGACCAACGCCGAATACCTCGACTTCACCCTGGAGGCCGGGCAGTGACCCCGTGGAACGCGACCGACGCCGCGACCGAGGCGGACCGTCCCCTCAGTCCCCTGGAGCGGTGGTACTGGATCTGCGACCAGATCTCCCCCCTCAACGTCATCTCGCACGCCCGGCTGCACGGCCCCTTCGACGCGGGGCTGGCCGCCCGCGCGCTCGCCGCCCTCCAGAGCCGCCACCCCCTGCTGCGGTCCGCGATCACGGCCGACGCGCAGGGCCGCAAGCCGCGCTTCCGGCCCGCTCCGGGCCGCGAGGTGCCCCTGCGCACCGTCACGGCCCCGGCCGGTCCGGACGGAGGAGGAGACGGCACGGAGGCGTGGGAGCGGGAGGTCAACACGTACGAACTCGTCACCGCCGTCAACTGGCGCACGGGGCCGCTGGCCCGTGCCCTGGTCGTGACCCGGCCCGGCGGCGACGGCGCCCCGGACGTGCACGACCTGGTCCTGACCGTGCCGCACTGCATCGCCGACGGCACCACCGTCCTCACGCTGATGCGGCAGTGGGTCGAGCTCGCCGGCGAGCTCGCCGCTCACGGGTCCCGGTCCGCGGAGCGCGCGCCGCGGACCGGTTCCCTGCGGGTCCTGCCCGCGCCCGAGCAGTTGCTGCCCGCGGGCCACCGGGGCCTGGCGGGCCTGCGCAAGGTCGTCGGCCAGCAGATCGCCGACCAGGGCACGGCCAAGCGGATCAAGCCGCGCCGCTTCGAGCCCACGTCGCGCGTGCCCTTCGAGAGCCGCGTCACCCAGCTCCTGGGCCGCTCGCTACCCGCCGACGAGCTGGCCGAGCTCGTCGCGGCGTGCAAGCGCGAACAGGCCACCGTGCACGGGGCGTTGGCCGCGGCGATGGCGACCGCGGCGGCGCGGGACGCCGGCGACCGTCCGGGCCCGCTGGTGATCGGTTCGCCGATCACCTTCCGCGACGCGCTGGTCCCCCGGGTCACCGAGGACGAGATCGGCACGTACGTCGCCACCGTGCCCTCGATCGTGGACTACCGGCCGGGCGCCCCGCTGTGGCCGATGGCCCGGACCATCAGCCGGGACCTCGCGCGCCGCCGGCGGCGCGGCGAGCACCTGACGGCCGTCGCCACACTCGGGCCGGTGGCCCCCAAGTCGGTCGCGAAGAGCGAGCGGTTCCTCCGTTTCATGGAGGAGAAGGGCCCGATCACCCTCTGCGTCTCCAACGTCGGCCGGTACGACTTCCCGGACACCGTCGGGCCCTGGCGGGTGAGCTCGGCCGAGTTCATCGCCGGCCTGTCCGTCAACGCCTACTACTGCGCCGCGATCACCACCGCCCACGACCGGCTCGCCTGGAACTTCACCCACGTCGAGGGCGCCGTGCCCGCGGACCGGGCCGAGCGCCTCGCCGCCGCCTCCCTGGAGGCGGTCCGCGACGCCGTCAAGCAGTCGTAGGGGGCGCCTCGTCGATCACGCCGGGCTCGCGGCGCCCGGCACCGCACCCTGATCCGGCCCGATCGACAGGACACCCCCTGGGCCCCCGGCCCTCCCGTCCCCACCCACGTCGCACCGAACCCGGAGAACCACCGTGCCGAACAGGACGCCACTGCTGTCCCCCCACGGGAAGGCCGTCGTCATCACCGGAGCCTCCTCCGGTCTCGGCGAGGCATGCGCCCGCAACCTCGCCCGGATCGGCTTCCAGGTGTACGCCGGGGTCCGGCGCACCGAGGACGCCGAACGGCTCACCGCGTCCGGGGCCGTCGGGCTCACCCCCGTGATCCTGGACGTCACCGACGAGAAGACCATCGCCGCCGCCGTCGACCGGATCGCCGAGGAGAACCCCGAGGCTGGCCTGTTCGGCCTGGTCAACAACGCGGGCATCGCCGTGACCGCACCGCTGGAGTGCGTCCCTCCCGCCCTGCTGCGCCGACAGCTGGACATCAACGTGGTCGGACAGCTGGCGGTGATCCAGGGCTTCCTGCCGCTCCTGCGCACCGGCGCCGGGCGGATCGTCAACATCACCTCCGGGCTGGGCAACGTCGCCATCCCGTACCTGGGGGCGTACGCGGCCGCGCAGTTCGCGAAGGAGGGGCTCAGCGACGCGCTCCGCCGCGAACTGGCACCGTTCGGCATCCCGGTCTCCGTCGTCCAGCCCGGCGCGGTCATGACGCCGATCTGGGACAAGATGGCGCTGGAGGCCGGCCGGACCCTCGACGAGGCTCCCGAGGCGGTCGCCGAGCTGTACCGGGACACCTTCCTGCGCTTCCTGGAGAGCAACGAGCACTCGGCGCGCACCAGCGCGGTCACTCCGGACGACGTGGCCCGCACCGTCATGCGGGCACTGGTCGTCAAGCGCCCCCGGACCCGCTACGGCGTCGGCAAGGACGCCACCGGTGGCCGGCTGCTGGCCCGTCTGCTGCCGGACCGGGCCATCGACAAGGTCTTCGGCGGCGTCGTCACCGCCACGCCCTGAACGGCCGGCGCCCCCGCGCCCGTCCCGCAACCCCCGCGCACACCTCACAGAGAAGGAACACGCATGACCACCACCCCCCAGGAACTCAAGGACCTCTTCCGCCACAGCCTGGAGCTGCTGTCCAGCGGCCGCGTCGAGGAGTGGGTCGGCCTGTTCGCCGAGGACGGCGTCCTCGAATTCCCCTACCCCGCCTGGGGTTTCCCGAGCCGGATGCAGGGCCGTGAGGAACTGATCGGCCAGATGACCCTGTTCGGCCAGCAGCTCAAGGTCACGTTCTCCGAGCCGGAGTTCTACACCGCCACCGAGGACGGCCTGGTCATCGCCGCGTTCACCGGTGAGGCGACCCTGCTGGCCACCGGCGGCGAGTACACCCAGACGTACCTGTCGGTGGTCCGCTTCGAGGACGGCCGGATCACGCTCTACCGCGACTTCTGGAACCCGTGGCTGGTCATGGAGGCCGCGGGCGGTGAGATCGCCTGGAAGCAGGCCCTCCAGGCACTCGCCGCCGGAGCGGGCACCGCGGCCTCCTGACCGGCCGTCCACCCCTCGCGGCCCCGGCCACCGCCCGGGGCCGCGCCCCCGTTCGCATCTCACAGGAGACACAGCCCAGATGATCGACCAGTACGGCAGCGACAGCAGCGCGGCGACGGACGCGGACCGAGCACGGGACGAGCCGATCGCGGTGATCGGCCTGTCCTGCCGACTGCCCGGGGCCGAGGGCCCCGTCGCCTTCTGGGAACTCCTCAGTTCGGGCCGCGACGCGATCGGCGAGGTGCCGGAGGGCCGGTGGGAGCCCCCGGCCGCCGGGCACGACGGCCCGGAGCGGCGCGGCGGGTTCCTCGACGACGCCGACGCGTTCGACGCGGCCTTCTTCGGCATCTCACCGGAGGAAGCCCTGGCGATGGACCCGCAGCAGCGGCTGGTCCTCGAACTCGCCTGGGAGGCCCTGGAGGACGCCCGCATCCTGCCGGGCAGTCTCGAGGGCAGCAGCACCGGCATCTTCATCGGTGCCATCTGGGACGACTACGCCAAGCTGCTCCACTCCTACGGCACGTCCGCCATCGGCCAGTACAGCGTGACCGGCACCCACCGCGGCGTCATCGCCAACCGGGTCTCCTACGCGCTCGGCCTCCAGGGTCCCAGTCTCACCCTCGACACCGCCCAGTCCTCCTCGCTCGTCGCGGTGCACGCGGCGTGCGCCAGCCTGCGCAGCGGAGAGTCGGCCACGGCCCTGGCCGGCGGCGTCAACCTGAACCTCGTACCGGAGAGCACCCTCGCCCTCGCCCGTCTGGGCGCCCTCTCCCCGGACGCCCGCTGCCACGTCTTCGACGCCCGGGCCAACGGCATCGTGCGCGGCGAGGGCGGCGGCCTCGTCGTCCTCAAGCCCCTGTCGGCCGCCCTCGCCGACGGCGACCCGGTGTACTGCGTGATCCGGGGCAGCGCCGTCAACAACGACGGTGCCACCCCGGGCCTGACCACTCCGGGCGAGGCCACCCAGAGCGCCGCCCTGCGCGCCGCCTGCCGCCGGGCGGGCATCGACCCGGCCCACCTGCAGTACCTGGAGCTGCACGGCACCGGCACCCCCGTCGGCGACCCGATCGAGGCCCGGGCCGTCGGCGCCGTCACCGCCCCCGGCCGCCCGGACGAAGACCCCCTGCGCGTCGGCTCCGCCAAGACCAACGTCGGCCACCTGGAAGCCGCCGCGGGCATCGTCGGCCTGCTCAAGGTGGCGCTGAGCATCCGCCACCGGGAGCTGCCGCCCAGCCTCAACTACGAGACCCCGAACCCGGCGATCCCCCTGGACCGGCTGCGGCTGCGCGTGCAGGACGAACTCGGCCCCTGGCCCCGGGAGGACGCCCCGCTGCTCGCCGCCGTCGGCTCGCTCGGCATCGGCGGCACCAACTGCCACATGGTGCTGGCCGAGCTGCCCGCGGCCGCGCGGACGCCCGAGTCCGCCGACGTCCCCGAGACCGCCGGCGTCCCCGGGGCCGCGTCGGGCACGGCGGAGCACCCGCGACCGGAAGCGCCGCTGCCGTGGGTGCTGTCGGGCCGCGGCGAAGCAGCGGTACGCGCCCAGGCCCAGCGGCTCCTCGACCACCTCACCGCCCGGCCGGTCGTCGGCGTCGCCTCCACCGGCCTCTCCCTGGCCACCATCCGGACCGCCTTCGAACACCGGGCCGCCGTCGTGGCGGGCACCCGCACGGAGCTGCTGGCGGGCCTGGGCGCCCTGGCCGGCGGACTGCCGTCCGCGCACACGGTCACCGGTACGGCCCGGCCGGGCCGCACCGCCGTCCTGTTCGGCGGCGGCGGCAGCCAGCGGGCCGGCATGGGACGCGAGCTGTACGCCGCCCACCCCGTCTACGCCGCCGCCTTCGACGCGGTCTGCGACGAACTCGACCGGCACCTCGACCGGCCCGTCCGCGCGCTGATCTTCGCCGAGCCCGGCAGCGCGGACGCCGCCCTGCTCGACCGCACCGACTACGCCCTGCCCGCACTGCTGGCGGTCGAGGTCGCCCTCTACCGGCTCTACGAGAGCTGGGGCGTCACCCCCGACTACGTCACCGGCCACTCCATGGGCGAACTGGCGGCCGCGCACGTCGCCGGAGTCCTCTCGCTGCCGGACGTGTGCACCCTGGCCACCGTCCGGGCCCGCCTCATCCAGTCCCGCGCGGGCGGCGCCATGGCCGCCGTGCAGGCGGGGGAGGAGGAGGTCCTCGCCTCGTTCGAGACCCTCGGCCGGCACGTCGGCGCCGTGGCCGTCGCCGGGCTCAACTCCCCGGACGGCACCGTCGTCTCGGGCGACGAGGACGCCGTGCTCGCCGTGTGCGCGTACTGGCGGGAGCGGGGCCGCAAGTGCAAGCGGCTCGCCGTCACCGTCGCCGGCCACTCGTCGCACATGGACGCGATCCTCGACGAGTTCGAGCGGACCGCCAGGACCCTCGACTACCGTCCCGCCCGCATCCCCGTCGTGTCCAACGTCACCGGCCGGATCGCCACGGACGAGCAGCTCACCGACCCCCGCTACTGGGTCCGGCACATCCGTGCCACCGTGCGGTTCGCGGACGGGGTGCGCTCCCTGCGCGACGCCGGGGTCACCACGTTCCTGGAACTCTCCCCGACCCCGGTGCTCACCCAGGCCGTCGCCGCCACCCTGGAGGGCGACGGTCCCCGCCCGGCCGCCTTCGCCGCGCTCGTGCGCGACGGCGGCGAGTCGCAGTCCGCGATGACCGCCCTGGCCCGGCTGCACGCCGCCGGGGTGGAGTGCGACTGGCACGCCGTGTTCCCGGCCGGTACTCCGCTGAGTCCGCTCCCGCCGTACGCCTTCCAGCGCAAGCGCTACTGGCCCGATCCGGCCGGCCGGCCCCGGGCGCGGGGCGCCGGCGGCCTGCGCGCGCTCGGCACTCCCGACGCCGACGAAGCCGGAGGCGCGGCGGCGGTGCTGCGCGGCCGGCTCGCCCCGCTGTCCCCGGCGGAGCAGGAGCACGCCCTGCGGGAGCTGATCGACACGGTCGCCGCGGTCGTCCTCCAGCAGACCCGGGACGAACCGCTCGACCCCGCCGCGGCCTTCTCCGACCTCGGCTTCACCTCCCTGCGCGCCGTCGAGCTGCGCGGCCACCTCGAGACCGCGACCGGGCTGAGGCTGCCGGCCTCGCTGCTCTTCGACCACCCGACCCCGGCGGTGCTCGCCGCGCACCTGCGGGAACAGCTGTCGGCGGACCCGGGTGCGGCGGCGGCGCGGCCGGAGACGGAGGCGGTCCCGGCGACGGACGCGGTCCCGATGACGGACGACGATCCGATCGTGATCGTGGGGATGAGCTGTCGTTTCCCGGGTGAGGTCACCGATCCCGAGGGGCTGTGGCGGATGGTCGCGGAGGGCCGGGAGGGGATCTCGGAGTTCCCGGTGAACCGGGGCTGGGACCTGGAGGGGCTCTACGACCCGGACCCGGAGCGACGGGGCACCTCGTACACGCGGCACGGCGGCTTCCTGCACGACGCGGACCGTTTCGACGCGGAGTTCTTCGGAATGAGCCCGCGCGAGGCACTGGCCACCGATCCGCAGCAGCGGCTGCTCCTGGAGACGGCCTGGGAAGCGTTCGAACGGGCGGAGATCGACCCCGCCGACCTGCGCGGAAGCCGGACCGGCGTGTTCACGGGCCTGATGTCCCCGGACTACGGCCCCCGCCTGCACGAGGCGGTGGAGGACACCGACGGCTATCTCCTGACGGGCAGTTCGAACAGTGTGGCGTCGGGTCGGGTGGCGTACACGTTCGGGCTGGAGGGCCCGGCGGTGAGTGTGGACACGGCCTGCTCCTCATCCCTGGTGGCACTGCACCTGGCAGTACAGGCCCTGCGCCGGGGTGAGTGCACCATGGCACTGGCCGGTGGCGTCACGGTCATGTCGACACCCGGAACCTTCGTCGAGTTCAGCCGCCAGCGGGGGCTGTCGCAGGACGGTCGGTGCAAGGCCTTCTCCGACGACGCCGACGGCACAGGCTGGGGCGAGGGAGCAGGCCTGCTCCTGCTGGAGCGCCTGTCGGACGCCCGCCGCGCCGGACGCCGCATACTGGCGGTCATACGCGGCAGCGCGGTCAACCAGGACGGTGCGAGCAACGGCCTGACCGCACCGAACGGACCTTCCCAGCAGCGCGTCATCCGTCAGGCCCTGGCCTCGGCCGGACTCTCCGGCGCCGACATCGACGTGGTCGAGGCCCACGGCACCGGAACCCGACTGGGCGACCCGATCGAAGCACAAGCCCTCCTGGCCACCTACGGCCAGGACCACACCCCGGACAACCCCCTGTGGCTCGGCTCGGTCAAATCCAACATCGGCCACACCCAGGCAGCCGCCGGCGTGGCCGGAATCATCAAAATGATCATGGCCATGCGCCACGGCACCCTGCCCGCCACCCTCAACGTCACCCAAGCCACCAGCCAAGTCGACTGGACAGCGGGAGCCGTCAGCCTGCTGACCGAACCCCGCCCCTGGGACACCGAAGACCGCCCCCGCCGCGCCGCGATCTCCGGATTCGGCATCAGCGGCACCAACGCCCACCTCATCCTCGAAGAACCCCCCTCGCACACCGAGGGCGAACCCGCCCAGCCGGCCGTGGACACGGCGCCGGCCGGTCCTGTGCTCTGGCCGCTGTCCGCCGCGGGTCCCGAGGCACTCCGGGCCCAGGCCGCGCGCCTGCGCGACCACCTCACCACCGAGGCGCCCGACGCCGACGCGGTGGCGGTCGCCCACGCCCTCGCCACCACCCGCGCGGCGCTCGGACACCGGGCCGTGGTCGTCGGCTCCGACCGCACCGACCTCCTCGCCGCGTTGGACGCCTTCGCCCGGGGCGACGACCCGATCGCCGTACGGACCGGTGTGGCCCGTCCCTCCGGACGCCTCGCGGTGTTGTTCGCGGGGCAGGGTTCGCAACGCCCAGGCATGGGACGCGAGCTCTACACCACCCACCCCGTCTACGCCGCCGCCTTCGACGAAGTCTGCGAAAAACTCGACCCCCTCCTCGGACACTCCCTCGCCGACATCGTCTTCGC